>CAVSEC010000020.1:0-71730 GCA_963726955.1 uncultured Gemmatimonadales bacterium | reverse complement strand
GCCGATGCGTCGTCGTACAATGCCACCAGCGGGGTGAGTCTGGCCATGACCTACGCAGGGCCCCGGCTCATGACCCCACCGCCCGCCTGCGCAACCATCACTCCGACGCCGTTCACCAACAGCGACAGTGACATCATCCCGGACTCCGTGCGCTTCGACTACGGCGGCTGCGTCCTGAGCCGGGCAGGCGGACTCATCACCGACTCGCTCAGTGGGACGATCGACTACCTCGATCCGCAGCCCACAGTGGCCAGCTTCGGCGTGCAGCACGTCTTCACCAACTTCACCGTCAAGCGGGACAACTCCCCCTTCCCGCTCCGCAGCTTTGTCGCCGTCCGCAACGGCATGCGCGAATGGGGCGCCAGCAGTGATACGCTGGGCCACACTGTCACGAACTTCGTGACCCAGTGGACCCATGCGAGTGGCCGCATCACCACGCACACGCGCACCTGGCTCGGCAAGTTCATCGCGACGATCCCCGGCTCGATCGGACTCGGACTGCCGCTCCCCGCCGGCACCTGGAGCGTCGACGGCACCGGAAGCTGGGCGACCGCGAATCGAAGCTGGAACGTCGTGACCAGCACGCCGACCCCGCTGCTCTTCGATCCGACCTGCTCGGTGACGCCGCGCTTCACCGCCGGCCGACTCCTCATGGTGGTGACCCGGAACGGGGAGATCACCAATGTCCAGATCGATTTCACGGCGTGCGGCCAATATGTGGTGACGAGAACCGTGGCGTAGGGGATGCGCATTCCGGCGGCGGCGCAGGATCGCCGCTGGATCGGGGAGACTCGACGGTGGAGCGTTGGGCGGCTGCGCGGGTCACCGTCACGAGGGAGGGGCAGGCCAACGGCCTGCCCCTCCACTATATTCCCGCCCGTCCAAGGCAGTCCCCCGTGACCCCTGATTGGGAGTGTGCATGCGATTCCTGGCCAAATCGGCCCTCTTCGCCGTATCCGCCGTGGCGCTGGGCTGCGGCCAGCAGGCGGGCGGCACCGGCAGCACGAAGTTCGCCTCCTCCGATGATAGTGTGAGCTACATCCTCGGCTACAAGATGGGCGAGAATCTGAAGCAGCAGTCCGTTCCCGTGAAGCCGGACCTGATCTTCCGCGGGCTCAAGGAGGGCATGTCCGGCACGGCGGCGACGTTCAGCGACTCGGTGATGCAGTCCACCATGATGGCCTTCCAGGTCCGAATGATGGGCATCCAGCGGCAGAAGGATTCGGCGTCCGGTCTGGAGAACAAGAAGGCTGGCGAGACGTTCCTCGCCGACAACAAGGGCAAGGATGGCGTGAAGACCACTCCGAGCGGGCTGCAGTACAAGGTCGTGAAGGAAGGGACCGGGCCGCGTCCGAGCAAGACCTCGACGGTCACGGTGCACTACAAGGGCATGCTGCTGAACGGCAAGGAGTTCGACAGCTCCTACAAGCGTGGCCAGCCGGCCTCCTTTCCACTCAACCAGGTGATACCGGGCTGGACCGAGGGCGTTGGCCTGATGAACGCAGGCGCCAAGTACGAGTTCTGGATCCCGGGTGAGCTGGCGTACGGGCCCCAGGGCTCGCCTCCGACTATTCCACCGAATGCGACACTGCACTTCGAGGTGGAGCTCATCAGCTTCAAGTGACGGGCCCCCGGGGCCACCGATTCGAGTGAATCGCAATGAACGAGGGATCCTTCCAGGTGAGAGCCTGAAGGGATCCCTCGATTGTTTTCTTGTTCGCCCGCGTCACCGCGAGTGCGTGGCGCTACTGAACCCGCACCCGCTCGATTCGCCGATTCTTCGTCGGCGCATTGTACACGACAAGCTCCACGATGCTGCCATGGCCCGCCGAACGGATGGCTGCCTCCAGGTCGGCCGGTTTCCGTACCGGCGTGCCCTCCACGGAGAGAATCACATCCGGGCCACCCAGCTCGGGGCTCGCGATCTGGTCGGCACAGGGGCCGGAGGGATCGACCTCGGTCACCACAACGCCGCGCAGATCCCCCTCGGCCCCCGCCGTCACGGTCAGGCCGAGGCGCGTGATATTGCTGGCAGTCTGGGCATCGTCGACACCCGGGGTGTCCGGCCGCTCCGCCACCGGGTTTGGCGCTTCGGTGGATTCCTGCAATCGGACGTGAAGGGTGCGGTGTTCGCCCCCCTTCCGCGCGACTTCCACGGCGACTTCCTCGCCCGGCTTCCGGAAGACGATCGATTGCTGCACCTGTCCGACGTAGTCCACCGGCTGGCCGTCGATCGCGACGATCACGTCGCCCTGCTGCAGGCCGGCCTTCCTGGCCGGTGATGCGGCGTCGCCGACGTCCTCGACCACCACACCGCGCACCTCCCTGAGTCCCACATATTCCGCGTCGGTCTCGCTGGCGTTCTTGACGCGTACGCCGAGGGCGGAACGATGGACATGGCCGCCATGGGCGAGCTGCTCCATCACGTGGCGAACCAGATTCACCGGAATCGCAAAGCCGTAGCCGGTGTAGAAGCCGGTCTCGCTCGCGATGGCGCTGTTGATGCCGATGACCTCACCCTTCACGTTCACCAGCGGACCACCGGAATTCCCGGGGTTGATGGCGGCGTCGGTCTGGATGAAATCCTGAATGCTGCGCTCGGTCTGATTGGGCAGCTGCAGCGTCCGGCCCTTGGCGCTGATGATCCCCGATGTCACCGTGAACGACAGATTCTCCCCCAGCGGGTTCCCGACGGCCAGCACCCACTCACCGACCCGGGCCTGGTCGCTGTTGCCGAGTGCCGCGGGCGTGAGGCCGCGGGCGTCGATATGAATCAGCGCCACGTCGGTGGTCGGGTCGGTACCGATGACCGCGGCGGTGAATTGGCGATGGTCGAGCAAACGCACCGTGACACGATCAGCGTCATCCACGACGTGGGCGTTGGTGAGGATGTCGCCGTCGTCGGAGACAATGAAGCCGGAGCCGGAGGCGCGAGAGACCTCCGGCTTGTCAGGCGCTCCCGGCATACCGTGAAAGTACGGCTGAAACTCCCGGGGGATCTCCGGGTGCGGTGCCCGCATCCCGCGGTGGGTACTCTCGATATACACCACACTCGGCTTCACCCGATCGGCGATCTCGGCAAAGGCGTCGCTGAGGCCGGTGAGGGCTGCGCCGCCGGGGGACGCCGATGGCGCGGTGGCGAGGACGGGCTGAGCGGCGGAATGACGGGGCAAGTTGAAGACACCGGCGACAAGCAGGCCGGCGGCAAACGAAGCGGCCACCATCGCGGTGACGGTGCGGGGCCAGGCGGGAAGGGACATGCACTCCTCCAGATCGGGTACGCCGCGGGGTCAATGTGGCGTGTCGGGGTCAGGATGACCGACATATTGTCCCGGCGGCGGGCGCTCTCGGCGCTAACCCATGTGGATGCGTGGATCATGCGCGCCGACGCGACCGAGGAAGGCAGGGCGCATGCCACCGGGCACCGGGGCGGACCGGCGGCGGCTGCGTCAGGGTCGGCGCTTGCCGTGACGCGAAGCAGCGGTACTCGGCGCAGAGCGGGGGGGTGCGATTGCTGCTCGAGCGGCCGCGCTCGGCGGCGGCAGGGTGAAGCCAGGTTTCCCGCCGTACCCGCCGCCACCGTCCAATGTCATGGCAGCGCGGTGTTTGCCGCCGCTTGAGGCGCCACCCAGATTTTCGAGGGCGGGGTCGGGATGGTCGCGGAGCGTCGGAAGATCGGAGCCATCGTCTCCGGCGCGGTGGCGGGAGCGCCCCGCGCTGACCCAGCCGTTGGTGAAGCCACTGCCATCATTCTCGTCATTGCGGCAGGCCCCAGTCAGGAGCAGCGCCCCGAACAGAGCGGTGGTGGCAAGCAGCGATGGTCGCATGCCCGGGCACCGTGCATACCGCGTGCCTCAGAAGCTGACTTTGGTGATCCGGCCTTTCGGGCCGACGAGCCAGCCCGCCTGACGAGTCGCAAAGGCGACACTCCAGTAGTTCAGCGTGTCGAGCTGGACCCACTGCTTCCCGTCGTCGCTGGACAGGCTGGCCCCGCCCGGGCCGACGGCGACGACGCTGCCTGCCGTGGCGGGAACGAAGGTCACGCCGAACACCGCGCCCGTGAAGGTCGGCGATCCGCCCGTCGTCCAGCTCTTCCCACCGTCCCTGGTCAGCGTGACCTGATTGCTGGTGCTCTTCGCATCACCGATGTCACCGCCTGCGGCGAGCGCCTCGAGGTCACCACGGACGGTGATGCTCGTATGCCCGGTGGTCGGCGTGCCCTGGACAATGGGTGTGCTGAACCGTTCCCAGGTCGCGCCGCGATCGAGAGTGATGAACACGTGCGACGCGGTGCCGGCGCCGGTTGCGACCCACGCTTTCCGACTGCCGCTGGTCGCCACGCAGGTGCCGCTCGCGGCAAAGGCACCTTCGCCGGTGGTGGCGCTGTCGAGATAGTGCTGCCGCCAGATCTGCCCGCTGTCCGCCGTGACGAGATAGGGGAAGCGCCCACCCACGTTGTCGCTCCAGGCGATGCCGCTCTTCCGGTCCCAGAAGGCAAAGCAGTCGTAAAAGGCGAGCGTATCCCGGTTGATGAACTGGAGCTGCCAGTTCTGTCCGCCATCGCTCGTCCGGTAGATCCGGGAGGCGGTGCCAGTGCCTGAGCTGAGCAGGAAGGCGGACTTCGCATCGAGGCCCTGCACGTCGCGGAATTCAAGGCTGTCGGCGCCGGCCACGACGCCGGTACGCCAGCTCTTCCCGCCGTTGACGGTGATGGCGTAGGTGCCGCCGGTGCCGCTTGCCCAGACGACGTTCTCATTCACCACGCTCACCGCCTGCAGTCGCGCGGTTGTGCCGGAGATCTGGTCCTGCAGGACCGCCCCCGAGGGACTGCTGCGTGGCGGTGGCAGTTCGGCTGGCGGCGGCTCAGTCAGCTTGGGAGGACTGTACGGTGCACAGGCGGCGAGCAGGGCGGCGACGGCCGCAACGGGAGAGAATCGCATGCCGTAATCTAGTTCAGGAGCTGAGTGTGGCGAGCGCCGCGGTTTCCTCCGCGTGGAGGGTTCCAATCCGGTGCGCGAGTTCACCGCGGAGCGCCGCCGCTTCGGCCGCGGGCAGCGGGAAGCGCTTTCGGGCTTCGGTGGCAAGCCGGTCGAGGCGCTCCCAGCAGGCGCGGATCTCGTTCACCGGCCCATTGCTCCGTGTCAGCTCCGCCTTCCGGTCGAGAAGTTCACTCGCCTCCTTGCACGCCGCGTGTCCCCGTGGGAGCGCCAGCTCCGCGACGCTGCTCCAGTGTGCGCCAAGCGCGGCGTAGCGATCAGCGGAAACGTCGCGGCCCGCCTCGCGCAGGCCATCGGCAAAGATGCTGCGACAGAGACCCCCGCCGGTGAAATAGTTGGCGACGCAGTCGTGAACGGAGGTGAGTGCGGTCCACATCCGTGGGCCGGGAGGGAACATCTGGGCCCAGCTCTCCTTGTTTGTGCCGGCCATCCGGTCGGCAAGCTCACGAAAGGCGTCGAGCCGGAAATTGGTCATCTTCGCTCTGGCGAGCGTGGTGACACACGCCGTGAGGGCGTCGGCGATGAGCGCCTGCTGCGTCGCGGGCTTGCCGGTGCTCTTGGCGCGTTCGAGCCAGAACAGGCGATTCCGCTGCTTGGCGATGCGCTGCCGGGAGATGCCCAGGTCGCGGAGCGGAATCGAGATCGGCTCCGGGGCCAGATCGCCGATCAGGGCGTCGGCGCCGGTAACCGCATGGACGGTGACGACGTGATAGCCGCCGCCAGAAAACCTCGCCGGGGCGGCGCGGTGCGGCAGGTGGGCGAGATCGACCCAGGCGATCACCGGGTGACCCTCGTCAAGGGCGGCCCGGAGCTGTTCCTCTCCCACCTTGGGCGAGGTGGTCTCTTTCACCACGGCCCGGAAGCCGAGTCGCTTGGCGGCGGCTGTGAGATAAGCCTGGTCGTCAGCCCAGAGGTGGCGGCCGGCGAGGAAGAGCGAGGCGTGATCCTCCTTTTCATAGACAAACGAGAAGACCCCGGCGCCGATGCCTCCGGCGAGCAGGAAAAGCAGCGGCTCGGAGTACTCGACCCCGGCGTGCCGGAGCAGGATGCGGAGCGCGGTGGTGGCCGGGATCCGGCCAGGGAGATGGCATAGCATGGCGTGGGACGATACGGCGGGGCGGATTGGGGCGCCAGTTGGGTTTCCCCGGATGTCGTGGGACGGTGTTGCGGCGCGCTGGCGGATCGGGCACAGGGTTCTGGTCGCCTGTAGCGGATGGGGTCTTGGGCCTACCTTTCATCGGTTCCGCACTCCATGTTGATTGTCCCCTCTTTCAGGAAGCCCCGATGCGTCGATTCCTCGCCCCCCTCCTCGGTTTGACCGTCTTCGCGTCAGCCCTCTCCGCGCAGAGCGCCCCCGCGACGGCAACGCTCCAGTGGGGGCCGGCGCCCGCCGTCTTTCCCAAAGGTGCGCAGATGGCCGTCGTGAGTGGTGACCCTGGCAAGGCCGAGACCTTCACCATTCAACTCTCGATGCCCGATGGCTACCGCATCCCGCCGCACTTTCACCCGACCGATGAGGTGGTTCAGATCAAGCAGGGTGCACTCCTGGTGGGGATGGGAGACCAGCTCGATATCAAGGGTATCCAGCCGATGGTGGTGGGTGATACGGGAACGGTGCCTGCGATGATGCACCACTTCGCCGTCGCGAAGGGCGCGACGATCGTTGCAGTGACGGCGATGGGCCCGTTCGGAATGACGTACGTGAACCCGCAGGACGACCCCCAGTCCGCCAAGCCAGCGGGGAACTAGCTGGTGGGACGCTTCCGGGTCCTCGCCCTGCTCATGCTGGTCGTCGCGGCAGGCACACCGGCCGTGGCGGCGCAGACAGCTGCGGATTCCGGAAGCGTCGCGGCCGCGCTGGAGCGGTACGCCGGCCTGTTGCGACGACAGGCAAGCGACAGCATCGCCGGGTTGTTCACCGATGACGGCGAGCTGGTCGATGCCCGTCGCCCGCCGATCGTCGGGCCAGGCGCGATCCGGGCCTTTCTCGGATCGTTCAGTGCCTATCACGTCCTCGCGGATACCATGACCGCCGCCACCCTCGATGTGCACGGCGACTCGGCGCTACAGACCGGGCGATATTGGCAGCAGGTGCAGCTCCCCGTCGGCGATACCGTTGTCGCCCAGGGTGGCTTCCGGATCCTCTGGCTACGCGATGGGCATGGTGGGTGGCGGCTTCGCCGGATGGGGACGGTGCCGCCAGGAGCGTAGCGTCCCAGGTGCCGCAGGGCGAGTCGTCCGCCGGCGTATTTCGGGCGAGGGCCTCCCGCAACATTCCCGGTATACTTGTGCGCGTGCCTTGTGTCGTGTCGAGGCGCTCACTGCGGCGTCTAGGCGGTCAGTCGCAGGCCATCCGCTGTCTGGAGGTTCCGATGGGTGTCCAGGAACTGCTCGCCGCACTCAAACCGCACCGGGCCGAATATCACTGGGAGCCGTGCTGTTTCTGCGGACGGGAGATTCGCAACAGCGCGACCGAGCCCTGTCGCATCTGGCTGGAGCGCCCCGGCGAGGGGCGGGAGCGGGCCATGTTCGAGCACTACTGCCACGAGCGGTGCTTCAACTCCCGGCTGGCGCAGCCAGAGTTGATGATCATTCCGCCGATTCCGGAGATCGTCGCCGATGCAATTGTCAACGCGAATGTGCTGACGGCGGCCGCCGTGGCCGAGCGGCGGGTGCGGTGCCCCGGATGCGATGACAAGATCTTCGTCTCCTGGCCGGAGGGATGGGATGCCCACGCCGCGCATCGGTGCGCCGGTCTCAGCGGGGCGACGGAGGAGGAGCGCAAGGTGGAGTTCAAGAGGCGCTTCGCGCATCTGTTCCGTTAGCCAGCAGCTCTTCATCCATCTCTCATGATGGCTTGACCCTCGTCTGGGTACCCTCCGTGCACCCAGGCATCCGGAGCCCCAATGCAGCCCATGGTTCGCGAGGTCCGATTGAAGCAGGCCTTTGCAGACGCCTACCCTGCCCTGGTTCCCGGGCGCTGGTACACCGCCGCCGCGGTCGCGGGCCTCGTCAAAGGGACCCGGATTGTCCGTGAGGGCCGTGACGTCGAGTTCACCACCCGAATTCTGCCCGCAGTCTCCTTCGCCTTCCGGGGCGGTCTCCCCCGCCATGGCAGCTGGATGGGCATGCGTACTCGCCGTCTCGATCGGCATGCTCCCAGGGGAATGTTGTCCTCCTAGTACAGGACGAGCTGTCCGAGTACGCTGCCCTACGTTTGACGGCTGAGCATCCGGTCTGGTGGCGCTGTCACGCTGCTGGCTGGTGCTCCGGGCTCCCCTCCCCGCGGGCGCCGCATTACCCTCCTCTGTGTGTCCCGTTACCACCTCGCCCAGCTCAACATCGCCCGCCTGCTGGCACCCCTCGACTCCCCCCAGCTGGCCGGATTCGTCGCGCGTCTCGCGGCGGTGAATGCGCTGGCCGATGCCGCGCCGGGATTCGTGTGGCGGTTTCAGACTCCAGAGGGCGACGCAACGGCGGTCCGGCACTACGACGACGATCGGATCCTGGTCAACTTCTCGGTCTGGGAGGACGCCGAGGTGCTGCACGAGTTCGTCTTTGGCACGCTCCACGCTGAGGTGATGCGACACCGCCGCGAGTGGTTCGAACGAATGGAGCTGCCGTTCACGGTGCTCTGGTGGGTGCCTGGCGGTCATCGACCCACCATTGCGGAGGCGGTCGACCGCCTGGAGCAGCTCCGCCGGCATGGTCCGACGGCGGCCGCATTCACGTTTCGACAGCGGCACCCAGCCCCGGATGCGTCACCGTACGCCGCGGGGGAATCTTCCTGAGGCGTGGCGTGGCGGGAGATCAATCTTGCGTCGGCCTCTGCCATGGGGCGGCGGCGGATCGCGACCACTGCGATCACCGCTCCCTCGGAACCATGACGGATCGGTTCGTGTGGCCTGTGCTGCCTGATTCGCCCTGACTCGTCGCCGTGACTGGAGGAGCGGACACCTCCTGCACACCCGCAGCTCAGCTCCCGTTCCGCCCGAGGTCCCGCCCCATGCACACCCGCCTTGACGTCCTTCGCCGCTGGGCCATCGGTCTCCAGGCGCTCGGCTTCATCCTGGTGGGACTGGTCATCTGGCTGGACGAAGCGATCGATCTGCCCCGACTCCTCTTCCACGCACACCCCAGTCCATTCCGGCCGGAGGAGGCGGGGTTCGAATTTCTGCTCCTGTCGCTGGTCGCCGCGACGAGTATCGTTGTGACAAACACGCTGCTGCGGCGACTGGCCCACGCCGAATCGTTTCTCAAGTTCTGCCCATCCTGTCAGCGCATTCACCGGCGGGGGGAGTGGACCTCAATCACCGATTTCTTTCAGGAGCAGGCCGCGGACGACCTGGACTACGGCGTCTGCCCCGGCTGCGCCGACCCCAACCGGACCGAGGGATAAGCGGGAGCAATCATGTGAGTACCCCCCAGCCATCGATCGCTGCTGACCGCCCCACCTCCGCCGGCGCGTGGCTCCGCCGGCGATGCTGCGCGCCTCCCCAACGACGATCGGGCGGACGGTATCACGGCGGGGCAGCGATGGTAAACCGGCCGCTCCCGGTCGATGGGTTGCGCCGACAGAATGGCTGACGCGATGTGGCATGCACCGCGACAGGCGCGGGTCCTCTCCGGCCTGGTGGCCGTGCTGCTCGTCACCCACCTCCCCGCCCTGCTCAGCGAGTCGACCATCCAGGATGAGGCGGTCTATGTCGTGGCCGCGCGAGAGATGCTGGCAGGGGGGCGGCTCTACGTCGACGTCATCGACCGAAAGCCTCCCCTCCTGTTCTGGGTCTACCAGGAGATCCTGCGCAACTTCGGCACTCACAACTGGCTGGCGCTGCATGTCGTGGGGGTGATCTGGGTGCTGGCCACGATGGGTGCGCTGTATCTCGTCGGATGCACCGTTGCGGGAGCACGAGCAGGAGTAGTTGCCGCCCTCCTCTACCCTGTTTTTCAGACATTCTGGGATATGGTCAACCTCGCCTTCAACGGCGAGGTGCTGATGAACCTGCCGGTGGTGCTGGGCATCGCCATCGCCTTTCGCGGTCGATCCCGCTGGCGGCCGGAGCTGCTGCTCGCCGGCGCGATGCCCGCCCTGGGCTTTCTCCTCAAGCAGCCAGCGGGGATCGCCGGCCTCGCACTCGGCATCTACGTGCTGCTGCCCGGATATCGTCGGTCACGCGGGCTCGAGTGGGTGCACAGCCTCGTCCACGCGGCGTGGCTCTGCCTCGGCTTCGCGGGCACCTTCGCCGTGGCGGCGCTGATGCTTCAGCGCCAGGGCAACTTCCGCGAGGCGCTGTACTGGTCGGTGCTCGACCACGGCGTCACGTATGGCATACGGAGCGCCGTCTTCTGGGCGCGAGGTGGACGGATGACGCTCATCTTCTCGCTCTGTTGTGCGCCGCTGCTGTTCGGGGTGGTTCAGAGCCTGCGCGCCGCCACCCTCTGGACGGGCCGCGAGGCCGAGCGCATGGCGCTGATCGTCTTCCTGGCGGTCTCGGCGGTGGGAACGGCGGCGAGCGGACGTTTCTTCGATTACTACTACATCCAACTGCTGCCACCACTCGTCCTGCTGGCGGCGCCCTGGTTTGCCGCGGCGTGGTACGGGGATCAGCGGTCGCCCCAGGCAATCTGGACCCTGCGGGGCACCGTCCTCTGTGCGGCCATCTTCCTGGTGGTCAATTTCATCGAGGCCCCGGAGCCCCTCGGCCAGGGCACGGTCGACCAGTACATCCGCCGTACCTCGGCCGCCGGGGACCGGCTCTTTGTGTGGGGGCAGTATCCGAAGTTCTACCTGCACGCCGACCTCCGGCCAGCCTCGCGATACATCGCCTTCTTTCCGCTGACGGGCTACATCTTCGGCAGTCCATGGAATCATGACCCCGCTCGGGAGGACACCCAGGCGCGCGTGCTCCCGGGTGCATGGGCCCGCTTCGAGGAAGACATCGCTCGACATCCGCCCAGGTACATCTTCGATACCGAGGCGGCGTACTATCCCCCGAAGTATCCGATCGCCCACTTCGTCCTGCTGCACCGGCTGCTGATGGAGCACTATCGCCCGGTATTCAGCTCTCCGCAGGGATTGTTGTACCAGCGGAGGACGGATGTCGACCGCCGCTGACCGCAGCGCCACGCGCCGTCCCGCCTGATCCAGCGCCCCCGGCGTCCGGGATGGGGCCGACGGCCGAGGCGCGTTCCTCGACAGGACCTCACGTCGTGGGGACGGCGGGCTGGTAGGCGCCCGGGGTCAGGCGAGCCGCGATCGAAAGCCGATTCCATGCATTGATCGCGGCGACGGCCAGGGTGAGATCCGCCAGCTCCCTCTCGGTGAGTTGCCGCCGGGTTGCTTCCACCACAGGGTCGGGTACGTGGCCGTCGGTGATGCTGGTGACTGCCTCGGTCCAGGCCAGCGCAGCCCGCTCCCGCTCGGTGTAGCAGGGGCTTTCACGCCAGGCATCAAGCGAGTAGAGCCGCTGTTCACTCTCGCCGAGGGCCCGCAGATCCTTCCAGTGCATATCGAGACAGTAGGCGCAGCCGTTGATCTGCGAGGCGCGGAGCCGCACCAGCTGGAGCAGCGACTCCTCGATGCCCGCGCCGCTCAGGTAGGTGTCGAGGCTGTCCATCGCCTCGTAGATGCCAGGGGCGACCTTGGCGTAGTTGATACGTGGCGTCATGGTGCGTACTCCCGATGGGATGAAGAACAAGGCCAACGTCACGCGAGGCATCGCCGGAGAGAAACGCGGCAGCACGCGTGAGACGGGTGTAACGCATGACCCATCTCATGGCTGCCTCCCGAGACCGGCCCCGACCTCTGGAGCGGCGACCGAGAGCGGTGTCTCGTGGTCGCAGGTGAAGGAGGCGAGGAAGCGCACCGGTGCGGTAGCGCTCGCGTTGGCGGACACCTGGTGCACGGCGTTGGGTGACTCGTAGAAACTCTGCCCAGCCGTGTAGGTGGTCTCACGCTCGCCCAGCACTCGACTCCGGAATGCCCCCTCGAGGATGTAGCCCACGACGGGACAGGGGTGCTGGTGCGGTGTGGAAGCGGCGCCGGGCGCGTAGCGCACCTCGACGACAGTCACTACCAGGTGCTCGCCGTCGAGGGGCGGCAACGGGTGGCTGAAGGCGATGCGCGCCGGGCCGGCGGTGATTGTCGGCTCCTGCTTCGCCGCCCGGAGCGCTGGGGCACCACATCCGATGAGCGGCAGTGTGGCGAAGGCGAGGAGTTGTGCACGGGTCAATACCTGGGGCATGGTGGCCACCTCCTGGCCCCCATGATAGGAGCAAGATGGTCTAGCAGATAGATCCATTTTCCATATTTTCCATGTACCACTCATGCCCAAGCGCATCACGACGCTCGAACTGGTCCTGGCCCCTCGGGAGCCGCGTCTCGCCGCGGGCCGATGGCTCGTCGGTGCGCTCCGCGCCGAGATCCTCGAGCGACGGCTCGCTCCCGGCGCCCGGCTTCCGGCCACGCGTGACCTCGCTCGGCAGTATGGGCTCTCGCGAGGGACCATCGTGAGTGCCTATCAACAGCTGGAAGGGGAGGGCTACATCCAGGGGAGTGTGGGGTCCGGGACCTTTGTGCGCGAAGTCCTGCCGGACGACCTGCTGCAGGTGCGGCGGACGACAGGTGCGCCGTCTGCGCCAAGACCCGCCGTGGAGCGGCGGGTCTCCGTCTACGCGCGCCGAGTGCAGCTCTTTCCCGGCTACTCCATGAGTCCCGTGCGTGCCTTTCGGGCCAATCTCCCCGCCCTCGATCTCTTTCCCACCACGTTGTGGGCCCAGGTCACCACCCGCCGTCTCCGGCGCGCCACCACCGCCCAGTTACTGGGCACCGATCCGACGGGCTATCGGCCGTTGCAGGAAGCGGTGGCGGAGTACCTCCGGACCTCACGCGGCGTGCAGTGCGTGCCGGCGCAGGTCGTGATCGTCTCGGGAGTGCAGGAAGCTCTGGATATCGCGGCGCGCCTGGTCCTCGATCCCGGCGACCAGGTCTGCATGGAGCATCCAGGTTATACCGGTGCGGCATTGGTGTTCGAGGCCCACGGTGCACGGATCGAATCGCTGCCGCTCGACGCCGAAGGGATGACGCTTCCCGGCACCCGTGCGCGGAACGCGAAGCTGGTCTACGTCACGCCAGGACACCAGTTCCCGGTCGGGATCGGGATGAGTCTCCGGCGGCGGCTGGCGCTGCTCGAATGGGCCCGGGCATCCCGGGCGATGATCCTCGAGGACGACTACGACAGCGAATATCGCTACGCGGGTCGGCCGCTGCCCGCGATGCAGGGGCTCGATCGTGGCGGCGTGGTGCTCTTCGCGGGAAGCTTCAGCAAGGTGCTGTTTCCTTCGCTGCGGATCGGTTACCTCGTGGTGCCGGAGGATCTCGTCGCGATGGTGCGGGCGACGCTCTCGATCACCAGTCGCCACGCGCCGCTTCTGGCGCAGGCGGTGCTCGCCGACTTCATCGCCGAGGGGCACTTTGGACGGCACCTCCGGCGGATGCGGGAGATCTACGCCGAGCGCCTCGCAGTCCTGCTCGAGTCCGCGGCCCAGCGGCTCGGCGGTCTGCTTGAGATTTCCCCGGTCGAGGCCGGCCTCCAGACTGTGGGTTGGCTATCGGAGGGGGTGAATGGCGCCGCAGTGGCAGCCGCTGCCGCGGAGCGGCACGTGGCGGTGACGCTGCTGAGCAGCTACGCGCGCCGACCGCTGCCGCGAGAAGGCCTGCAGCTCGGATTCGCCGCGGTGGACACGCAGGAGCTGAGGCGGGGTGTGGATCAGCTCGCGCGGGTGCTGGCGCGCGAGGGAAAGCCCCTCCGCCATCCTCGATTGATGCCGTGAGGCTTCAGCGCACCCGGCGTTCAGGGGCTAATCACGGACGTGGTCGTTGGGCTGTGTGAGGCGGAGGCGGGGCGGGTGATACGGGCGTGCTGACGCGTGGGTCAGGTCTGCTCCGGCGCGATCAGTCCGCCGGGGGGTGGAGGCGGAATCGCCTCACGCCCCATTCGATACCGACGCTCACGATGTCGCAGGAATGGGCGGCGGGAATGCAGGTGGCTGAGTGAGGCCGTCCAGGCCGTGGGTCCTCGGTGGTGACCCTTGGAGCGTGTCGATCGGATCGAGCACTTGATACCCGATGCTCTGCGACGGCGGGTCGAGTATCCTCCCGCGCCGTCCTGGGGTCTCACCCAGTCACTACGTCACCTCGCGACCGCGCCCGACATCCGTTCCGGACCTCCCAAGGTCATTCCGTCCCGTCCCAGCTGCTTGAGCATCCGGTAGTGGGAGCGGATCGCACGCAGCAGCGTAGGCTGCTCGTGATAGGGCACCCCGTGCGCCTTGGCCACCCGGCGGACGATGCCGCTGATCGCCGGATAGTGCACGCTGCAGACCTTGGGGAAGAGGTGGTGTTCGATCTGGTAGTTCAGCCCGCCCACGTACCAGGACAGCAGATGATTCCGCGGTGCGAAGTTGGACGTGGTCATCATCTGATGCACCAGCCAGGTGTTGGCCATGCTTCCGTCAGGCGCTGGCTCGGGGTAGACGGTGCCCTCCACGACGTGCGCCAACTGGAAGATGATGCCGAGGATGGCCCCGGCGGTCAGATTCATGGTGAAGTACCCGATCAGGAACTGCCACCAGGCGATGTGCAGCACCAGCAGCGGCAGTACGATCGTCCAGCCGTAGTGGAGCAGCTTGGTGAGGATCAGCATCACGACTTCACGCGGGGGGTGCTTCCGACCCTGATACGGGCCGAGGTTTGCCTTGAGGAAGTACCGGTAGTCCTTGACGAAGACCCAGAAGAGCATCGCCATCCCGTAGGCGAAAAAGGCGTACAGGTGCTGGTAACGGTAGCGACGCCCGGGGGGGCTGCCGGGGGACAGCCGGACGAACGGGGAGAGATCGATGTCCTCGTCGACGCCGTCGATATTGGTGTAGGTGTGGTGAATCACATTGTGGGTGATCTTCCACATGTAGCTGTTGGCGCCGAGGAGATCGAAGCTGAGTCCGAGGAGGTAGTTGACGGTGGGGCTGTCGGAATAGGCGCCGTGCAGCGCGTCGTGGGCGACGCTGAATCCCACGCCGGCCACACCAACGCCGAGCAGCCCCGCGAGGCCGAGCATGGCCCACGGGGAGTAGCGGTTGGTCATGATGAGCGCGTAGGGCACGATCGTCAGACCGAGGAGCAGCACGGTCTTCAGCCACATCGACCAGCCGCCCTTGGAGGAGCGTCGGCTGGTTTCGAAGTACTCCGCCACACCCGCCTTTACCTCGCGGACAAACTCGGCAGCTTCCCGGCTGGGGAAGGCGACCTTTGATGCATCCATGATGTCCCCAGGCTCCCTGCGCTCACTGTAGTTGCGCGACGCTGCCGAGCTGCAGGGTCTCGATGTCGTTTCAGGTGCCGCCGACGGCCCGATTCATGAATAAAGGCCGGCCAGAGGCCGCCGACGCGCCTCACTGACTGGAAGAATTCTAACGAGTGGTACGCGCGAAGTCGAACACTATTGTCACCCCGGGTCGCGCCGAGGCCTTGCGTTCGCGGGGGCGACCCTGTCTGACAGTGCCGGTCCGAGAGGCCGCCTGACGACCGCGCGGCGCTTCGCATGCCACTGATGCCGGCCTTTCGACCGGCTCGGCTACATCGAGGCGTCAGGGAGAAGGGCGGTAGAGAAGGCGGCGATCTCGATACGGCTGTTGACCTCGAGCTTGGCCAGGACCCGGTGGACGTGGGTTTTTACAGTGTGGAGGGCGATCTGCAGCCGGGTTGCAATCGCCCGGTTGGTCATTCCCTCGACGATCAGGCCGGCGACCTGACGTTCCCGTGCGGTGAGCCGCATGACATCCGGCACCCGCTTCGGTCGCCCGAGGACCCCGTACCGTCGGAGCTGGCCGAAGAGGGAGCAGGTCAGATCGGGCGGGAGGACCGGGATCCCGTCGACCACCGAGTGAATGGTCGTGAGAAAGTCGTCGAAGGACGCGCCCGCCATGATGAATCCCGCGACCCCGGCCCGGAGGAAACGCGCGACATCCTTCTGAGGCGCTTCCAGGCCCATCAGGATCACGCGCGATCCCGGGGCACTGCCGTGCAGCGCGCCCGCCAGCGTCTGGGTATCGTCGCCGGTCTGCTGCAGGTTCAGCAGGACGATGTCGGGCCGGGAACGGCACACCTGCTCGAGGACCGCCGCGATATCCGTGAGGGAGGCGACCACATGGAATCCGGGCTGGGCACGGATGCGGGAGGCGACCCCGGTTTCCGGTGTCGCACCATCACCCACGAGAACGAGCGAGATATCCCTGTTCATCCTGGCTGATCGGGTGTCGGGGTTGGGAGACGGGGCTGACCGGAGCCTCGAGATCCCAGCCTCCCTGGCCACCCGCGGTCGGATGCCGCCGCTGGGCGACGTGCACTGCTGGGAATGTGAGAGGGAAGAAGCGGAGTGCCAATCGCTCAAGCGGACCACGCGGAAGCTCGCTCGAAGGATTGGGCCTGCGATGCGTCGGGACGACTAGGCGAACCGCGGCGCGCCCCCGGAGTGGGAAAAGGCGGCGACCTCCAGGCGGGTGTGCAGCGCCAGCTTCTCCAGAATATTGTGGACGTGGCTCTTCACGGTATGGACCGCGATGTGCATCCGGAGGGCGATCTCCTTGTTGCTGAGTCCTTCGCCGAGCAGCGCGATGACCTCGGTTTCCCGACTCGTGAGGCGGACCGCATCCAGGCGCTTGGCCTTGTCCCCGCCGGGGACATTCTTCGCGATCTGGGCGAAGAGGGAAGTCGTCAGGGCCTTGGGGAGAACCTCGGCCCCACTGGCCACGGCGCGGATCGTGGCGAAGAATTCGTCGAAGGAAGCGTCCTTCATGATGAAGCCGGAGGCTCCGGCCCGCACAAAATTGGCGACATCTTCCTGGATCGGCAGCAGCCCCATCACGATCACCCGGGCCGCAGGAACCTCGCCGTGCACTGTGGCGGTCAAGCTCAGGCTGTCGTGATCCTCCAGACCGAAGTCGAGCAGCACAATGTCCGGCTTGGCTTCCCGGACCTTCTTGAGCGCTTCGTCGGCATCCGCCGACGCCGCCAGCACCCGGAAGCCGGGCTCGTTGTGAATCAGCGCCGCGATTCCTTCCCGCAGCAGGCGGTTGTCCTCGATAAGCACCAGCGAAATGGATGGGGGCACCGGGACGCTCGGGGCAGCCGGAGCCTTGGCGACCGGTTTGCGCGTGGGCTTCTTTTTCATGGCGTGACCATGCCTCCCGGCGGAGCCGCTGCGATGGTACAGCGCGGATCCCAGCCCTGGTGACCACGATGTGTCGGATCTGTCGGCGCAGGTACGGCGGAGATGCGGGGATATCTGACCATGAGGGCACCTTCTCCCCGAGTGCCGTCTCGATTGTGCAGCGGGTCCCGTAAAATGCGGCTGAATCTTATCCTGCTGGAGAACCTAACGCAAGGAGGAGGGGAAATCTCGCACGCGCACGGCAGGACGCCCGTGCGCGGAACCGGTTGCGCCGCGCTCTGCCGACCAGATTTCTGCAGGGGTTGCTGGCCGGATCAGACGGAATCTGACGCCATTCGATGGACGAGGATTGGGATTGCGTGGTGAACCCGCAATGCGTTGTAGAGCGTCGCCGATTCATCCCGTCAGCACCCGATCCGTGCGCCATCCGTGCCGAACTGGTGATGCGGGGAATCAGCACGTGGCAGGACTCGCTCAATCGAGCGCCCCGGCGGGGGCAATCCCCGAGCGGGTCAGTCGCGGCGACGCGCCCCGGCCATGACCTGTACGCCCCCCGCCAGGATACCGAGCCCACAGAACCAGCCGGGGATGCGTTGTAGCTGACCGGCTGGCGGAGTGAGGTTGCCCATCATGAGCAGGTGCTGCGGCGACACGAAGCTTCCGCCGTGCAGCAGTACGATGGTGGCTAGCCCGATGAGAACGAGGCCGGCAAACTTCAGCGGGCGCATGGCCGGTCGGACGGGGTCGAGCAACACTCTCGTCATGCGGGCCGTCCCCGCAGGGCGCGCAGCATCAGCAGCAGCACGACGGCGCCAATGAACGCGACGAAGATCGTGCCTGGCAGGCCGCTGAACGGCGCCGAGAGGGAGAGCCGGGCGAAGAGCCAGCCGCCGACAACGGCGCCCACCATGCCGACCACGATGTCACCGACAAGGCCGTGGCCGACGCCGCCAACGGCGAAGCTCGCGAGCAGGCCGGCGACGAGACCAACAACAAGCCAGGTTACCAGATCCATCACATCCTCCAGGAGACAGGGTAATGCGGGGCTTCGGCCGCCGCCGCCGGCGAGGCCGCTACCGACCAGCCGGCCCGAGTCGAAAGCCGACCGCGGTGACGATGAGGCGGGTCGGATCGCCGGGCACGGCCGCAAAGACCGGGAGGGTGGCCGTGAACCAGTAGAGGGCCCGGTCCACCACCCGCCGTTCGCTCGCCGGGATCTCCGCGAAGATGGGTCCCTGCCAGTCGAAGGGATTCCGGACCCGCTCAAAGGCCAGGGACAACTCGGGGAGGGTGAATCCCGTCAGGCGCACCGGGTCGAGCGCTGTCGGGATGAGGGGCAGCGGCTGCCAGTGTAAGGCACACTCGGAGTCTGCGGTTTGTCGCGATCTGTTGTTCGGTCCAGTCTGTCGGATGGCGGCGTTCCATCGCTTCATGCGGTGGCCTTCTCGATCGCTTGGAGTCCCGGCGGCCGGCGCCCCGAACGCGGCGGCATCGCTTCCCCGGCGGAGGGAAGGGGCAAATAGCTGCATTTGCCCCAAGGAGATACGGTGCGGATCGGTCAAGCGTGGACTTCAAAGTCTATCGCAAACCCTCCACCTGACAATCCACCGAACGAGCGAAAAAGGAGTGAGATCATGCCGCGGGCCGACCGCGGTCAGCGAGGCAGGATGGCATGATCAGCTGGTCCAGCGCCATGGCAAGGCGCTGCTCCAGTGCATGCGCGCCATCCCGCATCTGTTGTGGCATATCGGCGTCGCAGTCCCCGGCACGCGCGTAGAGCATCTCAATCATTTACGACAGTCCGTTCACGATCTGCAGGGCGTTTCGGAGGTGCTCGACCGGCCCCTCTGCCTTCATCTCACCCTCCGGCAAGATCGCAGGTTCCACCCGGTCCCCGTATGCAAAAATCATCGTGCCCATTCTCCGCGGGCGTGGTGCGCGCCCACCGCAGTTGTCGTATCGCGAGACTCTCGACGCCAGCCGGTCGCTGTCGTCGTGCGATCCCCGCCAGACATAGGTAGGGCCGCGACGGGGGGGGAGGCAATACATCGTACGAGTGGGTTGCGCCGCCGATTGAAAGGCGGAGCCAGCGAGCGCCTCAGCGCCGTGCCGTGATCCGGTGACCGGCCGCCGAGCCCGGCCTCCCGGCATTCCGCCCCATCAGGATGCGCACCTGGTGCGGCCGGCCATCGTCCACGAGCGGGATGGCGTCGGCGTCACAGGAGACGCCGTCGAGCGCGGCCGATGCGACGCCGCGTGAGCAGAATTCCGGGTTGGATACCTGGATGTGATACGCGGCCGTACCGAAGCGCCAGTCGATCGTGAAGCCTGGCCACATCGAGGGGATGCAGGGATTCACGGTGAACCGGTCGCCGTGACGGCGAAGCCCGAGAATGCTCTCTATCGCTGCCTGATACATCCAGCCGGCGGAGCCGGAGTACCAGGTCCATCCGCCGCGGCCCGCGTGCTGGTGATGCGCGTAGACGTCGCCCGCGGTCACGTACGGTTCGGTCTTGTAGCGTTCGACGTCGGCCGGCGTGCGCGTGTGGTTGATCGGATTCAGCATGTGAAAGAGTTCCATCGCCTCGTCGCCATTGCCCAGCCGCGCGACGGCCATGACCATCCAGATCGCCGCATGGGTGTACTGTCCGCCATTCTCGCGCACGCCCGGCGGATAGCCCCTGATGTACCCGGGATCCCGTGTTCCACGATCGAAGGGCGGAGTAAGCAGCAGCACGGTGCCCGAGGCCCGCCGCACCAGGTGGGTGCGCACGGTGTCCATCGCCCGCTCGGCGCGCGTCGCCGGAGCGGCCCCCGAGAGCACGGCCCAGGACTGGGCGATCGAATCGATCTGGCACTCGTCACCCTGCCCGGAGCCCAGCGGTGTGCCGTCGTCGTAGTAGGCCCGGCGGTACCACTCGCCATCCCAGCTCAGCTCCAGCATCGCCCCCAGGCGCGCCGCCTCGGCCGCATACCGGACGGCGCGGGGCCGGTCCCCCGGCGCATCGCACAGCGGGACGAAGCGGTCCAGAACGGTGCGGAGGAACCAGCCCAGCCAGACGCTCTCGCCGCGACCGGCGTGGCCCACCCGATTCATGCCGTCGTTCCAGTCGCCATTGCCGATCAGTGGCAACCCGTGGGGACCCGAGGTCAGCCCGCGATCGATCGCGCGGAGACAGTGCTGGAGGATGGACCCCGATTCCCCTGACACGCGGGGGGCGAGATAGACCTCCATCTGGTGGGGCTCGAGGAGGGGGCCGTCGAGGTATGGCACCTGGGCATCGAGAAGACTGCGGTCGCCGGTCGTGGAGACGTAATGGGCCACGACGTAGGGCAGCCAGAGCAGGTCGTCGGAGCAGCGAGTCCGGGTGCCGCGCCCAGAGGGCTCATGCCACCAGTGCAGCACGTCCCCCTCGACGAACTGCCGGCCTGCCGCCCGCAGGATGTGCTCCCGTGCGAGGTCCGGGCGCGAAAGACTCAGCGCCATGACGTCCTGCAGCTGGTCGCGGTAGCCAAAAGCGCCGCCGGGCTGGTAGAGCGCCGAGCGGGCCCAGAGCCGGCAGCTGACGTTCTGATAGAGGAGCCAGTGATTCACCAGCACATCGAAAGAATCGTCCGGCGTGGCGACCCGCACCGTGCTCAGCAGCGCCTCCCAACTCTGCCCGGACCGCTCCAGCAGCGCCTCGGCTCCCGCCACGGTGCCGTGCCGGGCGATGAGTGACCGGGCGTGCGCCGCATCGGTGCCCTGTCCGAGGGCAAATGCGACGCGGCGGCGCTCGCCGGGAGCCAGTGTGACGGTGAGCTGCAGCGCCCCGCAGGGATCGAGGCCCGCCCCGAACTCGCCGGGGAGGAGGTGCCGGCTCAGGGCCGTCGCAGTGGACAGTGAGCGATTGCGTCCCAGGAATGCCAGGCGGCTGCCGGTCGCGGAACGGAGCGGCTCGCTCGCGCTGACAAAGCCGACACGCCCGGCGAATTCCTGGTTGTACGGATTGACGGCGAACACGGCCGCGGCGGCCGGATCGAATTCGGTCTGCACATGGAGATGATCGCTTGGGCGGGGCGGGCCGAGACGCCACTCGACGTAGGAGTAGAGGGTGATCTGCCGCGGCCGACTGCTGATGTTGGTCAGGGTCACCAGGGACACCTTCACCGGATCGAGGCTATCGACCCCGACGGTCACCTCCTGCGCGAGGCCATGGCTCACATGCTGGAAGGTCGTCGCCCCGGCCCGGTGCCGGATCAGGTACCGTCCGCCATCCGGGCGCCGGGGCAGCGTTCCCGGCGACGGCGACCACACCTCCCCAGTCTCCTCGTCCCGCAGCAGCAGCGCCTCTCCCGACGCATCGATCACCGGGTCGTTGGTGAAAGGTGTCAGGCGGTTTTCCCGGCTGTTCTCGCTCCAGGTGTAGGCCGAGCCCGAGGCGGAGACGACGGTCCCGAAGGTGGGATTGGCCATCACGTTTACCCAGGGAAGCGGGGTCTCCTGATCGCCTTCGAGCACCACCACATATTCGCTCCCGTCAGTGCTGAACCCGCCGACCCCGTTGGCGAAGCTGAGGGGCGGGACCTCGATGTCGATCCGTTCCACCAGAGTCGGTGCCTCGCCGGCAGGGGGGAGGGGGAGCTCCCGCGGAGCGAGCGGCTCTTCGTAGGGGTGGTCGAGCTGCGCGGCCAGGTCGCCGCGATCCCCGCTGAGCACGACCCGGGCGACGCTGGCCAGCAGGACCCGCTCCATCTCGTTCATCCGATCGCGACGCAGCAGGAACACCCCTCCGGGCTGATGCTTCCATGCCGCCCAGGGGCCGGTGTCGAGGAGGGCAGCGAGCTGCACATGGATTTCGTCGAGGTAGTTGAGCGGGTGGTCGTTGATGATCACCACGTCCGCCGTGAGCCCCTTGATCCGCCAATACTCCTGCGCCTGCAGAATCTGGCGGACCATGGGGAGGTCCTCCTCGCTGGTCACCCGGACCAGCAGGATCGGGAGGTCGCCGGAGATGCCGTGCGCCCAGAGGCCCGACTGCCCCAGGACGTTCCGGGCGAGGACCTCCCGGTCCGCGCGGAGCGAGGCGTCGAGGTAGAGCACGCGGGAGGCGAGGCGTTCGAAGAGCTGCGCCTGCTCGATCGAAACGCCGACGTGCCTGAGCATGCTTTGCGCCTGGGCAAAGGCCAGGGCAAAGGTGCGCGCGGCGGCGCTCGGATCGTGGTACTTCTGCGCCAGCGCGAGGGCGGTGTCACGGTCGGTGGCGACACCGGTGGCGAAGGAGAGCCGGACGAAGCCGCCGGGGGCGAGCCGGATCCGCTGGCGGAGACTCACGATCGGATCGAGGACCGCCCCGGTCGAACCGGAGAGGGCCCGGCCGTCGAGCGCTACGGGGTTCTCCGGTCCCCGTCCGCGGCCCAGGAAGCGGAGCCGGTCGGTCTCCCATTCCACGGCGCCGCGCATCCGGCCATCGACACTGAGCACATGCACGGCCCACTGGCCGGCATCATCGTGTGACCGGGGCCGCCGATGGCAGGCGAGTGCGGTGCTCTCCGGCAGGTACTCCGTCTCGATGAACAGCTTGCCGAAGGCGGGATGCGCCAGATCCTCCGCCGGCATCGCCAGCGCGATCTCCGCATAGCTGGTGATCTCGAGCTCCCGGGCCCGGTCGCTGGTATTCGTCACGGACAGGCGGCGCACCTCGACGTCGTCCTCGGTGGAGACCGCGATCTCGAGCTGGGTGGTGATCTCGTCGTCGCGTCGACGGAAGACGACCTTCTCCGCCTGCAGCGTGACGAGATAGTCGTCCGGCTCCACCGCCATCGGGTGATGCGTGGCGGACCAGACCAGACCGGTCCGCACGTCGCGCAGGTAGATGAACTGACTGCCGGTGTCCCGCGTCGCGTCCTCGCGGTAGCGCGTCACCGCTCGTCCGCGACAGAGACTGGCACCTCCGCCGGCATTGGTGACGATGGCGCAGTAGGCCCCATTGGTCAGGAACTGGGCGTGCGGGTGGAGGGTGTGCGGCGTGCGGAAGCGTCGCAGGGTCGTGGCGGGCAGTGCCGCGGCGATCCGCGTGCTCTCCGCCGGCCGCGGCTCGGTGATCGGGACATGACGCGGGGCCCGCTCCTGCAGCAGCAGCACCGTCGCTTCGACCCGGGGATCGGCATGGAAGCGCCGCACCATCGGGTCGCCGAGCAGGGCATTCGCGATCGCGACCAGGCTCATGCCCTGATGGTGCGCCAGAAAGGCGCGGACGACCGTCCCGCGTCCAATGGCGCCCGGCACAGGGGGCTCCTCTTCCGGCTTGCGGTGGCTGTAGTCGATCGCCTCGTAGAAGCCGTACGGTCCCTCGGCGCCGTCGCGTTGTCAGGCGGCGGAAGTTGATCACCGCCTGGGCCGGGTCGACCATCGCAGCCAGCGCGGTGGCGTACGGGGCCACCACCAGCTCGTCGCCGAGGCCGCGCTTGAGCCCCAGGCCGGGGACGCCGAAGGCCTTGTACTGATAGTTGCCGTGCCGGTCGACGACGTTGAAGCCCGACTCGGAGATGCCCCAGGGGACACCCAGCTGGCGCCCGTACTCCATCTGCCGGCGCACCGCCATGCGGCAGGACAGGTCCAGCAGGGTTTCGGGGTAGCTGCGGAGGACAAGGAGCGGCATCAGGTACTCGAACATCGTGGCGCTCCATGAGAGCAGCGTCGGCACGCCCTGCACGCTGGTCAGCAGTCGTCCGAGATGGAACCAGTGGCTCTGGGGAACGTCGCCCTTGGCGATGGCGGTGAAGCTCGCCAGCCGGGCCTCGGAGGCCAGGAGATCATAGAAGGAGTTGTCCAGCCGCCCCGGTCCGTCGGCATCGGCCAGGCGGTAGCCGATCGCGAAGATCTGGCGCTGCCGGTCGTAGAGGAATCCGAAGTTCATGCCGTCCGCCAGCGTGACGGCGCGCCGTGCCAGATCGGTGAGCCTGCCGGCGTGGGTCCCCGGGGCGGTGCCGGGGGCAAGTCCCTCGGCCACCGTCTGCGCCCACGCGAGGGCCTCCCGCCACTCCGGAGCATCCCCGCGAGCCGCCTCACACTGTGCCAGCGCCGCGTCCAGCGCCGGGCCGGAGGCCATGGCCTCGATGAGCACCTCTTCCGCGCCGGCCTCGTGCTCCAGCACACGCGCGACGCCAGTCATCAGCGCCCCGAGCCGGGAGATCGCCGCAGTCTGGGGGCCCGGTGTCGGCGCGACCGCCGCGAGCGATTGCCGGGCGACCCGGACGGTATCCGCGAGTCCGGCGCAGCGCTGGGCCGCGGACTGCGGCTCCACGGTCAGTTCCGTCAGCCCCGCCGCCAGGGTCAGGAGCGCGCCACCCAGATTGCCGCTGTCCACGGTCGAGACATATCTGGGCAGGAGCGGTGCCAGGGTCAGCGTATCGTACCAGTTGAGCAGGTGCCCTTCGTGGTGCTCGAGGCCCTCGGTGGTCCCGAGCAGGGTCTCGAGTTTGTCGACCAGCGCGCCGGTGCGGAGGTAGCCGAGGTCGTGGGCCGCCAGGGTGGAGAGCATCCCCATGGCGATGTTGGTGGGCGAGGTGCGGTGGGCCACCATCGGGGCCGGCAGCTCCTGATAATTGTCGGGCGGGAGGCCGTGGTCGTCCGGCCCCATGAAGGTCTCGAAGTAGCGCCAGGTCTTCCGGGCGATGGTGCGGAGCCGCGTCCGTTCGTCCTCACTGAGCTGGTGTCGCCGGGCGACGACCGGCTGGCTCAGCGCCCACGCCACACCCGGGGCGATGACCCAGAGGAGCAGCATCGGCAGCGCGGCCGGAAGCGCGCCGGGGCGGCCTGCCGCGAGCGAGGTCGCGACGACAATCGCGAGCACCGGGCTGGCCGACATCGCGCCGATGAAGAGCAGCGCGCTGCCGCGCCCGGTCAGCCCGGTGGCACGCGCGGCCGTCGCTGCGGCGGTTTCCCACTCCAGCAGGCGTCGCTGGGTGACGATGAGGCGCACCAGGGTGAGCGCGATGGCGTGCAGCATCTCGTAGGCGTGGTACGCCAGAAAGGTGATGCGCAGCAGGACCTGGGCGCCGGCGGCCCGGAGATCCTGGTCCAGGAGACGGAGGAAGACGCGGAAGGGCTGTTGCGGCTCCGGGCCGTCGAACAGTTCAAGGAGGATCGGAGAAAGCGGAAAGGCGAGGGTGGCGAGGATGCCGAGCGTCCACACGACCGGACTGCCTGGGAGGACGAGCCACGCGGCCACCAGCGCCACGACAGTGGCGGGCGCCACCAGGGTGCGGCGCAGGTTGTCGAGAATCTTCCAGCGCGCGATCAGCGGGAGGGTGTTCCGCTCGAGGCCCTGGCGGGCGGGGACCAGCGGAAAGAGCCAGAAGAGAATCTGCCAGTCACCGCGTGCCCAGCGGTGCTGGCGGCGGGCGTGGGTGAGCACGCTGGCCGGATAGTCGTCCACGACCTCGACGTCGGTGACCAGGGCCGGCCGGGCGTGCAGCCCTTCGAAGAGGTCGTGGGACAGGAGCGCGTTGTCAGGCACCCGCGCGTCCAGTGCCGACATGAAGGCGTCGACATCGTAGAGGCCCTTGCCGGTGTAGATCCCTTCGCTGAACAGGTCCTGGTAGGTGTCGGAGACCGCCGAACTGTAGGGATCGACCCCGGTGTGGCCGGCGTACACCCGTGCGAACAGCGACCCCGCCGCACTCGCCATGGTGACGCTGACCCGCGGCTGCAGGATGCCGTAGCCCTCCGTCACTCGGCGCAGTTGGGGGTCGAACGAGGGGCGGTTGAGGGGATGCGCCAGGATGGCGATCAGCTCGCGCGCCGCATCTCTCGGCAGCCGGGTGTCGCTGTCGAGTGTGAGGCAGTACCGTACCCGCCCATCGAGCACGTTCGGGTCGCCCTCGTGGACCACGAAGGTGGTGTCCCCGGCTCCGCGCAGCAGCCGGTTGAACTCCTCGAGCTTGCCGCGCTTCCGCTCCCACCCCATCCAGCAGCCTTCGGCGGCGTTCCACTGACGCCGCCGGTGAAACAGGTGAAAGGTGTCCGGGCGCCCGCGTCCGACGGTCGCATTGAGCGCGACGATCCCGGTGCGCGCCAGCTCAAGGAGCGCCGCGTCCTCCGGCCGCTCCTGCTCCAGCGCATCCCCGAAGTCGGTCAGGAGGGCGAAGTGGATGTTCGGGTCGGTATTGCCGAGCGCCAGGACCTCGAGATGCTCGAGCAGACCCATCGTCCCCTCGACCGACGTCAGCAGCGTCGGGACGACCACCATGGTGCGAGATTCGGGTGGCACCCCATCCCGAGCATCGAGGCGCGGGAGTCGCCGCGGAGGTATGAGCGCCGCGGCCATCCGCTGCACGAAGGCCGTCGCGAGCTCGGTTGCCGGCAGGAGCAGCAGCAGGACGATCGCGATCGCGCCGAGCGTCATCGAGGACTGGGACGCCGCGTAGGCGAGACCGGCGCCGACCCCCAGGCCCGTGCCCAGCCCGATCGCACCGAGGTAGACGCCGGTGGCGTGCCGGAACATGAAGCGGCGCACTCGCGCCAGGATCCCGGGACGGTAGGCGACATCGGTTTCCAGCGCCCGACGCCCGCGGCCGATGAGGTGATACCCCACGTGGGCGCTGCGATCCTGGCCGGAGGTTCGCTCCGCGGCTTCCCGGGCGCTCTCGACCGCCCGGAGCGCGACCCGGATCTGCGCCTCGCCGCTCGGGTCCGACAACTCCTCCACGGCCTGCCGGTAGCGATCCCGGCTCAGGAAATCCATGCGTCCATACACGGCGGCCGGGTCGCGGCGGAGCACCTGCTCCACCAGGCTCACGCTCTCGACATACTGCGACCAGTCGAGGCTCGCGCAGAATCGCAGACTGGTGACCGCATTCGCCACCGACACCTGTCCGGCCGCGAGCACCTGATGTTCAGCGCGGATCACGTCCTCGACTGTGCGGCCCTGCGCGGTCAACCGTGCTTCGACCGCCGCACGCACCGGCGCGGCGGCTGGTCCGAATTCCCGGAGGCGCTGCAGCACCTGCACCACCCAGGCGGTTTCCAGTACCACCGGCAGTCTCGCGGGCCTCCCCACATTCGTCGCACTCAACCGGTCCAGGAAGCGGTTGGCCTCCGACCGCGCGTCGCGCCCGGCAAGGGTCTCCTCGGTCAGGCGCCGGAGGTTTTCGAGCAGCGCCACCTTCAGCATGATCGGCCAGGCCCATAGCTCACCGATGGTCAGCGGGGCAACGGACTGGTAGGCGGCCATGAACCGGGTCAGCAACGGGCCATCGAGGCGCCCATCGGTGTGACCTACCAGCTCCATGGCCATCGCATAGGTCCGTGCGGCTCCGGCCAGTTGGCGCGAGGCGAGTGCCGGCAGCGCCTGGTGAAAGGCGGGGGGCAGATCGTGCCGGATGGCGTGACTCTCGGACTCGAGCTGGTGAAAGTTGTCGAGCAGCCATTCCGCGGCGGGGGGCACGAACTCGCCGCGGTGCACGTCGTCGGCGAGCAGCCGGTAGGCCCTGCGGAGGATGCGGGTGTTCTCGTCGAGGCGGCGGAAGAAGGCGCGGTCCGGCCCCGGGGTATCGCGGGCCAGCGTGAAGCTTGCGGCCAGGACCTTGGCCCGCTCCTCCAGCCGCTCGTTGCTGAGCAGCTCGGCGCGGAGCGGGGGATCGATCGGGCGGGGCCGGCGCGAGTACCACAGGCGCTGCAGCAGGGATACGGTGATGTCGACGTCCTCTCTGACGTGGGCCGACCGAACCACGCGGCGCACGCGCCGGCGGCACCTGACGACCGGCGCGGTGCCCCGGGAAACACAAAAGGGCGCACTCGGCTCACGCCGTTGCGCCCGCCCTCTCGAGGCCATTCCGCCTCGGCCGGAGGCAACTCCACGCGACTGCTGCGGAGTCACTCGCTGATCCGCTCGAATGATTCGCCGACCGGGGCACGCACGCAAGTCCTACATCGATGGAGGGAGGCGACTTTGCGCCCCGGGGCTGCTGAACGGGCCCGGGCCCATGGGTATACTCCAACCGTTCCCGCTCACGCAGCCCACCCGCCCTGAACCTGTGCCTCAGCCGCTGCCATGCATCGAGTCCCCCCTGTCACGACTTCGGCCATCCGCTCCGGTGCGGCGCTGCTGGTGATCACCGCGGTGGGGTGCGCGCCAGCGCCACCGGTCGCCATGTCACGGCCGACCGTGACGCATCGCGCCTGGTCGGTCGCGGAGCTCGCAAGCCTGGCGGCGCGCCTCGATACGCTGCGACAGGCAGCCCGTATTCCGGGGCTGAGTCTCGCCATCGTCCAGGACGGTCAAGTCGTGCTCGCGGGCGGGTTCGGGCTGGCCAGCGTCGCGGAGGGCCGGGCCGCGAACGAGACGACGCCGTACAACATCGCCTCGGTGAGCAAGCCGCTCTCCGCGGTGGTGGCGATGCGCCTGGTGGAGCTGGGCCGGCTCGATCTCGATCGCCGGATGACGAGCTTCACCGGGTTCGCCGACTTCTGCGAGGCCGCGCACACCGAGGGGGGAATCTTCTTTCGGGATTTCAACTGCATGGCGCCCGGGCTGACGCTGCGCCGCGTGATGTCCATGACGGGCAATGGCGTGCCGGGGCACCATTTCTTCTACAATCCCCCGGCCTATTCCTGGGCCTCGAGGCCGATGGCCGAGGTGGCGGACACCCCATTCTCCGCGCTGGTCTCGCGGTACGTCTTTGTGCCCGCCGGCATGGATCACTCGGCCCGGATCCACCGGCTGCTGCCACTCGCGCCGGAGCTGTCAGCCACCCTCGCCGTCCCCTATCACCTCGACTCTCTCGGGCGCGTCGCGGTCTCGCCGCCGCCACCGCCGCAGGGCGACGGGGCCGCTGGAGGCGTCATCTCGACGGTCCTCGACCTGGCACGATTCGATATCGCCCTCGACGCGGGCCGGCTGATCAGCGCCGCCTCACGAACGGCGATGTGGACACCGAGCCAGGGAGCGGATGGCGTGGCGTTTCCGTACGGCCTGGGGTGGTTCGTGCGGACAGTGCGTGGTGAGAGGCTCGTCTGGCACTCCGGTCTCTGGGAGGGGGCGTACTCTGCGCTCTATCTCAAGGTACCCGAGCGTGGCGCGTCGCTGATTCTGCTGGCAAACAGCGATGGGCTGCAGTTTCCGACACCGCTCGACGGCGCGACCATCGAGACCTCGCCCTTCGCGATGGCGTTCCTCGATGCCGTGACGAAGCCATGACCCGGGAGTCGGACGCCCCGTGGGGCTCCTTTACGCTGACGAAGCAGTAGTCGCGGCCTGAGACCGCAGGAGGTGGCGATGCCGGCGCTGATCGATGTGAGCCACGAGGTGGAACAGGGGATGGTCACCTACAAGGGCCTTCCCGCTCCGCTGATCTGCGACTTTCTCAGTCGCGAGGAATCCCGGCAGCGGTACGCACCCGGCACGGAGTTCCAGATTGGCAAGATCGAGATGGTAGCGAATACCGGTACCTATGTGGACAGCCCCTTTCACCGCTACGCCGACGGGAAGGACCTGGCGGAGTTGCCGTTGGAGTCGCTGGCCAACCTCGAGTGCCTGGTGGCACGATGTGCCGGCGGCCGGGAGCGCGCCATCGACCGGCTGCCCTTCCGGGCGGATCAGGTACGGGGGCGGGCGGTGCTCATTCATACCGGATGGGATCGGCACTGGCGCACCGATCGGTACTTCGAAGGACACCCCCACCTCACCGGTGAACTGGCGGAATGGCTCGTCGCAGCGGGGGCGGTGCTGGTGGGGATCGATTCCTTCAACATCGACAGCATCGACACCGGGGAACGGCCGGTGCATTCGATCCTGCTCGGCCACGAGATTCCCATCGTCGAACACCTGCGCGGCCTCTCCGCACTGCCTGACAGCGGCAGCCGGTTCTTCGCGGTGCCCGTCAAGGTGAGGCGCTTCGGCACTTTTCCGGTGCGGGCCTTCGGGATCGCATCGTGAGTCAGGCGGGTGCGCGACCGCGATGGTCAGGCCGTTGATCGAGCCGCCACTGCTGTGATTGCGGCGGGACGGGAGACGCGGGCGGAGTACTCCGTCGGCCCGGAGTGCCGCAGGCCATCGGCCGACGCCGCTTCCGCTTCACCCCGGTCGGGGGTGGAGCGGAGGCGCGCCGCCTGGCAGGCTATCGCATGCCGACTCCGTGCGGCCGGGCGGGACCGGTCGCAAAGGCGGTATTGAAATCGATGGCGGGGAAGTTGGGGGCCTCGACCAGACCGTCATCGCTGACATTGAGGACATGCACCTTGTGATCTCCCTCGAAGTGGATCTTGCCGAAGTCGTCCTCGTCGAGGAAATAGTCGGTCACGATCAGCCGCTTGTCGTCGTGGGTCAGATGGATCGAGTGCGGCCCGGCGTCGATGCCGAAGTTCACGATCGACACCTGCCGGAAGTGCCTGCGGTCGGTGATGTCGAGCATGCCGACCTGACCGGCCTGGAACGAGCCGAAGATGAGCCGGCGTCCGCTCCGCGGCATGGCGAGGAGCTGGGTCATGCCGCCGGGCACCGGCACCTCGACGTGGGGCACGATCGAGTCGCAGTCGAACGCCATCACGTAGCTGCCGTCCGTCGGATCCACCGTATACACCAGCCCGGTGAACATGTTGGCGGTCACGGCGCGGCCGTGCGGATCGCCGGGGATGAGCTTCACATCCATCGTGCCGGCGCTGTCGGGGAGGACGACGGTGCGGGTGATCCTCCGGTCGCGCAGGTTCCAGAAGCGGAGCGAGCTGCGCAGCTCGACGGGGCCCGGCCAGACGTTCAGCGTCGTCACCGGATTGATGAAGTCGCTGGTGACGAGCAGGTTCTTCGAGAAGTCGGCGTCGATGCCGTGCGGATTGAACTTGCCATCGGCGGGGCTGATGGCGGGATACTCTCCGACGAGGTTGAGATTCTTGTCGAACTCCACCACTCGTCCGCCGGCGCCGCCCGTCGCCGAACCCATATTGGTCACCAGGAATCCGCCGCCGGGGAGCGCCAGGAAGTCGTCGGTGATGCTGGAATTCGGTGCGTGGGTGGAGAACATGAACTTCGGGTGCCGCGCGTCGGTAATATCGAAGAAGAAGATCCCGTTCTGACCCTTGAGCAGGCTCAGCAGCCCGCCGCAACCGAGGATCCGGTGATCCAGCGACATGTGGCAGTGGTGCGCCTCGTTGCCGATGTTGCCCGGGGGCGGCACGGGAACGGTGCCGAGGACCTTGCCGTAGTCGGGGGAACGTCGGTCGAAGTCGATCACCGCGAGGAAGTCGGGGGCCTTGCGGGCCTGGTCGCTGGCCCAGACGTACAGGGTCTTCGCCTCTTCACCGTGGTCGTCGTGGGCCATCGCCGTCATCTCCCGCGCATCGCGGACGGCGGTGTTCGGCGCAGCGGGGTCGTCCGTCCGGCTGCAGCTGACGGCGCCGGCCGCGATGCCGATGGCGCCGAGGAGATACAGGAATCGAGTCTGCCGCTGCGTCTGCATGGTCGCCTCCGAGGGGGGAGTGGGGGGAGCTCCTACCCGGTGTGGCGCCGTTCGGTGCGGAGAGTGGACATCGGGGGGAGAGGCTGGGCGGGTCGCCCGGGCATTGGCGCCTTGAGGCGAGCGGGTTCGGCGCGCATCTTAGCGCCATGTCCGACGCCGTCATGGAGTTGATCGCCGAGCATTACGCCGAACTCCGGAGCCTCGCCCGCGGACTGCTGCGGCGGGAACGGGTGGGCCACACGCTGGATACCGCCGGCCTCGTCAACGAGGCGTGGCTCCGGCTCGCAGCACAATCGGGGCTGGCCGCGCCGGAACGGGCCCGGTTCTTCGCCATCGCGGTCACCACCATGCGGCGGATTCTCGTCGATCATGCCCGCGCGCGGCTGCGCATCAAGCGGGGCGCCGGCGCCGAGCCGATCTCGCTCGATGATGCCGAGACGGCGGCGCTGCTGACGACGGAGGAGGCCGATCACCTCGTCGTCCTGGATGAAGCCCTCGAGCGGCTCGAGCAGGCGAGCCCCCGCGCCGCGGAGGTGGTGCGGTACCGCTTCTTCGGAGGGCTCTCGCTGGAGGAGACGGCCGCCCTCCTCGACGTCTCCACCAAGACCATTCAGCGCGACTGGCTCGCCGCACGGGCCTGGCTCCGCAAGGAAGTGGCCCGGGGCCTCGACCTGGCGGACTGATGTCCACTCCCGTCCGTCGTCGGCGCCATGGGTAACGAGATGACCGACCGACCCTCTTCTCCCCAGCAGCGGTGGGATCTGATCACCGAGATCTTCACCTCGGCGCTCGAGGTGCCGGTGGCCGCCCGCCATGTCTACGTGCTCGACGCCTGCCAGGGCGACGGCGTGGTGCGGCGGGAGGTGCTGGCGATGCTGGAGGCGCACGAGGCCGGGATGCCCCTGCTGCTCGAGGAGGAACAGCGCGCGCGTCCCTCCGATCCGGCCCTCCGCGCCAGCGATCTCGCTCCCGGGACACGCCTCGGTCCGTGGCGGGTCGACCGGCTGCTGGCCCAGGGCGGCATGGGCGAGGTGTATCGGGCGGAGCGGGTCGATGGCGCCTACAGCCAGACGGTGGCGATCAAGGTGCTGCGGCCGGGTTACCGTACGGCGGAGACGGTGCGCCGCTTCCGGGTGGAGCGACAGGCGCTCGCCCGGCTGGTGCACCCCGGCATCGCCGCGATCGTCGATGGCGGCGCACTGGAGGATGGCCGTCCCTACCTCGTGCTGCAGTACGTGGACGGCGTGCCCATCACGAAGTACTGCACCGAGCGGCACCTCGGCCTCGAGGAGCGGCTGAGACTCTTCGTTCGCGTGGCGCGCGTGGTGGAGTTCGCGCACAGCCAGCTCGTCATCCATCGCGACCTCAAGCCGTCGAACATCTTCGTCGAGGCCGACGGCACGCCGCGGCTCCTCGACTTCGGCATCGCCCGGATGACGGACCCCGGCCTGGATGACTCACTGGTCCTGCCCACCCGTCCCGACAGCCGCCTGCTCACCCCGGAGCACGCCGCACCGGAACAGCTCCGCGGCGAGCCGTGCGACACCCGCACCGATGTCTATGGACTCGGGGTGCTGCTCTTCGAGCTGCTGACCGACCGTACCCCGTTCCCGCAGGCGCGGCGCACGCTGCAGGAGCTGGAACGCGCCATCCTGGAATCACCGACTCCGCTGCCGAGTGCCGTCGCGCCGGATACTCCCCGGCGGCGGGCGCTGCAGGGCGACCTCGACGTCATCACCCAGGCGGCCCTCCGCAAGGAGCCGGACCGGCGCTACTCCTCCGCGGCCGCACTCGCCGAGGACATCGAGCGGTACCTGGGCGGCCTGCCGGTGCGCGCCCAGCCGGACCGGATCGGCTACCGCGCCCGGAAGTTCTTCGGCCGGAACCGCGCCCTGGTGCTCGGCGGGGCGGGGGTCGCACTGCTGCTCCTCGGCTTCGGCATTGCGGCGACGGTGCAGGCCCGTCGTCTCGCGCGGGAGCGGGACCGGGCCGAACGGGAACGGGCCGTCGCCACGGACGTGCTGCAGATCCTGACCGGCCTGTTCGAGCGTGCCAATCCCAACAAGGTGCCGGGTGGCGACACCGTGCGCGTTTCGGCGCTGATCGAGGAGGCGGAGCAGCGGATCGACCGGATGGTCGAGGACTCCGAACGACAGGCTGCCCTGCTGCGCACCGTGGGGGAGATGCACCAGGCGCGGGGGAACTATCCGAAGGCGGAACGGTTGCTCCGCCGCTCGGCGGAGCTGCAGTGGACGCTCCGCGGCCCGGAAGATATCGAAGCAGCGCGCACCTATCACGAACTGACGACGGTGGTCCACCTGTACCGCGGGTCGCAGGTCTCCCGGCCGATGTTTGATTCATCGCTGGCGCGATTGCGGCGCCTGGCGCCAGGCAGTGCCGATTTGCGCGCCGCGCTCACCGACCTCGCCCAAGTGACGCCAGACCGGCGAGAGCAGCAGCAACTCTTCGACGAGGCGGTGGCGCTGGAGCGCCAGGACCCGGGCGTGGATTCGATGGCGATCGCCGGCCGGTTGCACGCGCAGGCGACGACGCTCATGGGGCAGGATCGGGCGGCGGAGGCGGTCGCGCTGTTCCAGCAGACGCTGGAGATCGTGAGCGCCACACTGCCGCCGGAGAACGACATCCGTCGCACCGTCGCCAACAACCTGGCCATCGCGCTGGCCGGGACCGGGGCGTGGACGCAGGCGGAGCCGCTGCAGCGCGCGCAGCTGGCCACCGTCGAGCGGGTGCGCAGCGGCAACGACGATCAGGCGGGGGCGCGGGAGCGGCTCGCGCTCACCCTTGCCAACCTCGGGAAACTGGAGGAGGCCGATTCGCTGGAGCGCGCCGCCGTCGATTACTACTGGAAGGGGTTGGCCCCGGACAACCCCCTGATCGGCAGTGCCATCCGCAACCTGGCGCTTATCGAAGCGGCCCGCGGAAGAGACAGGGAGGGTCTGGCGCTGCTCGACTCCGCCATGCGGCAGGCGGGCACCGGGAGCGCTCGTCAGGCGGTGAGCGTGGCCTATATGACGGGCCAGCGGGTGCCGATCCTGCTCCGCCTGGGTCGGCTCGCGGAGGCCGCCGCCGCCTCGGCGCTGGCCGACAGCACGATGCTGGCGAACTATCCCCCGGGCGTCTCCGAGCGCAATGCCGCCGATCGCTGGGCCGCGATGGTCGCCTTTGCCCAGGGACGCTATGACAGCGCGATCACCCGGGCCGGCGCCGCCCTCGAGGGGTACAGTGGCGGTGGCGTCAAGCAGGGGCCATGGATAGGCCAGATGGCCTGCCTGCTGGGTGCGGCGCTCGCGCGGGGCGGCCGTGCGGCGGAGGCCCGGGCGCAGCTTGAGTTAGGCTGTCCCCAGATGGACGGGTGGGGACTCGCCGAACCGCTCATCACGGCGTGGGGAAAGGCAGCGTTGAAGCGGGTGCAGTGACCGCGGTGGCGGATGACGCGTGACGCGAGCGGAGTGCCAGCCGTCCCGTCCGTACTTGCCTCGGCCGGAAAGGACTGGCAGCTTTCACACAGACGCTCGATCAACGCACTCGCCGCCCGAGGCCTCATGGACGCCGGCTCACTCGGAGTACTGGTTCCGATCACGGCGATGATCGCTTGGGCCGCGGTCAAGATCAGCAAGACCAAGGCGGAAGCCGCGACGCTGGGCACCGACCCGCGCATCGCCGAGCGACTCGAGGCGCTGGAGCAGGAGGTCGGCTCGTTGCGCCAGGAACTCTCCGAGACTCATGAACGGCTCGACTTCACCGAGCGCCTGCTGGCCCAACACCGCTCCGATCGCCTCGACCCCCCACGGTAGCCGTCGATCCCCGCCCACCGGAATTCCTGCCCACGGCACCACCGTCGTTCCGTTCGTCGGCTCACGCAGGTGGTCCCGATCCGAGCATCGGTCTCGGCCTCCGGGGCCGCGCCCTGCCCGGCTTCCGGCAACTTCCCCCCGCCCTCTCCGCGCGGTAGTATCGTGAGTCCCATAATCCCCCTGAGAGACCAGCCGATGATTCGATCGCCCTCCGTTCTCTGCTCCGCCGCTCTCGTGGTGCTGCTCGCCGCTTCCGGTACGGTACAGGCGCAGCAGCCGGCGGCCTCGGCCGTGCCTGCCCGGGCCGCCTACACCGCCGGCGACGTGCAGTTCATGACCGGCATGATCGGACACCATGCCCAGGCGGTGCTGATCGCCGGGTGGGCGCCGACCCACGGAGCGAGCCCGAGCATGCGGGCGCTGTGCGAGCGCATCGTCGTCGGCCAGACCGACGAGATTCGCCTGATGTCGCGCTGGCTCGGCGACCGGCATGAAACCATCCCGGACGATCATGCGTCACACGACATGATGCCGGGGATGGATATGAGTCATGGCCCGATGATGCCCGGCATGCTGACCCCGGAACAGCTGGCGCAACTGGATCAGGCCAGAGGCGGCGAGTTCGACCGGCTCTTCCTGACATTCATGATCCAGCATCACCGTGGCGCGCTTACGATGGTCGACCAGCTCTTCGCCACCCGGGGCGCTGGGGAGGAGGAGACCACCTTCCGGCTCGCCTCCGACATCTACGCCGATCAGTCGACCGAGATCGACCGTATGAACCGCATGCTCGCCGCGCTCCCTTCCGGTGAGAAGAGCCCGTGACGCAGCAGCTTTCCGTTCCGCTCCTCCGATCCCTCTCACGGAGTTACCTGTGAACCTCGAATACTCGTCAGGGCATCCGCGCGCCCGCTCGGCCGCCGGCACGCTCCGGTACTTCTCCGCCGCCATCGGACTGGTCTCGATGCTGGCCTGCGCCTCGTCGTCGTCCACGCCCGGCACCGCCGTGTCGATGGCCGCGCCGAAGCCCGATCCGCGGGTAGGGCTCCGCGCCGGCATGTGGGACGCGGGGGAGGCTGCCTGGAACGTGCGCCTCGTCTCCAATACCCACCCCTCGGAGAAGTTCGCCGGCATCACCAATTCCGACATCTCGTTCACCGGGCCCTACGCGATCCAGGGGAGCTACAACGGCTTCCAGGTGTGGGACATCACCAATCCCGCCGCGCCGACCCTGAAGGCGGGCTATGTCTGCCCCGCCTCGCAGAGCGACGTCTCGGTGTACAAGCATCTCCTCTTCGTCTCGGGCGAGGGCCAGGGCGGTCGACTCGACTGCGGCACCGGGGGGGTGCATGACACGGTGAGCACCGACCGGCTCCGTGGTCTCAGGATCTTCGACATCACGGATATCGGCAGCCCGAAGTACATCGCCAACGTGCAAACCTGCCGCGGCTCGCACACCCACAGCGTGCTCGCCGATCCGAAGGACCCGGACAACGTCTACGTCTACATCTCGGGTTCGGCGGGCGTGCGGTCGCCGAGCGAGCTGCCGGGCTGCTCTCGACTGGCGCCGGACAAGGATTCCAACTCGGCGCTCTTCCGGATCGAGGTCATCAAGGTGCCGCTGGCGCATCCGGAGATGGCGGCGATCGTCAACTCGCCGCGCATCTTCAATGACCTGGTGGCGCCGCCGGTGCATGCAGAGGCGAAGGAAGACATCGAGGCGCAGAAGGCGCAGGTCGCCATGGCAAAGGCGCACGGCGGCTTTACGGCCGAGCTTCCCGGTCAGGGCGAAATCGTGATTCCCTCACGCTACGTCGATGGCATGCTGGACAGCATGGTGAAGGCCCGCGGTGGCAGCGGGGCCCCGAACGGCGCGGACAGTTCCGCACTCCGGACGGCCCTCCCCGGCATCCTCGCAAAGATGTTCGGTCCGCCGCCGGCGCCCGGCGCGGTCCGCCCCGGCCCGACCCAGTGTCACGATATCACCGTCTATCCGGCGATCGGACTCGCCGGTGGCGCCTGCGGCGGCTACGGGCTGCTGCTCGACATCCGCGATCCGGCCAACCCGAAGCGGATCGGCGCGGTCTCCGATTCCAACTTTTCCTACTGGCATTCGGCGACGTTCAACAATGACGGCACCAAGATTCTCTTCTCGGACGAGTGGGGCGGTGGCGGTCAGCCGAAGTGCCGTGCCACCGACAAGTACGAGTGGGGTGCCGACGCGATCTTCACGCTGGTCGACGGCAAGATGACGTTCAAGAGCTACTACAAGATGCCGGCCGCGCAGACGGTGAACGAGAACTGCGTGGCACACAACGGCTCGCTGATCCCGGTGCCCGGCCGCGACATCATGGTGCAGGCCTGGTATCAGGGCGGCATCTCCGTGTTCGACTGGACCGACGCCGCCCACCCGAAGGAGATCGGGTTCTTCGATCGCGGCCCGGTCGATTCGACCCAGATGGGCAGCGGTGGCTCCTGGTCGGTGTACTGGTACAACGGCGTCATGGTGAGTTCGGAGATCTCCCGCGGTCTCGACATCTACGAACTGCTGCCCAGTGCGCTTCTCTCGCAGAATGAAATCGACGCAGCGAAGCTGGTCCACCTCGATTTCCTGAACGTGCAGGGCCAGCCGAAGCTGGTGTGGCCCGCGAGTTTCGTCGTGGCACGCGCGTATCTCGACCAGCTCGAGCGGTCGAACGGGCTGGCCGGCGGCAAGGTGAGCGGAGCACGGGTGGCGCTGGCCGGCGCCGAGAAGCTGACGGGCGCCGCCCGGCAGAGCGCCCTCACTGCGCTCGCCTCGAAGTTGAATGCCGATGCGAGCGGCGCCGCCGACGGGGCCAAAGTGCGGAAACTGGCCGCGGCGGTGACCAGCCTCGCCGGCGCCATGTAGGCCCGGCAGGCGGCCGAGATTCGCAGCAGGAGCCGGGCGTCCGTCGTGTGCGGGCGCCCGGCTCAGGTGTTCTCCCGTCGAGTGCTGCGCGTGGCCGATTTTCACCGTGCCTGTCGGCTCACTCGGCACGGCCTCGCGCGAACTCTGCCGGCGTGGCATCTTGGGGAAACTCCGTGAATCCGCTCACCACACCTCTCGCCGTCGCCCTCGCCGACCGCTACCGCATCGAGCGGGAGCTCGGTCAGGGCGGCATGGCCACGGTCTACCTCGCCCATGACCTGAAGCACGATCGCCAGGTCGCGATCAAGGTGCTCCGGCCGGAGCTCGCGGCGGTGATCGGCGCCGAGCGGTTCCTCTCCGAGATCAGGACCACCGCCAACCTGCAGCACCCGCATATCCTGCCGCTCTTCGATTCGGGGGTGGCGAGTACGGCAGCCGAATCGCCCAATCGCGCAATCGCCCAATATCTGTACTACGTCATGCCCTTCATCGAGGGAGAATCACTCCGCGATCGCCTGACGCGGGAGAAGCAGCTTCCCATCGCCGATGCGGTGCGTATCGCCAGCGAAGTCGCGAGTGCCCTCGACTACGCGCACCGCCATGGTGTGATCCACCGCGACATCAAGCCGGAGAACATCCTGCTGCACGACGGCCAGGCGCTGGTCGCCGACTTCGGCATCGCACTGGCGGCGAGCAAGGCCGGTGGCGTCCGGATGACCGAGACCGGGATGTCACTCGGCACCCCGCACTACATGAGCCCGGAGCAGGCGATGGGGGAGCGGGAGATCACCGCCCGTTCGGATATCTACGCCCTCGGCTGTGTGACGTACGAGATGCTGTTGGGCGAGCCGCCATTCACCGGGCCGACCGCGCAGGCGATCGTGGCCAAGGTGATGACCGCCGAGGCGGCGCCGCCGGGACAGATCCGGCGGAGCGTGCCGCCGGCGGTCGACCATGCGGTGATGACCGCGCTGGAGAAGTTGCCGGCCGACCGATGGGGCAGCGCCGCGGAATTCGCGGAGGCGATGGTGGGCACGGCATCCGCCACGCAACGGGCCGCGGCGTCCGGTGCCAGCGCTTCCCTGCGCGGGCCGGTGATCGTCCTCGGCGCGCTGCTCGGCATCGTCAGTACCCTCGCGGCCTGGGGCTGGCTCCGCGGGAGCACGGCCACGCCGGCAGGGAGCTTCGGGGCGGCGCACAAGGTCACCTCCGACCCGGGGCTCGAGATCCAGCCCGCCATCTCGCCCGATGGCCGGAGCGTGGCCTACGCCGCCGGCACCTCGGTCGTGACGCGGATCTACGTGCGGCCGGTGGCCGGGGGGCGGCAGATCCCGATCACCGACGACAGCACCGAGGTGCAGAGCCTTCCCACCTGGTCTCCGGATGGGACCCGCATCCTCTTCCTGAGTCATGGCGGCGTCTTCAGTGCACCGGCCTCGGGCGGCCCCGCGCATCCGGAGATTCCGGCGGGACGCGGAAATCCGGTGAGCTCCGCCGAGTGGTCGCCGGACGGATCGACCATCGCGTACGTCGCGGGCGACTCGCTCTTCCTGCGGGCCGGCGACGGCACCGTCCGGCTGCTCGCCGGCCTGCTCGAGCCGGCGGAATGCACCTGGTCACCCGACGGCACGCTGCTCGCCTGCGCCTCGGGGAATGCACGGTACCTGGCGGTGGGGACCACCTTCGGAAACCTCTCTCCGAGCCGCATCGTGATCTGCCGAGTGGCAGATCGGACGCTGGTGACGGCCACCGACAGTACCTCCCTCAATCAGGCGCCGACCTGGTCGCCCGATGGGCGCCGGCTCTACTTCATCTCGGACCGGGAGGGGCCGCGGGACATCTTTGCCATGCGCATCGGTCGCGATGGACGCCCCGAAGAGCGGCCGACCCGATTGACCGTCGGGCTCGGCGCGCAATCCATCTCGCTGTCGCACGACGGGCGACACCTCGCCTACAACCTGTTCAGTGCGACGGGAAACATCTGGTCGCTCCCGCTCCCGACCGGCGGACCGCTCTCCGAGTCCCAGGCGGTCCAGGTCACGCGCGGAAGCCAGGTGGTGGAAGAGATGCGGCTCTCGGCCGACGAGCAGTGGCTCTACTACGACTCGAATCTCGGCGGACACTCCGACCTCTACCGCCTTCGCTTGCCGAGAGGGGAACCGGAACGTCTCACCGCGGACTCGAGCGACGACTTCGCGCCGGCGCCCTCCCCGGACGGCCGCGAGGTGGCATTTCACTCCTGGCGCCTCGGATCGCGGGATGTCTACGTGATGCCGCTCGACGGTGGACCACGACAGCAGGTCACCAGCTCGCCGATGCAGGAGGCCGCGCCGGACTGGTCGCCGGATGGGTCGGCCCTGGCCTTCACGGATTTCACGGCAAGGGGCGGCATCTGGGTCGTGCGACGCCGCCCGGATGGCGGCTGGTCGGCACCGGTTCGGCGCCTGACATACGGACTCCTCGCGGCCTGGTCTGTCGATGGACGATTCCTGGCGTTCTCCAGCAGTCTCGACGGCCATGGCTCCCTCGGCGTGGTCCCCGTGGACTCGGGGCCGGTGCGCATCCTCGTGGATCCGGCGCGAACGGGGCAGCCGAGCACCTCGAGCGGATTCTGGGGTCTGGATGGCCGCACCATCTACTTCAAGGGCCTGGACGCTCGCGGGATCGCTTCCTTCTGGTCGATCCCCGCCGCGGGAGGGACAGCACGCCAGCTCGTCAGGCTGGACGATCCACTCGGGCCGTCGTACCGGCCGACCTGGTCGCTCGGCTCCCGGCGGATCTATTTCACGATTGATGATCGGCAGAGCGATGTGTGGGTGATGGAGACTGACGGACTGTGACCGCGCGCCGTGACAGGTCCCACAGTGGACCAGACCGCTCGACAACGGGAGGATTCCAAACATGACCCCCCTCTGGCATCCCACCACCCCGGGCTCCACCGAACTTCATACGGCCACCATCCCGATCGAGCCGGGGAAGAAGCCGCTCGATGACGAGCTGGATCTCTTCGGCCTCACGCATCCGGGGAAAGTACGGAAGCAGAACGAGGATCACTTTCTCCTCTGTACCGTGCACCCGCAAGTCGTCGTGCACGGCACCAGTCTGCCCGAGCCCGAGCAGCTGCCACTCCGCGGCGAGCGCCTCGCGACGATCATGCTGGTCGCCGACGGTGTGGCGAGCGGGGGCGGAGGTGGCGGCGCGAGCCGGCTGACGGCCGAGACGATCACCAGCTATCTCACCTCCACGATGCGCTGCTACCATGCGGCAGGCGGCCGACAGGAACAGATCTATCTCGACGCGCTGAAGGCGGCGGTGCTTGAGGCGCACGGTGCGGTACGCACCGCGGCGACGGCTCACCCCGAATTCCGCAAGATGGCGACGACGCTCACCCTGGTGACCGCGGTGTGGCCGTGGGCCTACGCGGTGCAGGTGGGCGACAGCCGATGCTATGTCTACACCGATGACGGACTCCGCCAGGTCACCCGCGACCAGACCATGGCGCAGGACCTGGTGGACCGTGGCGCGCTGCCACCGGAGCGGATGGCGAGTTCCCCGTTCACCCATGTGCTCGTCAGTGCGATCGGCGGGGAAGAGGCCAAGCCGGAGATCACCCGTATCGGGCTCGATCTTCCCGGACTGGTGCTGCTGCTCTGCAGCGACGGCCTGACCAAGCATGTCTCCGATGCGCGGATCGCCGACGAGATCAGGGCCATGACCTCGTCAGAGCAGCTCTGTCATAGCCTGCTGGACCTGGCGTTGGCAGACGGTGGCAGTGACAACATCACCGTCCTCGTGGCGCGGGCCCGCCGTCACGGCGGAGCGGCATGACCGCTGGATCGACAATGGCTGCGCTGGCCACTGCGCTGGGTGACCGCTACCGCCTCGAGCGGGAGCTGGGCCAGGGCGGCATGGCCACGGTGTACCTGGCCCACGACCTGAAGCACGATCGTCAGGTCGCGATCAAGGTGCTGCGCCCCGAACTCGCGGCGGTGATCGGCGCCGAGCGGTTCCTCAGCGAGATCAAGACCACGGCCAATCTGCAGCACCCGCAAATCCTGCCGCTCTTCGATTCGGGGGTGGCGAGTACGTCAGCCGAATCGCCCAATCGCCCAATCGCCCAATATCTGTATTACGTGATGCCCTTCATCGACGGCGAATCACTGCGCGACCGCCTGAAGCGGGAAAAGCAGCTGCCCATTGCGGACGCGGTGCGCATCGCCACCGAAGTGGCCGGCGCGCTCGACTACGCCCACCGGCACAACGTGATTCATCGCGACATCAAGCCGGAGAACATCCTGCTGCACGACGGCCGAGCGCTCGTGGCCGACTTCGGTATCGCGCTGGCGGCCAGCAAGGCGGGCGGTGCGCGGATGACGGAGACCGGCATGTCGCTCGGTACCCCGACCTACATGAGCCCCGAGCAGGCGATGGGCGAGCGCGAGATCACCGCGCGCTCGGATGTGTACGCCCTCGGCTGCGTGACGTATGAGATGCTGCTGGGAGAGCCGCCCTTCACCGGCCCGACGGCACAGGCGATCGTGGCCAAGGTGATGACCGAAAAGCCGGTGCCGATGTCGAAGTTCCGCGACACTGTGCCGGAGGCGATCGAAGATGCCGTGCTGGTTGCCCTCGCCAAGCTCCCGGCAGACCGGTGGCCGACCGCCGCCGCCTTCGTCGCGGCGCTCGAAGGGCAGGGCGGAGCGACCCGGCCCCGCACGACCGCTGCGGCGATGGCGCCGGTGAGCAAGTGGAGCGTGAGATCACCGCTCCCTTGGGCAGTGGCGTTTGGCCTCGCGGCGATTGTGGCGGCCTGGGGCTGGCTGCACGCCGGTTCGCCCGTGGTTCCGGCCGCCGTCGTCCGCTTCGAGTTGCAACCGGCACCCGGCACCAGGATCGCGTTTCCAGTGGCGGGTGTCGGGTCTCAGGTTGCCCTGTCACCCGACGGCCGGCTGGCGGTGTTCGCGGGATCCCCGGTGAGCGGCAGCTGGATGCTGTACCTCAGAAGCTTCGATCAACTTGCGTCCCGGGCCTTGCCGGGGACCGAGGGCGGGTTCAATCCGGAGTTCTCGCCCGACGGCCGGTGGGTCGCATTTCGTTCTGCCGACGGCAAGCTCAAGAAGATCGCCGTCGACGGAAGCGCCCTCACTACAATCTGCCCGCTGGACAATAGCGCCAGCGTCGGTGGCGGGCTTACCTGGACCTCCGACCGGGAGATCGTCTTCGCCAGGGGAACCTACTCTGAGGGGCGCGGCCTCTGGCGGGTATCCTCCGATGGCGGAGAGCCGGTCCAGTTTTCCCGGTTGGACAGCGCCAGCGGCGAGCGCCTGCAACTGGCGCCCCGATCGGCGGACAACGGCCGGCTGGTCTTCTACAGCAGCACCGTCGCCGGCAACGCGGACCTGAGGATGGGCGTGGTTCAGGCCGGGAACGGCAAGTCCACCGTGTTCCCGGAACTTCGGGGCGCCCGCGCCATCGGTCTCGTGGATGACCTCCTGCTTTACGTACGCGGCGACGGCGCGCTCATGGCGGTGCCGTTTGACCGGAATAGCTTGCGGGTTGGGGCCCCGCTCCAGATATCCGACAGTGTTGCGGTGCCCTCGTCCGCGTGGAATGCTCCCATCGCGCTCTCGGCGAGCGGTTCGCTGGTGTACCAGCGAGGCGGCACCGCCAGCCAGCTGGTAAGTGTGGACCCGCACGGCGGGTCCCGGGTGCTCCTCGATTCGGTCCAGGCATACCTGCATCCCCGCTTGTCACCCGATGGTCGCCGCATCGCGCTCGAGGTTCAGGGAGCCTCCGGGGCGGACATCTGGATCACCGACCTCGGCGATCACACGACAGAGCGGCTGACTCGCGAGGGGTACAACAACCGGCCCGAGTGGTCACCCGACGGTCGCCGGGTGATGTACACCTCATCTCGCGCGCCGGCCAATGCGCTCTGGTGGCAGCCGGCCGATGGCAGTGCCAACGCGAGGATGTTGCGGGAGGACCCGAACCCGATTCGCGAAGGCGTGTTTACTCCGGATGGCCAGGCGGTCATGTATCGGGTCGATACGCCTGACAACAATCGTGATATCTACCTGCTGCCGCTCACCGGGGATCAGAAGCCGGTGCCCTTCCTGGTGAATATCAATGACGACAAGGAGCCGAGGGTTTCACCGGATGGGAAATGGGTGGCCTACGTGTCGAACGAATCAGGGCGGGAAGAGGTCTATGTGCGTGCGCTGTCGGGAGCTGGCGGACGAACCCCGGTGTCCACCGGCGGCGGCGGGGAGCCGCTCTGGGAGCGGAACGGTAAACGACTCTTTTATCGTGCGGGCAGCAAGGTGATGGCGGCGACGATCGCCACGTTGCCGGCGCTGGCCGTGACCGGACGCGCGACGCTGTTCGAAGGTCCCTTCGCGACCGACCTGTACCATCCGAACTATGACGCGGCGCCGGACGGAAGCTTCGTCATGATCCGGCCGGTCGAAGAGAACCGAAACCTGGTGATGGTGGTGAACTGGATCCAGGAGCTGCGGCAACGTACCGGGCGTGGCAAGTGACGGACGCGATCGACCGCCTGACCACCGCCCTCGCCGACCGCTATCTACTCGAGCGGGAGCTGGGCCAGGGCGGCATGGCGACCGTCTATCTCGCACAGGACCTCAAGCACGACCGCCAGGTCGCGATCAAGGTGCTGCGGCCGGAGCTCGCCGCCGTGATCGGTGCCGAGCGATTCCTCGCCGAAATCAAGACCACCGCGAATCTGCAGCACCCGCACATCCTGCCGCTCTTCGATTCAGGGGAAGCGGACTCCTTCCTCTTCTACGTGATGCCCTACGTCGAAGGCATTTCGCTCCGCGACCGGATGGCACGGGAGAAGCAGCTGCCGATCGGCGAGGCGTGTCGCATCGCGACTGAGATTGCCAGCGCGCTCGACTATGCCCACCGCCATGGGGTGATTCATCGGGACATCAAGCCCGAGAATATCCTGCTGCACGACGGCAGCGCCCTCGTCGCCGATTTCGGCATCGCACTCGCCGCCAGCAAGGCGGGCTCCCGAATGACCGAGACCGGGATGTCGCTCGGCACGCCGCAGTACATGTCCCCCGAACAGGCGATGGGGGAACGGGAGATCACCGCCCGGAGCGATGTCTATGCGCTGGGCTGCGTGCTCTACGAGATGCTCACCGGTGATCCGCCTTTTACCGGATCGACGGCGCAGGCTATCGTCGCGCGAGTCGTCACCGAACATCCCCGGTCGCTGACCAGCCAGCGGCACACCATCCCCGCCCATGTCGAGGCGGCGGTGCTCACCGCGCTGGAGAAGCTCCCGGCCGACCGTTTTGGCAGCGCCGCGGAGTTTGCGGCCGCGCTGGATGGCAAGTTCGAGTCGCCGCGTGGCGCGGTCCGCACCCGGGCCATGCGTGGAGCGCCGGTCATAGCGCCCCGCCCGGCCCGCATTGCGGTGGGACTCACCGCCGTCGCACTGGCGCTCGCCGCCGGATGGCTGATCCGCGGAGCCACATCACAGGGCGTGCCCTCGGCGCCGGTGGAGTTCGCCTTCCGGCTGGGCGATGGGGGCGTCGACCAGGCCGGCGTGATCATCTCGCTGGATGGGCAGCGCATCGTGCAGGCGGTCCAGGATTCGGCCGGCGTCGATGGCCTCCTCGTGCGCGAGCTCGGCTCCACCGTGATCTGCCCCATCGCGGGGTCGGAAGGCGCCCAATGGCCCGAGTTCTCGCACGATGGTCGCTGGATTGCCTATCAGCGGAATGGAAAGCTGTACAAGATCCCGGCGGCCGGCGGACCGCCGACCGTACTGGCCGACTCCAACAACTCGGGATCGGGGTGGGCGCTCGAAGACGCGACCATCATCTATACCAAGTCCAACGCCGGGCTCTGGTCCGTCCCGGCGTCGGGGGGCATGGCGACGCAGCTGACCACCCTCGACACGACCCGGCGGGAATTTGCGCACTGGTTTCCACAGGTCCTTCCCGGGGGGCGCACGGCGATCTTTACCAGCTATGCCACGCCGTTCAGTCGGGCACGGATTGAGGCGGTGGAATTGGCGACCGGCCGGCGAACGGTCCTCGTGGAGGGAGCAATCTTCGGCCGGTATGTCGCCGACGGCTACCTGCTGTATGCGCGCGATGGCGCCGTCTTTGCCACGCGGTTCGACCCGGCGAAACTCAGGATCACCGGGACCGCGGTGCCGGTCATCGACGGTGTGGCCTGGCAACCATACAACGGCTCGGCCGGCTTCTCCGTCGCCGACAACGGTACCATGGTCTACCTCAAGGCGTCGGATTGGAATGTCGACCGCCAGGTGGTCTGGTCCGACCGCTCCGGCCACGAGGAGCCGGCACTACCCGCGGGTGGCTCGTGGGCGGAACCGCGCCTGTCGCCGGACGGCAAGTGGATCGCGCTGACCCAGACGGAGCCGAAGCGGGACCTCTGGCTCTTCGAACGGAGCCGGAAGGTGCTCACCCAACTGACCCGGGCGCAGGGTGCGGCCTTCGACGCGCACTGGCTGCCCGACAGTCGCTCCCTTGTGTACACCTTCGAAGACCCCGTCTACGACCTGCACCGCATCCCGATCGACGCCAGCGCCCCGGATGCGGAAGTGCTCGCGACCCCCTACGACAAGCGCGCGGCGTCGATCAGTCCCGATGGCCGAACGCTGGCTTACACCGAGACGCTGAACCACGACCGCCTGCTGCTTCGGCCGGTCGCGGGAGGAGCCTCGACGCCGGTGGACGATCGGGGCGCCACCCAGCGCAGCGGCTCCTTCGCGCCGGATGGCAGGTGGATCGCCTATGAGGAGTACAATCAGAACGAGCAGCCGCAGGTCTTCGTGCGCCCGCTGGAGGGTCGTGGCGGCCGGATCCAGGTCTCGGCCGATGGCGGGCGCCAGCCGCGCTGGACCAGGGGAGGCCGTGAGATCGTCTACCGGAAGGGTGACGCGATGCTGGCCGTCGCCTTCCAGCCGGCTACCGGCGAGGTCGGGACCGCGACCATGCTCTTCCGGAAGCCGGATGCCGGACAGCTCGACAATCGTTCGGTGGGGTATGATGTCACGCCGGATGGGGATCGCTTCCTGCTGGTTACGCCGATCGTCAGGCCGGAAGCGCTGGCCACGCACGTCATCCTGAACTGGAGGAGATTGCTGGAGCAGAAGCTGCCGCGGTGAGGCTCGACCCGGCGGTGCACGGGCACTGATCGTGGCAGGAGGTGTCGGGTGACGTGGTCGACGCCGAGGCTCCGTCGAGGACACCGGCAGCGACTGCCGGGAAAGTCGGGCAGCCCGGGCCGCGTCAAGCCGTCGAAGTCACTCTTCAAGGATCGACCGCTCCGCGCCGAGCGGGCGTGTCAGGTACTACCTCCCTGCTCGCCCGCTTCCATCACCGGGAACTCTCCCGTCAGCTCCGCGACCGAGATCTCCGGCACAGAGGTCGAGGCGTCGGCTGGTGCGAGGGTCAGAAGCGCAGCGGTGAGTGGCAGCGTCGCCAGCACGAGGACCCCGGAAAGCAGGAAGGGCACGCCAAGGCCCGCATGATCCATCAGGAAGCCTGCCGCGATCGGGAACGCGACCCGCGACACCCCGCCGAAGGTGTGCTGCACTCCCATGTAGAGGCCGCGCTCGTTTGAGGCCACCACCTGCGAGAGCAGCCCGGTCACGCAGGGGAAGATGAAGGCAGTTCCGATAGGCATGAGGGTGAATCCCGCGGCGAGCGCGAGATAGCCGTTCGCCAGGCCAGTGCCGGCGAGCCCGAGGGCGAGCAGGACCATGCCGAGACGCGAGAGCCGCGCCTCCCCGAGGCGGCTGACCATGCGACCGAGAATGAGCGACCGGACTACGACCCCCATGCCACCGAGATACATCACGAAGTAGCCGATGTTCTGCTCGGTGACGCCGAAGCGGCCCGAGAGTAGCAGCGGCGCCGTCTGGATCGTGCCGTAGAAGGCGCCGATCGCGACTGTGTAGATCCAGATGAGGCGCGAGGCTGGCTCGCGCCAGTGGGTCACCACCCGCAGGATCGCCACCCGGCTGGTCGTTGCCGAAGGGACCCGATGACCTGCCGACGGCCGCAATCCGTGGGACTCGCGCAGGAAGCGCCATGCGAAGGTGGCGACCATGAGCGAGAGGGTCGCGGAGGCGAGCCCGGGCGCGCGGTGGCCGCCGAGGCTGATCATCGCGGAGCCGAACGCGGGCCCGGCTACGGCGCCAAGGCTGGTGACCACCGAGAGCCAGCCCAGGCTCTTGGTCCGCTCCTCGGCGGTCGACGAGTCGGCGACGTAGGCCTGCACCACCCCGATGGTGCCGCCGCCCGCGCCCTGGATCAGCCGGGTGATCAGCAGCGCCGTCATCGAACCGGCAAAGGCGAACAGCGCGTACGACGCGCCGGTCAGCAGCAGTCCGGCGAGGATGACGGGACGCCGGCCGTAGCGGTCGGAGAACTTCCCCCACCCCGGCGCCACCGCGAGCTGCGCAACTGAGAACGCTGAGATGAGGACGCCGACCATCAGGGCGTTGGCCCCGAATGCCGAGGCGTAGTAGGGCAGCAGGGGGATGATCATGGTGAGGCCAACCATGTCCACGAACGCGGTCACGAAGAGGACGAGCAGTCGGGCCATGTCGCCGTTCATCCGCTGTCACGAGGATGCGCACCGCACTGGCCGTCATGGCCGGGGATTCCTATACTACGCCACCTCTCCCACCTTGGAAACCATTGGCGGATCCGCCCCACTCCCTGGTCTCGGCCCTCCGCGCGAGCTACCGCCTCGAGCGGGAGTTAGGCAGCGGCGGCATGGCCACGGTCTATCTCGCCGAGGATCTCAAGCATCGCCGCAAGGTCGCGATCAAAGTGCTGCGTCCGGAACTCGCCCTCGCGCTTGGCGCCGAGCGGTTCCTGCGGGAGATCGAAACCACCGCCAACCTCCGTCACCCGCACATCCTGCCGCTCTACGATTCCGGTACGGCCGACGGCTTCCTCTACTACGTGATGCCGCTGGTTGATGGGGAATCACTGCGCGCGCGGCTCGATCGCCAGAAGCAGCTCCCGATCGACGAAGCGCTGAGCATCGCGCGGGAGGTCGCCGGCGCCCTCGGCTACGCCCACCAGCGCGGCATCATCCATCGCGACATCAAGCCGGAGAATATTCTCCTCGAAGGGGGTCATGCGGTCGTGGCCGACTTCGGCATTGCACGCGCGATCAGCAGCGCGGGCGCCGAGAAGCTGACCGCTACCGGTCTCTCGGTTGGCACGCCGCGCTACATGAGCCCGGAGCAGGCTGCGGGCGACGCCAACCTCGATGGCCGCAGCGATCTCTACGCCCTCGGCTGCGTGCTCTACGAAATGCTCGGCGGCCAGGCACCGTTCACCGGGCCCACGGCCCAGAGTATCACCCGGCAGCACATCATGACCGACGCGCCGCCGATCACCAATCTGCGCCCGACGGTGCCGCCCGCGGTGGCCGGCGCGCTCGTCCGCTCACTCGCCAAGAATCCGGCCGACCGGTTCAGCCCGGCGGCCCAGTTCGCCGCCGCCCTCACCGTCCCGACAAGCCTCGCGACGCCGGCCCGAACCGGGCCGTCACGTGCGATAATCGGAATTGGTCTGGCAGGGCTCCTATTGGCGGTCGCAGCCGTCGTATTGGTGAGCCATCGTTCGGCAGAGGCTCCGGCGGTCACAATCGGACGCACGATACAGGTGACGAGGGACCCGGGACTCGAGGTCGACCCGGCGCTGTCGCCCGATGGCGCCACTCTCGCGTACGCCGCAGGCCCCACCGACGCGATGCAGATCTACGTCCGCCAGGTCAGCGGAGGCCGCCCGGTCGCCCTGACGAATGACACGACCGACAACTTCCGCTGGCCCCGCTGGTCACCCGATGGCTCGAAGATCGCCTATCAGTCCAACGATGGTATCTATGTCGTGCCCGCGCTCGGCGGCAGCCCGCGCCGGGTGACTCGCCTGGATCCCGCCGCACTTCGCCTCAGCATCACATGGGGAACGCCGATCACGGGATTCGACTGGTCGCCCGATGGGTCACGGATCGCCTGGACCCTCGGATACGATCGCGAGGAAGTCACCGTGCTGACGCTGTCCAGCGGTGACTCCCTGAAGCTCGCGGCCCCGCACGGGGCCTTCTCTCCGGCGTGGTCACCCGATGGGCGCAGCATCGCAGTCTCGGCCGGCACCGCCAGCTTCGTCTTCGGGACCACCTACTTCGCCAACTCTAGTTCCTCCGGGATCTGGCTGGTGCACCTCGATGGAACGAAGCCGGCCAGAGTTACCACCGACAGTTCACTCAACACGGCCGCCCAGTGGTCTGCCGACGGCCACGAGCTCTACTGGATCTCGGACCGCGACGGCAGCCGAGATATCTATCGCCAGCGCATCAGTGGCACAGGAGCGCCGGAGGGAACGGCGCAGCGCCTCACGACCGGTACGGATGCGCAGGGGCTCAGCCTGAGCCGCCAGGACGGTCGCCTGGCCTACTCCCGGCTCAACGCCTGGTCCGGCATCTGGTCCATCCCGGTACCCAGCCGCGGGCCAGTCTCGATTCGTGGCGCGACGCGCGTCACTACCGGCAACGAGGTCATTGAAGACATGGACGTGTCGCCCGATGGCCGCTGGCTGGTCTTCGATTCCGATCGCGGGGGCAATCCGGATCTCTACGTCATGCCCGCCGCCGGCGGCGAGGCCAGGCAGATTACCACCGATCCGGCCGCCGATTTCAGCGGCGACTGGTCGCCGGATGGCCGACGGATCGCCTTCCACTCGCTCCGGAGCGGAAACCGCAACATCTACACGGTGGATGCGGACGGGACCAACCTGCACCAATGGACCTCGGGACCGGGCGAGCGACTCGATGCCGACTGGGCTCCGGATGGGAAGACCATCCTGTTCGAGATGATTGGTCCTGAGCCCGGCCGACATGGACTCCTGATACTCCCGCTGGCCGACAGTGCCCGCCAGGTGTTGATCCCGGTCAAGACGGGAGACTATGCCGACTGGTCGCCGGACGGTCGGTCCATCGTCTATCACCACCCCGACGGGCTTCGCCTGCGGCGAGTCGACAGCGGCGCGGAGACGCTGATCGTCTCCAACGCTGACATCGGCGCTGAGGCGTTCTACGCAGCGTGGTCGCCGGATGGAGCAACGCTCTACTACATGGCCCGGTCTCCGAAGGGATGGTCGATCCGGTCGGTGCCCGCCGCGGGCGGCGCTAGTACCGTCCTGGTGGATTTCGATGACCGGACCCGCCAGCACACCAAGTACGGGTTCGCCACCGACGGGAAGGTCTTCTACATGACGCTTGGCGCGCCCGAGAGCGACATCTTCGCGGCCGACCTGGAGAAACCGTGACGGACGCCTTGACGCGACTCGCCACCGCCCTCGCCGACCGTTACCGCATCGAGCGCCAGCTCGGTCAGGGCGGCATGGCCACGGTGTATCTCGCCGAGGACCTGAAGCACAAGCGGAAGGTGGCGCTCAAGGTTCTCAAGCCGGAGCTGGCCGCCGTGTTAGGCGCCGAGCGCTTCGTGCAGGAGATCACCACCACCGCGGCCCTTCAGCACCCCCACATCCTGCCGCTCTTCGACTCGGGCAGCGCCGACGGCTTCCTTTATTACGTCATGCCGTTCATCGACGGCGAGACCTTGCGCAGCAAGCTCAGCCGCGAGACCCAGTTCGACATTGAGGAAGCGGTGAAGATCACGGTGGCAGTGGCCGATGCCCTCGACTATGCGCACCGCCACGGGGTGATCCACCGGGACATCAAGCCGGAGAACATTCTGCTGCACGATGGCCGGCCGATGGTGGCGGATTTCGGAATCGCGCTGGCGGTGAGCGCGGCAGCCGGTGGCCGGATGACCGAGACGGGGTTGAGCCTCGGGACCCCGCACTACATGAGCCCGGAGCAGGCCACCGCCGAGAAGGAGATCACCGCGCGCTCGGATGTGTACTCGCTGGGCAGTGTGCTCTACGAGATGCTGACCGGGAACCCGCCGCACACCGGCGCCTCGGCGCAGCAGATCATCATGAAGATCGTGACCGACGAGGCGGCGCCTGTCACGAAACTGCGCAGATCGGTGCCGCCCAATGTCGCCGCCGCGGTGAGCAAGTCGCTGGAGAAGCTGCCCGCCGACCGATTCGGAACCGCCAGGGCATTCGCCGAGGCTCTGGGCAATCCGGCGTTTGTCGCCTCCTCGAGCACGCAGCGGGGAAGCCGGGGCGGCGCCAGCGAGGGGCCGTGGAAGCGGCGAACGCTCGTCGCGAGCGCCGCCGCGCTCCTGCTCCTCGTCCCCGCCATCCGCGGCTGGCTGCGGCCAGCGCCGGCCGAGGCGGACCACCCCTGGCGGGTGCGGATCGTTCTGCCCGACAGCGCGCCGGTGGGCGAAGTGCTCTCGCTGTCCGAGGATGGCTCCGTGCTGGTTTACGACGGCGGCGGCCACCTCTGGATGCGCACCGCCGATGCCACCGGCCCCGTGCCGATTCCGGGCAGCGAAGGCGGGGATAATGCCGCGCTCTCGCCCGATGGCAAGCGCGTGACGTTCCTCCGCAATGCTTCCGTCGTCGTCCAGGGGCTCGATGGCGGGTCGCCGCGAACCGTCGCGACCGGCGCGGTCGGCTCTCCGCTGGTCTGGACGGACGACGGGCACATCGTGTATTCCGGCCTGGACGGACTGCGGCGCGTATCCGTCGCGGGCGGGGAGACGCAGCGCCTGACGATACCCGATACCGCCTCACACGACGTTCTGCACGTCGAGGCCGCCGGACTGCCCGGTGGCGGGACGGTCTTCACGACCGCTGGCAGGAGCTCCGACAGCACGGCCATTGCGGTGGTCGGGTCCGAGGGCGGCCGCGTCTGGAAGCTCATGACCGGTGTTCGCGCCGTGTTTGCGCCCCCCGGGTACCTGATCGTCACACTCTCCAACGGCTCGATCGTGGCCGTGCCGTTCGACATCCGGGGGCTCCGGACGACCGGGGCGCCGGTGACGATCGCCACGGGCCTCAGCACGGGAAACTTCACGAGCACGGGCCGGGTCACCGTCGCGCGCAACGGACGGCTGATCTACGTGGCCGGGGGGTGGGGTCGGGGGGACGACCCGAGCGACGTCGTCTGGGTCTCGGGTGGTCGCGTCACGGCGATCGACGAGGGCTGGATCGGCGCGTTCGACGGCGTCGCCCTGTCACCGGACGGCCGGCGGGCCGCCATTTGCGTGGGTATCGACCGCGGCATGGTTCTGCTGGTCCGCGACCTGGTTAGCGGGTCGGTCGCTCGGGTGTCGGTCAACGGGACGTGGCTGCAGGACCCCGTATTTGGCCCCGGGGGCCACGAGCTGTACTTCGCTGGACTCGGGGCCAGCCATGGCCTTCACCGGGTTGACGCCGGTGGAGCGGCTCCGCCCGAGCTGATTGACCCCACTGAGTTCGTCGTGGTCGGGGATCTCGCCATGGATGGCGCCGGTAACCTGTTGTTCGCGAAGGCGGTTGCCGGCCCGTCGCGAATCTTCCGCCATTCGCTGTCCCGCGGGTCACCAGACTCGGCCGTCACACCGCCCGGCGTCATGGCCGTGCGTCCGCAAGTGTCTCCAGACGGGCACTGGATGGCGTACCTGTCCGCGTCGGCCGGTTCGTTCGAGGTGCACGTGCGCTCGACGGATCCGGCCCGCACCGAAGACTGGCGGGTAGCGGCGTCGGTCGACCCTGGGTCGTCGGTCCATTGGTCGCGCGCCGGCAACGCGCTCTACTACGTCGCGGGCGGCAACATGATGGCCGCGCCGGTGAGGACCGCGCCGTCCTTCCAGGCAGGAACGCCGGGGGTCCTCTTCGCCGTCACCGGGCTCAAGCCGGTGTTCGATGTGGCGCCGGACGGACGGTTTCTCATGCTGCGCTGGCGTCCGAAGCTCCGGCCGCCGACCGAACTGGTGATGCTCGAGCGCTGGACGGATCTGCTCCCGCGATGAACGCCGCCCATGAGTAATTCCGCGGAGCGCCTGTCCGCCGCCCTCTCCGACCGCTACCGCCTCGAGCGGGAGCTGGGCCGGGGGGGCATGGCCACGGTCTACCTGGCCGAGGACCTCAAGCACAAGCGCCAGGTGGCGATCAAGGTGCTCAAGCCCGAGCTCGCAGCGGTGCTCGGCGCCGAGCGGTTCGTGCAGGAGATCACCACCACCGCCGCCCTGCAGCACCCGCACATCCTGCCGCTCTTCGATTCCGGTGTCGCGGACAGCTTCCTCTACTACGTGATGCCGTTCATCGACGGCGAGACCCTCCGGTCCAAGCTCGACCGGGAGACTCAGCTGGGCATCGAGGAAGCGGTTCGGATCACGATCGCGGTGGCCGACGCGCTGGACTACGCCCACCGCCACGGCGTCATCCATCGCGACATCAAGCCGGAAAACATCCTGCTGCACGACGGCCGGCCCATGGTGGCCGACTTCGGCATCGCACTCGCGCTGAGCGCGGCAGCGGGGGGCCGGATGACCGAGACCGGGATGTCGCTGGGGACACCGCACTACATGAGCCCGGAGCAGGCCACCGCGGACAAGGAGATCTCGGCGCGCAGTGACATCTACTCGCTGGCGAGTGTCTGCTACGAGATGCTCACCGGCAATCCGCCGCACGTGGGCGCCTCGGCCCAGCAGATCATCATGAAGATCGTGGCCGAGGAGGCCCAGCCGGTCACCCGACTCCGAAAGAACGTGCCGCCTAATGTGGCGGCCGCCGTGGCCAAGGCGCTGGAGAAGCTCCCCGCCGATCGCTTCGCCACGGCGGCGGAGTTCGCCGCCGCGCTGGGGAACGTGGGCTATGCCACCACCGTCGGCGTCGGAACCAACCGGTTCGGGCGACCCGTCGACCCGGGGTTCCGCCCGCGATCCACCGCGGTGGTCGCCGGCGGTCTGGGGCTGCTGCTCCTCGGGCTCGGTCTACTGGGAGGATGGGTGCTGTGGCGCCCGAGGCCGCCGTCGACGCCGCCGGTGGTGCGGCGCTACCAGATGCTCGTCCCCGACAGCGCGTCGGTGCTCGACGTCAGCCGCTGGGACCTGGCTTACACCCGCGATGGCTCGGTGGTCGCATACGACTCGCGGGTCGGGGTGATGCTGCGCTACGCCGACCGGATCGAGATGGTCCCGGTTCCCAGTGGGCGACGGGGCCTCGGGCCCTTCTTCTCCCCCGACGGCCACTGGCTCGGCTATCTCGAGGGGGTCCACCTGCTCAAGCTGCCGCTGGCCGGCGGCGCACCGGTCGTCATCTGCGACTCCTGCGGCGGCTATTCCCACGATTGGGGCAGCGACGACACCGTTCGCTTCCATTCCTCGGAATCGGGGGATCCGAACTCGCGAGTCCTGATGGCGGTCTCGGCCCGAGGTGGCCGCCCCTACGTCATCGCGCGGCCCGACACCGGTTCGGGAGAGGCATTCCGGGAGCCGATCCTGATTCCGGGCACCCGCACCGTGCTCTTCGCGGATTTCAATGACCGAACCTCCCGCCTGGCGGCGCTCGACCTCCGGAGCGGTCGGATCACCCGCTTCGATCAGCCGGGCTTCTCCCCGCAGTGGGTGGATGCCGGGTTCGTCGTCGTCGGCAATGCGGACGGCACGCTGATCGCCCTGCCCTTCGACGCGGACCGGGTCCGGCCGACCGGCCCCCCGGTGACCATCGCCCGCGACGTCGCCCAGCCGGACGGCTACTCCGCCCGGGCGGTGGTCTCCCGCAGCGGGTCCATCGTCTACATGCAGTCCGGCGGGGCCTCGCCGCGCCAGCTGGTGCTGGTGTCGCGCGCGGGACTGGCAACGCCACTCGTGGCCGAGCCGAAGGTGTTCGCCAATCCGCGCTTCTCCCCCGATGGGCGCCGCATCGCGTTCGACATCACCGAGCAGTCCGGCTCCAGCCGCGACGTCTGGGTGCTCGACATGCTGCAGAGAAGCTGGTCGCGCCTGACGACGAACGGCATCAGCGATCGGCCCATCTGGACCCCGAATGGCCGGCGCCTGATCTACTCCAGCAACGACGACCTCTGGTGGATCGCGGCCGACGGCAGCGGCCACTCCGACAGCCTCCTCGTCGGTCCCGGATCCCACTTTGCCGGGAGTATCACTCCCGACGGACGCACCGTGATCTTCCAGCAGTCCGGCAGCGGTGGGGACGGGATCCGGAGCCTGGTGTTCGACTCGTCGCAGTCCGCACGGACCATCCTGCCCGCGCCGTTCGGTGAAACCGCCCCCGCCCTCTCCCCGGACGGACACTGGCTGGCCTACCAGTCGGACGAAGCCGGCCGCTTCGAGGTCTACGTCCGGCCCTACCCCGGCCCTGGAGCCAGGGTATCGGTGTCCCTGCAGGGGGGGAGCGAGGCAGTCTGGTCGCGGAACGGACGGGAGCTGTTCTATCGCTCGGGCGACAGCCTGATGGCGGCGACGGTCGTGACCGCCCCGACGTTCGGGGTCACCGGCCGGCGCCTCCTCTTCACCGGCCGCTACCTGAACAGCGGCACCTTCCGCGAGTATGATGTCTCGCCGGATGGACAGCACTTCGTCATGATCCGCGGCGGCGCGGCTCTGACCACGATGATCGGGCTGGAGGGGGTATTCGACCGTCTGGTGTACGACCGGGGCGGGAAGCGGTGAGTACATGACGACACCCCCCCCCGGCCTCGCCGCCGCCCTCTCCGACCGCTACCGCATCGAGCGCGAGCTGGGCCAGGGCGGCATGGCTACCGTGTACCTCGCCCACGACCTCAAGCACGACCGCCAGGTCGCCATCAAGGTGCTGCGCCCGGAGCTGGCCGCGGTCATCGGCGCCGAGCGTTTCGTGCACGAAATCACGACCACCGCCGACCTGCAGCATCCCAACATCCTGCCCCTCTTCGATTCCGGGCAGCGCCGACGGCTTCCTCTACTACGTCATGCCGTACGTCGAGGGCGAGACGCTGCGCGACCGGCTGGCACCGCGAGCGGCAGCTGTCGGTCGACGAGAGCCTCGAGATCACGGCGCAGGTGGCCGCCGCGCTGGCCTACGCGCACGAACGCGGCATCGTCCACCGCGACATCAAGCCCGACAACATCATGTTCTCGAGCGGGCAGGCGGTGGTCGCCGACTTCGGCATCGCCCGCGCCATCGACGCCGCCGGCGGCGAGCAGCTCACCGCGACCGGCATGGCGGTCGGCACCCCGGCGTACATGAGCCCGGAGCAGTCGGCCGGCGAGTCGAACGTCGACGGCCGGTCCGATCAGTACTCGCTGGCCAGCGTGCTCTACGAGATGCTGGCCGGGCGAGCCGCCCGTTCACCGGCCAGACCGCCGCCGCGATCATCGCCAAGCGGCTGGGCTCGCCGACGCCCCGGGTGCGGGTGGTGCGAACACGGCGTGCCGGAGTCGGTGGACCGGGCGCTGCAGAAGGCGATGCAGCGCTCCCCGGCGGATCGCTTCGCGTCGGTCACGCAGTTCGTCGAGGCACTCCGCGCGGAGGCCACACCCGTTCGCTCGCCACGGCCGCGGCGCCCGGTGCTGGCCGCGGTCGGCCTTGCTCGTGCTGGCCCGCGGCGGGGTGGTGGGCGTGGCGGGACGCCGCTGCACGGCGCACCTCGATCCGAACGTCATTGCGGTCCTGCCGTTCCGCGTCGGCGGCGAATCCCACCTCGCTACCTGCGCGAGTCGATGCTCGACCTCCTCAACGCGCGGCTCACCGGCGGGACGGGGCCGCGCATCGTGGAGCCCCGCACCGCCCTCAGCGCCTGGCGGCGGGCGGGCGGCAACGAGACAGGAGGACCTGTCAGAGGAGCAGTCCCGCCGGCTCGCCGCGCAGCTCGGCGCCGGCCGCGTCCTCCTCGGCAGCGCCATCGCCACGCCGACCGAGCTCACCCTCACCGGCTCGCTGATCCGCGTGACCGACGGGAACGAACTGGCGAACGGCTCCGTCTCGGGGATGCCCGACAGCGTGGCGGTGCTGGTCAACCGGCTCGTGGCGCGTCTCCTCAGCCAGGAGGCCGGCGAAGTCGCGCGAGCGGCTCGACGGCCTGGCGTCCACCTCGCTCGAGGCGCTGCAGGACTACCTCGCGGCGCCGGAAGGCGTATCGCCGCGGGGACTACTTCAAGGCGCTGGAGCTCGACAGCAGCGCCTTCGCGCTCGACTCCAACTTCGCCCAGGCCGCCTTCGGCCTCGTCACGACGAACCCGCTGGTCGGCACGGTGTTCAACACCTCCGGCTTCAGGGCGATCCCGGCGCTCTGGCGGCTCCGTGACCGGCTGAGCCCGCGCGACCTCGCGCTGCTTCCGCGGCATGACCTTCGTCGGTCCCAACTATCCCGCGTCCGTCCACCTACGCCGAGATCCTGGCGCAGGCGGAGCGCGCGGCGGGCGACGCGCCAGACAGCCCGGACCAGTGGTTCGTGCTCGGCAGTGGACTCGGGAGCTACGGTGCCGTGGCCAGCGTGCCGGACTGGCCCGCCCGGGCCGCCGCGGCGCTCGACCGCGCCATCGCGCTCGACTCGAGCTTCACCCCGGCGATTCGGGAACGGCTCTATCTGGCCAGTGTTCGTCAGGGATAGCGCGGCGATCCGCCACATCGCAGGCCTGTTCAAATCCAGGATCGACCCCGGGTCCGGAGACTACGGCGGCCTCTGGGCGGCCGCACTCGCGCTCGGTGACACCACGGATGCCCGCCGCTGGCGGATGCGCGATGGACGGGGACCTCCCATTCGACTTCATGCAGAAGCTGGTCTTCATCCCCCTGGTCAGCGCGCAGGCTGCGTCCTGCCGCTGGCCGATGGCCGCTGGGCGAACGCGACGCTGCGCCAGGAAGGCGCGACGGCGCAGGAGCGGGGCACGGCACAACTTGGCGAGTACGCCGTCGCGCTCGCCGAAGGGCGAGCTCGTGGACATCCTGGGACGGATTCATGGCCGGAGTGAGGCCCCGTGGGACGAGGCCGCGCCTGGTCCGGCAGGCGATGGTCGAGACCCCAATACGCGGCCAGCCACGGCGATGCTGGCGCAGGATGGTCCGCGACACCAGTGGACGCCGCGGACGACCAGCTATGCGTGGCCGCCGCTCCGCGACTGCTTCGCCGAGATGCTGCGAGTCACCTCGGGCGACACGAGCGGGACCCGTCGCGCGATCCAGCGGTCTGCGCGAGTTCGCCGCGCTCGACCCGTCCGCCCATTCCGGCGGAGCAGTGGGGCTCGCTCGATTTTCGCGTCTGTCCGCTCCTGCTCGAAACGCTGCTGGAAGGAGGGCGCGACCGGAGCGGCGCATCGAAACTCGATGCCCTCGACTCCCTCATGCGCGGCGGACCGCGCTGGCTGACGCTGGGACCGCCGGCCGCCCCGGTCGTGGAGGCCAACTGGACGATCGCCCGGCTCCGTGAGGCGCAGGGTGACATCCCGGGTGCCCTTGCGGCCATCCGGCGGCGGGAGAACAACTGGTACCCTGCCTATCTTTGGACCCTGCCGGCGTTCCTGCGTGCAGGAGGGCCGGCTCGCGGCGTTGGCCGGCGACACCGCCGGGGCGCGGCGGGCGTTCTGACCGATACCTCACGCTGCGGACCGCCCCGATCCCCGTCTTCATCCCCCAGCGCGATTCCGTGGTCGCCGAGCGCGCGGCGCTCGGACCGCCGTGAACACGCATCGGAGCTCATAGCGGCTGATCGCCCTACGCCGCCTCGCCGCCGCCCTCGCCGACCGCTACCGCATCGAGCGGGAGCTCGGCGCAGGGCGGCATGGCCACGGTCTACCTGGCCGAGGACCTCAAGCACGATCGGCTGGTGGCGATCAAGGTGCTCCGGCCGGAACTGGCGGCGGTGATCGGCGCCGAGCGCTTCCTGCGCGAGATCAAGACCACCGCCACCTGCAGCACCCGCACATCCTGGCCTGCTCGATTCGGGAGAGGCGCAGCGGCTCCGCCTTCTACGTGATGCCCTTCGTCGAGGGCGAATCGCTGCGCGACCGGCTCAACCGCGAAAAGCAGCTCCCGATCGCCGATGCGGTGCGCATCGCCACCGAAGTCGCCAGCGCCGCTCGACTATGCCCATCGCCACGGCGTGATCCACCGCGACATCAAGCCCGAGAACATCCTGCTGCACGACGGTCGGGCGCTGGTCGCCGACTTCGGCATCGCGCTCGCGGCCAGCAAGGCCGGCGGCGCGCCGGATGACCGAGACGGGGATGTCGCCTCGGCACCCCGCACTACATGTCGCCCGAGCAGGCGATGGGCGAGCGCGAGATCACCGCGCGCTCCGACGTCTACGCCCTGGGCTGCGTGCTCTACGAGATGCTCGCTCGGCGAGCCGCCCTTCACCGGCCCGACGGCGCAGGCCATCGTCGCCGGGTGATGACCGAACCGCCGCGCTCGCTCACTCTCCAGCGGCACACCATCCCCGCCCATGTCGAGGTCGGCGGTGCTGACCGCGCTGGAAAAACTCCCCGCCGACCGGTTCGTCACCGCCGCGGCGTTCGGGGAGGCGCTGCAGCACGCCACCGCCTCAACCCTCGCTGGCACGACCATGCCGCTGCGGGAGGCCGCGCGAGGACCCGCCACTCGGCGCGATCGGGTGGTCACACTGCTGCCGTGGGCCATTGCGATTGTCGCGGTGGCGGGCGCGCTCTGGGCCTGGTCAGGCAGGACGCACCGCCCGACCACGAGCTGGCAGTACATCACCCTCGGTGATGCCCTGCGGCCCGCGATCAACGTGCCCTCCCTGGCGCTGTCGCCTGACGGCGCGAGCCTGCTGATCAAGGAGGACATCCAGAATGGGCGGCTCTGGATCAAGCGGCGGGGTGAGTTGAATGCCGTCCCCATCCCCGGCACCGAACGGGGGTTCTACCCGGCATTTTCCCCGGACGGTCAGTGGATCTCGTTCATCGCCGACGGGCACCTCAAGAAGGCCCGGCCCGGCGAGGGCGCGGCGATCACCCTCTCCGATTCGGCCGCCGCTCCCTTTGGCGGGGCGACGTGGCTGGACGACGGTACCCTCGTCTTCACCGGACCGACACAGAGTGAGCTGTCGCGCGTAAATGGGGCGGGCGGCACCGTCTCCAGCCTGCTGAAGACTCCGGCACTCGCCGGCCTGGGGCTCGCGATGCCGACCCCGCTCCCCGGTGCCAGGGGCGTGCTGTTCACCGTGTGCGCTTCCGGGTGCGTGACGATGAGCGTGCACCTGCTCGATCTGCACACCGGGCAGGAGCGCCTCCTGCTCAACGATGTGGCCACCGCGTGGTATCTCCCGACCGGGCAGCTGTTCTTCGTGCGACGAGACGGTACGGCGCTGGTGGCTCCCTTCGACCTCAAGGGGCTTCGGGTCACCGGGGCGGCGGTACCGGTGCTCGAGCGGGTCCGGCTCTTCATCGGGTATCCGCTGCTCACCTGGTCCCCTTCGGGAACCCTCGTCTACATGCAGGGGGAGTCGGCGGCTCAGGAGGTCGAGGTGGTACGGCTCACTCGGGAAGGCACGGCAACGTCAATCGATTCAATGTGGCATGGCGGATTCAACTCCGCTGCGCTCTCCCCCGACGGACACCGCCTGGCCGTGGGCGTAGGGCTCGCGAGCGGCGCACTCGGCATCTGGGTCAAGCAACTGGAGCGCGGGCCATTCACCCGCCTCAGCTTCGGCGGTCAGGACAGGCGGCCGGCGTGGTCTCCCGACGGAAAGGTCGTGGCGTTCATCCGGGATTCTCTGAATACCAGCAGCGTCTTCGCCCGGGAGACCGACGGCAGCACCCCAGAGCGGCTGCTCGCCCGGCTCGACCGCCAGGTGCAGGAGGTGACCTGGAGCCCGGACGGCCGCTGGCTGGTGCTGCGGACCGACAACGGTGTCGCCGGCGCCGGCGACCTCGTGGGGGTCCGCACCAGCGGGGATACGACGCCGGTCTCTCTCGTGGCCAGCAGCTTCACCGAGCTGGAGCCCGCGATCTCTCCCGACAGTCGCTGGCTGGCGTATGCCTCCGATGAGTCGGGGACCAATGAGATCTACGTCCGCCCATTTCCCGGTACGACGGGTGCACGGTGGCAGGTATCTATAGGGGGCGGGAATCAGCCGCGCTGGTCGCCCGACGGACGGGAGCTGTTCTTCATCGACGGCACCTCCCAGCTCGTTGCTGCCGAGGTGCGCACGACGGCAACGTTCGAAGTTGCCGGGCTTCGATCCCTCTTCGACGCTTCCGGGTACATGAATCCTGGCTTCCACCAGAGTTACGATGTGCTCCCGGGCGGCCGGGGGTTCCTGTTCATGCGATTCAAGCTCACCTCCCAGGCGGCGACCTCGCCTTCGATCGTGCAGGTGGAGAACTGGTTCACCGATCTCCGGGCACGAACCGCGCAGTAACCAGGGGATCGTTGGATGACCGATGCACTGAGATTCATGGCGGCCGCTGCTCTCCTGATCACTCCCGTCTCCCGACCCCCGACCGCCCATCCGTCGACGGAGCGCGCGGCGAGGGACAGCCTGCCGCTGGTGCACCCGAACGACAACCGGACGCCGGCCGGCCGGGTCCATCGCGACACCCTCGAGCTCAAGCTCGAGGTCCGGATGGCCACCTGGCGTCCGGAGGCGGACAGCGGCCCGGCAATCGAAGTCGCAGCGTTCGCCGAGGTGGGGCACGCGCCGGAGATCCCCGCCCCGCTGATCCGGGTCCCCACGGGGACGATCATCGTCGCCTCGGTACGAAACCTTCTCACCGATTCCACGATCGCGGTGCATGGCCTGCGTGACCCACCCGGCGGTTCGGGACGACAGCCTGATGCTACGGCCGGGGGAGTCGACCACCGTCACCTTCAGCTGCTGGTGAGCCGGGGACCTACCTGTATTACGCGGTGCCCGGCAAGCATTCCCTTGTGATGGGTATGAACGACGAACGGGAGACGACCTCCGGAGCCTTCATTGTGGATCCGGCGGGCGGCTCGCCCCCGGACCGGATCCTCATGATCAACATCTGGGGATCCACCATCGACTCGACCACCTACCGGAATGCACTCGCGATCAACGGCCGCTCGTGGCCCTACACCGAGCGGATCGAGGCCACGGTCGGCGACAGCGTCCGCTGGCGAGTGCTCAACGGATCCGCCCGCCCGCATCCGATGCACCTGCACGGATTCTACTACCGGATCGACGGCTACAGCGACGGGCTCCGAGACAGGACACCTCCGCCGGACAAGCGCCCGATGGCCGTCACCCAGACCCTGATGCCGATCGAGACGATGGCCATGACCTGGGTGCCCGAGCGCCCGGGGAACTGGCTTTTCCACTGTCACATCGGGTTCCACGTCGATCCCCGAGTCCGCACGGTTCAACGCGCCGCCGGCAGAGAGTCACGACCGGATGGCCCACGATCCGCGAGTGCACATGGCCGGGCTGGTCGTGGGCATCGTGGTGCACCCGGCGCGCGGCGCCGCGGCGCCGGCCCGCGGCGGGGCGCGTCGGTTGCACCTCTACGTGCAGGAAGGCAGGCGGCGCGGCCGCGCGGCCCGGGCGCTCGGTTACGTGCTGCAACGGGGCGCGACACCTCCGGCCCCGGATTCGGTCGAGACCGGCAGCTCGTTGCTGGTGCTCACCCGGGGTGAGCCGACCGATATTGTAGTGGTGAATCGGCTGGCCGAGACGGCGGCGATCCACTGGCACGGAATCGAACTGGAGAGCTACTCCGATGGGGTGGCCGGGTGGAGCGGAGCGGGCGATCACCTGGCGCCCTCGATCGAGCCGGGCGACTCGTTCGTGGCGCACCTGACGCTGCCCCGTGCCGGCACGTTCATCTACCACACCCACATGAACGACCTCGAGCAGCTCACGCTCGGGCCTCTATGGCGGGATCGTGGTGCTCGAGCCGGGCCGGCGGTTCGATCCTCGGCGCGACCACATCTTCGTGGCCGGCTGGGACAGCGCGCTGGACCCGGTCCACCTGCTGGTCAACGGCGACTCCCTGCCGCGTGCCACTCGAGCTGGCCGCCGGGGTGGCCCATCGGTTCCGCTTCGTGAATATCGGCGTCGCCGACGAGTCTTCGTTCGCGATCTACCGCGACAGCACGCTGGTCGAGTGGCGCCGGCTGGCCCGCGACGGCGCCGAACTCCCACCTGCTCAGTCGCTCACGGAGCCATCGGTGGAATTGATCGACGTCGGGGAGACCCGCGACGTCGAATTCGTCCCGTCGCCGGGGACGTATCGGCTGGTGGTCGGCGATCCCGCCAAGCCTGCCTGGGAGCAGGTGCTGCAGGCGCACTGACTGAAACGAGGCGCGCGGCCACCCCGCGCGCGACCATCAGGGTCATCGCCGGGCTCCTGCTAGCCGATCCGGGCGTCGGGGCATACTTTCCGGCGACAGGCCCCTTCACTTAACCATCCGGACAAAGGCCCCTGCGTGGCGGACGCCGTTCACCGACTCACGTCCGCCCTGGAGGGCCGCTACCGCATCGAACGCGAGTTAGGTGCCGGCGGCATGGCCACGGTCTACCTCGCCCAGGACCTGAAGCATGATCGCAAGGTCGCGATCAAGGTGCTGCGCCCGGAGCTGGCCGCGGTGATCGGCGCCGAGCGATTCCTCTCCGAGATCAGGACCACGGCGAACCTGCAGCACCCCCACATTCTGCCACTGTTCGATTCGGGTGTGGCGAGTACGGTAGCCGAACCGCCCGACCACCCAACCGCCCGACCGCCTAACCGTCCAATCGCCGAATACCTGTATTACGTCATGCCCGTCATCGATGGCGAATCGCTGCGGGAGCGGTTGAATCGGGAGCAGCAGCTGCCGATCGCCGACGCGGTGCGGATTGCCACCGAGGTCGCCGGTGCGCTCGACTACGCCCACCGCCACGGCGTAATCCACCGCGACATCAAGCCGGAGAACATCCTGCTGCACGATGGCCGCGCCCTGGTCGCCGATTTCGGCATCGCGCTCGCCGCCAGCAAGGCGGGCGGCAGCCGCATGACCGAGACCGGGATGTCGCTCGGTACGCCGACCTACATGAGTCCCGAACAGGCGATGGGGGAGCGGGAGATCACGGCGCGCTCGGATGTGTACGCGCTGGGGTGTGTGACCTATGAAATGCTGGTGGGCGACCCGCCCTTCCTCGGCGGGACGGCGCAGGCCATCGTCGCCAAGGTGATGACCGAGAAGCCGGCCGCGCCGTCCCGCATGCGCGACACGATCCCGCCCCAGGTCGAAGACGCCGTGCTCATCGCGCTGGCCAAGCTGCCGGCCGACCGCTTCGCCACGGCGGCGGAGTTTGCGGCGGCGCTCGCCGGGGGAACCACCCCGCATGCCGCGACCCGCACCGCGCACCGCGCCGCCGCGGCGCCCGGGCCGTGGCGGCGGGTCAGCGCCATGTTAGGCATCGCGACCGCCGCACTGCTCACGCTCATGATCTGGGCCCTGAATCGCGGCACCCGCTCGACGGGGCCGGTGGTCTATGACGCCGCGCTCCCCGACAGCGTCCCGATCACCTTTGCGGCCACCATCACCGGGACGACGTACGGCCAGTCGCCCCGCAACATCTCCATCTCCGCCGCCGGTGACTTCGCGGTCTTCGCCGGACGACTGGGCGATTCCACCGGCCTCTGGTACAGGAGCCTCCGGGACGGGACCGTGCGCCCGATCCTTGGCACTATCGGGGCGACGGCGCCGCGCATCTCTCCCGACGGGGCCCGGGTGGCGTTCCTCATCAAGGATCACCTGATCATGGTGGTGCCGATCGCCGGCGGGGAAGCCCGCCGGCTGCTGCAGGCCCAGGCCACCATGTCGCTGCAGTGGATCTCGGCCACCGAGCTGCTCGCCGTCGATCTCGACGGCAACCGTCTCAGCTGGCTCGATCCGGAAGGCGGCAGCCCGCGCACCAAGACCATCGTGCGCTGCGCCCTCGGTCAGTGGATTCCCGATCTGCGCCAGCTGCTCTGTTCTTACAATCGGACGGGCACACTGGTCGACCTGGAAACCGGCAAGCAATCGACCATCCGCTCGGCGCGCCCCGACGGGTCGCCGGGAAGTCTGCTCGCGGGAACCGCCTTCCGGTTCGTGGACAAGCGCTACCTCGTCTACCTCTCGGTCGATGGCAAGCTGCTCGCCGCGCGGTTCGACCCCGCCACCCAACTGGTCCAGCGATCGGTGGCGCTGGTCGCCGGGATTCGGCGGGAGGCGATCGGCGAGGCGCAGTACGACATCGCGGCCAGCGGCGCCCTGGTCTATGCCCCGGGAGTGGATGCGACGGTGGGCCGCATGGTGAGCCTGCATCCTGGAGGTGCGCCGCAGCCGTTGCCGATGGAACCGGGGGATTTCCAGCGCTACGATCTGAGCCGGGACCGGCGCTGGCTGGCGGCGGTGGTGCAGGCCGCGGATGGGACAGACCTGCGGATCTACGATCTCCGGGATGGGCAGCAGTTCACCTGGCTCAAGGGGGAGACGCTTCGCCATCCGCTCTGGAGCCCCGATGGGGAACGGCTGGTGGTGGCGGTGCGGGACTCCACCCGCTGGACCCTGCTGCGCGGGGCACCGAGTTCGGGGGCCCGGCCGGACACGATCGCGGCGTCCGAGTACGGCCCGAACGCACTCGACCCGATCGATATGCACGACGACCACTCCGCGGTTGCCCAGGATTGGGGCGGTTCGATCGTGACGCATTTCGATCCGGGCATCGCGCACCCCACCTTCGACACGGTGATCACCGGCGGCAGATTCGCCTCGGTGTCGCCGACCGGCAAGCTCATCGTGTATCAGTCGCTGGACGGCGGCCGGATCGTGGTCACCGCCTTTCCCGTGGCCGGCCATCTCTGGCAGCTGGCCTCCGACGGGGTGGAGCCGCTGTGGTTGTCCGCCACGGAGGTGCTCTACCGCTCGGGGGTCTCCTGGTATCTGGCTCGTCTCAATGCGGAGACCGGTGAGCCGGTTGGCGCCCCGGCCTTCTGGGCCCGGGATCCACGCTTCTCGGATACCAGCGGCTGGTCCAACCGTCCGTCGCACGACGGCGGGATCATCTACGTGCAGGGACCGGCTGAGACGAGTGCGCGGTACTTGCGCGTGGTGCCTGACTGGGTGAAGCAGATGGAGACCGCGGTGGATCAGGCGAACCGGTGAGCGAAACGCCCGCCCGACTCACCGCCGCCCTCGCCGACCGGTATCGCCTCGAGCGGGAGCTCGGTCATGGCGGCATGGCGACCGTCTACCTCGCCGAGGATCTCAAGCATCACCGCAAGGTGGCGGTGAAGGTGCTGCGGCCCGAACTGGCGGCGGCGCTCGGGTCCGAGCGGTTCCTGCGCGAAATCGAGACCACCGCCAATCTCCGGCATCCGAATATCCTGCCGCTGTTTGATTCCGGCGTCGCCAGCACGACCGCCGATTCGCCCGATCGCCCCCCTGTCGAGTTCGTCTATTACGTGATGCCCTTCGTCGAGGGCGAATCGCTCCGCGACCGGCTCACGCGCGAACAGCAGCTCCCCCTCGAGGAGTCGCTGCAATTCGCCCGCGAGGTGGCCGACGCTCTTGGCTACGCTCACAGCCGCGGCGTGATCCACCGTGACATCAAGCCCGAGAATATCCTGCTGGAACGAGGTCACGCCGTGGTGGCGGATTTCGGGATCGCCCGCGCGGTGAGCAGCGCCGGTCCCGAGAAACTCACCCAGACGGGAATCGCCATCGGGACGCCGGTGTACATGAGCCCCGAGCAATCGGTGGGGGAGATAGATCTCGACGGCCGGAGCGATCTCTATGCCCTGGGCTGTGTGCTGTACGAGATGCTGGCCGGCGAGCCGCCGTATACCGGCGCCTCGGCACAGGCGATCATCGCCAAGCGCTTCCGGGAGCCGGTGCCGCGGATCTCGACGCTGCGGGAGACGGTGCCCGCCGCGCTGGAATACGCGATCAGCCGAGTGCTCGCCAAGGCCCCGGCCGACCGCTTCGCGACCGCGACCGAATTCACCGCGGCGATCAGTCCTTCCGCCGAGGTGGAGGGGGCTCCAGCCGGCGGCGGCGAGGAGTTCTGGGTCGCGGTGCTCCCGTTCCGGGTTCGCGGCGGGAGCACCGATCTCGAGGCACTCGCCGAGGGGATGACCGAGGCGATCGTGACCGGGCTCCTGCGCTTCTCGTATCTTCGGGTCCTCTCGCGCCGATCGACCGCGAGGCTCGCCGACGAGGCGATCGACGCCCGAGCCGCCGGCAGCGCATTGGGCGCACGCTATGTCATGGAGGGGAGCCTGCAGCAGGCGGGTTCGGCGCTGCGGGTGTCGGTACAGCTGGCAGACGCGCACTCGGGCGCCCAGCTCTGGTCCGAAAAGTATGATCGTCCGTTCAGCCCCGAGGCGATCTTCGCGCTGCAGGATGAACTGGTCCCGCGCATCGTCTCCAGCGTTGCCGACGCACATGGGATCCTGCCGCACACCCTGAGCGAATCGCTCCGGGGCAACAACCCCGACCGGCTGACTCCATACGAGGCCGTCCTGCGCAGCTTCGGGTACGGCTATCGCATGACCCCCGAGGAGCATACCACCGTGCGCGCCGGCCTGGAACGGGCCGTCCAGCAGGCGCCGGGGTACGCCGATGCGTGGGGCATGCTCTCGCTGCTGTACACGGAAGAATTCTCCAACGGCTTCAATGTCCGGCCCGATCCCCTCGGGCGCGCACTTCAGGCGGCCCGGCGGGCGGCCGACGCCGCTCCTTCGAGTGCGCTCTCCTACAACGCCCTGGCCCGTGCCCTGTTCTTCCGCAAGGAATTCCCGGGCTTCCGGATTGCGGCGGAGCGGGCCATCGAGCTCAATCCCTTCAATGGCCCCACGCTGGCCGGCCTCGGCGCCATGATCTCGTATGCCGGCGACTGGGAACATGGGTCCGCCATCGTCGAACGGGCGATGAAGCTCAATCCCCGACATCCCGGGGGCTACTGGTTTCCGCTGTTCTACAATGCCTATCGTCAGTGCGACTATCGCGGCGCGCTGAACATCGGCCTCAAGATCAATCTGCCGGATTTCTTCGCGACCCACGAGGCGCTGGCCTCGGCCTACGGCCAGCTCGGGGAACGGGAGGCGGCCGGGAAGGCGGTGCGGGACCTCCTCAGATTGAAGCCGGACTTCGTCGCATCGGTGCGCGAGGAGCTCGGGAAGTGGTTCGATCGGGACCTCGTCGAGCACCAGATCGACGGGCTCCGCAAGGCCGGGCTCGAGGTCGCAGGGACCAAGGCCCCGCCAACCTCTGCCTCACCCCGCCCGGCGGGGCATTCGGTGGCCGTGCTGCCCTTCGTGAACATGAGCGCCGATCCTGAGAACGAATATTTCAGCGACGGCATGACGGAGGAGTTGATCTCGGTCCTGACCCGAACCGAGGGGATCCGGGTCGCGTCGCGCAGCTCGGTCTTCGCGTACAAGGGGCGGAGCGAGGACGTCCGGGTGATCGGGCGCGCGCTGAATGTGGACACCGTGGTCGCGGGCAGTGTGCGCAAGGCGGGCGCACGGATCCGGCTGTCCGCGCAGCTCACCACCATTGCGGATGGCTACCAGGTCTGGGCCGACACCTTCGATCGGGATCTCAGCGACGTCTTCGCGGTGCAGGATGAAGTCTCCCAGGCTATCGCTCGCGCGCTCCAGGTGCGCCTGGTGTCGCGCGCCGATCGACCGGCGGGACGCAACGGCACCGAGAATGTGGAGGCGTACACTCACTACCTGCGGGGGCGCTTCCACTGGGGCCGGCGCACCGAGTCGGAGATCGCCAAGGGGCTTGCCCACTTCCAGGAGGCGCTGGCCCTCGACCCGGGGTACGCACTGGCCGAGATCGGCGTGGCCGATTCGTACAACATCATGGGCTTCTATGACTGGTTGCATCCCTCAGAGGCGTTTCCACGGGCGCTGACCGCGGCCAATCGTGCGCTGGCGTTGGACGACACCCTGGCGGCAGCCTACTGCTCGCGCGCCTATGTGCGCCTGTACTACGAATGGCAGTGGTCTGCCTCCGAGGAAGACTTCCGCCGGGCCGAGGAGCTGGCGCCGGCGTACGCCACCGCCTCACACTATCATGGCAACTTACTGATTCAGCAGGGCCGCTTTGCGGAAGGGGAAGCTGCCATGCGGCGGGCGGTGGCCAGCGAACCGCTCTCGTTGATCGCCAATGCCGCGGTCGGGTGGGCACTGTACTACGCCGGGCGGCACGACGCGGCGATCACCCAGTACCGCAACACGATCGAGCTGGACCGTACCTTTGCGCTGGGTCATCTCTGGCTGGGCCAGGCCCTGGTGCAGATCGGTGCGTTCGAGGAGGCCGTCGCGGAGTACGAGACGACCATCCAGCTTTCGGGGCGGAGCGCCATCATCATCGCCTCGCTTGCACGCGCCCATGTCGGTGCCGGCCGGCGATCCGAAGCAGATCGCCTGGTCGCCGAGCTCGATGCGATGGCGAGCCGCCGTTTTGTACCGCAGTATGACATCGCCGGGATCTTCGCCGCCGCGGGTGATCGCGATACGGCATTTTCCCGCCTGGAACGAGCGCTGACGGAGCGGGAACATGAACTGGTCTTTCTGGCGGTAGATCCGGCGTTGGCTTCCCTGCGCCCCGACCCGCGGTTCGGCTCGCTGGCGGCCCGCATCGGGCTCTGAACGCCCGACGCGCTTCGCCGATCGCTCGGCTGGCCCATCCTCCGGCGTGCTCACATCTTTCGGGTGGTCTTCTCCCCAACTCGCAGGCAATCCGGTGACGCTCGCGGCACTGCAAGCAGCCCTGTCGGACCGCTACCGCATTGAGCGGGAGCTGGGCCAGGGCGGGATGGCGACAGTGTACCTCGCGCAGGATCTCAAGCACGACCGTCAGGTCGCGATCAAGGTGCTGCGCCCCGAACTCGCCGCCGTAATCGGCGCCGAGCGGTTTCTCTCCGAGATCAAGACCACGGCCAATCTGCAGCACCCCCACATTCTGCCGCTGTTCGATTGGGGGTGGCGAGTATGGCGCCGAATCGCCCAACAACTTCACTGCCCAAGCACCCACCCGCCTAACTGCCCAACCGACTAACCGCCCAATCGCCGAATTCCTCTACTACGTCATGCCGGTGGCCACCGAGGCGAATCGCTGCGCGACCATCTTCCGCGCGAAACGGCGCGATGGGCGTCGTCGATGCGATGCGCGTCGCAATCGGAGTCACTGAAGCGCTCGTGTCCGCGCACCTAGATGGGCGTGGTTCACCGCGACATCAAGCCCGACAACATTCTCATCTCTGGTGGACACGCGGTCGTCGTCGACTTCGGTATCGCGAAAGCCGTCGGCGACGCGCGCGAGTCGCCGACGCTCACGGCGGAACGGCCTCTCGCTCGGCACCCCGGTGTACATGGCGCCCGAACAGGCGATGGGCGAGCGCGAAGAGATCATCGCACCTCGATATCTACGCCGTCGGCTGTGTGCTCTACGAGATGCTGGCCGGTGAGCCGC
>CAVSEC010000019.1:0-41605 GCA_963726955.1 uncultured Gemmatimonadales bacterium | reverse complement strand
ACCGAATAATCCTACTTTCCATCGGAGTGTTAACCATGTTAGGAATCCTGTTCGCGGTGTTATTCGGGCTGACCGCCGACACCGACAACGCGGCGAAACTGTCCCAGGAAGGCTGGGACTTGTGGAAAACGCAACAGTACGATGCGGCCATCGAAAAATTCGACCAGGCGGTAAAGCTCGATGCCAAAAACGTGAATGCGCTGAACGGATTGGGCTGGTCGCAGTTGAATTCCGGAAAAGTCGATCAAGCGGAAACGTCGTTCAAGAAAACGTTGGAATTGGAGCCAACCTATCCGGCGGCCCTGAACGGATTGGGCCAATTGTATTTGAATCAGAAGAAGTACGATTTGGCGAAAAAGTATTTGGAGGAAGCGGCACCGCAAGCTTCCGCCGCCTGGTATGGCTTGGCACGGTTGTACCTGCTCGAAGGCAAATTCGACGATGCCGCGAAATGGGCCCAGAAAGTGGTCGACTCCGGCGAGGCCGACGGAAACATCAAACAAATGCTCAAGGCCGCGCAGGAAAAGAAACTTTCTGCCGCTTTGCGGCGACAAATCGAGCCGGTCGATCCATCTGCCGGCGCCGCCGATTTGGCCAAAGCGTGGCAATTGATAAATTCCGGACGTCGAAGCGAAGCCAAGACGATTCTTGAGGCCCTGCGGAAAAAGTCGCCCGACAATGCCGACGTTCTCAACGGGCTCGGCTGGTTCTACCTTTTGGGCGGCGATCTGAAGCAAGCCAAGCCGCTGTTTGAAAACGCGATTAAGAACGATGCCGAGGCCGCCGGATCTTACAATGGCCTGGCACGGGTGTTGAAAGCCGAAGGTGATACCGATGGCGCGATCAAGCTCTGGCAGGAAATGATCGAGAAATTCCCTGGCCCCAACGCCGGCACGTATGGCTTAGCCGATGCGTACATGGAAAAACAGGAATTTCAAAAAGCAGTTCCATTGTGGGAACAGTTAGCGACAGCGAATCCCACCGATCAGCAGATCAAGGATAAACTCGCCCACGCCAAGGAAGGGGCGAAATGAGACGGAAGAAGGCGGCTTGCCGCAGGCGGCCTGCCGTTTCAAATCAGCCGCCGGCCCCTGGCCCGCGCTCGTATTTCAAACGATTTCTTATGTGCCCGGTGGCTTCACCAAAGCCGCCGGGCATTTTGCTTTTGCGATTTCCTCCGGCAATGAGATAGAATTGCCGCAAGGAGTCCGGTTGACATGGCTTACTATATTGTTCATCTGTGGCCATCCGCGCAATCCGCGGGAGTTTAACGGCACTTCCAGCCGCTGAATTGTCACTCGTTTTCGAAGATGAGCAGCGAAGGAGTGCTGGATGAAATTGGTCTCACGACGATTTGCGATCCTTTATCCGATCGTTCTGTTGTTCGGCCCTTTGTCCGCTTTGACACTGGGGCAAAAGGTCTCGAGTCCCAAGGCAGCGATTGAAATCGAAGTAATTTTCGAACCCGGTGTGTCGGCCAATGCCGCGGCGCAGAAATGGGCCAAGCAGTTAGGCGACCTGGGATTTGGCAGTGTTCGGTTTCGGCAAATTCAAAATGGCGATCAAATGGGAGTGCAAACCCAAGGCCGCGGCGTCTCGGCAACTTACCAGGTGACCGCGCAGCTCAACAGTCGCGGCACACTCGTCACTCCCGGCGGGCAATTCGGATATGGCGATGGAGCCAAACTCAAAAAATGGCTCGACGACGTGCAAGCCGGCGGCGGGCTGCCGGGGCAACGCAAAACCCTCTTTCGGGCTTAGTGGTAAACAGCTCGAAGAGGTGAAAAAGGACTTGTCGTCCACCGTGGCTTTTTCCACCAAGGGTCTGCGCCCGGAACAGGCGATCGAGAAAATCCACGCGCAATTGAAAACGCCGCTTATGATCGATCGGGCGATTGAAAAGGCCATTGCGGCCGACGATCCCGTGCGCGACGAATTCCTTGGGCTGTCGGCCGGCACCGCGCTGGCGGCAATCGCCAGGCCGGCCGGCGGAGTTGTTGTCCCGCGCACTGGCGCCAAAGGAGTGGAGCTCGCGATCGCCGCGCCGCAGACCAATGCCGAAATGTGGCCGATCGGCTGGCCGCCGGAGGAGAAAGATGAGGCGAACGTCGTTCCGATACTCTATCAATTTACCGAAGTGGAAATCGACGGCGTTACGGCCGAGGAGGCGATCGATGCCATTCAAGCCCGCCTTAAAACGCCGCTGGTATGGGATTACAACAGCATGGTCCGCGGACGGGTCGATCTGAAGAAAACCGTGAAAGTAAAAGCCGGCAAAACCTACTACCGGCGCATTCTCGACCAGGTACTCTACCAGGCCGGCCTGAAATGCGAAGTCCGCACCGACGACGCCGGCAAACCGTTGTTGTGGATCACCACACTTTAAGTGGCTCGATTGGCTCGGCTCGAACTCCCGACGCGCCGCTTTAAACCAATCATCACGGCTCCGATGAAGAACGAGCAAATTCCTGCCGGTTCAGGAACTGGAACAAAATTGAAGGCCACATCAGGCAAATTCGTTACGGTTCCGAGCTGGTGAGTTTGCGAATTGACGGCTGTAAACTGGTCGTTCTGCAGCAACAGCGCGGCGTTGGCGTTGCCCAGCCACTTCAAATAAACCGAGCCCAGCCAAAAAGGCGCAGCCAACGCCAATCGACTGCCGCGGGTCAGTTACCGGCGCGTGGGTGGTTGCGTTCACGGTGTTGCCGACGTTCGTGATGTCGATGCTCGCCAATATTCCTTGCAGGTCGGTCGTCGACGAACCGAGGTCGGCGTTTTGGCCGCCGAAATAGTAATTGGGAATCGGCGCAAGAAGTGGTGCCGTCGGCAATGTTCACCAGCGCCGGGTTGTTCGCCACGTAGTTTGGCTTGGGTGTTTGTAGATCAGCTCCTGGCGCGGAAACGGTGTTTCGTGAAAGGCTGGAACCCGAAAGCGTCAAATTGTAGAGCTCGGCCCCAAACGATTCGTTGGTCGCCAGGCCAGAGACCTGTCCAAAAATATCAACTCGGTAAATGTGCGGCGTGCCGTCGTTAATCAATGAACTGCTCGATTGGGTGTTGCCAGCCAAATCATAGGTGGCGCCAACGCTCATCGTGGTGCTGAGAGTTGCTGCCCTCGCAGTGACCGAAGTCCAGGAGAGCGAGATAAGTGTCAATGCGACAATTGCACGCGAATGAAACATGCTGTTTTCCCCTGTAGACTCGCCATGCGCAGCCAGCCACGCGGCGACAGTGCCGAAAAACCTGGTGATGCCTCGATAAGAGCTGCCCGAGCCCGTAAGACGAGAGTGCTGTTCCGTTACGATTCCGATAACCGTCAAAGTTCGAGTATGCTTCGCAGATTCGGAATTTCAACTGCGCTCAAGAAAGAACTTGCCGAACCATTTCAGGTGTCATCGCAAACTCGTAGAGACGAATTCAGGCGGTCGAGCAAATCCTGCAATCAGCGGCTGAGTTCGTCGCGAAAAGCATGAGTGCTAAAGAGGAAGCAGTTGCGAGAAGCGCAAAATGAAACGGGCGACTCGGTTTCCCGAGTCGCCCGTTGTTGGTCTTTCCACATCCACAATCAATCAAACCCGAACTAGGCCGAGCGGCGACGGAACTTCGCCCAGACCAAACCCAACGCACCGATTCCCAGCAAAGCCAAGGTGGTCGGTTCCGGAACCGGAATAGTCAGCGGGGCGACCGCTCCAAAGCCACTGGCGTACTCAACTGGTGAGTCGTTGAACTAGCAATCGACATTTGGCCGTTGCCAATCGTGAACGTACCTCCGCTCGCACCGGCGTAACGTACACGGTACCTAGCAGGAATGGCGTCGTTTCCCATGTTCAAGCGCGGGTCGGTCACGGGGAGTCCGGTATCGAGGGCAGTTGTCTGACCCAAGTTGGACGGATCAATCGCCGAAGTGATGGCAACCAAGTCGGCATTCGAAGTTCCCAAGTCGCCAGCCTGGCCGCCGGAGAACGTCAACGGAATCGCGTTACCGCCGGCATCGCCGATATTGTTCATCGCAGGATTATTTGCTGTAAAATTGGGCTTGGGAACGGTCAAGCCTGTGCCTGGAGTCACGTTCAATGAGCTCCGAGCCAATGTACCCGTCAAGCCACCGTCAAACGATACGGCACCGAACGCCTCTGTTGCGAGGGGACTACCGCCGACGCTGCCGAAAATATCGATACGGTAAATCGCGGCACCTTGGACGACTCCGGCACCAAGGTTCGTTCCCGTCGCTGAATACGAAGCACCGATTGCATCCGTCACCGTAATGGTTGCGGCAGATGCCAGGCCGGCGATAGCCATAACACCGATAAAAGCCGCCAGAGTTCTCCACCGCAACATAGCGTTCTCCTTGATCAAAGTTGATTGTGGTGTGGATTCAATTATGAAAAGACCTGTCGTTACTGTCAAGCTTTTTTCCGCTAACCGTTACAAACTACTTATTCCGCATCAGCCAGAGACGAAACATTGGAAACTACCGAACGAACCGCTTTGATTTGGCTCCCAGCATGACCAATCCGGCAATTCCCAACAAGGTCAAAGTGGCCGGTTCGGGAACCGCAGATGCTCCGCCTCCCGAGCCGTTACCGGTGCCGAGGTTATTTACAACGGCCACGTAGTCGGTCAAATTCACCCGGCCATCGCCGTTGGTATCGAACACCAATGGCGGGGTACCGGTGCCAGTTCCGAGGTTGTTCACAACGTTTACGTAGTCAGTCAAATTCACAACGCCATCACCGTTTGAATCGCCCGGCAACTGCGTAACGGTGATGTTGGCCGTGCCATAGGTGTAGGTACTGGTCAAGTCGGTCGCGCCCGCGAACGATCTTCAAGGTCGAAGGTTGCAGAGCGATCGTCGAAGTGCCGTAGCCGGTGGTGGCGAAGGTAAGTTGACCGAGCAGAAACGCATTCGACTTGAAGTTCGGATTCGTGACATTCGCGACGCTCTGAGTCAACGCCATGCCACGGTTCAGGCCGGCCGGGGTGGTGACGGGAATGACTACCGCGTTCACATCGCTGATCAACGTGGGGGTGACGTTGGCATTGCCGCTGGCAAAGTTACTGACCGAATCCCAAATGTTCGTGGTCGGGGTGGCGCCGGATCCGGTGAAGGCGGCGTTAATATCGGAGGCGCCGGTCAAATTCAGTACGCCCGTGACGCCGACGACCGGGGTGGTGATCGTCGATGTGGTGCGCACTACGTTGTACGCAATGCCAGCGGCCGAGTTGGCGGTGCCGTTGGTGAAACCAGTATCTGGGGGAGTAATGTCGCTGCCGGCGTCGGACGTGACCCACACGTACCACGTGCGGACGGAGCTCGCAGTGGTGATCGAGTGATAGGTGGCGCTAGTGCCTGCATTCGGATCCGAGTTGCTCGTGGAGAATAAGATTGCGTTAGCGGCCCAGGCTGACGACGTCAGCATAAGGACAGTCACCGCGGCCAAAATCGCCTTCATCGTGCGCTTCATGACTAGCTCCACCTCTGTTGATGCTAGATTGTGTCGTGCGGAACAGACGCCAGAACCCCCGTTGCGACAAGCAAAACCTTAGCCTGCTTATGACTGGTTACAATCTAATAATCCGTTACAAGCAAAGCAAGTACTTGGCGACGCAACCCCCTAAAATGACTAAAATCGGTTAAAAATCCCGCGAATTGCTACTTTTGGATACTGCTTCTTTCAGGGGGTGGCGTCCTTGCGGCCCGTTCTGGATCGGCTCGTCTTCCTCAGTGCAATTGGCAAACTTACTGTTGATGGAAAACTTGATGTCCGGCACTACGGTAACCAAGTTTTTGCCGGGAAGCAAGGAATTTTTTAATAAATCTGCATTTCATTTGTGTTTGATTGTCGCAAGCGCGCTTCCCTCGGCAAAAAACGGGAAAAAAGCCCGCTGCAAGCAACAGCCAACTGGCTGGTTCGGGCACGCTGGCGAGGCCCCCAGAGCCGTTTTTCAGTTGATTGAGAAACGCTTGAATATCGAGATTGTTTACGACCCCGTCGGTGTTGATATCCCCGATGGAAAGCACGTCGGACGACTGCAGCATTTTCGATGTCTGGTACGCGTTCAAATCGGTCAATGCTTGCAGCATGACGGGCACGTCGGCGGTATTGGCCACGCCGTTTAAATCGAAATCGCCGCGCGTGAAACTTACCGCGATGTTCTGGCGCACTCGATCGATTTGCGAGGCGCTGGCGCCATCGTAAAGGCGCCCTCGGCTGCGTGCTGTACGAGATGCTCGCCGGTGAACCGCCTTTTACCGGCCCCACCGCCCATGCGATCATCTCCAAACGGGTGGTGGGCCCGATCCCCCGGATCCGGACCGTCAGGGCGGGCGTCTCCGAAGCGGTGGAGCTGGCGATCGTGCGGGCGCTGGCGCCGATACCCGCCGACCGCTTCTCTACCGCAGCGGAGTTCGCAGCGGCACTCGGCCCCGTGGGCGGCACGGAGGCGGCCGCTCCGGCGGCGCGCGCTCCCGGCAACCGGTGGTGGGTGGCGGCGGCGCTCCTGGCTGTCGTGTCGCTGGCCGGAGTCGCGCTGCGGCAGTGGTCCCGGCCCGCGGGCGCCTCACTCAGCCCGTCCGCGTCGCTGATCGCGGTGCTCCCGTTCGCGCAGAGCGGCACGGATACCGCGCTCTCCCGGCTGGGCCGCGACCTGGTCTTCACGCTCAGCGCCGAGCTGGATGGCCTGGGAGCGCTGCGGGTGGTGGATGCCCATACGATGCTGGCTCAATCCAAGGCGGGGGGACTGACCACTCCCGAGGAGGGCGCGACGCTGGCCCGCCGCTTCGGCGCCGGCAGCGTCGTGCACGGCAGCCTGGTTCGGGAGGGGACCGTCGTTCGGCTGGACTTCGTGCTGCTGTCCACCGACAGCAGCCTCGCACCGCTGGCGCGCGTTCTGGTCTCCAGTTCGGCGGATTCCATCGCGGCGCTTACCGATTCGGCGGTCCACGCGCTCCTGCGACAGATCTGGATCCGGGGATCCGCCCCGACGCCGAGCCTCGATGCGGCGCTGAGGACCCGGTCGGTGGCGGCGCTGCGGGCCTTCCTGGAGGGGGAACAGGAGATCGTCGCCGGGCGGTGGGAGGAGGCAACGACTTCCTATGCCCGGGCGCGTGAGGCCGATCCGGCATTCTGGCAGGCATATGCCCGGGAGGAATACGCACTGCAGTGGGGGTCAGAGGATGCGGCCGACACCGTCGTGGAAGCGCTGGCGCGCCATCGCTTCGAACTGCCGGATGCGGAGCGCCTGACAACCGAGGCTATCCTGCTCTTGTCGAAAGACAGCGTCGGGCTCGGACTGGAACGCGCGCGGGGACTGACCGAGCGGTATCCGAGCTCATGGTTCGGGTGGCTGATTCGCGCCGACCAGCTGCTGCACAACGGACCGTTGCTGGGGTTTCCCCGCGCGGAGGCACGGGCGGGGTTCGAGCGGGCGCTGGAGCTCAACCCGAACCTCATCCCGGTGCACGAGCACCTGCTGCTGGCGGCGATCCTGGATCGCGACACCGCCGGAGCAGCTCGGGGGCTGCGGGAGCTGTCGCGGCTCGGTGCGTGGCCGAGTCTCACGGCCGATGGCTATGGCGACCGGAAGCTGCAGTTCCGGTTCCTTGATGGGATCGTGCGTGGGGACAGCGCCCTCACCCGGCGGCTCACGGACAGCATCGCACGGGATCCATCCCCCGAGGCGGTGGGCGACGGGAGTTTCTATGACGCATTCCGATTCGGACTGCTGGCCGAACAGATCCGGGTGAGCCAGCGGGTCCTCAGCGTGGGCGGCGCGCCCGCCCGGCTCGCGGTACATGGTAGGCTGCTCGCCTTGTCCTGGGCCGCCCGCGGCGGGTGGGATTCGGCGCTGGTCGCGATGGACCGGTTCGGGAGGAGTGGGGTCGATTCGTCCGCGGCGCTCCGGGGCTACGGCCTGGCAGTGATCGGCGCCTGGCTCGGTGCGGTCGAACCAGGGGAAGCCGCGGCGCGGCGTCAGGAAGCCGTTACCATGGCCAGGGGAGTTGCCACCGATCGCGCCGAGGTGGCGTGGCTCGACGGCGTGACGGCGCTGAGTCGGGGGGACCGACGGGCGCTGACGGAGGCACGCGCGGCGCTTCGTGCGTCGGGAGATCCAGGGGCGCGGGCGCTCGATCGTTCCCTGGCGGCATTCGAGGAGGGGCTGGCCTCCAGGTTGGAGGCAGCGGGGGCGGCGTTGGCCAGGCTGGAGTGGGAGGAGGCTGCGACCTTGGGCGCGGATTTCCGGAGGCACCCGTTCACCATCGGGGTCGATCGGATCCTCGCAGCGCGGTGGCTGGCGCCAACAGATCCGGATCAGGCGCTGCGGCTGTTGAGCTGGGTGGACGGGCCCTTTCTGCTGCACCCGAGCACGACCTACAACATCATGCTGACGGGCATGGCGGATCTGGAGCGGGCTCGGATCGAGGAGCGGCGCGGGCGAGTCGATGCGGCACGGGAGTACTACCGCGCATTTCTGCGGCGCTACGACCGGCCGGTGCCGGCACACCAGGCGCTGGTGGACGAGGCGAAGGCGGCGCTGCGGCGATAGAACGGGGAACCGGCATGCAGGGCGGGCCTCCGTGCCCGGCCGAGGGGGAACGGGAAGGCAGGGCGGACCTCCGTGCCCGGCCGAGGGGGAACGGGAAGGCAGGGCGGACCTCCGTGCCCGCCCGAAGGGGAAAAGGGAGACCGGTGGGGCTCGAACCCACAACCGTCGGAATCGATAACCCTGTGCCTGCGGCCCGAATCCGGGCAAGGTGTCGGCATAGGCTTTGTCCGAAGCTCTACCACTTGAGCTACGGTCTCCGTCCTTCAATTGTCTTCCCAGCTACTGATCGTCGCCCCATGAGGAATCGGCCTTCCGTTCCCTGGTGAGGGTCCGGGTGAATGCTCGATCGCGGGCACGCTGCTCCTCAGTGCTCTGACAGAGGAATTCGATCTGTCGGATGCTGAGCCGGACCCGTGACCCGGACAGGTCGACAAACCTGACCCATCCCGTCGGGGTCTCGGCATCGAGCTGCGCCTCGATGTGGCGCGCCATTGCGGTGCTCACATACCAGGTGCCGTTCTCGCCGCTCACGACGAAGTAATCGCCGGCGTGCTGGCCCCGAGGGCCGGTTGCTCTGCTCGACATGGGGGCCTCCTTTCGCTCCCGATGCAGTCCTCCCGTGCGCTGGTCGTCGGCTGGACGCCTGTGCCAGTGGACCGGCCGGGAGTCGAACCCGGAACCTCCCCCGTGCGAAAGGGGCGCTCTGCCGATTGAGCTACCAGCCCTCGATACGCGGACCGGGAATCGGGTGTCCCCCATGAGAGATCCCCGCTGACATCATGATGGCTCCGGCGGGAATCGAACCCGCGCCGCGCTGGGCTTCGGCCAGCCGCTCTACCGGTGAGCTACAAGAGCCGACAATCATCAGTCACTCCCATTCCGGAGCTCCCTCACTTCGTTTGGATCCAGCGAAGCCGACGGGACTCGAACCCGCACTCTCCCGATAGACAGTCGGGCGCGCTGGCCATTGCGCTACGGCTTCAATCCTCCGGTGCTGCGTCGGCGGCACACGCACCCATCGGTCGTCAACAAACGGGGGGATCCCGGTAACGCTGATCGCCCCACCCGGCGTCAGGCACGCAGGTGGGGCGATGTCGCATCCCCGTCGGGAGTGAATATGGACTGCGGACCCTACGGCCCTGAGTCGTTCCCTCCCGCCTGCCCGATGTTCCCCTGCGCACACCATACATCCCGATCCACCTCACTCACCCGATCCAATCCGACGAAGTCGGAGCGCCTGCCGCTGCGCTCTCCGTCACTAACCGCTGGCATCCGATGGACTCGGGATGCGCGGTTCTCCCGCCCTGGCTTGCCGCCCGGGCATGTTGCATCGCCTTCGGTCACAAGCGTGGCCGAGGCTTGGGCCGTCAGGCCGGCGCCCGTAAGGCAGATAGGGGACTGCGTTTCAGTACTCATGCAAGGCGTCCATTCACTGTTCATCCGAGCGGTCCTGGTACCCGCACACAAAAAAGAGTCGCGTCTCCGTGGTCGGGGCAGCGAGCACCTGGCTCTGCTGCTTCGGTCTGGATGGCTGACGCATTTCACGTCAGCCATCCTGCCGAGGACCTACGGGACGCGACTCCCGGTCAAGCGAGAGACAGTGTAGCAAACGGGGAGTGATCGCGCAAGATGGAGATACACCAGCAGGACGTCCCCAGCGTCTAGATTACGGTCATGCCTCCTCCCCAGCCCAGTCTCCTCGCCCTCCTCGGCGACTCGATCCTCGACAACGGCCGTTACGCCGCCCCCGAGCCAGACACGGCGGGGCATCTCCGCCGGCTGCTCGGTGCGGGCTGGGTGGTCGAGCTGGTGGCGCAGGACGGCGCCACGATGGATCTGCTCCCACCACAGCTCGAGGAGCTGTCACGCCGACCCCAGGTCACGGTGCTCAGCGTCGGCGGGAACGACGCCATGGAGCACTTCGACATCCTCTCCCCGCGAGCGACCACCTCCATCGAGATGCTCACCCTGCTCGAGAACATCGCGGAAGACTTTGAGGAGGAATATGCGAGGGTCCTCGCGCTGGTCCGGCCCACCACGGATCGGCTGATCGTCTGCACGATCTACGAGGCGCCACTCTTCGACGCCGAGATGGCCCGGCTGGCACGCGTCCCGCTCGCCCTGCTCAACGACCGGATCATCCGGACCGCGAGGCGGCACGGCGTCGAGGTGCTGGAGCTGCGCAGCGTGTGCACGGAGGCCGGCGACTTTGTGCTGGAGATCGAGCCGTCGGCGGAGGGCGCGCGGAAGATCGCGTCAGCGATCGCGGGGGTGGTGCGGGATGTCGCAGGACAGCATCGCGCCTGACGGTTCAATGCGGCCCGGTCTTCCGCACCTTGCTTGAGATGAGCGCCACCGGCGTGGGACCCGGGTGTTGTCATCCCGACGGAGCCCGACAGAATTCCCTTGCGGCCGGGTCGCACTGACGTCATCCCAAAGGCCGCTCGGTCACGGAGCGACCGAGGGATCTCCTGGGTCGGGCGCCTGCGCTCACCGCGAGAGATCCCTCGCCTGCGGCGCTGGATGACGACGGGGACCGACGATCGGCATTCCGCACCGCGACGCGTGGAAAGGGTGCCGCTCCGGCGCTGAACCGCCGCATGCTGGGCCCATGCCCTCCGCCCATCCCCGCCGGCGCTTGCCGCTGTATATACGGCGCGTATATATATGATCCCGGGATTCGAGTGGGATCCGGTGAAGCGCCTCGACAACCTGCAGAAGCATCGTATCGACTTCGTGGATGCGGTCGCGGTGTTCGAGGGCCCGTTCCTCCGGCTGACCCAGCGCCCCCGTGACTACGGCGAGATGCGCATCGTCGCCGTGGGACCCGTCGGAGGCAAGCTTCTCTCAGTCGTGTACACCCCGCGCGGCGCAGTGCTGCGCATCATCTCGGCACGGAGGGCGAATGGCCGCGAAGCGCGAGCGTACCGTGCGGTACGACCCCCTGAAGCACAAGAGCCGGACTGACTGGAGCCGGGTCGAGCGCCTGACCGATGCGGAGATCGAGGCCGCCGTGGCCGCCGACCCTGATGCCGCACCGATCCTCACGGACGAGTGGTTCCGGCAGGCGACCTGGATGCCGCCCCTCACCAAGCAGGGCGTGTTCCTGCGGCTGGATCCGGAAGTGGTGGGGTGGTTCAAATCGGGGGGACCAGGCTATCAGACCCGGATGAATGCGGTGCTCCGCGCCTACGCGATGGCGCACCGGAAGCCGACCGTCCGGAAGAAGCGACCAGCACGCAAGAAGTGATCGATCCGGACACCGGGTCTCATCATCCCGAAGGAGCCCTGAAGGATTCCCGCTCAGTCACGGAGCGACCGAGGGATCGCTTGGGGTCCGGCTCGTGGGCCCCAGGCGAATTCTTCTGGCCCGGTTCGCCCACTGGCCAGTGCGCGAACCGGTGGTAAGTTGGCCCGAGGGGCGGCACTCCCAGCCTCCTTTCCGTTAGACCAGGCGCGAGGTGGACATGTCTTGGAGAGCGACGGGCGCAGGGCTGGCGGTGCTGGCCGCCGCGTGGGCCTGCGGCAATGACAGCGGACCAAACGGCCTGGTGGCCTTCATCGGGATCGATGGACTCCCGGCGGCCGACTCGGTGTTCGTGGGCGGCCATTACTACATCGTGGCGAACACCTACGACGCCGACCATCACCTGGTCACGCGGGCTGACCTGAGCTGGGCCAGTTCGGATACCACGGTGCTGGCGCTGTATCCGGGCAGCTCAGCCGCCTCCCTCGAGGCCAGGAAGCCGGGGACCGCGCGCCTCACGATTCGATCAGAAGGCGCAACGTTCACAGCCGATATCGTCGTGCGCGACGTGCCGGTCGCCACCGTCACGCTGACTCCGACCGACCCCGCAGGCTACGTCGGGGCCACGATGGCGCTGCAGGCGACCATCGTGGACGCCTTCGGCAACGTGCGAACCGACCGGCATGCGACATGGACATCGGACAATCCCAACCTGCTCCAGGTGGACAGCACCGGTGTCCTGACGATGGTCGGTGCGGGCACCGCCAGCATCCGGGCGACCTGTGACGCCGCAGCCGATACCGTCTCGGTCCTGAGCCTCCCGCATCCCACCCTCGACTGGAGTCAGGTCACCACCGAGTGGACGACCTACCAGGGCAATGCCTCTCACACCGGCTACATCCCCGCCGTCCTCGATCCGGTGCAGTTCACCCCCCGCTGGAGCGTGAGCCTCGCAACCGGCAGCAGCCTCACCCCGGCGACGGCGGGTGGTGGCCACATCTACGTCTCCACCGATGCCTATTTCGGACAGCAGCTGCTGTACACGATCGATGCCGCGACCGGGGCGATACAATGGAGCTACGATTTCGGGCAGATCCATTCCGTCGATCCGCCGGCCTACGCCGACGGCAGTGTCTACGTCGCTACCGGCGGCCAGGGGGATTCCTACCTCTGGAGCTTCGATGCGAGCACCGGCGGCCTCCGTTTCCACACAGGCTACGGCAATCAGTGGTCCCGCTATATGGCACCGGTCATCGACGGTCAGACGCTCTACATGGCCGGCGGAACGTATGGGGGGATGTACGCCTTCAACACCAGCGACGGGAGCACGCGCTGGTTCCTCGGCCTCAATCAGTACGACAACTTCACCCCTGCCGTGCGCGGCGGCATGGTGTACGCCTACACCGGGCTGTATACCCCGGAGGTCACCGTGGCCGACGCAAGCACCGGGGCGGCCATCGACCACATCCCTGATCCGGCATTCAACTGGATCGGCTGGTCGATGGACGCTTCTCCGGTCCTCGGAAGCGGTGAGACGCTGCTGACGACTCAGTCCGGCCGGCTGCTGTCGTTCGACCTCACAAACCACCAGATCGGGTGGTCGCTCACCGGGGCCTATGCCGGCCAGCTCTCGCTCGCCAATGGCATCGTGTATGTGCAGAACGGACCGACGATCGACGCCCGGCGGGAGAGCGATGGCGGGCTCCTCTGGAGCGTCGCCACACCACCCGGGTTGCAGGGGCCGATGCTGGTCACCCAAAATCTGCTCCTGCTCAGCAGCGCAACCACGACCTGGGCAGCCGACCTGACTGCGCATCGCATTGCCTGGTCCTATCCGGTCGGTGGCCAGCTTGCGCTCACCCAGGACGGTCTCCTGCTGATAGCGGGATGGGACGGCAAACTGACGGCCATCCAGGTCAACTAGGCCCCCGCCGCGGCATGCGAGCCAGAGGCTGAAGCGACGCCCCGACTGGGATTGCTCAACCGGTCCCGATCTCGATGTGTATTCCCCGCGCTCAGGTCAGGTCGTACACTCCCCTGGCCGAGGCACAATGGAAGGGGGCCTTGGAGCGCACCGGCGGCACCAAACGGAAGCCCCGGATTGTCGCGATCCTGAAGGAAGGCGATGCCGGTGTGCCGGGCGACCAGACATTGCAACTCGCTTCATCCTTGTGAGGAACCGTGACCTGGACTGGAGGTGGCCATGGTCTGGCGTTTCTGGCTATCTGGTTCGTTGTGCGCCGCCTGCCTCCTGCTCGCCTGCTCGAACAGCTACCCCATGGGTAGCGGGGGCGGTGGTGGCGGCGGCAGCGGCGGTAGCGGCGGTGGCCCGACGCCGGCGCCGGCGGAGTTCAACGCCTCGGTAAGTCCCACGCTGCCGGCGGGCTACGCCATCTCCGGCGCGCAGCCGTACGAGTGGCAGGCATTCATCCGTTACAACGCCGCCTGGGTGGCCGTGGGCAGTCCCCATACATCACGTGGACCAGCCGCCTATCTGGTGATCGACTGCAACGACCCGGGAATACACGACGCCTGCACCGTGCATCTTCCGGGGCTGATCCAGGTGACGGTCACCCAGGTGACGCCGAGCCCGGCACGCCTCTGCGCCTACAAGAGCGGGTTCCGATGGCTGGGCGGGCTCCTGCTGAACACCCCGGTCGGGACCCTGAGCCTCGCGCCGGTGGCCTCGTCGAGCCAGGATCCGGCGAACGCGGGGATCTGTTATCCGTAGGGGCTGAGGTTCCGTGGTCCCACCCTGACCATTCGCCCTCCCTCAACGCCAGGGCCTCCCGGGCATCCCCGAAGCAGGGGCTCAAGTGGAGGAGGCGAGGGGTCGGGAAGAAGGCGCAGCCCACGGCAGGATGGCGCTGATACCGCGGAGCCTAACGCGACGCCATCGCCACCAGCCCCCGAACCAGCACCGCCGCGAGCCAGAGCCACCAGTAGGCGCCTCGGCCGGTGTCGGATGCGTGAGGCGGGGCCACGGCTGGGGGTGGAGTCGCCGCCGGTGGAGCCGCCGCTGCCGGCGGCGCGGGTGGCTGCCGCGGATCCGCCACCTGCACTGATGCCGCATGGCGCGACCGGCGGCCACGGGCGCCACGCATGGACTGGCTGTCCAGGTCGAGCACGGCGGTACCGCTCAGGAAGTCGGACGGGACCTCGGGCGCAGCTGCCGCGGGAAAGCGATCGAGCACCGTGGCCATCGTCGCTTGCAGGGTGAGATCCGACACGGCCCACGTCCCACCGGTGCCCTCACACCGGGCACAGGCGAGCCACTCCCCACCGGCGATGGTGACGATGCCTCGACCGTCGCAGCGGCTGCAACCGGCGCGCAGCGGCGTGAGCAGACCATCCGCCAAGGCGCGGTGCGGCCCCAGCGGCTTAAGCCCGTAGACGTACTGGTACTGCGCCATGGCCTCGTGCATGGAGAGGTGCCAGCCGTCGAAGACGCCAGGGCGATTGCACTCGGTGCATGCCGGTTGCGATGACAGCCAGGTGCGATCCGAACAGCAGGGTCCATGTTTCCAGAGAGGATAAGGCATGGGGAGCCTTTGCGTAGTTGCGACCGGTATGCGGCTGCTCCAGCATAGCAGAGGGGTGGGACATTAGGGCGGAAAGGGGGCGACCGAGGCGCCCTCGGGAGCCGCGCAGCGGCGCTCGGCGCGAGGGAGTGGCGGGCGGACGGACGGACGGGCGGGCGGGCGGGCGGGCGGAAAGGCGGGCGGGCGGAAAGGCGGGCGGGCGGATGGGGGGATGGGCGGATGGGGGGATGGGCGGATGGGCGGGATGGGGGGATGGGCGGATGGCGGGATGGGGGGATGGGGGGATGGGGGGATGGGGGGATGGGCGGATGGCGATCCACGATCCGCGGCTGAAGCCGCGGCTCGGCAAGGGGTCAGTAAACTGACCCGACCGGCATCATGTTGATGGGGCTCCATGACGTTCCCCGGTTCGTGTATCACGACGCGCCGCCCGGGATGCCCTGCTGATCCGCGGCTAAAGCCGCGGCTCGGCGAGGGGTCAGCAAACTGACCCGACCGGCATCATGTTGATGGGGCTCCATGACGTTCCCCGGATCGTGTACCACGACGCGCCACCCGGGATGCCCTGCTGATCCGCGGCTGAAGCCGCGGCTCGGCAAGGGGTCAGTAAACTGACCCGACCGGCATCATGTTGATGGGGCTCCATGACGTTCCCCGGTTCGTGTACCACGACGCGCCGCCCGGGATGCCCTGCTGATCCGCGGCTAAAGCCGCGGCTCGGCAGGGGGTCAGTAAACTGACCCGACCGGCATCATGTTGATGGGGCGCCATGACGTTCCCCGGATCGTGTACCACGACGCGCCACCCGGGATGCCCTGCTGATCCGCGGCTAAAGCCGCGGCTCGGCAGGGGGTCAGTAAACTGACCCGACCGGCATCATGTTGATGGGGCGCCATGACGTTCCCCGGATCGTGTACCACGACGCGCCACCGGAGATGCCCGGCTGATCGCACCGGTCAGGTCGCTTCAGCGACCGCTCCTGCCGAGCCGCGGCTTCAGCCGCGACCGGCGCGGCTCGGCAAGGGGTCAGTAAACTGACCCGACCGGCGTCATGTTGATGGGGCTCCATGACGTTCCCCGGATCGTGTACCACGACGCGCCGCCCGGGATGCCCTGCTGATCCGCGGCTAAAGCCGCGGCTCGGCGAGGGGTCAGTAAACTGACCCGACCGGCATCATGTTGATGGGGCTCCATGACGTTCCCCGGATCGTGTACCACGACGCGCCACCCGGGATGCCCTGCTGATCCGCGGCTAAAGCCGCGGCTCGGCAGGGGGTCAGTAAACTGACCCGACCGGCATCATGTTGATGGGGCGCCATGACGTTCCCCGGATCGTGTACCACGACGCGCCACCGGAGATGCCCGGCTGATCGCACCGGTCAGGTCGCTTCAGCGACCGCTCCTGCCGAGCCGCGGCTTCAGCCGCGACCGGCGCGGCTCGGCAGGGGGTCAGTAAACTGACCCGACCGGCGTCATGTTGATGGGGCTCCATGACGTTCCCCGGATCGTGCTGCGGGCTGCGTCGGTGCAAAGGCGTTAGGGATTCGAGCTCCGCCTCCTCAATGATATTGTCGATATTATCAAAGATGCATAAACTCACTAAATCAGATCAATACTGGAGGCGGCCCGCTGCTCTGGACAGCGAAACAGCGTCGGGTAACTGGTGTGCCCTGTCCGCTTTCGGGGCCGGGATCAGCTATCGATCCTCCGTCGCACCAGGGGTCGCAACATTGCCGGCCAGAACTCCGAGCAGGGGCTGATTGATATAGTAGTTGGACCGACCCACCTTCCCCTTCAAGAGCATTCCATCCTCCGCCAGCGCGTCAAGATACCGGGTAGCGGTGAGCCGAGAGACCCGCAGGTCGCGCTCGATGAACTGAATCCTCGTGTACGGGTGCGAGAAGAGACTGTTGATGAGGTCCTGGGTGTAGAACCGGTGCCGTTCGCGAATCCGGTGCTTGACGTCAAGCAGGAGCTGCCGAATCGCCCCGATCGAGGCGATGCCTTCCCGCGCGGTGACCTCTACAGCCAGGAGCACATACTCCACCCACTCCTCCCAGGCATCGCCATCCCGCACGGCCTGCAGCAGCCGGTAGTAGTCGGCCTTGGTTCGCACGATTTGTCGGCTGAGATAGAGGACGGGGATCTCGAGCAACCCCTGCTGTACCAGGTAGAGGACGTTGATGATCCGCCCGGTGCGGCCGTTGCCGTCGTAGAAGGGGTGGATGCGCTCGAACTGATGGTGGATCAGCGCCATCTTGATGAGCGGGTCCGCTGGCGACAGCGCAGTCTCATTGATGAAACGCTCGAGCTCCCCCATCCTCGCCACGATCGCATCGGGATCCTGAGGCGGGGTGTAGACGACTTGCCCGGCACCATCCTTGAGCGCTGTTCCAGGAAGCCTTCTAAAGCCGGTAGCGCAGCACCTCCTTCGCGCCAGGGCTCCCCGGTTCGTCGGGGAAGAGGTCCCCTCGAAAGAGGTCGTCGTCGGTGGTGACAATATTTTCAATGGCCGAACTGTCCCGCGCCTCCTGGAGGCCGAGCGTGTTGATCAGTATGGCCTGATTGGGAATCGAGGCTGCAACGCCCTTCAGCTCGGCGAGCTGACGGCTGGCCGCGGCCAAGCGCCTGAGGATCTCAGGTGTGTCGAAACGTGACGAATCGATGGTGTGGAGCGGCCTGATTCCGGTCATCTGCTCTCCAAGTTGCCATCAACATGTATAGAAAACATCACTAAGCTATACACGTGCTCGTCGTCCTGCATAGGAAGTAGAGAGTTTGGGCCGGGATGAGGTGATCAGCCAGCGGCTGCCTCCGACTCCTCAGTCGTCTGCAACTCTGGCCCCTCGGCAGAAATGTCGTCCGCCTCGGCGCCAGCCCCCGCTGGCGACAGCCCCAACACCGTTTCGGCCAGCGCGCCAGGCAGCGTCTCCACTTCCCGCAGCTTGCGCTCCATGGCGCGGGAGCGGGCTCCGGTGCTCTCCAGGGTCTGGCTCGCCGTCGCGAGCTGCCGCTTCACCTTGTCGAGTACCTCGCCGAACTTGCCGAATTCGGCCTTCACTGCGCCGAGGACCTTCCAGACCTCGCTGGAGCGCTGCTCGATGGCGAGGGTCTTGAACCCCATCCGGAGGCTGGACAGGAGGGCCGACAGTGTGGTCGGCCCGGCGATGACCACGCTGTAGATGCGCTGAATTTCCTGGACCAGGCCCGGCTGTCTCAGCACCTCGGCATACAGCCCCTCGGTGGGGAGGAACATGATGCCGAAGTCGGTCGTCGCCGAAGGATGGATGTACTTGTCGCTGATGTCGCGGGCGCAGCTCCGAACGGCACGGACGAGTGCGACGGTGGACTCCTGCAGCCCCTCCGGATCGGCGCGCTCCACCGCGTCCAGCAGCCGCTGGTAGTCCTCCTGGGGAAACTTGCTGTCGATCGGGAGGAAGACCGGATCTCCCGACGGATCCCGCCCGGGGAGCCGGATCGCGAACTCGACTACCTCTCCGGAATCATCCCGTGGCTTGTAGTTGCTGACGTATTGATCCGGGGTAAGGATCTGCTCCAGGATCGATCCGAGCTGGTACTCACCCCACACGCCCCGGGTCTTCACATTGGTCAGCACCCGCTTGAGATCGCCCACCCCGGTCGCCAGCGTCTGCATGTCGCCCAGGCCGCGGTGCACCGCTTCCAGCCGCTCGCTCACCTGCTTGAAGGACTCACCCAGCCGGCGCTCGAGGGTCCCCTGCAGCTTCTCGTCGACGGTGACGCGCATCTCCTCGAGCTTCTTCTCATTCCCTTCCTGGATCTCCTTCAGGCGCTGGTCGACCCCTTCACGGAAGCGCTCGAGGGCGGCCTGCAGGCTATCCGAGAGCTCCGCCAGGCGACGCGCCATCGCCTCGACCTGGTCCTTCTGGCTCGTGGCATTCTCGGAGAGGGTCTGCTGCACTCCCTCCCGGCCTTCGTGGAGGGAGGTTCCGACCTGTTCCCGGAGCTCTCCGAGCAGGCGGACCACGGTATCCGCCGACGCCTTGGCGGCGGCGGAGACCTCCTCGCGCAGGGCCCGGGCGGCGGCGGCGTGTTCCTCCCGGGCAACGCGCGATTCTTCTCGTACTGCTCGCTCCGCGCCGGCGGTATCGGCTCTGCTGCGGAAGACCAGGACGAGGGCGCCGATGGCCGCGATGACGGCGGCGACGGCAGCGACGAGCAGTAGTTCGGGCGATCCCATGATGGTATGCCTCCTCTTGCAGGCGTGGAGCCAAAGCTAGTGAGGCGCCGTCAGATGGCCGTAGTGAGCGGGGCGGTGGGTACCGGCCGATGACGGGAGAGCGACCGGTCCGCAGGGCGCCCGACGCAATGTGCGGGGCGGGTGTGACAGCGGCTGGGTCCGTTGGAAGGGTGTCTGGACTACAGAGAAGGAAGAGCCCAAGCTCCGACTTCTGGAGCGCGCATCGAGCAGTGAGCCCGCAGGCATGGATCGAAAAAACGAGGGCGCGGAGGAGATTGAGATAGCGGGCGTCGCACGGAACGTTGAGGAAGACCTGCCGCTCGTAGTCGGGCATCGAGGAGGCCGCTCAGCCGCCGCGAGCCGAGGTTGTCATCCCGAGTAAGCCCTGAAGGATTCCCTCGCGGCGGGGTCGCACTGCCGTGGTCCCAAGGGTCGCTCGGCCATGAAACGACGGAGGGATGACATGGCGGGCCCCGCTCATGGCGGCCCCAGCGTCACATTGCTTCGGGGTGCGTTGAATCAACTGCGGGCCCCGAACCGAGCCTGTTAGATTGATGCTTGTCCCTACAGGAGGCTCCCCATGACCAAGCTGCTTGAGGAAGCCTTCGCCGCGGCCTCGCGTCTCTCCCCATCCGATCAGGATGCCCTGGCGGCGGCGATCCTCGTCGAAATGCACGCGGAGCCGCGCTGGCAGGGTTCGTTCGACCGTTCCGGGGAGGTGCTTTCCAGGCTGGCCAGAGAGGCTGTCGAAGAGTACCGGGCCGGTCGGACCGAACCACTGGATTCGAACACGCAGTAAATTCCAGAACCACCCAGCGATTTCGAAAGGCACTGGCGGCCCTGCCGCCAGACATTCGTGCCAAGGCCCGAATCGCCTATCTGCTCTTCGCCAACGATCCTTGGCACGCCGCGCTGCAATTCAAGCAAGTCCACCCAACAGACCCCATCTTTTCGGCCAGGGTTGGCCTGGGCTACCGTGCGCTCTGCATCCGTGAGGGGGGTACCGTCGTCTGGTTCTGGATCGGCCCACACGCAGACTACGACCACCTCATCGCGCAGCGCTGAGGTCGGGTCCGCAAACAGGCGGACGGATTGTCATCCCGAGGGAGCCCTAAAGGATTCCCTCGCGGCGGGTCGCACTGACGTGCTCCCAAGGGCCGCTCGGTCACAACGCGACCGAGGGATCTCTTGGGGTTCCGACCGATGGGTGCCTCGCACTACCGCATGCTCGCGTCGTCGGGCGGCCGCAGAGGATTGGTGGGGCCGCCGAGCGGCGCTCCCGCCGCCGCTCGCCTGCAGCAGCGCCGCGGCTGGTTGTCATTCCGAGGGAGTCAGAAGTGCCATGCATTTTCCCGCTCACCGATGCATGGCTTGGGGTACGGCCCGCTGGCGATGGTCTGCCAGATTGAGTGGCGAGCAGCGCCGCGTTGCGATTCCTATCCCGAATCCCCAAATTGCTCTCATGGCCAAGCCAGCACTCGACTTCACCGGTCTATCGACCGAACAACGGCTCGAACTCATCGGCCAGCTCTGGGACAGCCTGGACCAGGCTCCGCCGCTGAGTCCGGAGGAACGGGCCGAACTGGAGCGCCGGTCTCTGGATATCGACGCCAACCCCGACGAAGGCATCGACGCCGCCCAGGCGATCGAGCAGCTCAACAATCGCCTGCGGTGAGCTACCGAGTACGGGTGCGTTCCGCGGCCCTGGCGGAATTCGCTGAGGCGGTGGAATGGTACTCCGCACGCTCGCCGCGAGCGGCCAGGCGATTCGTCGCAGCGACCGAGGCGACATACGATCTTCTGAGTAAATCCGCGAAACAATTCCCCATCGTATTCGACGAAATTCGCCGCGCCACCCTCCCCGGCTTTCCATACAGCGTCTACTTCAGGATCCGCAGCACGGAGTGCCTCGTCATCGCACTCCTGCACGGGCGAAGGGCTCCTCGCCGGTGGCAGCGCCGGTGAGCAGAGCTGGAAGGCGGACCGGCAGACGGGTTGTCACCCCGAGGGAGCCCTAAAGGATCCCCTCGCGGCGCGACCGAGGGATCTCTTGGGGTTGCGAGAGACGGGTGCCTCGCGCTACCGCATGCTCGCGACGTCGGGCGGCCGCAGAGGATTGGTGGGACCGCCGAGCGGCGCTCCCGCCGCCGCTCACCTGCGGCAGCGCCGCGACTGGTTGTCATCCCGAGAGAGTCAGTTGAGGCTCAGCATGACATGGCGGGCGGCGCTCCTGCCTTCCCGCCACACCGTTCAAGGCTTCCGCACCCCCACCAGTTCCACCGGCACGCTCCCGGCCTCCAGACCCGACAGGTCGAGGTGCACGCTGGCCCGATCGATATCGATCCCCACCAACTCACCTGCCGCGTCGAAGTCGAGGACCACACCCGGGGTCACCTCCCTGGAGTCGGCGCTCGGGCGGTCGGCCAGATCGATGTAGAGCGAATCCGTCTCGGGGTAGTACAGGAGTTTCATCTGGACGGTGCCTTGAAGTCACGATCGGGAAAGGCGTTATGGACGGTTCGGCCGTCCCGAAGCGTGACGACTCGGAGCCATCGGCCCAGCGGAAGAATATAGGCCCAGTGCCGGATTCGACCATCGGCCTGAACCTCCTGGTGGGTCGGGGCGCTGAGAACGGCTTCGATCCACTCACGCCGGAGGTAGGGGCGCTTGCGCAGTACCTGCTCCTCGAAATAGCGCGTGGTCTGCATCCTCCCACACTACGCCAAGGATGCTCGTGGCCGGTACCCAACGATGGCAGCGCAGTCCCGAAATCTGCCGATCTAGTGACTCCTGCCGACGACCGAGGGATCTCTTGGGGTTCCGAGCGAAGGGTTCCTCGCGCTACCGCATGCTCGCGTCGTCGGGGGGCCGCACAGGATTGGTGGGACCGCCGAGCGTGAGGTGAGGGCGGCTGCGCGGGATGATGACCCCTCCGCGGGCTCGGCTCTCGCGTGTACGGGATGGATCACAACCCGGGTAGGGCGAACGCACGCCCGCTCCGGGGTCCTCACCCGCTAGCCGCCGAACCAGTTGTCATCCCGAGGGATCTCTTGGGGTTCCGACCGATGGGTGCCTCGCACTACCGCATGCTCGCGCCGTCGGGGGGCCGCACAGGATTGGTGGGACCGCCGAGCGTGAGGTGAGGGCGGCTGCGCGGGATGATGACCCCTCCGCGGGCTCGGCTCTCGCGTGTGCGGGATGGATCACAACCCGGGTAGGGCGAACGCACGCCCGCTCCGGGGTCCTCACCCGCTAGCCGCCGAACCAGTTGTCATCCCGAGGGAGCCCTAAAGGATTCCCTCGCGGCGGGTCGTGCTGACGTGCTCCCAAGGGCCGCTCGGTCACAACGCGACCGAGGGATCTCTCAAGCCGAGCGAGGGTGCCAGCCCGGAGGGATCGCTCGCTGCCCACCCCCCGCTCCGATCACTCGGTGGCGAGGGAGCCCAGCTCGGGAGCACGCCCCGCGGAGCGGCTAGCCCAGCGGATGGCCCGGACCCGCTGCCACTCGGCGAGGCGCTCCGGGTCCCCTGCCAACCGGATCCGATTGAGGGCGTCGAGATGACGGATGATACCCACCCCCTCACGGGCGGCCGCGGCGAGATCGGCATTGGCCGCCCCGATGGTGGCGCTGGCCTCGGCCTGCTGTTGCAAGGCGGCGGCGTAACGGTCCAGCTCCGTGCGCAGGCGATCCAGCAGCTCCTCCGGCATGCCATACCTCAGCAGCAGATCCCGATGGCGGGTGGCGGTGTCGAGCGCGACCCGGGCCGCGTCAAGCGGGATGGTCTTCGTCAAGGCACCGATCCGAAATTCGGCTTGAAGCCCGGGGTCGCCCTCCTGCAGCGCCGCCGCGACGGCCAGGCGAACAATCTGGCCCAGCACCGACCGCAGTGGACCCATGAGCTGGTCCCGGACTCTCGTCGCGGCGGAGAGCTCGCTGCGGGCCCGGAGCACGGCGGCGAGGCGCGATCGGGTGCGAGTGGAGAGACTCTCCAGGCGAGCGACGGCGGCGAGCGCCGCTGGACAGAGGCCGGTGTCGAGCCGACAGTAGGCCAGCACCGGGACGACACGATCCAGCCTCCGCTGATCATTGGTACGCATGGATCCACTCCTTTCGACGTACGACGGGGTACGGAGATCTAATGAAGCGTCAGGCGCGGTCTCACTTCAGATGTGGTGCTGGGGGACAGATCGGGGGGTTCTGGCGGGGGTAGACGCGAGGAGTATGCCAGTTAGGGCGGAGGGGCGGAGAGGCGGACGGGCGGAGAGGCGGACAGGCGGACAGGCGTGCGGGGGAAAGTTGTTGTCGGCGTTAGGCTTGGCCTTCACCCGCGAGCGGTGCGAGTGGGTGTGTAAGGCGACCGATCCAGTGGTTGGGCGGGCGGCGTTCGGAGTCTCGCGGAGGAGACGATGTCCACCGGGGTGGACACTCGGGAGACAGGACAAATCCCCTGGCCGAGTGGTGCTTCGGTCAGGGGATTGCTGTTGTCCGGGGCCTCACGCAGCGCTGGTCCTTTCAGCCGGCGGCAGCATGAGGGGAGGGGTCACCGGCCCCGCAGTGGGATCGGCGTTTCTCCAGGCGACGTTCCGGGCGCTCTTCCACCCGGCCTTCAGCTCCGTGTTGTCCTTGAAGCGAAGCCGATGCAGCGAATCCAGGTGCTTCACCACCCCCATGATCTCGGCGGTCACCGCCTCGAGTTCGGCATTGGCGCCCACCTCGGTCACTTCGGCATTGCGCTGGCGGAGGATGGCGGCCTCGTAGGTATCGAGGTCGGTGGTCATCTCCTGCAGCAGCGTGTCCGGCATGCCGTGCTGCAGGAAAAGCTCCCGGTTCGCCAGCGCACCCGCCACCGCGACGCGGGCGATGCTCAGGAAGGCGGGTTCGCTGACCTTGCCCCGCGGCAGGCGACGGTGGACACCCACCGCGGGTTTGAACTGCGCGACCACCTTGGAGATGCCGGCCAGCGAGGTCAGCTTCCCCGCGATTACCTCACGCAGCGCTTCCTTCTCGCCGACGGCGGCAGCGGCGGTTACTTCGGCCTCGCGTCGCTGCTGACCGATGGCGATCGTCTGGCCCACCAACTCGCCCAATCGGGCGGTGACGAGCTCGGTGGAGGGGTTGGCGTCGGGGTGAAGGCGACAGAACCCCAGGGCGCGCCCCGCCATGTCGAGCTTGAGTCGGGTATTGGTACGCATACAGGTACTCCTTTCTGAGGGAACTTCCATTACTCCTGGTGAATAAGGCCGGCGCCCTTCGGGGGAGCGACGGAGCGGCACCGCGACGACGTCCCGATACGTCGGGCGGTCGCGGATGCCTAACGCAGCTAGCGTGCCACGGTGCCGCAGCGTGCGGGGAGGCGGCGGAAATGGGTTTCGGAGCCGCGAGAGGCCGCGGAATCGTGGCGGAAATGTGCGGACGTGGTTGGTCAATCGGCGGGCGTGCCTGGTCAATCGGCGGGGTCACTCGGTCAGCGCGCGGGGGCGCATGGTCAATCGGCGGGGCCGAGTGGTCAATCGTCGACGCGCCTGGTCAGCACGCAACCGTGCCCGGTCAATCGGCGGGGCCACTCGGTCAGTGCGCGGGGGCGCGCGGTCAATTGGCGGGGCCGAGTGGTCAATCGGCGACGCGCCTGGTCAGCACGCAACCGTGCGTGGTCAATCGGCGGGAGTGGTTGGTCAGCGTGAGGGGGCGAGTGGTCAGCGTGCGGGGGCGAGGCGGGAGGGCGGACAGGCGGACAGGCGGACAGGCGGACAGGCGGACAGGCGGACAGGCGGACGGGCGGACGGGCGGACAGGCGGACGGGCGGACGGACAGGCGGACGGGCGGACGGGCGGACGGGCGGACGGGCGGACAGGCGGACAGGCGGACGGGCGGACGGGCGGACGGGCGGGCGGGCGTTGTCATCCCGAGGGAGTGTAGCGACCGAGGGATCTCTCAAGGCGAGCGAGGGTGCCAGCCAGCGGTCACTTCAGTGACGCCCTGCCGACGCGCGCTCGCGCAGCGGATCCCTGCGCGCCGGCTCGTCGCTAAAGCGACGGCTCGGCTGTTGTCGCTGAAGCGACGTTGCCACGACGTGGGCCGGATTCCTGCTCGGGCAGCGATCATAGGCGGACGGGCGGACGGGCGGGCGGGCGGACGGGCGGGCAAGCGGGCGGACAGGCGGACGGACGGGAAGGCGGCGGCAGCGCGGGTTGATGACCCCTCCGCGGGCTCGGCTCCCGCTCGTGCGGGAGGGGTCGCAACCCGGGTGGGGCGGACGCACGCCCGCTCCGGGGTCCTCACCCGCTGGCCGCTGCACATCTTGTCATCCCGAGGGAGTCCTGAAGGATTCCCTCGCGGCGGGTCGCACTGACGTGCTCCCAAGGGCCGCTCGGGGCGCTGGCTCGGGATGACAGCCCCAGAAAGCCTACGACCCCCGGGGGATCCCCGGGGGCCGAGGCTGGTGCCGCTGGCGTTCCGTCGTTGCTGCGCCTCGGAGAGGCCATCACTCGCGGCTATGGCATCCGCGAGGCGGACCGGGGGTTCGTTGGCGGAGGTGCGCGGTATGACTGAACCGCTGGCGCTTCCCAGCGCCTCCAACGAGTACTACGCAGTACCCCGCAATCCGTACGACCGTGTTATGCAGGTGGACAATCTCCGCCTGCCACGGGGGTGGAGGTGCAACAGGTGTGCCGTCTGGTGCGCCAGGCGGCAACTGCTTGTGATTCCTGCATTTGGCTGTTGGATGGGTCGGCACTGTCCTGGGCAGAGTCTCACCAGGGAGACAGCGCCGAGGGGGGAGCTTACGCTATGAGGGCGCGTATTCCTGCTCTTGACAATCGTGTATATTGAAAGTGCTTTATCCTGCCGGGTACGTCCTGGTGGTGCCCGTGGGCTACGGTCCACGGGCTTTCCCGTTTCCAGGTGCGCCGATGCGCGTCACAGCGTTCATTGACGGCTTCAATCTCCATCACGCGCTTGACGTGACCGGCCAGCACCATCTGACATGGCTGGATCTGCGGCGGCTCTGCCTGGAGTTTGCCCCTCCTCCAGAGCAGCTCCTCACCGAGGTCTACTACTTCTCCGCCTAGGCGACTTGGCGGACCGCCGCGTACGCCCGGCACCGCGCGCTTGTCGTCGCCCTGGAGGCGACCGGTGTCCACCCCGTCATGGGTGTGTTCAAGGCGAAGGACCGCGCCTGTCGAAACTGCGAAAGCGCGTGGACCGACCACGAGGAAAAGGAGACCGATGTCAACATCGCGCTCCACCTTCTGAGAGACGCACACCAGGACCGGTTCGACCGCGCACTGCTCATCTCCGGGGACTCCGACCTCGTGCCGGCGGTTCGCATGGTGCGCGCCCTGTTCCCACAGAGCGTGTCCCACATTCAATCGGCATTGACACAGCCTGCGGTCACTTCAGTGACGCCTTCCGACGACCGAGCGAGCCTTGGGAGCCGCCTAGCGGCGACCCGGGAGCGAGGGAGAGCGCGCTTCAGCCGCGAGCACGCGCGGCGGCGACCGATGGATCTCTTGAGGTTCCGGGAGATGGGTGCCTCACGCCACCGCATGCTCGCGTCGTCGGGCGGCCGCACAGGATTGGTGGGACCGCCGAGCGGCGCGCCCGTCGCCGCTCACCTGCGGCAGCGCCGCGGCTGTTTGTCAGGCCGAGAACGCCCTGAAGGATTCCCTCGCGGCGGGTCGCACTGCCGTGCTCCCAAGGGTCGCTCGGTCACGAAACGACCGAGGGATCTCTTGAGGTACCGGGAGATGGGTGCCTCACGCCACCGCATGCTCGCGTCGTCGGGCGGCCGCACAGGATTGGTGGGACCGCCGAGCGGCGCGCCCGTCGCCGCTCACCTGCGGCAGCGCAGCGGCTGTTTGTCAGCCCGAGGGAGAGTAGCGACCGAGGGATCCCTCAAGGCGCGCGATGCCTCATCATCTGCACCGTTACCGTGGAGGTAGAGCGATGCGCCTCGGAAGGGCCAAGGCCCGAATCGGCTATGCCATTTGCGTGGACAACAGGGACTACCCCGCTTCGCTGGTGCGCTGGAAGGTCTACCGGCTGATGTCAGGTGTTCAAGCGACGCCGAAGGGCCAGGTGATGGCTGCGGACGAGCTGGGCGAGAGCGCCAGCTTCCCGGCATCTTGCTTCAAGCGGATCGCATCTGACCGAGGGCTGCAGCGGCTGCTCAATCGGCGGTACCCGGGCGAGGTGGGATGGTGGGTGGCTATGAGAACCAAGGGAGTCAACGACGAAAGTGGCCGTAAGCTCCCCCGCTAGACACCCACGTTACCTCTGCCCTAGGCCATGCGCCCGCTCGCCGCGATCAGTACAGAGAACCGTTCCGTGGGTCTGCAACCAGTGTCTGACGGCGGTCAACGCACGGCCGACCTCGTTGCCATGGGCCCGCACGTCCTGGCCAGCGATGTCGGAGCAGAAGATCTGGTATCGGAAGCGCTCCTGGTCCAGGATCAGGCAGGCTTTGCGACCCTGATCGGGTGGGCCGTAGTGGCGAGCACCAAGGAAGAGCCCAAGGTCCGGCCGTCGTCCTTCTCGAGCGCGCATCGGGCGGTGAGACCGCAGGCGTGGACCGAAAAAACGAGGGCGCGAAGGAGTTTGAGGTAGCGGGCGTCGAAGGGGACGTTGAGGAAGACTTGTCTATCGTAGTCCGGCATCACCGAAGTGCCCGAGCACTCGGGCATATTCCCGGCCGCCCTTCTTCCAGGCGGCTGGACGCTTGGCGCGAACGCCGGCATACTGCTTCTTGGCCTTCCGCACGGCCTCTGTGACGCGCTTGCCAGCTATGCCAGACCGACCCGCCGTCCCCTTCTTGCTTGCCACGGTATCCTCATTCCTTTGGGCTGCAACTAATATCGCGAACGCGACCACGGTCGGCAACGGTGATGTGGGTCCAGTATCGGACGGGCATGAGAAAGCAGAGGCACTTCGCCGCTGAGGCCTCCCTGGGACCGAGGAGGTGCGCCCTGAACCGGTCGTGATTCAGTGAAGTACAGGTAGCGTATGCCGTGCGTCAGGCCACGCAACGCCGCAACACGACACCCCCTCTCATACCACGCTGATTCCTAGCCCCGCCAGATACGCGAAGGTCAAATCGTAGTGCGCCGGACTCCGCGTCGGATCCTCCCGATCCCCCTCCGGCACAAAGATCACCATGCCCTGCCGGGCCCGGGTGAGGAGCACGCGGTAGGCATTGACCAGGTACTGCCGCAGGTCTTCCGCGTGGAGCTTCTCCCACCTGCTGCCGCGGAACCTGTGATGTTGCCAACACGTCTCACCAAATCGAAGGTCCGCGTCCCAGGTGACGCAGGTCCAATCCAGCTCCAGCCCCTGCACCTGGAACTCGGTCGCGGCGTCCTCGAGGTAATAGCTGGACCGGGTATCATCGGCATCATTGAGGAACCACTGCACCGGGTCCACATCGACCCGGACATCGATGGCGTGGGGCTTGAGGCGCTGGGCGCCGGAGGAGGCGACGAGGCCGTATCGCTCGGTGCCGCGGGCCTGCTCCCTGATCCAGCGCTTGGCCCGGTGGAGATCGCGAGTGAGGATCATCGGGTAGCGGTCCCGCATGGAGGCGAGGAGCTCCCTGGCGGAGACGCGGTCGCAGTCGAGGACCGCCTTCACGAACCGAGAGAGGTTCTCTGCCCGGAAGGACCGGACCGAGACGCCGAGGTGCAGGTTTGCATCGTTGGTGACGTGGGGCCGGCCGGCGAGCGCCTCAAGGGCATGGCCCGCGGCGTACTCGCTGTCGGTGAGCTCCGGGGAGATATAGACCCGCCAATTCGGGAATTGGGTCCGGACTGCCTCCAGCCAGGCGGAGATCCCCGCCTCGCCCTCATTGATCTCCTGGCCCCCACCCACCAGGCAGACGACGACGGCCCAGTCCGGATGGCGGTCGAGGTAGGAGAGGAGGAACTCGGGCTCCGACTGCGAGAAGCCCGGGCGCTTCTTCCGCTGCTGCATGAACTTGACCGTCTTCCGGAGGTTCCAGGCCCGCTGAGCCTCATCGAAGATCACCACATGGTCGGCCGGGGCGTGCAGGTCCTTGAGGCCTGCGTCGCGGAAGTGGTGGACGTTCTGGATGAACGCCTTGACCTCCTGGGCGACGTCGCCTTTGCGACCCTTCTTCCCCTCCGCCTTCCGGCGCTCCACCCCGTCCCGCGTCAGGGCCTCCCGGAGCACGGCCACGAGCGGCCCATTCCCGGAGAGGAAGACGGCGTGGGTCGGTTCCGCGGCGTCTCGGCGCCTGGTGGCGATGTTGAGTCCGACGAGGGTCTTCCCCGCCCCGGGGACGCCGGTGACGAAGATGATCGCCTTGTGTCCGGTGGCGCGGGCCTCGTCCACCACGCGCTCGATTCGTTCCGAGGTCTCGTGGAGGTTGCGGACGCCGGCTTCGTGGCGGGCGATGGCTTCGACCGAGTGGCCGGCGTACATCGCCTGGGCGGCCTCGATGATCGTTGGGGTGGGCCGATAGGGGCTCCGGGCCCAGGCCGTGCCGTCGAGTGGCGGCCCGGTACGGGTACTGAGCCCGAGATCGAGCAGCCGACGCAGGCCTTCCCTGCCGCAGAGGGCGGGTGGAGAGACCCCGTCGGCGTGAGGACCAGGGAGGGTCGTGTCGGAGTGGGGCGATTCGGTGGCGACGAGGATGGGGACGATCGGGGAGGCGTGGCTGCCGCTATGGAAGTTCTTGAGGTCGAGGGCGTAATCCCAGACCTGATCGATGTCCTGGCGGTGGTGCCGATGCTCGCCGACCTTGAACTCGATGGGGAAGATGACGGGACCGGAGACCAGGACCGCGTCGATGCGGCTGCCGATCCGGGGGACATCGAACTCGAGAAGGATGGTGCCGGCCAGGCCAGCGAGCGCGGGCTTGAGACGCTCGATCTCGGTTGCCCAGGCGGAGCGCTGGGTCTCTTCGACGGCGCCGAGGCTGTGACTGTTGAGGGAGCCGAGAATCTCGTTCGGGGAGGTGCCCAGGAAGTCAGCGACGCTGGCTTCGTAATAGGCGCTGGATAGCTGAATGGCCGGATCAGCAGGGGGCATGGGTCAAGATGCCCATCCGACCAGGGAGGGACAAGGCGGGTGGGTAGCGAGCCGGCGGGCTGGCGTTCAGTTGATTGGACCGGCGTCCAATGGCCACGAGGAAATCTCCAGCCCGTGCAATTGGCCTACCGGCTATCAGCCGCGGGCACCACCGGCCGCTTGGCGCGCGAGGGCTCTCCTGATCCAGAGTCGCCCGCTAACTGGCTGGGACACAACAACTTGTCGTATCCACGCGATGTTATGGGCATCGGTGTTGTGTCCCAAAACTGAGAAAAGGGGCTTTGTAGCAGGGAAACTCACAGCGGGACTCACAACGCTGACAAAACCTAACAATAGAACGCAAACTCACCACAATAGCGGTCAGGAGAGCATATAGTGCAGGCGTTGTGAGTTGTTGTGAGTGCCGACCCCTACAGATCTCACCCTTTCAGGAGAGTCTGGGCACTCCACTTTTTGCCGCTACTCACAACAAACTCACACCGCCTAACTCCGACGGGCCACCACCCAGAGGGCTCTCCTGACGCAGGGTCTTGCACAGGCCCACCGAAATACCGTGGTAGGACTTCACTCAAGGTCGGGCTGCCAGGATGCCTCGCCTCCACGCACTTCTGCACCCGCTACCGCAAGCCTCGCGTTGCCCCATCCGCCGATTGCCGTACCTTGAAGCTGCAGGTCTATTGCCACCTGTAGCTGGCAAGATACGCCATCGCGCATTCGGGAGCTCTTCTGCATATTAGCGAGACACGATCGGGTAAGGCAGAAAGGCATTCCCACTACGCAACTCAATTACAAGTTAGGTGCCACAAATGCCGCACGCAGAGACTCCCTGATGCCTCCACTGACCTTTCGTCTAGAAGTCGCGGACGGCTGGCCGCCACTTGGTGCCGAATGCCTGCCCTGCACCGACGCTGCGGGCGGTTCCATGATTGCGGCTCCCCCTTTGTTCGTGAAGGATCTCTCGGTTGGCGACGTCATTGCCATTACAGAACAAGATCAGGGCCAGGTCTATTCCTGGGATCACTTGAGCCGCTCGGATCGCTCCACGGTTTGGATACTTACCTTCGCGGGGACATCGATCGCGGCACCGCTTGAGCATCTGGTGGGGCTGGGCTGCAAGGTGGCGTCGCTCCCGGATTGGCACCTATTTGCGGTCGACGTGCCGCCCACCGTCGCCATCGGCACCCTGAAGGGGATGTTCGCTGGGTTCCCCGAGGATGCCGTCGCGCTAGCATATCCTTCGTGGCGGCAACCTGAGTCTTCTGGCGCTTAGCCAAACGCAGGCTCTCAAGGCCCAGACGTTCGTCGGTTGTCTTGTGCGTTCGGGTGCCCGATAGGGTAACTGGTGGCACCTAACCGGCGCATGAAGCTGTCGAAGCGCGGTCAGTTTCAGCGTGACTACTGGCGCCCGTGAGCCGCGCTTCGCAGCTTATGCGCAGTCGTTAAATGGCAGCCGCCGACCCATTCTGATCTCCCCCCCCTCTTCCAGCCCTTCCAAGGCTACTCACTATATTCCACCCATGCGTGAATACCATTGGAAATCCATCACCCCACTCTCGGACGAGGATCGTCGCATCGACCTCGCGGCGATGAGGCCGCTGTATGAAAGCTGGAGGGCTGCCCTCAAGGAACTTAGGAAGTCGAGCACCGACGCACTATCGCGCTTCAACACTCAGCTGGTTCGACGGCTCAGCGTTGAAACTGGCATTCTCGAGCGCCTATACGACCTCGACCGCGGTACAACTGAGGCGCTTGTTGCAGCCGGCTTCCGAGAAGACTTAGTCTCACGATCCAGCACGGACATTGAACCTGCTCAGCTCATCAGCATCCTCAAGGCTCAGGAGGCCGCGATCCATCTTGTAATGGATTGCGTTGCCTCACACCGGGAGCTGACGAAGGGGCTCATTCATGAACTTCACACGATCCTGACACGGCACCAAGAAACTACCGTCGCCGTGGACCAGTTTGGGAACCGTTTTGACGTGCCTCTGGTGCGGGGGAAGTTTAAGCAGCTGCCCAACAATCCGAGCCGCCCCGACGGCGTCATACACGAGTACTGCCCACCCGAGCAGGTAGATTCAGAAGTAGAAATGCTGCTCCGCTTGCTTGGCGAGTACGAGAACGAAGATCCAGTCCTCGTAGCAGCCTGGGCCCATCACCGTTTCACCCAGATCCATCCGTATCAGGACGGGAATGGGAGGGTTGCCAGAGCACTAACAACGCTGATCCTCCTCCGCTCAGGCCTACTCCCGCTTGTCATCGATCGTGACCTGCGCCTTGACTACCTCGATGCGTTAGAAGGAGCTGACCTTCGCAGCTTGGCCCTCTTGGTCTCGCTCTTCGCAAGACTGGAGCGGGGCGGCATTCTTCAGGCCCTCAGCATCGACACTGACCGTGAGCTCAGACGTGACAAATCACTTACGTCGGCAGTAATCGAGAGCCTCGCCGCCAAGTTTGACAAGCGACGTGAGCAGAAACATGTAGAGCTGCGGGCGGTCAACGATCTCGCGGCACGTCTTCGCACAAGGGACAGGCGGCTCATTGAGCGCGCCCTGACTGCCCTCCGAGAACCAGTCTCCTACGTCGGCGAGCCGGACATCCACATAACGGATGGTGGACCAGATAAGGGCAACGCCCATTGGTACAAGTTCGATGTGATCAAGTCCGGGGAGGCGTCAAAGAAGTTTATCAACTTTAGCGAAGCCCACTATTTTGTTAAGGCATCATTTCGCGTCGAGCGTGAACGGCTCGTCTTCGTCACCTCTTTTCACCATGTCGGCCATGAGCTTACTGGTATCATGGAGGTGACTGCGTTCGCACGCCTTGAATCATTTGAAGATTCGGACGATCGCGAGAGTGTGTCTGAGGCCTTTTCACAGTGCTCCTTGGAGCCCTTTGTCATCACCTGGAAGACATCCGAGGCCGACGTCGCCGATAGCTTCGACCGATGGGTCGATACAGCATTGGCGGTGGCCTTGAAAGAGTTTGGTGATCGCCTCTAACTGGCGCTGCCATCTAACCAGTGCATGCTGCAGCCAGGGCGCGGCCGGTCTGGGCATTACTCTGCTGATGTGTTTACCACATCCCGTCCGGCATTAGTCGAGAAGATCCGGTAATCTCCCCGCTTCAGGCACACCGGGCACAAAACAACTTAAATACTATTCACTTTCCCGCTTGGCTACACTTGGCGCCGTATTCCGAATGCGGCAGCAAGACCGATAACAAGCGAAAGCGCGATCAGAGTCACCCACTGATCCGAAGTAACCTTGCTCAGGTCTGTACCGACAAGTTTCTGCCACAGCAAGGCCAGCCCTATCACAACGCTGATTACCAGGTCTTTCCAGACGGGCCTTGTGATCTCGATCGGAAGGTCAATTGATAGCTTCGCGCGAGCGCTTGTCACTACCTGGGTCAGGTTCGGGAGTCTTTCATGTGCGTCATCTGAGCGCTCCAGGAGCGTGACTATCGGGAGGGCCCTTGACGATCGATCGAGAGTTTCAAATCCCATTTCATGCACGTCGTAAGGACAATCCACCACAGCTTCCCCTGAAGAGCGCAGCGCGATCCCAGGGCCCGAGGTGTGAACGTCCACGACAAAGCGCGCTGACGATAGATCGCGACCTACCAAGTGTTGCTCATCCTGCGGCCAAAACGTTTGAAAAGACAGCTTGTACTGCTTTCCGGTGCGCAGTGGAAATCGCCCCGCCTTTGGCGAGATCACTTGCCCTCCCTTCGCGTTTCGCAGTTTGAGAACCCGAAGGAAGAACGGAACCTTCGCAAACGCGGGCACGCCAGCAAGCTCCCGTGTGATCGCCTCCCATGCTTTGCTCTCTGCTTCATCTCCCCTTGCGGTCTCAATGCCATTCGCCGTCAACGTAGCGGTCTCCGGAAGCCGAGCGCACCAAGTCCCCGCCCAGTGCCGGGGCCTACCCAAGTAGGGCGTAACTATTGATTCCTTCCTCTGTCGCATTAGATCACCAATGACCGGCTTCGAGCCGCTAGGGGAGTTCATCTGGTAGAAGGCGTCGAGTTCCAATTCAAGAATGTAGGTTGTACCGACTCTCGAAGAAGAGACCAGGTGCGCCCAGCGACATGGCACGATTGGCGCCGGCGTGACATCGACACACGATACGTGAGCCAGGAGGCAACGCACGTCTGCCAGCTCGTCTTCCGCCAGTTCCTTTCTTAGCGCCTCCTCGATGATGTCCTCGGAATACCGGAATTGCAGGCGAGCGCCAGAAGGGAGAGCCACGCACCGAAGGATGTCCTCCGCCCAGCGCAACCTCAAGTTCGAGGACAGGCAAAGAATGGACTGAGTTGTGTTGGACACAATCTCCTCCTCTGTCAGCAGTTTAGGCTTGCGCGCAACCCACGTTCCCAGTGACCTTGAAGGCAGGACGGTGAGGACGTTTCACGTCACCGACATGTGCGTGATCGACTTGATAATGCTAAAACGGACTCAATTGGCCGAGGCAGCAACAAAGCTCCGAGCGGTCTTGGAGCCGGCCTTCAGCATTGATACGGCGTCGCGACTGCAGGCAAGCGGCTCAGGGCCCAGCTCTGGGCACTGTGCAGCCGTCGCGCTGATCGCCGCGACCGCGCTACCTTGTGGGCTGGCCAGCGCTCGGATCAGTGGTGGAAGCCATTGGTTCAACAGAGTCTTTCTTGAGAGCGGCACATACGACATGGACCTGACTGGTGATCAGTACGGGCTGGCGCCAGTCCGCGTGGCCAGGAAGGGCGGACTGTACCGTGGGACCGCAGTCCGCGACGTCTCTCAAATCGATGATGAGACGCGCTTGAGGGCCATTCGCCTGGCCAATCGGGCTGGGCTCGCGGAGATTGCAGAAATCCTCTCCGCGAACACTGCCCATTCCAGCCGCTCCCACACTTGAACCCGCTCCACACAGCCACGTCGCAGCCAATCGGGGACTACCGCCTCAGGCTCACGAGGCTCGCTACTACGACCGCTGGTAGTGCGGTAGGGTCTTCACGAGCACGTACGGTGTGTAGTGCTGGTTGCGGAAGAAGCCCTCATGCTTGGCGAGGAACCCCATCTGCTGAATGATCTGCTGTGCAGTCGGTCCAGACGCGGCCCCGCAAAGCGTCCGCGCGACGGCCTTGCGATGCTCCGCATCACTATTCCCTAGTAGGAGTTGGGTGCTCAGATTGCCAACAAGTTCAACGGGAAGATCACCGGGGAACTGTGTGCCTATGGCGATGCCTACGCCGAAGGCTCTGCCTTCTCGGGCCAGTTCCTGCAATCGTACGCTTGCCGCAACCCGCCAGGCTTCGTCGAACACAAGGAGGCGCTTCAAGCTCCGAGGCTGGTCGCCCTTCAGGACGTACGTGTGCAACCTGACAATGATGAACTCAGCCAGCGCCGCCTTGATATCGTTGTTCGGTAGAGTGTGTAAGTCGAAGACCACCTTTCGCGACAACAAGTCTTCGAAGCGCAGAGTGGCTTTGTCGCCGGCCGGGAATAGATTCAGATCAAAGAGCGGAGACAATCGGTTAACAACAGCTTCCCCCTTCGTATCCGCCTGTAGGCGACCAACTACCTCAGCAAAGCTCGGGAAGGAGGGTAGATCTGCAACGAGCATGCGTTGATCGGTTCGAATCCCCTTTGCTTCGTAGGCATCCTTCATCGCCCCGCGTAGCTTCGCCTCCTGCTGGTCGCCCAGAGTGAATATGCGCTTGAGAATCCCACAGAGTTCGTGAATCTGGCGAATTGCTTGCGCCTCTCCTTTGTGGTCTGGTACGAGCGCCAGTGGATTGAAGGGCAGACCGTTGCGGTCTACATCGAACACTTCGAGGCCAACGCTCGAGACAAATCCCTCCTCGATGTAGTCATTCTTGAAATCGAACACGGCTGTCGGGAGCCCAGCCTTACAGACATCAGCGATAATTGCGCGGAGAATCTGAGTCTTGCCGGATCCTGGGTCACCTGTCACCAAGAAGCCGAAGTTGTTGAGCGGGCTGCTGGCGCGACCGGGTTCCCAGTACACGCTTTCACTAGTGCCCGTCTCGCCGATAAGGACCTTCACGCCGCCGTCGGGAGCAGCAGCCACATCCTTGAGATCTTTCACAGGCATTCCTGGACCATGCTTCACAGGCGCTGCCAGCGATGCGATTGGCTTTGGCTCCCCTTCCTGAGGTGATTCATTCCTACCCGTAGGAGTTGTGCTCTTGCCTGCGGTCTCAGCGACGGCCAATCCCGACCTTCCGGTCTCAGTGATGTCGACCAGGCCCACCTCGTTGCCCGCGGGGCTCCGCTGCACTGCTGGCGCCGATGGCATTATCCTCTCTCCGGAGGACTCAAGCCTTACGCGGATAACGAGTCCACGCACCTTAGCTGGTCCAGCCTTGAACAACTCCTCGAGTACCTGCACTAATCGCAGGCGCTCATCTGGGGTGTACTGTCGCGACGCCACCGCTCGGTAGAGTTCATCCCGAACCAGCTCGCGTCTTGCTTGGTCGATAGCGGATGCCGGTTCAGGGACGATGACTCGCGTGAGTATCTGGATTGTACGATCCACCTGACTAACCGCCTTACCTTCGATCTTGCCACCCCTTTCATCTACACCAGCTGACTCGTCGTCGTGCGTCTTCACCTCCAAAGCTTCAACGATGATCCCGTGGGGTGCTTGGCGCACTCCGAGAAGATCCCCACGACGCTGATCCTCAGTATCGCCCATCACCCATTTGCGGCTTGTCGGATTGTCAAGTGAGACTACCAGGGCCTCAGGGTATGTGGCCTCGTACCAAGACGCTGCGGCCACCAATCCTAGCACCCCTTTCGCGACCCGTTTGTCTGCCAGCGCAGCGCCCGGCCGAGCAGTAGCTAGCCCCAGTACAGCCTCTCCGCTCAAGCGGAGAAGTTGCCGGACCGTCCGACGGACAGCCTCGTCGCTTGGTAGAAGCCCGGCGATTCTCAGTGCGTCTGAAACGAGGTCATCTATGGTGTCAGAGTTCGCGGTAAAGGTGACGACATCACGCCCGGCCTCACTCCGCCAATCAATCCGCATGCTCCCGCGCAAACCCAGAGTCGGCTCGATCCCTTGGTCGACGACGGTGAGCCACATCGCCGCCTGGGCAACGCGCTCCAAATCCCGCGAGTTCTGACTTGCACCCGACCGGCGCCCGACGAAATCCTCGCGCGGGATGGCCAACACATCGCAGAATACCTCGTGGTACGTTCCGAGTCCTTCAGCCGCACCTGCAATCACTACGTCAAGGCGGTCGTCGAACGGATCGTATTGGTAAGCACGCGGCACGAATAGCGGTGAAAGCGCCGGCGGACTGATCGGCCCTACCCGTAGCTCTTTGTTCACCCCAGGCTCATATATCACGGCCAGATGCCAATGCTCCGTACCGAAAGCTGCCACGGCTTTCTCCAATGACGGCTGAGCACCTAGAAGGCGAAAGGTACCCCCAGAGTCTTTGAGGTCTCTGAGGAGCAGAAGGAGTTCCGCCTCCTCCTCGTCGGTATCGTCGAGTCCGTTTCGCGTACGAACTACAGCGACGTGTAGCGGCGTTGGTTGCAGGTCCAATCCGACACTTGGCAAGTCGATAAGTTCTTCAATGGCAGCCACCACACTAGGCGGGTCGACCAAGAGCACTTTGAGGCCGAAGGAGGCGTGGGGCATGAGGCGAACGAGCCGCTGGGCTACTTGGCCGATCGCACGCAGGTGGCCTTTGTCTGCCAACCTAGCAGTCGGGAGGCTGAAGAGTGGCAACGCGCCAAGGGAACCACTACTGACGAATGGCTGGGTTCGCGCGACCCTTTCGCCTACTACGTACGGACTGAGGAGTACAGCAGGAAGCGAGCCGGTGGCGTCGTCGATCAGGGGTTCTAGATACTCAGAACCGATTGCATCGAGCTCGACGTAGTTCTCGCGGACGATCTCGAGAAGGTGAACCCATCGCCAGAGATGAAACGGGTGGACTGGCGCGGCAATGGCGACGAAGTCACCTGCAGTCCGGACAAATGCGAGGTCCAGAGCCAGGCTATGTGCCATGATGCGTTTAGCAGGTTCCGTTGAGCCAACGTTCCGCAGAGCATCGGCTGTTTGCCGCAAGGCATCTAGCGCTCTGTCATAGGTTTCCAACACCCGCTTCGCTCTTCGAAGCAACTGATCAGATCCTCCCAACGCCAATAGCGGATGATCTGTTAGTTCCTCCGCGTGAGGGAGCAGGGCATGCCTAGCCTCCCGATACGCTGCCCATGCTTCCTTCAATGCCGGGAGCACGAGTCCACGCCCCACAGCGAGGTGGAGAATGGGTTCAATCCCACCTTCCACTCCAGGACTGAACGGCAGTACTTCAACCCGGTCAGCTCCAAGTTCCTTGATTGCCGCAATGACGTCGTGCGCAGATGTGGCGTCAATGAAGCCACCCCACTTGTCGTCCGTTAATAGGGTGCTCCACAGAGATGTGGCCTGTGCGCTACCAGTCCGAATCCTTGGAATTACTTCCCGCTTACCAACCTTGATGGTCTCTATCCCACCATCATCTTCCTCCGGCGGGCGGTTGGCATCCCGGAACCGTTTCGCAGCCGCTTGCAGCCCTTGACCGCCTGCAAGCGCGAGTTCCAGAGCGAGATTGTCGCCCCCGATGCGCTCTTTCTTCGCAGTCGGCTTGTCCGGGCCGCCTCCATCTCCTCCTGCCACCGGCGGTTTCTTTGAGAAGAGAGCCCGCACGCCAGCATAACTGAGCCCCTCAAGCCTAGCTGCTGAGCCGTCGCGCTCAAAACCAAAAACTCTCCGGACCAAGTCGCCTGCTGCGCGTGATTCAGCAGACTCCAGCAGAAGCGACTTGTCCTTAGCTTCTAGATGCTTTATGCGCCGGACAAGTTCTCGGTTCTGGCGAATCAGCTTCTTGCACTGAACCGGTCCGTTTGTTTGGAGCAATAGTGGGTCGCCGAGAAGCCCGACTAGGTATACCGCAGTGCCCTCACCGTCGAGTAGCTGTGCCTTGCTCTTTACAGCAAGGGCCTCGGTTGCGGCGCCGAACGCGAGCAAGGCGCCCATCGGAAAGTCTTCCTTCAAAAGTCCAAGGCACTCCCAGAAATACCTGCGCCCAAGGCTGTCATGTAGGCCCGTCATTCGCTCGACTAGGACCTTACGAATATCAGTTTCGCGTACCAATGCTGCTGTCGTGCGCAGTGAATTGAGCTTTTCAACAGGTCCTACCACGAGCGTAATTGTCTTGAACCCACCGCGCATGCGATCGTCATTCCGCCACACGTTGGCGCGCTTTGGGTCCGTCGTAATCTCGACGCCGCCCTGCTGAGGGCTTTCACCTTTACGCCCACCGAGGAGTGCGACCCTCACCTTGCCGTGCGCCTCTGCCGCCAGGGTCATTAGGAAGTGCCCCTGGTCGATTTGCGGCAAGTCTTCAGCAAGTACCCCCAGACTACCTTTACGCTCAGCTCGCTCAAGGCACAAACGCGCGCAGAGCTCTGCGGCCAGCATACGAGGGTCAGGAGACATGGCCATCTCCAACGAACGACACGTTGTCGGCGTATCTCCGCGCCAACCCCATCCGCTCGAGTTGCCCAATGAAGGCGTGGACATTCTCCTGAGCGGTTTGCGCGTCGATAATCAGTTCCGCCTGGTGAAGTCGCTCAAGATCATCCCACAGCTCCGTGCGACGCCCTCCCACGATCAACCCGAATCGCAGCCAGAGCCGCTCGTAGAACTCGGTCGCTGGAATGGCGTCGCCGGAAGGCACGCAAGCTCTCACGATCATGTCCAATACCGCGACGCTTGGCCGAATGCGCTTCTTGCGGTTCCGTCCCTGAAAGTTCGGATAAAGAAAGCCAACCTTGGTTCCCAAACCCTGAAGGAAGGCGCGCGGCCCTCCGGACTGGTATTCCCTGAGGTAAGCGGAGACTAGGGTTTCAGCGATGACCGCTGCCGGCTCTTCGTTGCCGAGCGACACCTTGGCGGTCTCAAAATCTGCCATCCGTTCAGCCATGATGTCTGCATCAGGGGCCGCGTGGCCTCTCTCAGGCAGTTCCGACGCTCGCGAGCCGCGCCCGTACCTTGCGGCCATCCAGCGAGAGTCCCCCCCATTCCTCTCCATCTTCCGACAGCGCCTTATGAGCTTCGAGCCGGTTCGCTAGGGCGGAGCGAAGCCACAACTCGAAGTCCTCGAATAGTCCAACGATAGAGATCTCAGACGCGACAGCGCCCATCGACTTTGCGGGCGAGTCAACGGTCAATAACAAAGGGCGCCTATAGGCCACAACGCCCCAAGGCACTCAAGGCCTGCGCGTGCGAGATCGTGCTTAGGCACACGAACTGGACCGCGCGTTCGGAGAAGGTCTCAGGCGATTGCCTTGTGCTCGTTCATGCGTCGCCAGGTTCATCGCCGCGAGACGAACTTGCTCGACAAACTCCCTGTTCTCCCGAACCCCGAGCGCTTTCGCCGCACGGGCATTGCGCGTGGCCGGCTTGCCCTCAAGGTCCAGTAGCGGCCACACGACTGCAGTGACTGGGTCGCGCGGCACCTCGGAGTGCAGCGCTCTCCTGACTGCTCCCCCCAAGTCCTGGTCTTCATCTCCCCACTCGATCAGTGCCGTTCCGAAATCGCCAAGCCCTCGGTCGTTACCACTTCGCGAGGCCATCTGGGGGCAGGTTAGTGTGAGGTCACTTTTTTCCCAGGCAGGAAAGACACCACGATCCCCCGCGAGAATACCTCCAATGAGCCTACGCTTGGCCTCAAAGTCCTTCGCTGACTTTGCGAACGCCCGGAAAATGTCCCCCGCCGGACCCACTGAAAGCCGTTCAAATGACTTGGCCTCATCGGGGGTCCGCCCTTGCTTCCACCACACAATGAGATCATGCACGAGAGCGGTGTCGAAATGCCGTCCGACGAGCGACCTGACTAAGCCGTTGGCAACGTGAACTGGCTTGATGCCACCGGAAGCCGGCCTCCAGCCGACCTTTTCGTCGTAGACCCCGTTCAAGACCTGTCCGATGTTCATAGCTGGCGATACGTGG
>CAVSEC010000018.1:0-28682 GCA_963726955.1 uncultured Gemmatimonadales bacterium | reverse complement strand
GCTGAGCGGATCCTGCGCCTGCTCGGGCTCGGGTACCGGGCCCGGCAGGTGGTGATCGGCGTGGACCAGCTCCGGATCCAGCTGCAGGCGGGGAAGGTCCGGTGTGTGGTGGTCGCGGCGGATGTGAGTCCCCGCGCGCAGGACAAGGTGGTGAGGCTGGCGGCAGCGAAGGGCGTTCCGCTCCTCGTGGGACCGTCGGCGGAGGCGATCGGCACTCGGCTCGGAAAGCCGGGTATCATGGTCGCCGGCGTGTTGGACCGGGCGCTGGCTCAGGGGCTCGCAGAGGCGGCCAAGGGCGGCACCCCACTGGAGGCGTGAGTGGTCAAGACCAGAGTGCACGATCTCGCGGCCGAATTCGGCGTCCCCTCTGAGCAGCTGATGAGCATGCTCAAGGACATGAGCGTCGTCGTGCGCAGCCACATGTCGGCGCTCGAGGACGATCAGGTGTCGGCGATTCGCGTCCGCTGGGAGCGGGAGAAGCGAAAGATCGCGGCCGACGAACCGGCGGCCAAGAAGCCCGTCAAGAAGGCCGCCAAGCCGGCCGAGCCGGCGCCGGTCTCCGAGGCCGGCAAGCCGGTCAAGCGGCGCCGGACCGCCGCCGAGGTCGCCGAGTCCGAGGCGGTCCTCGAGGCCGAGCGGGTGGCCGAGACGCTGCGGCTGGAGGCGATCGAGCTGGCCCGGCCGATCGAGAAGGAGGAGGAGCCGTGATCTCCCCCTCGCTCGAGGAGCGGGCCCGCGCCCTGTTCAAGGATCTGCCGCCGGCCCGCCGGAGGAAGCGGTCCCGGTGGAGACCGCGGCGCCTGACGCGGCGCCGCGCACCGACGGCGGGCCCGCCGCGCCGAGCGAACCGGTCCCCGCCGCCGCCGGCCGCCCCGCGATTCCGCTCGGCCCCTCCGGCATCCCCGGATCCCGACCCGCATCCCGCGACCGGTGGTTCCCCGGGCAGCGAGGTGCAGCGCTTCAATCGTCCCAGCCGGTGTTCAGCTCCAGCTCGCCGCCGGGTTCCGGGAACCGGCCGAGCGGCCCCCCGCGGACCGCGGCGGCCCCGGCAGCAGTCCGGGTGGCCCGCGTCCCGGTGGCCCGAACACAACACCGCGCCTCCCGGCCCGAGCACGGCGATCACCCGCGACTTCGGTCCCGACGCCCAGAAGGGCGCGCGCGCAAGAAGGCAAAGAAGGGGCGGAAGTCGTCGGTCGACCAGGATGCGGTGCAGGCCAACATCCTGAAGACGCTGCAGGGGATGCGCGGGACAGCAGCGCGGCAAGCGTGCGGCCGCGACGCCACCGAGCTACCAGAACGAGGCGCTGGGCGCGCCAGGTCGAGCGGGAGGCGGAGAAGACCCGGATCCGGGTCAACGAGTTCATCTCGGTGTCGGAACTGGCCGACGCTCATGAAGGTGCCCGCCGAGCCAGATCGTCCAGCTCGCGTTCAAGGAGCTGGGCCTGATGGTCACGGTGAACCAGCGGCTCGACTTCGACCAGATCGAGCTGATCGCCTCCGAGTTCGGGTTCGAGGCGGTCAAGGAAGAGGAGTACGCGGCGCCGACCGACGACCGTGGCGAGCGGAGGAGGAGGACGAGGAGGCCTCAGGTCCCGCGGCCGCCGGTCGTGACCATCATGGGTCACGTCGACCACGGCAAGACCTCGCTGCTCGACTACATCCGCAAGACGAACGTCGTGGCCGGCGAGGCGGGCGGCATCACCCAGCACATCGGCGCCTATCACGTCACCCTGCCGGGCGGCCGGACGATCACCTTCCTCGACACCCCCGGTCACCAGGCCTTCACCGCCATGCGCGCCCGCGGCGCCCAGGTCACCGACATCGTGGTGCTGGTGGTGGCGGCCGATGACCAGGTCATGCCGCAGACGGTCGAGGCGATCAGCCACGCCAAGAACGCCGGCGTGCCGATGATCGTGGCGATCAACAAGATCGACCTGCCCACCGCCAACGTGCAGAAGGTCAAGCAGGACCTGCTGCAGCACCAGGTGGTGCTCGAGGACTTCGGCGGCCAGGTGCTCACGACCGCCGATCTCGGCCAAGAAGGGCACCGGCGTCGACGAACTGCTCGAGCAGATCCTGCTGCAGGCCGAAATCCTCGATCTCAAGGCCAACCCCGACCGTCCGGCGAGCGGCACCGTGCGTCGAGGCGTCCCTCGACCCGGGGAAGGGCCCGCTGGCGACCATCCTGGTCCAGAAGGGCACCCTCCGGGTCGGCGACAACTTCATCTGCGGCAAGTTCTCCGGCCGGGTCCGCGCCCTGTTCGACGAGCGCGGCAAGATCGTCAAGGAGGCCGGCCCCTCGCATCCCGGTCCAGGTCCTCGGCTTCGAGGGCGTGCCCTCGGCCGGGCGACGGCGTTCACCGTGATGACCGACGCCGTCGAGGCGCGCGACATCGCCCAGAAGCGGCAGCGGCTGGAGCGCGAGGCGCAGAACCGGCGCGGCGGCCGCGGCGGCACGCTCGAGGACATCGCGCGGGCGCTCAGGCGCAGGGCCAGGTCAGCGCGCTGCGGCATCATCATCAAGGCCGACCAGGGCGGTCCCGCCGAAGCGCTGGCCGACGCGCTGGCCCAGCTCTCGCACCGGCGAGGTGCGGGTCGATGTCGTGCACCGCGGCGTCGGCGCCATCACCGAGAGCGACATCCTGCTCGCCAAGGCGTCGGGGGCCATCATCATCGGCTTCCACGTCCGGCCCGACGCCAACGCCCGCGCCGCCGCCGAGCGGGAACAGGTCGATGTCCGGATCTATCGCATCATCTACGAGGCCGTCGAGGACGTGAAGAACGCGCTCGAAGGCCTGCTCAAGCCGGAGGAGAAGGAAACCGTGCTCGGCGAGGCCGAGGTGCTGCAGCTCTTCAAGGTCAGCAAGGTCGGCACCATCGCCGGCTGCCTGGTGCGGCACGGCACGATCACGCGCACCGCCAAGGTCCGGGTGATGCGCGACGGCACCCAGGTCTACGACGGCAGGCTGTCGAGCCTCAAGCGGTTCAAGGACGACGTGAAGGAAGTGAAGGAAGGCCTCGAGTGCGGCATCGGCATCGAGAACTTCAACGACCTCAAGGTCGGCGACGTGATCGAGGCCTTCCGGGTGGAGGAGATCAAGCGGACCCTCGCCGGCAGCAGGCGGACAGCTGAAAGGCTCCAAGCGGCGGCCCGAACAGGTGGCGGAGACGGTCCGGCAGGTGGTCGCCGACATCCTGCTCACCGAGGTGCGCGACCCGCGGATCGGCTTCGTCACGGTCACCAGCGTCGACGTGACCAACGATCTCTCGGTCGCGACCGTGTGGGTGAGTGTGATGGGAGACGAGCCGGGCCGAGCCGAGGCCCTGACGGGGCTGCAGAGCGCGGCGGGGTTCCTCCGCAACCAGGTGGGCAAGGTGCTCACCACGCGGATCATCCCCGAGATCCGCTTCGAGCTCGATCGCGGGCTGGAGCACGCGGCGAGGATCAACGCGGATCCTGGGCGAGCTGCGGCGGAGCGCGGCGACTGACCGGCGCGCTCCTGGTCGACAAGCCCGCCGGGCCCACGTCGCACGATGTCGTCGCGCGGGTGCGGCGCGCCCTGCAGATCCGGGCGGTGGGGCACACCGGCACGCTGGATCCGTTCGCGACCGGGCTGCTGGTGGTGCTGGTCGGCCGGGCGACGCGGCTGGCGCGGTTCGTGGAGCAGCAGGCCAAGACCTACCTGGCCACCGCGAGGCTGGGCGTCGCGACGACGACCGACGATCTGCTGGCCGGCGAGCCCATCGGCCGACGGGACGACGCCGGCGACGGGGCGGGTGCCGACGGCCGAGATCGACGCGGCGCTGGCCGGCTTCCTCGGGCCGCAGCGGCAGCGGCCGCCGGCCTTCTCGGCCAAGAAGGTGGCAGGGCGAGCGCAGCTACACCCTGGCGCGGCGGGGCGAGCTGCTGGAGCTGGCCGAGGTGGAGATCGTGGTCGCAGCGAGATCGACCTGGTCGGCATCGAGTGCCCGGTGGTCCGCTTCCGCACCACGGTGAGCGCCGGCACCTACCTCCGGGCGATGGCCCGGGACCTGGGCGAGCGGCTGGGCGACGGCGGCGCACCTGACGGCGCTCCGGCGCGAGGCGATCGGTCGCGCTGCGGGTGGAGGATGCGGTGCCGCTCGAAGCTATCGTGGGCACCACGCCGCTGCTGCCGCCGCTGGAGGCCGTCGCGCACCTGCCGCGGGTGGCGGTGACCGAGGCGGAGGTGACGACCGTCGGGTACGGTCAGGCGATTCACCCGGCGGAGGTCCGCCGTGGGCCCGGAGCGGCGGTCGTCGCGGTGGTCGGCAGGCGGAGCGGCTGGTCGCGGTGGCGCGGATCCGCGACGAGCTGGTTCCAGCCCGACGTGGTGCTGGAGGCGGCGGGGTGACGCCGTTCCTGCCCGACCATCCCGAGGGCACCATGGTCACCGTCGGCACCTTCGACGGCGTGCACCAGGGGCACCTCGCGGTGCTGCGCGAGATCGTGGAGCGGGCCCGGGCGGCGGGCCGCAAGAGCGTGCTGGTGACCTTCGAGCCGCATCCGCTCGAGGTGGTCAATCCGCAGGCGGCGCCGCCCCTGCTGACGAGCGGCCCGGAGCGGCGCGAGATCCTGGCGCTGACCGGGCTCGACTACGTGGTCTTCCTCCGGTTCGACCGGCGGCTGGCCGACTTACACGCCGGAGCAGTTCGTCCGCGAGGTGCTGATCGGGCGCTGCGGCATGAAGGAGCTGGTGATCGGACACGATCACGGCTTCGGCCGGGGCCGCAGCGGCGACGTCGAGACGCTGCGGCGGCTGGGCGCGTCCGACGGATTCGCGGTGGATGTGGTGGGGCCGGTCGAGCTGGGCGGCCACCCGATCTCCAGCACCGCGATCCGGCGGGCGGTGGCCGGCGGCGACCTCCGCACGGCCGACCGGCTGCTGGGCCGGCCCTACACGGTGAGCGGCCGGGTGGTGCGGGGCGAGGGTCGGGGCCGGACCATCGGCATCCCGACCATCAACCTGGGTGAGTTTCCGCGAGCGGAAGCTGCTCCCGCCGGACGGGGTCTACGCCGCCAGGGTGGAGTGGGCGCGGGGGCCACGCCGGCGGGATGCTGAACCAGGGCCCGCGCCCCACCTTCGGCGAGCATCGCCGGGGGCTCGAGGTGCACCTGTTCGACTTCGACGGCGACCTGTACGGCCAGTGGGTGAGGGTGGAGTGGGTGGCCCGCGGCTGCGGGACGTGATGACGTTCGCGTCGGTGGAGCAGTTCAAAGAGCAACTGGAGCGGGACCGTGCCTCGGCGTCTGACGCGCTCGCCCGGCTGTGCCCTTGATGACAGCAGTCGCGACGTCGACACGCCTAGATCGGATGTTCGTCACCTCTTCGCAAGACTCGCATCGGCATCGTGCCGCCTGGCCGCCACCGCCGTGATCGCGCTCGTCCCGCGCGATACCACGATCCGGGTGAACGCCGACGGCCTGATCCGCGACACCATCGATCCGCCAGGTCCCCCTCAAGCTGGGGCTCGACCTGCAGGGCGGCATGCACCTCGGCCTCGAGCTGGACCAGTCGCAGCAGGTCTCGGCCGATCCGGCCAAGGACATCGATCTCGCCCTGACCGTGCTCCGCAAGCGCATCGACGAGTTCGGCGTCACCGAGCCGGTGATCCAGAAGCAGGGGGACGACCGGATCGTGGTCGAGCTGGCCGGCGTCGCGACCCGGGCCGCGCCATGGCGATCGTGCAGAAGAGCGCCTTCCTCGAGTTCCGGATCACCGACCGGACGCAGGCCCTCGACAAGGCGCTCCCCGCGATGGACCGGGTGCTGCAGCGGCTCGGCGTCAAGGCCTCGGCCGGGGCGGCGGAGGCCACGCCGTCGGCGGTCACCCAGCTGCTGCAGGGCGATTCCACCAAAGGGACTCGGCGGCGAAGGACTCCCTGCCGATCGTGGGCGGCGTGCTCTCCAGTCTGATCCAGACCGTGGGCAACGCCAGCACCCAGCTCTATCCCGGCGAGTACCTGGTCGAGGAGGGAGCCGTCGCGCGGGTGGACAGCCTGCTGAATCTGCCCGACGTCAAGGCGCTCTTCCCGCGCCGCATCGACTATCGCTGGGCCGCCTCGCCGCTGAGCGTCGCGGCCCAGTCGTACCGGCCGCTGTACGTCCTGGAGGACCGGCCGATCATCACCGGCAGCAGCCTGGTGGACGCCAAGGCCGAGATCGATCCGCTGACCAGCGGCCCGATCGTCACCTTCGAGCTGGACCGCAAAGGCGGCCGCGACTTCGGGGAGGGGACCGGCGAGCAACGTCGGCAACTACATGGCGATCGTGCTCGACGACCGGGTGCAGGGCCGGCCGCCGGTCATCCAGGAGCGGATCGACCGACGCGGCCAGATCACCCTGACGGGCAAGACCTTCCAGGAGGCGAAGGACCTGGCGCTGACCCTCCGGGCCGGCGTCGCTGCCGGTGCCGCTCAAGATCGTGGAGGAGTGGCAGGTCGGGCCGAGCCTCGGCGCCGACTCGATCCACCAGGGAGCGATGGCCGGCACTCGTCGGCACCCTGCTGGTGATCCTGATCATGGTCGGCATCTACCGCAAGAGCGGCATGCTGGCGGTCGCGGCGCTCGCGCTCTACATCCTGTTCACCTTCGGCGCGCTCGCGATGCTCGGATCCACCCTGACCCTGCCCGGGCTCGCCGGTCTGATCCTGTCGATGGGCATCGCGGTGGACGCCAACGTGCTGATCTTCGAGCGGATGCGCGAGGAGCTGGCGCTGGGCAAGACGGTCCGGCTCTCCATCGACGAGGGCTTCAAGCACGCGATGAACGCCATCGTGGACTCCAACGTCACCACGGTGATGACCGCGCTCTTCCTGTTCCAGTTCGGCACCGGGCCGGTCAAGGGCTTCGCGGTGACCCTGACGATCGGCGTCCTCGCCTCGATGATCACCGCGGTCTTCGTGACCCGGACCTTCTACATGATCTGGCTGGACAAGTCGCCGGCCATGGACACCCTGAGCATCTGATGATCCGCTTCTTCGCACACGCCAACTACGACTTCATCGGCTTCCGCCGGTACGCCTACATGGTGACCGGAGCGCTGTTCGCGGTCAGTCTCGTCGCGCTGATGCTGTGGCGACTCAACTACAGCATCGAATTCACCGGCGGCACGCTGGTGGAGATGAAGGGCCAGCCCGGGGTGGATATCGCCAGGGTGCGCACCGCGCTCGACGCAGCAGGGCATCCGCGGGGCCGAGATCCAGGCCTTCGGGGCGCCGGGTCAGTTCAGCATCCGGGCCCGCACCGCCAAGGTCGGCACCGACGCCGACAACACCCAGGCCACGGCCGGCGTCGTCACCGTGGCGCTCGACCAGGTGCTCGGCGAGGGGAGCTACACCATCCTCTTCACCGGCGCGGTCGGGCCGAAGGTGGCCGGCGAACTCCGCAGCAAGGCCTTCCTCGCGATCTTCTACAGCTTCCTCGCCGTGCTGGGCTATCTCGCCTTCCGGTTCGAGTGGCGTTTCGGGCTCGCGGCGATCGCGGCGACGGCGCACGACATCATCCTGACGATCGGATTCATCGCCATCATGCGGCTCGAGGTGAGCCTCGTCGTGGTCGGCGCGGTGCTCTCGATGGTCGGCTACTCGCTCAACGACACGATCATCATCTTCGACCGGGTGCGCGAGAATCTGCACAAGTACAAGCGCGACCACTTCAGCGACATCCTGAACCGCTCGGTCAACGAGACCCTGCCGCGGAGCATCCTGACCCACGGCACCACCCTCTCGACCCTGCTGGCGCTGGCGATCTTCGGCGGCGAAGTGATCCGGCCCTTCGCCCTGGTCATGTTCTTCGGCGTCTTCACCGGCACCTTCTCGTCGATCTACATCGCCGCCCCGGTGCTGATGTGGATCGAGCAGAAGTGGCCCGGCGCCGATGCCCGCGGCGTCAAGACGGCGGCCCGCGCCGCGACGAGCAAGACGCCCGTCGAGGTCTAGCGGCGTGCGCTCGGGGCGAACCCGGGGGCGGCAGGCACTCGAGGGGTCCCTCCGCACCGCGGCGGGGATCCCTCGTTCCGCTGGAGGGCCGATGCTGGTCGATAGCCACTGCCACCTCGGCTCGGAGCAGTTCACCGAGGACCTCGAGGCGGTGATCGCGCGGGCCTGGGAGGCCGGGGTCGGGCACATCGTGGTGATCGGCGAATCTCCCGCCGCCGCGGCGCGGGCGCTGGCGCTCGCCGCTCCGATCGGCGCCTCTCGGCGACCGCGGGACTCCACCCGCACGAGGCCGGGAGCTGGACGGCGGAGACCGGCGCTGGCTCGGGGGCGCCTCGCGACGAGCCGGTGTGTCGCCGCCGGCGAGATGGGCCTCGACTATCACTACGATCACGCCCCGCGCCACGGTCCAGCGCGAGGTGTTCGATCGCCAGCTCGGACTGGCGACGGCGGCGCGGCAAGGCGGTCGTGATTCACGCCCGGGAGGCGGACGACGACGTGGCGGCGGTGCTCCGGAACCACCCGGCGGGCGACGGTGATCCTGCATTCCTTCTCCAGCGGGCCGGTCCTGCCTGCAGCCGCGGCGCTCGAGAACGGCTATTATGTCTCGTTCAGCGGCATGGTCACCTTCCGGAACTGGGGCCGGGACGACGTGATCCGGGCGATCCCGACGGACCGGCTGCTGGTGGAGACCGATGCCCCGTACCTGGCCCCGGTGCCGCAGCGGGGCAAGCGGAACGAGCCGGCCTTCGTGCGGCACACCGCGGAGCGGCTCGCGGCGGTTCGCGAAGTTTCGGCGGAGATGATGTCGCCGCGACCGGGGCCAACGCGACCCGGGTGTTCGGGTCGCGCGTGACGGGTTGAGCCGCTCGGTTTCACGAATCGTTCAGCATCACGCACCTAGAATTGTCGTCCGGATGACCCCTGGCCCTGTGCCGGGGCGTTCGTCGCTGCCCTTGCTACCCTTCTCCCAGGGGAAGACCGTCCGCCATGTCCAACGTTCCATCCGATATCGACATTGCCCAGGCCGCCAAGATGCGGCCCATCGCGGAGGTGGCCGCCGAAGTCGGGCTCACCGCCGGACGAGATCCTGCCCTACGGCCGCTACAAGGCCAAGATCAGCGCCGAAGCCATGGCAAGCGCACGCCCGAAGGGTCGAGCTGGTGCTGGTGACCGGCATCAATCCGACGCCGGCCGGCGAGGGGAAGTCCACCGTGACGGTGGGCCTGGCGCAGGCGCTCCGCAAGCTGGGCAAGAAGGTGGTCGTCGCGATCCGCGAACCGTCGCTGGGCCCGGTATTCGGCGTGAAGGGGGGCGCGGCGGGCGGCGGCTACGCGCAGGTGGTGCCGATGGACGAGATCAATCTGCACTTCACCGGCGATTTCCACGCCATCACCTCGGCCCACAACCTGCTCTCCGCGATGCTGGACAACCATATCCATCACGGCAACGCGCTGGGGCTCGACAGCCGGCGGATCACCTGGCCGCGCACCATCGACATGAACGACCGCGCCCTGCGCTCCATCATCGTCGGGCTGGGGGGCCTGAACGGCGGGCCCGACGCGGGAGGAGCGGTTCGTGATCGTGCCGGGCAGCGAGATCATGGCGATCCTCTGCCTGGCGACCGATCTCCCCGACCTCGAGGCGCGGCTGGCGCGGATCATCGTCGGCCTGACCCGCGACCGGAAGCCGGTGACGGCGGGCCAGCTCAAGGCCAGCGGCGCGATGACCCTGCTGCTCAAGGATGCGATGCTGCCCAACATCGTGCAGACCCTCGAGGGCGGCCCCGCGCTGGTGCACGGCGGGCCGTTCGGCAACATCGCCCACGGCTGCAACTCGATCGTCGCCACTCGGCTGGGCCTCTCGCTGGGCGACATCGTGCTCACCGAGGCCGGCTTCGGCGCCGACCTGGGGGCGGAGAAGTTCTTCGACATCAAGTGCCGCTTCGGCGGGCTCAAGCCGGAGGCCGCGGTCGTCGTGGCCACGGTGCGGGCGCTCAAGATGCACGGCGGCGTCAAGAAGGATGCCCTCGGCACCCCCGATGTCGCGGCGCTGCAGCGCGGCATGGTGAACCTCGAGGCCCACGTCAAGAACGTGCAGAAGTTCGGCGTGCCGGTGATCGTGGCGCTCAACCGCTTCCTGTCGGACTCCGGGAAGAGCAGGACGCCGTCGTCACCGCGGCCAGGACCTGGGGCGCGCGCGCGGCGCTGTCCGACGTCTGGGCCCGGGGCGGGGAGGGCGGGGCGGATCTGGGCCGGGAGGTGCTGGCCGCCCTGGATGAGGGCAAGGCGAACTTCAAGCCGATCTACGACGCGGCGCTGCCGATCAAGCAGAAGATCGAGACCATCGCGACCCAGATCTACGGCGCCGACGGCGTGACCTTCTCGGCGACGGCCGAGAAGTCGATCGCGCTGTGCGAGGAGCTGGGGATGGGCGGCACCCCGATCTGCATCGCCAAGACCCAGTACTCCTTCAGCGACGATGCCACCAAGCTCGGCCGCCCCAAGGGCTTCAAGATCAATATCCGTGATGTCTACCCCTCGGCGGGCGCCGGCTTCGTGGTCGCGCTGGCCGGCGAGATCATGACCATGCCCGGTCTGGCCAAGGTCCCCTCGGCCGAGGCGATCAGGGTGCATCCGGACGGGCGCATCGAGGGACTCTTCTAATGAGCATCCAGCTGATCGCCTGCGACCACGCCCCCAAGGCGATCGGTCCCTACAGCCAGGCAGCAGTCGTCAACGGACTGATCTTCACGGCCGGACAGATCGCGTTCAACCCGGCCACGATGGAAGTGGTCGGCGGCGGCATCAGGGAGCAGACCGAACGGGTCCTCGCCAATCTCAAGGCGGTGCTGGAGTCGGCCGGATCGGATCTCTCCAAGGTGGTCAAGACCACGGTGTTTCTGGTGGACATGGCCGACTTCACGGCGATGAACGAGGTCTACGCCCACGCCTTCGGGGATCACAAACCGGCGCGGTCGACGGTCGCGGTGGCCGGGTTGCCGCGCGGAGTGCGGGTGGAGATCGACGTCGTCGCGACGACCTAGCGTAGGGGCGGGCGTCCCCGCCCGCCCCGCTCCCTGCCCGTCCCGCTCCCCGCCCGTCCCACATCCCGCCCGCCCCGCTGATGCGTCCGGGGCCAGGGGATGTGCCGCGCGCTCCGAAGGGCGGCCGCCCCCCGCGGATCGCCGGCCAGCGCTCTCCGCAAGATCGCCTTGAGCGCCGTGGCCACCTCCAGGATCTCCGCGGCGACCGCCTTCAGCGCCGCACGACTCCCCACCGCCCGGTGGTGAGTCGCCCGCTGCCGGGCACCGGCCGCCTCCCACTCCGCCAATTGCGCCAGCAGGTCTTCCGCCACGGCGGGGGGGATGCCGTGCCGCATGAGGAGCTCCCGGGCCCGGCGCGCCTCCTCGGCGATGCAGCGGGCGTCCACGCCGAAACGTTGATCGCTGGCGCGGAACGGCGGCAGCCGCCACGCCGTCACCTCTCCCGGCGCCACCCGCGAGGCGAGGCGCATGACCGAGACGAGCGGTACCAGCGTGGTGTCCCGGATCTCGGCCCGGAGCCGGGCGCGGTGCGCCGTCGACGCCTGGCGCTCCGCCCGGGAGCGGACGCACTCGAGGTTCAGTGCGTCGCCGCGGGCAAGGAGCAGGTCGAGCCGCTCCGTCAGGCGGTCGGCGCCGGAATGCGGGCCGATCTGCTCCCGGCAGAACGCCTGGAGCCGGTGCCCCATTTCGAGTTTGAGTCGCACCCAGCGATGCATAGGCGAGCCTCGGTCCGGACCAGTCGGTGAGACACAATTGCGGGTCTGGGGCAGGTAGATGCGAGCTTTGTGCCAACGGATTGCACGGCGGTGCAGGGGCACGAGGCGTCGTGGGAAGGGTCGATGGCGGACCGGCAATATTCTCCGGCGGTCCGCAACTGCCTCGCACGACCCCTGAAATCGTATGCATGTTGGCGCCGGGAGTCTGCATGTGGCGCATGGGGTTGGGATACCAGCTTGAGTCGGGTGCACCCCGGCGCAAATGATTTGCATACCGGCGGAAGTCGGGTGCACCCCGGCGCGAATCGGGTGCGTCCCGGCGCGAATGGTTTGCATACCGGCGCGAATGGTTTGCATCCAGGCGCGAATCGGGTGCGTCCCGGCGCGAATGGTTTGCATACCGGCGCGAATCGGGTGCGTCCAGACACAAATGGTTTTCAGCCCGGCGGAAGTCGGATGCACCCCGGCGCGAATCGGGTGCGTCCCGGCGCGAATGGTTTGCATACCGGCGGAAGTCGGATGCACCCCGGCGCGAATCGGGTGCATCCAGGCGGAAATGGTTTGCATACGGGCGCGAATGGTCTGCATCCCGGCGTGAGTCGGGGGCATACCTGCGCAAATTGGGGGGCGCTCCTGTGTAAGTCGGCTGCAATCCGGCGGAAATGGTTTGCATCCCGGCGGAAATCGTGGGCATGCCGGCGTAAGGGATGGGCATGCAGGCGTAAGTAGTCTGCATGCGGGCGCGAGTCGTGTACCTGTCGGCGGAGGTCGGGCGCCTGCCCGCGCGAATGCGATGCAGGTCGTCGAGAGGAGCGATCGAGGCTGCGGAAGGGGCGGAGAGCTCGGCGGAAGGAGATGGCAGCGCGTCGGAAGCGCCGAGATACGAGGCGGGGGTGGGTGCAGGCCTCCGGGAAGGGGGCAGCGCCGAGGTGGAAATCCTCTCAGACCAGCGGTCAGGGCCGGCGGAGGCGCCGCGGGGCGGTGCAGAGGAGCCGGGTACCCGGGGGGCCCCCGGGTAAGTCGTGGGGGGAGCGGAGTAAGTCCGTGCAGGCGGGGCGGGAGGAGTCAACGGCGCGCGCGCGGCGGCGGAAGCCGGAGCTCGATCATCTCCCGGGCGGCCGGGAGTGCTGGCATCGGCGCCGCACCAGGCCGTGGAGGGGGGAGCCTACGGGCGGGAGAACACCGCGCCGTGAGGTATGGCGGCGGCGGTCCCGCCATGCGGCCACGTGATGTTTTCCATGCGGAAGCCCGGCTCGGCACTGCCGGCGGCGCGGAAGCGCTGGTCCAGTGTCAGGCGCCCGCTCGTGGGGTCGAACCGTGCCATCAGGACCCGGGTCCGCAGCGCCTTGTAGCCGGTGATCACCACCCGCTGTTGATTGGGCTCCATCGCGATCCAGTGCGGCACATCGTCGGGGCCGAGTGTCAGGCGCGAGACTTCATGGGGCTGCGCCGGGTCGGAGATGTCGAGAGAGACCACGGCGCTCCACGCCGGCACGGTGACCAGGTAGTACCTCCCCGCCAGCACCGGCACCGCGCAGTTGGTCCCCTCCTTCCGCGGAAACGACCCGACCATCCGCGCCGTCGGCGCCGGGGTGGCGATGCCCTCCAGCAGATAGAGCCCGCAGTTGAAGGTCGAGACCAGCACCCTGCCATCCGGCAGCACCCGCGGCTCGGCGGTGTTGAATCCCTCGTCTCCGCGTGGCCCGTTCGGCAGCTCGATCGTGGCCTGCAGCGACAGGTCCGACAGGCGCCAGAGCTGGACGGCGCGGGTGCTGTCGCCCTTGACCATGTCGGTCGTCGTGGTCACCACCCGGTCTATGCCGGGGAGAATCGCCGCCGAATAGGGGCGGATGCGGCGATCGACGCCGGGGATGTCGGCGGAGGCGGTGCGCAGGATCTCGCCGGCGGGCGTCATCTCCACCAGCCCGCCGGGGGCCATGCCCAGCGAGTCGTGCTGCATCTGGAAGGTCGCCAGGAGGTGGCCGTTGGGGAGCCGCCAGAAGCTGTGCGGATGCATCAGGGCGCCCGCGTCGCCGAACTGCCGAGCGAGCCGCGGGGCGGAGGGGGTGGAGAGATCGAAGATGAACGACTGCCCCGACCGGAATCCGTTGGCGAAGAGCTGGCGGTCGGGCGCCAGCTCGTGCTCGGTGTGGTGGGGGCCGTTGCCGCGCCCGGGGACAGGAAGGGTGGCGACGAGGGCGCCGTAGCGATCGCCCGTCCCGGCATCCCGGACGTCGAAGACCGCCAGGAAGTCGGGGCCCGAGCTGTCGATCGACCCGGACCAGACGTAGAGATAGTCGCTCGATGCGGTCGGAGCGGGTGCCGCTGGTGAGGCTGCCGTCGCGAATGGCGTGGGGAGCAGCAGGGCATAGGCCAGCAGGAGCGCATCGAGAGGGAGCATGCCGGTACCGTGGGTGGGTATGGGGCGCCCTGTCGCCGCCAGGGGGCGGCTGCAGGCAGTCGTCAGGCGGCGTCCGAGGTGTAGTCGAAGGTCGCCGTGAACCCGCACCGGCCGCGCACCTCCCAGTGCAGGGGGTGATCCTCGACCCGCATGACGTCGGCACGCACCTCCTCCCCGGGGCGATCGTGCCCGGGGATGCCGCAGGAGACCGGCAGCTCGGAGGGTACCACTTCGGCCGCGCTCACCGTCACGAAGTCGTCGGCGCGCATGTACCAGCGTCGGGGCCGGTGTTCCAGCTCGATCCTGGCGACCCGAATGCCGTAGACCTCGCCGATCGCCGCGGCGAAGTTGCGCGAGGGGGTGCCGCCTACTCGGCCCAGGAAGATTGCCGTCAGCGCCGCCTGCTGGTCGCCGGTCGCCCGATCGTCGAGATAGAGGAAGACGCGCCATGGCTTGCCCGGCTCGTCATCGCGATAGGAGCCGGCGAGGACGACCGAGAGGCCGGCGAGGTCGAGGTCGCCCGATCGCCCCGTGGTGATGCGCCACGAGAGGGCGAAGTCACAGACCCCGTAGGTCGAACCGGTCTTGAGCTTCTGGTTGCCCTGGCGGCGGCAGGGGCAGATCGCCTCACAGTTGCAGGCTTCGAAGTAGGTACCGGCGACCTGCCAGGCGCGGTCGGGCATGGATGGAGGTCTCGCTCGAGGGCGAAGGGGGCGAACGGTGCCGACGCGATGGATTGGCCGGAGGAGGCGACCGCGCCGCCCGATGTAAGGTGCGAAGGGGCGGGGGGCGGAGCAAGGCTGAGGGCGGGGCGGGCGGCCCGATGAGCTCGGATCGGAAGGGGCGGGCCGATGAGATCGGATCGGAAGGGGCGACCCGATGAGATCGGATCGGAAGGGGCGACCCGATGGGTCGCCCGTACGAGGGTTTTGTTGCGGGGGTGGGGTGGGGCGATGGGTCCGGGGTTCGGGGCCGGGTTGGAAGGGGCGACCCGATGGGTCGCCCGTACGAGGGTCTTGTTGCCGGGGCGGGGCGGGGCGATGAGATCGGATCGGAAGGGGCGACCCGATGGGTCGCCCGTACGAGGGATTTGTTGCGGGGGTGGGGCGGGGGCGGGGCGATGAGCTCGGATCGGAAGGGGCGGGGCGATGAGATCGGAAGGGGCGACCCGATGGGTCGCCCGTACGAGGGTCTTGTTGCCGGGGTGGGGCGGGGCGATGAGCTCGGATCGGAAGGGGCGACCCGATGGGTCGCCCGTACGAGGGATTTGTTGCGGGGGTGGGGCGGGGCGGGGCGCCCGTACGAGGGATTCGTTGCCCGGCGGGGCGGGGGCGGGTTGCCCGTACGAGGGATTCGTTGCCGAGGCGGGGCGGGGGCGGGTTGCCCGTACGAGGGATTCGTTGCCGAGGCGGGGCGGGGGCGGGGCGATGAGCTCGGATCGGAAGGGGCGACCCGATGGGTCGCCCGTACGAGGGATTTGTTGCGGGGGTGGGGCGGGGCGGGGCGCGATGGGCCCGGGGTTGGGGGCCGGGTTGGATGGGGCGACCCGATGGGCCCGGGGTTGGGGGCCGGGTTGGATGGGGCGACCCGATGGGTCGCCCCTACGAGGGTCAATTGCCGGGGCGGTCCTTGCCTGTGTAATACCGCGGAACTACAATGTAACACATGAAGGACACCCACCTTACGCTCCGGCTTCCGGCCGGCCTGGCGCGGCTGCTGACGCGCTGGGCCGCGGCGCATGGGGTGCCCAAGTCGCAGGTGGCCCGGGAGGCGGTGGCGCGGTATCTCGCCGCGCCGGGTGGCGATTCGCCCGTCGCCTCGGGATTGGCTGCGCGCGAGCTCGCCCGGCGCTGGGGGGGATTGCCCCGGCTGCTGCCTGACGAGGCGGAGAGCCTCACGGCGGACCTGGCCGCGGCGCGCGCCGAGTTGCCTCCGGTGCCGACGCCGTGGGCGTGATGCTCGATACGTCGGTGCTGGTGGCGGCTGAACAGCGGGTGCTGCGGCTGGAGCCGTTCCTCGACTCGCTGGAGGAGGTGCCGGTGGCGATCAGCGCCATCACCGCGGCGGAGTTGCTGCATGGCTGCCATCGGGCGGATGATCCGGGTGTGCGGGCCCGCCGGCTGGCCTTTGTGGATGGGTTGCTCGCGCTGATTCCGGTCCTGCCGTTCGGCCTGGCGGAGGCGCGGCGACACGCCGAGGTGTGGGCCCATCTGGCGCGTGGAGGGATGATGATCGGCCCCCACGATCTGGTGATCGCGGCGACGGCGCTGGCCCAGGGGCATGCGCTGGCCACGTTGCATACCCGGGAGTTCGGCCGGGTGGCGGGGCTCCGGCTGGTCGAGCTGACGCGGTTTCTTGCCTAGCGGTCGGCAGCGCGGCCTCGACCGGCATAGCTTTCCCTGCAATGGGGGTGGATCGGGCCTGGTGGCTCGGCCGGTCTTCAAAACCGCGACAGGCCCTCTTCCAGAGGGCCGGGTGGGTTCGATTCCCACACGCTCCCGCCACATCACGCCGGGTTGGTCCGATGCTGGGGCGCACGGATCGCGGGCGGTCTTGAACGTAGGGGCGGACAGATTCAGGGCGGTGTTGGGCATAGGGGCGGACCTATAGGTCCGCCCCTACCAAGTTCACCCCTAGCAAGTCAGAGGTGAGGTGGTGGGCGAGGCCCCGCGCCACCCGGCCCCGCATCCGCGCGAAAAGTCCTAGCACTTCTCCCCGTCCAGACCTACACTGAGACTGTTCCCGCGCCGTAGGCCTCCCTCTCGTTCCGTTCCTCCCGTTCCAGCCTCTGTCCCCGATCTGTTCACCGGCCCGGCCGATGTCGCCTCGGGGTCCGTCGCGTCGGGTGCGCGCGTTGACAGGCTCGACGGTTCCAATGTAGATGGGACGCAGAGCCCGACCATCTGGGTGCGCCCCGCTGTGCTGCCCCCCCCGTGGACGTCTACGCCTGCCGAGACCGCTCATGTCCGTTCTGGATCGTTTCCGCTCCTCCCGCGCTGGCTCGATGAGCCTGGTCAAGATGCTCCTCGCGCTCCTGAGCGCGGTGCTCGGCTTCCTCGGCCTCGGCCGGCTGGAACGGCCGGTGCCCCCCACTCCGCCCGCGGCGGTGCGGCCGCCCGCCATGGTGATGGGGACGGATACCGTCTTTCACTTCACCGCGGGGCCGCGCAGCGGATCCGCGGCCCCAGGGACGATCTACATCGACCGGATTACCATCCCGATCCAACCCGGCCGCATCTACCGCCTCCGGGTCCGGAACGGGACCGTGGGCGGCGCGAACCGGGTGACCAGCGCGGTGACGGGGTGGAACGGCCGGACGGTAATCGGGGCCACCGATCTGACGGCCACGATCTTCGAAGCGAACCCCGTGCTCGCCGCCACCCCGGTGGATACCCTGAAGATGACCGTGGTGGGCCCGGCGGGCTCGTTTGTCACGGTGGCGGTCTTCAGCGCGACGACCGAAGAGTTCACTGTCTTCGGGGCGAACAGCTACAACATCCCGTCGGGGACGACCAAGACGTATACCCCGAGCTTCACCAAGCCCCTCACGGCCGCCCCGGTGTTTCGGCTCTATGTGCTCAACGGCGATTCGCTGGGCGCCAACCGGGTGGCCAGCGCGCAGGTGAAGCTGAACGGCACCACGGTGCTGATGGCCACCGACTTCACCAGCGCCGCCGGCTCGATCACCAAGCCGGTCACGCTCGTGGCGGGGACGAATGCGCTGAACATTGTGCTCACGGGGACAGTGGGCAAGTTCATCACGCTACGGATCACGGCTACGGACACCACGCCGCCGGCCCTGGTGGTGCCCGCACCCGCGGAGAGCTCGGTGACCGCGCTGACCACGCTGGCGGTGACCGGGACGCTGGTGGATCAGAGCCCGCTGGGTGTCACGGTGAACGGTGTGGCCGCGACGGTGACCAACAACACCAGCTTCGCGGGGACTGCGACGCTGAGTGAGGGCTGGAATTCGATCACGACGACTGCGACCGATGCGATTCCGAAGTCGGCGACGGTGGTGCGGCATGTGCGGCGGGACACCCAGGCGCCGGGGCTCACCGTCACGCAGCCCGTGAACAACAGCTACACCAAGAATGTGACGGTGACGGTGAGCGGGAGCGTGATCGACGCCGGGCCGGTCACCGTCAATACCAACGGTACCCCATTGACGGTCACCGGTGCCACCTACACGGGAACCGTGAATCTTGCCTACGGCGGCAACACCCTGGTCACCACCGCCGCCGACCAGGCCAACAACACGACGGCGGTATCGCGGGTGGTCACCCGGGATTCGCTCCTTCCGGCCCTGGCGGTGACCTCGCCCGCCAACGGCGCGACCGTCGTGGGCGACAGCGTGCTGGTCTCCGGCACCGTTAGCGATGCGAGCCCGGTCACGGTGACCGCCAATGGCTTTACGCTCCCGGTCGTCAGCAATGCGTTCTTTCGCAAGATCCCGGTATCGCAAGGGACGACCCCGATCACGACGATCGCGAGCGATGCGGCGGGTAACACGAGTGTGGATCAGCGCAGGGTCGTTAAGGGTCTCTCCGACCTCGATACCATCGCGACGCCTCTCCTGCCCGGCGCGGTGACGTCACTCAAGGACGCGACGGCGTTCCTCTACACCGGAGCCAATCCGATCCAGGTGGGAGTTGCCGCAGGCACCATCCAACTGAAGCAGGCCGCCGTCCTCCGTGGGGAGATTGTGGCCACCGGAGTGGGAGCCTTGTCCGGCGTGAAGGTGACGATTGTCGGGCATCCCGAGTTCGGGTACACCCTGAGCCGGGTGAACGGGTGGTTTGATCTCGCGGTCAACGGGGGTGGTGACCTCACGGTCCGGATGGAAAAGGCGGGCTATCTGATCAGCGACCGCCTGGTGTCGGTGCCGTGGACGGACTACGTCGTCCTCGACAGCGTTACGCTGATTCCCCCAGTGGCACGTTCGACCTGGGTCAAGTTTGTCGCCCCCATCGAAGTGGTCCGAGGCGACTCCGTCACCGACTCGAGCGGAACCCGACAGGCGGTCGTGATGTTCCGGCAAGGGACCACCGTGTCGGTCAAGCTGCCGAATGGGACGACCCTCCCCATCAACGATTCCATTCGGGTACGCGCCACCGAATACACGGCGGATGCCGCTGGCCCTTCCTCCATGCCCGCGACGCTTCCCCCGACGTCGGCGTACACCTACGCCGCCGAACTCAGCATCGATACGGCGCTGAGCCTGGGGGCGACGGGGGTGACGTTCAGTCAGCCCGTTTCCGTCTACCTCGACAATTTTCTCGGCCTGCCCGTCGGGTACGCCATTCCGTTCGGCACCTACGATCGCGCGACGGCCAAATGGGTTCCCGAGTTCGACGGGCTGGTGGTGAAGCTCTTGAGTGTGACCGCGGGGAAAGCGGATTTGCAGACCGATACCTTGACGGGTCATGTGGCCAGCGCTGCCACCTTGGCCACATTGGGGATTTCCGATGCCGAGCGGACTCAACTGGCGACGACCTTTGCCGTTGGAAAGGTGGTATGGAGGACCCAGCAATCGCACTTCTCTCCGGGAGACTGGAACCTGCTCGTCGCGGTCCCCGCGGGCGCACGCAGCCCGCTGCAGTTGTTGAAGAAGCTGGCCGATGTGCTCAAGGGGGGGTGCCACGCCGCCCACTCGGACATCGGGTGCGACAACCAGACGCTCGGTATGGATGTGCCGATCACAGGCAGCCCGTACACGCTTCGATACCAGAGTGACCGGGTCAAGGGCTACACGGCCGAGAACGCCATCGACCTTCAGATGAGCGAGGACACGCTGCCGCCGGGTGTTGGCGCGCTGCTCCTGCGGGTGACGATCGCCGGGCGGAAGATCAGTACGAGCTACCCCCCGACCCCGAATCTGAGAGTGTCGTTCGGCTGGGACGGATATGACGCCTATGGCCGGAACGTGCGCTGGCCGCAGACCGCGACGATCGAGCGCTGCTACGCCTATGACTGGCTGGGGCTCGTGTACATCGGCGGTGGCGGGACGGGGGGCGGCGGCGGTGTGCAGGGGTTCGGTGCGGTGTTCACCAGCAACATGCAGGGTGGCGAGATCTTCTGGCAGCAAGGCCGCCAGTACTTCACCAATGACAAGCTCTGCAGCAAGGAGTCGGCGATTCTGGGTGGCTGGACCTCGACCGACACCCTGATGGGCGGGTGGTCGGTCAGCGCCGCCCACCAGTACGACCCGACCAGTCAAACGCTTTACCTTGGCACTGGCGAGCGACGGTCCGCGCGGGCGTTCGGGAATACCCTCACGGTCGTCGCCGGCGTTCGCGACACCGGGTACACCGGGGACGGAGGGCCGGCAACGCAGGCCAGGCTCTACGGGCCGAACCGGGTCGAGCTCGGACCCGATGGCAGCCTGTACATCGCCAATGGCGGCCGGGCCCGAATCAGCAAGGTCGATCCGACTGGCATCATCACCACCTTCGCCGGGGATGGGACGGGCGGGATCTGTCCCGCGCAGCAGCCGGTGGCGTGCGGCGATGGCGGGCCGGCCGCGGGAATTGGATCAACCACCAAGTTTCGCCGGCCGATGGGAATGGCATTCGCTCCGGATGGGAGTCTCTACATCGCGGATATCAATGATGCCCGGGTGCGGCGGGTGCGTCCGGACGGGATCATCGAGACGGTGGCAGGCACCGGGGTGCAGGGGAGTGGCGGAGCTGGCGATGGGGGATTGGCAATCAATGCCCAGCTTTACCAACCCATCGACGTTGCCGTCGCGCCCGACGGAAGTCTGCTGATCGTGGATTACGCCGACGGCCGGCTGCGGCGGGTGAGTCCCTCCGGGACGATCACGACCATGGTCGGTGGCGGGACACAGAGTACGGGGTGGGTGTCGAAGCTGAGCCTCATCCAGCCAGTCGCAGTCGCGATCGCCGGACCGACAACCATCTGGCTGGCGGAAGCGGGCCGGTATCGGGTGGATCTCCTGGACCTGTCTGCTCCCTATACCCTCGCTGGCCACGCTGGCCTCGGCGTGATCTGCAATCCCGCGTTTTACGGCACCTGCGGAGATGCCTACGGGTGGGCCGCGAAGTTCAACCACATCACCGACATCGCCACGTCGCCCGATGGGGGGCTCTACGTGGCCGATGAAGGGACGAGCAGCATCCGGAAGATCGGCGGCACGCTCCTCACCGGGGCTCCCAACGGCATCGCGACGATCGCCGGCCAAGCGATTCTCGGCGTGACCCAGACGGCCTGCAGCCGGTTTCTCCTCACCAATTGTGTCCCGACCCGCGACGGCGGATTCGCCACCCAGACGGCACTGGAGGACCCCACCGGCCTGGCGGTGGCCGGAGACGGCACGGTCTACCTGGCCGAGGATGGCGGCGAGATTGTGCGGACGATTCGTACGGCGGCTCCCGGATTGGCGACCACCGACCTCCTGCTCGCGTCCCAGGACGGGAGTCAGGTGTACCTCTTCGATCAGAACGGATTGCACAAGCGGACCCTGGACGCCCTGACCGGGGATACGATCGTCTGGCTCGCGCACGGCAGTGGAGGGACGGGGCTCTCGCTCACGGATGCCTTTGGCAATGCCCTCGCGGTCACGCACGTCATGGTGTGCAGCGGCAACACGTGCGGCATCCCCACGGACACCACGCGCATCGTGGCGAACGGACAGATCACGCGCGTCCTGCGGGATGGTTTCGGGCACTTCAAGACCATTCGCAATCCTGCCGGCGAAACGACCCGCGTCGTGCAGGGCTACACCGGTCTCCTGGACAGCCTCATCGATCCGCGTGGAGGTGCGCATTCGTTCCAGTACGACGCGCTCGGCCGGCTGGTCTCCGATCGCGACCCCGCCGGTTCGACCTACTCGCTCGCTGAGACCGCCCATACGGACACGTCGAGAACCGTCACGCTGACCACCGGCATGGGGCGCGTCACCACGTACGCCCACGTCTATCGCGGTACCGGGAACGTGGATCGAAGCATCACCGATCCAGCTGGGCTCGTCACCCGGGCAACGACCGCTCCCGATGGAACCACCACGGACACCCTCCCGGACGGCACCGTCGTGACGTCGGTGGAGGCGGCCGACCCGCGCTTTGGCCCGCAGTCCACCTTTGCGAAGTCCGTCGTGACACGGCTTCCCAGCGGACTTACGGCTGCGCTGGCTGCCGATCGACGAGATAGTCTGTCCCTGAGCACCGATCCCCTGAGCCTCGTGACCCAGACGGACTATGCCATTCTGAACGGCAAGGACACGAGCACCTCGGTCTACACCCGCGCCACCGGGCGTCTGGTGCAAACCAGTCCTGCGGGGCGACAGGTCTTCAGCATCCTCGACAGCAAGGGGCGCACTCTCTCCGCCAGGGTCGCGGGCCTCGACTCGGTGCGATTCCGCTACGACGCGCAGGGCCGGCTCGACTCAATCGTCGATGGCGGGCGGAGGACCAAGTACACCTACAACGCTTCTAGCGGCCGGTTGACGTCCGTCACAGATCCGCTCGCCCGAACCACGCAGTTTGCTTATGACTCGGCAGGCCGGGTGACCACCCAGACCCTGCCGGATGGTCGGATCATCGGGTTCAGCTACGATTCGAGCGGAAATCTGACCAGCCTAACGCCGCCTGGGCGCCCCGCGCACGGGTTCCAGTACACCAGCGTTGATCTGGCGAAACAGTACGATCCGCCCGGGATCCCTGGCCCGAAGCCGACGAAGTATTTCTACAACCTGGACAAGCAGGTGGACAGCATCGTCCGGCCGGATTCGATCGCGGTGAAGTTCGCCTACGATGGGGCGGGGCGGCCGAACAGCGTCATCTTCGATCGTGGGACCCAGAACTTTGGTTTTAGCGGTTCCAGCGGCGCTCTCACCAGTATTCGTACGCCAACTGGCGACAGCCTCCAGTTCCGCTACGATGGCAGCCTGCCCACGGCGGTGAGCTGGAAGGGCGCGGTGAACGATAGCGTTGTGGTGACCTACGACAGCGTTCTTCGCGTGAAGAGCCAGGCGGTGCACGGGGCGGCTCCCGTGAGCTTCGGATACGACCGGGATGGAATGTTGACCGGCGCAGGGGCGCTGAGGCTGGGGAGGGATCCAAGTAACGGGCTGCTCAAGGCAGACACGCTCGGTTCAGTCGTGGGAAGCTACAGCTACACCAGCCGCGGCGAGTTGAAAGGGTATCAGATCAAGCGGGCCAGCACCGTGTTGTTCGGGGCGGGCTACGTCCGGGACAGCTTGGGGCGGATCACTGCGAAAACGGACACTGTGAATGGGACCATCACCGCTTCGAGTTTTGTCTACGATAGCGTGGGCCGGCTCAAGAGCACTACACAGGGAGGCACGACCCGGGCGTACGAGTACGATCTGAACGGCAATCGTTCAAGGTTCACCCTGAACGGGGGCGGGCAAATCGTTCCGACCTATGACAGCCAGGACCGGCTCCAGATTTACGGCGGGGCCAGCTACACCTATGGCTCGAACGGCGAACTCAGGACAAAGACAGTGGGAAGCGCGGTCACGGCGTACACCTACGACGCGCTGGGCAACCTGACGCACGTCCAGCTGCCCTCTGGGGCGGTCTTGGACTACCTGATCGACGGGCAGAATCGGCGGGTGGGCGTAAAGCTGAACGGAGTGTTGCAGAAGGCGTGGGTCTACCAGAACCAGCTCAACCCCGTCGCGGAGTTCGACGGAAGCGGCAACCTGGTTTCCCGTTTTGTGTACGGTAGCAGGGCCAACGTTCCAGACTACATGTTGAAGGGCGGGAACGTCTACAGGATTGTGAGCGACCACCTTGGGAGCGTGCGGCTTGTCGTTGATACCACTACGGGCAACATCGCTCAACGCATTGACTACGACGAATTTGGCGTAGCAACTGTAGCGGCAGGGGTAGGGTTCCAGCCTTTCGGGTTCGCCGGGGGACTGACGGATGATTCGACCAAACTAACCCGATTTGGAGCACGAGACTACGACCCCAGCTTAGGGAGATGGATTGCCAAGGACCCTGCTAGGTTCGGCGGCGGAGCAACCGGTTTGTACGCTTATGCTGCGAACGATCCAATGAACAATCGAGATCCATCTGGGTTGTCGTGGTTCACGCCGTCGGATGGGCAGAATGCACTCGATTTCTACAGAGGGAGTGTCTGATTCTTTGTGTACGAGCCGTGTTCACTGCCACGCGGGGACCCGGTCCCCGAAGAGCAGACGGATGTGCCGCATCGCTTCGACCCAGTGGTGTGGGGTGCCCAGCCGGGCCTCGGCGTTGCGTAGGGCGAGGTACAGCAGTTTGCCCGCCGCCTCGGCCGAGGGGAAGTGCCCCCGCACCTTGAGGCTCTTGCGCAGCGTCCGGTGCAGGCTCTCGATCGCATTCGTCGAGTACAGCAGCCGACGGACCGGCACGGGATACGCGAGCGCCGGCGCGACCCGCTCCCAGTGCCGCTGCCACAGCGCCGCGATCTCGGGGTGCGCCTGACCCAAGGGACTCGCCGCCAAGTCGGCGAGCGCCTGCGCCGCGGCCGTCTCACTCGGTGCCTGGTAAATCCCCCGCAGGGCACTGGCGACCGCCTTGCGCTCCCGCCAGTTCACCTGGTCCAGGCTCTGCCGCACCAGGTGCACCACGCACTGATGGACCACCGTCTGGGGAAAGACCGCGTGAATGGCGTCGGGAAACCCCTTGAGCCCATCCATCAGCGCGATCAGGATGTCCTGCACCCCGCGCCCCTGCAGCTCGCTCATCACCCGCTGCCAGAAGGCGGCCCCCTCCTGCGCTGCGATCCAGAAGCCCAGGACCTCCTTCTCGCCGCTCGGCCGCACGCCGAGCGCCAGGTAGACCACCTGCTGCTGCACCAGGCCCTCGTTGCGGATCTTCACCCGCAGCCCGTCGAAGACCACCGCGATGTACACCGGCTCGAGCGGCCGCTGCTGCCACACGGTCGCTTCCGCGAGCACCGCGTCGGTCACGGCCGTGATCACCTCCGGCGACACCTGGACCTGGTAGCACTCTTCGAGGTGGGCCTGCAGCTCGCGCACCGTCAGGCCGCGCGCGTACAGCGAGAGCACCTTGGCATCGAAGCCCGGCAGCCGCCGCACCCCCTTCGGCACCAGGCTGCGGCGCGAAGGTGCCCGCCCGATCCCGCGGAATCGCCAACGGCAACGCGCCCTCATCGGTCAGGACGGTCTTCGGCGTCGTCCCATTGCGGGCATTGCCATCCGCCCGCTCGCCGCCCGGCGGGTAGCCCAGGTGCTCCGTGAACTCGGCCTGCAGCACCTGCTCGACCATCCGCTGCTTGAGCCGCTGGAAGATCGCCTCCAGCTGCGCGGGCGTCTTCACCTGCGCCAGCAACACCTCGAGCGCGGCGGTCTCCTGTGGATCGACCGCGGGCCGTGTCTTCCGTGCCATATCCCCTCCTCGGTCCTTAGGATATGGCCCAGCAATACGCTGAACGGTGCCACCAGCAGCACCCATCGTCACGGCGCCGACCGCTGGAAGATCGCCACCCGTCTCGCGTGCGGCGCGATCGCGGGGACGAACTGGATTGCGCTCGCCCCGGTGCCGATCACCGCGACGCGCCTCCCGCGGAGCAGGTCGTCGGCCGGCCAGTGGGCCGAGTGGAACACCTGGCCGCCGAACGCCTCCAGGCCGGGGACGTCCGGGATCGCCGGGCGGGTGAGCTGACCGCAGGCGGAGACCAGCACCTCGGCCTCGACCTCCTCGCCGCCGGCCAGCGTGAGCCGCCAGCGACCGGCGGACTCGTCGAACGCGGCGCGCTGCACGTCCGCGCCGGTCCGCAGGTGACGCTCGAGATCGAAGCGGCGCACGACCGCCTCGAGGTAGGACTGGATCTCCTCGCCGGGCGAGAAGCGCCGCGACCACCGCGGGTTGGGGGCGAAGGACAGCGAATAGAGGTGCGACGGAACGTCGCAGGCGATGCCGGGATAGGTGTTGGCGCGCCAGACCCCGCCCACCCGCTCGCCGCGCTCGAGGATCGTGATGTCCTCCTGTCCCTGCTCCCGCAGCGCGTGGGCCGCGGCGATCCCGCCGAACCCGGCACCGATGATCGCGGTCGAGACGCTGCGCGGCACGGCCCGCGAGCCTATGGGCGCGGGCCCCGACCGGCAAGCGCCGCCCGTCGCTCTCGTAACGTCCACGCCGTGAGAGCCGCCCACGGTCGACGCCGATGAGCACCGTGCGGGTGCCGCCGGACCCGCCGCGAGCGCGGGACGGCGCGTCGCCGCGCGCCGGGCGCGAGCGCGACCCGTACCCGCGGCCGGACCGCGGTCCGCGCCTCCCCTACCGGCCGGCCCTCGACGGGGTGCGGGCGCTCGCCGTCGTCGCCGTCCTCGTCTACCACGGCGCCGGCGCCGGCGCCGGGCGGGTTCCTCGGCGTCGACGTCTTCTTCGTCCTGTCGGGATACCTGATCACGTCGCTGCTTCGTGAGCGAGGCGACGCGGCGCGCATCGAGCTCGGCGGCTTCTGGGCCCGCCGGGCCCGGCGACTGCTGCCCGCGCGCTCGTCCTCGCCGGTGCCGCGATCGTCGGCATCGGGCTCGCCCGCCCGAAGCTCGTCGACGTGCGCGGCGGCGCGCTCGCGACGCTCGCTCTACGTCGTCAACTGGCGCTTCATCATCGCCCACAGGACTACTTCGCGCCGTTCGCGCACCGTCGATGCTGCGGCACGCGTGGTCGCTCGCGATCGAGGAGCAGTTCTACCTGGTCTGGCCGCTCGCTGCTCGTGCTCGTGCTGCGCGCGGCGCCGCGTCCGCCCGGCTTCGCGATCGCTCGCGCGATCGCGGCGATCGCGTCGGCAGTGTGGATGGCGGTGCTCTTCGAAGCCGGTGCTTCGACCCGACGCGCTCTACTACGGCACCGACACCCGCGCCCAGGCGCTGTTGGTGGGCGCTGCTCCTGCGTTCGCCTGGCCGCTGGCGTCGGCCGACCGCGTCCGGCGGTCGCCGGCGCCCGGCCGTCGCTCGACGCGTCGGCGCGTCGCGATCGTGGGGATCGTGGTCGGCTGCTGTCGGCCGCGACGACCGGACGCGTGCTCTACCGGGCGGCTTCGCGCTGGTCGCCGTCGTCCGCGATGGCGCTCATCACCGACGTCGCCCAGCCCGACCCGGCGCGGCTCGGCCGCGTGCTCGGCATCCTGCCGCTGGGCTGGATCGGACGCATCTCCTACGGCATCTACCTCTGGCACTGGCCGGTGATGGCGCTGAGCCGACCCGAGATCGACGTGCACCTCACGCGCTGGGCGCTCGTGCCGGCGCAGGTCGCCCTGACCGTCGGGCTCGCCGCGCTCTCGTACCGCTACGTCGAGATGCCGGTCCGCAGCGGCCGCGCACAGCGAGCCCTGCGGGGGCGTGGTGGGCGGCCGCCCCGTCGGGCCGCCGGGTCGGGATCGGCGTCGTCGCGCCCGCCGGGCTCGTCGTCGTGCTCGCGCTGCTCGTCCTGCGACCCGTCTCCGCGACGCCCCAGCCGCGGATCCCCACGGCGTCCGCGGCCGCGCGCGGCCCGGCCGGCGTCCCCGGCGGGCCCCCGCGCACCGCCACGACGCCCGCCGCCGCGAAGGGGCCCGTGCTCGCCATCGGCGCCTCCGTCATGGAGACGGCGGCGCCCGACCTCGAGCGCCGCATTCCGGACATCACGGTCGACGCATCGGTCGGGCGCCAGTTCGACGCCGTGATCGAGCGGCTCGACGAGTACCGGGCCCGCGGCGCCCTCCCGCCCGTCGTCGTCGTGCAGATCGGCGAGAACGGGCCGATCACCGACGCGGACGTCGCGACGCTCCGCCACGCCCTGCGCGGCGTGCGGCGCGTCGTCCTGCTGAACATCCGCTACCCCGGCGAGAGCTGGATCGACGACACGAACCGCGTGCTCGAGCGCGCGCCGCGGACGTGGCCGGAGGCGAGCATCGCCGACTGGCGCGCGGCGAGCGACAACCCGGACCTCCTCGACGACGGCACCCATCCGAACCCCGCCGGGTCGAAGGTCTACGCGAACGTCGTCGCCCGAGCGATCGGGCGCTGAGCGGCGCGGGAACTACGGCGCGCGCTCCGCGGCCCCCCACGGTGCGCGCGGCGGGGCCCACGGCTACGCTCGCGGGGATGTCCCCGGTCGTCGAGGCCTCCGGCCTGAGCAAGCGCTTCGGCGACACGACCGCGCTCGACGGGCTGGACCTCGAGATCCCGGCCCGGCGAGGTGTTCGGCTTCCTCGGGCCGAACGGCGCCGGCAAGACCACGACGATCCGCCTGCTGCTCGGGCTGATCCGCCCGAGCGCGGGCACGGCGCGCGTGTTCGGGCGCGACGCCTGGTCGGACCCGGTCGCCGTCCACCGACGGCTCGCGGCGGTGCCGGCCGATCCCGCGCTCTGGCCTCAGCTCACGGCACACGAGACGTTCGACCTCCTCGGCGGCATGCACGGCGCCATCGACGCGGCCTACCGCGACGAGCTCATCGAGCGCTTCGACCTCGACCCCGACAAGCGCATCCGCGCGGCCTCGACCGGGAACCGCCAGAAGGTCGCGCTGATCGCGGCGTTCATGACGCGCGCCGACCTGCTCGTGCTCGACGAGCCGACCGT
>CAVSEC010000017.1:0-223172 GCA_963726955.1 uncultured Gemmatimonadales bacterium | reverse complement strand
AGCCCTTCGAGCGCGTTCTTGACGTCGTCCACGGCTTCGTAGATGATGCGATACGTCCGGATATCCACCCCTTCGCGCTCGGCCGACGCGCGGGCGTTGGCATCCGGCCGCACATGGAAGCCGAGGATGATCGCGCCCGACGCCTTGGCGAGCAGCACGTCGCTCTCGCTGATGGGGCCGACGCCGCGGAGCACGATGTCCACCCGCACTTCGCCGGTGCCGAGCTGGGCCAGTGCGTCGGCGAGCGCTTCCGCCGGACCGCCCTGGTCGGCCTTGATGATGATGCGCAGCTGCGTGACCTGGTCCTTGCCAGCGCGCGCGAATGTCCTCGAGCGTCCGCCGCCGCGGCCGGAACGACGATTCTGCGCCTCGCGCTCGAGCCGCTGCCGCTTCTGCGCGATCTCGCGCGCCTCGTTGGCATCGGAGACGACGAGGAAGGTGTCGCCGGCCGACGGGCACGCCATCGAACCCGAGCACCTGGACCGGCATCGACGGGCCCGACCGCCTTGACGGGCTTGCCGCGCTCGTCGAAGAGCGCGCGGACCCGGCCGGAGAACTTGCCGCAGATGAAGTTGTCGCCGACCCTGAGGGTGCCCTTCTGGACCAGCACGGTCGCGAGCGGGCCCTTGCCGGCATCGAGCGTCGCCTCGACGCACGGTGCCGCTGGCCGGCCGGTCGGGGTTGGCCTTGAGTTCGAGGATTTCGGCCTGCAGCAGGATCTGCTCGAGCAGTTCGTCGACGCCGGTGCCCTTCTTGGCCGAGATCGCGGTCGACGAGCACCTGCCCGCCGAACTCCTCCAGCACCACGTTGTGCTGCAGCAGGTCCTGCTTGCACCTTCTGCACGTTGGCGGTGGGCAGGTCGATCTTGTTGATCGCCACGATCATCGGCACGCCGGCGTTCCTGGCGTGGCTGATCGCCTCGACCGTCTGCGGCATGACCTGGTCGTCGGCCGCGACCACCAGCACGACGATGTCGGTGACCTGGGCGCCGCGGGCGCGCATGGCGGTGAAGGCCTGGTGGCCCGGGGTGTCGAGGAAGGTGATCGTCGCGGCCGCTCGGCAGTGTGACGTGGTAGGCGCCGATGTGCTGCGTGATGCCGCCGGCCTCGCCGGCCACGACGTTCGCCTTGCGGATGTAGTCGAGCAGCGAGGTCTTGCCGTGGTCGACGTGGCCCATGATCGTGACGACCGGCGGCCGCGGCGCCGAGGTCCTCGTCGCCTTCTCGACTCGGCGCCTCGGTCGCCGCTCGGCGTCGCGTACTCCTGCTCGCGTCACCGCCTCGAAACCGAACTCGGACGCGATCAGCTCGATCTGGTCGAAGTCGAGCCGCTGGTTCACCGTGACCATCAGGCCCAGCTCCTTGAACGCGAACGCGACGATCTGGTTGGCCGGGCACCTTCATCAGCTCGGCCAGCTCGCCACCGAGATGAACTCGTTGACCCGGATGCGGGTCTTCTCCGCGCTCCCGCCTCGGCCGTGGCGCGCGCAGATCCTCCCGGTAGCCGATGGCTCGCGGACGCACGCGCGCTTGCCGCGCGCGCGCCCCTTCATCCCCTGCAGGGTCTTCAGGATGTTGGCCTGCACCGCATCCTGATCGACCGACGCCTTCCGCCCTTCTTGCCCTTCTTGCCGCCGCCGCCCTTCTGGGCGTCGGGCCCGAAGGTCCGCGGCCGCTCGGCCGTGCTCGGCGCCCGGAGGCGCGGGCTGCTGCGCGGCCGCCGGGACGGCGGCGCGCCGGACGGCTGCCGGGGCGCGCGGTCCGCGGGGCGGCCGCTCGGCACGGTCCCGGACCGCGGCGGCTGCCGCTGCGAGCTGAACACCGGCGTGGGACGATTGGAGCGCTGGACCTCGCTGCCGCGGCGGTGACCGCCGGTCGCGGGGTGCGGGCGGAGCGGGGTTGCCGGAGGCGGCCGAGCGGGATCGCGGCGGCGAGCTCGCGGCGGCGGGACCGGTCGCTCGACGCGGCGGGGCCGCCATCGGTGCGCGGTGCCGCGTCGGCGCCGCGGCAGCGACGTCGGACCGCTTCGGCGTCCGGCGGCGTGCGGCGGCAGATCCTTGAAGAGGGCGCGGGCCCGCTCCTCGAGCGAGGGGGCGCTGCACCGGCTCCTCCTCCTTCTCGATCGGACGCGGCGAGCTCGATCGCCTCCAGCGCGCAGCGTCTCGGCGCACCGCGCTCGGCCTCGAGCACCGCCTCGGCCTCGGCCACCTCGGCGGCGGTCCGGCGACGCTTGGCCGGCTTGCCGCCTCGGACGACCGGCGCCGGCTCGCGCCGGCTTGGCGGCCTTGCGACGCCGGCTTCTTGGGGCCGGTTCGTCGGCGCGCGATCTTCCGCTTCTCCCGCTCCCAGCGGACCCGCACCGCCGCCACCTGATCGTCCTCGAGCGGCCGACATGTGGCTGCGCACGAAGATGTTCATGTCCTTGAGCAGCGTCATCAGCTGCTCCGCGGGGACGCCGAATTCGGCCGCGAGATCGTGCACTCTGGTCTTGACCACTCACTCCTCCGCTCGGGCGCCGCCCTCGGCCGCCTCAGCGAGCCCGCCGAGCCAGCGACCGGTCCGACACCGCCACCGACCATCACCGCGGCAATCCCAGCCGCGCGCCGATCGCCGCCGCCGCCGGTCCGACGAGCAGCGGAACGCCCTTCGCCGCTGCCAGCCTCACCACCTTCTCCCGGGCCCGGTGGACTCGCGTCCGCCGCGACCACCACGCAGCGCACCTTCCCCGCCTGCAGCTGGATCCGCAGCGGTCCACCCCGACCACCACCTGCCGGGCCCGGTACCCGAGCCCGAGCAGGCGCAGCATCCGCTCAGCCCGGGGCGCGGCGTCGTCGCTGCCTTCTTCCGTCGTCAGCTCGGTGAGGAAGGCCACCAGCTGGTCGCTCCGCTCCGAGCGTCATGCCGGGAATCTTCTCGATCTCCTCGCGCTCGAGGTCGAGCACGTCGTTGAGGGTCTGGTAGCCGGCGCCGCTCAGCATGGCCAGCAGCTCCGGGCGAGAGGCCCTGGAGTTCGGTGAGCGGCAGCTGCATCGACCGTCTCGTCCTCCGGCGGCAGCGGCGCGAACAGCGGGCCTTCGCCGCCCCGCTCCAGCCACTCGCGGCTGGAGTAGAGATCGATCTTCCAGCCGGTCAGCTCCGAGGCCAGGCGCACGTTCTGTCCGTTGCGCCCGATGGCCAGCGACAGCTGGTCCTCGTCGACCACCGCCTGGATCGTCTTGCTGGCGGGATCGGAGAACACCTTGGCCACGCGGGCCGGCGCCAGCGACAGCCGGGCGAACCGCTCCGGATCGGGCGACCAGGGCACGATGTCGATCCGCTCGCCGCCCAGCTCGTTGACCACCGCCTGCACCCGCGAGCCCTTGAGGCCGACGCAGGCGCCCACCGGATCGATGGCGTCATCCCGCGAGATGACCGCGATCTTGGTCCGGCTGCCGACCTCGCGGGCCCTGGCCCGGATGTCGACGATGCCCTGCTGGATCTCGGGCACCTCGAGCTTGAACAGCGCCTTGACGAAGAGCGGATCGCCCCGCGACAGGATCAGCCGCGGCCCCTTGGGGGTCTCCTCGAGGCGCTTGAGCACCGCCCGGATGGTGTCGCCCTGGTGGAAGTGCTCGCGGTGATTCTGCTCCCGGTACGGAATGATCGCTTCCGCCTCGCGGAACTTGTTGAGCATGATCACCAGCTTGCCGCGCTCGATCTGCTGCACCTCGCCGGAGAGCAGCTCGCCGACCTTGTCGGCGAACTCGTCGCGGATCCGGGTGCGCTCGCCTTCGCGGACCCGCTGGATGATGCGCTGCTTGGCGGCCTGCACCGCCAGCCGGCCGAACTGGGCGAAGGGGACATCCTCCTCCAGCATGTCGCCGACCTGCGAAGTCGGGGTCCTCGTATCTGCGCCTCCTCGAGCGAGACCTGGCAGCTCGGGTCCTCGACCATCTCCACCACCTGGCGGAGGCGCACGATCCGGAGCGTGCCCTTCAGCTGGTCGAATTCCAGCTCGAACCGGACGTTCGGGCCGTAGCGGCGCGCCAGCGCGGCCTGGATGCCGTCCCGCAGCAGGTCGAGCAGCTCGGCCCGGTCCAGTTGTTTGCTGCGTGGTCAGCTCCTTGATGGCGCTCAGTACTTCGGCGGAACCGGACATCCCTCGTCTCCTGCCCTATGGCTCGCTGCGGCCGTCGGCCGCCGAGTCGTCGTGCTGCAGCAGCGCTTCCTTGATATCGGCGAGCGCCACCATGGTTTCGGCTCCATCGGGGAGCCGGAGTCTGACCTGCCTGTCGTCAGGCACGTCGATAATCACCGCGCGCGGGATGGCCCGCCACCGACCGGGCCGTGAGCCGCACTGCCCGCCCGATGTACCGCCGCCAATGTTCAGGGAAGCGCACCGGTCGTTCGATCCCCGGCGACGACACCTCCAGCTGATAGCGATCCCCCATCCTGCCGGAACCCTCGATGACTGCGGCGAGGGAGCGACTGGTGCGGGCGCAATCCTCGGTGGTGACACCGGCCCCGGGCGTGCTGCCGGGGCGATCGATCCGGACCTGGATGACGGGGCGCTGCGGCGGGCCGGACGCGTGGAATTCGATGAGCTCGAACCCAAGGTCGGCGACGTGGCGGCGAACTGCCTCGAGCAGCGTAGTGGCATCCATGGCGGGACGGGCCAAAAAAAAATGTGGGGGAACTCCCCCACATCGACACCCGACCGCGGCTGGAGATCCCCATTACAGCGCGCGAAGTATAGGGCTGGAATGAGCTTTCGTCCAGCCCCATCCCGCCGCCGGCCGGGTCAGCCGCGGACGAAATCCGGCCCGGGCAGTCCCAGAAAGGCGACCATCCGGCCATCCCGACCCCCCGATGCCCGGTGGCTGTAGAATCGGGGCCGGTCGTGCGCGGAGCACCATTGTGATGTGGAGACCTCGCCCACACCCAGCGACCGCGCCTGGCTCGCCAGCACCTCCCGCAGCTCCGCATGCCACGGCCCGGCGCCTTCGTGCCGGAGACCGCACCCCGTCATCACTTCAGATCCCACTTCATAGCAGGGCCCACAAATACCTACGCCACAATGCACTACTACATCCGCCGCCTGCGACCCCGCCCGCTCCTGCAACAGCTGAAGGCCGCGCGACAGTATGCCGCCCGCGGTGCCCCGCCAGCCGCTGTGGAGGAGGCAGACCGCCCGGCGGACCGGGTCCACCAGATACACCGGAATGCAGTCGGCCACCGTCACCGTGAGCAGGATGCCGGGCGCCGCGGTCGCGTGCCCGTCCACCCCCTCGAGTCTGGACCCAGCCGCTCGCGCCGGCATGCCAGGCGACGCTCGGTCCCATGCACCTGATGGCCGAGTATCACTGCGGTGAATCCGGCCTCGGCGTTCCGGAAGGCGCGCCACCGGGTCATCACCTCGCCGACCGGGGCGTCGGTCCACAATCCGAGGTCGAACCCCCGCCCCGGCAGCTCCCCCCGGCCGGTGATCCCGGCGACCACGCCGTAGCGGACTCGCCAGCCGGGGATCTCGTAGCGCGGCACCTCCCCGCCGAGCGACGTCTCGCGGAGCGGCGTTGCGGGTCGATCTCCCTGGTCCCGGTTCACTCCGGGCTCGGCGCTCGCTCCGCGGGACTCGGTGCTCCTAGTCGAGCCGCTCGATCTGCGCCCCGAGCGCCCGGAGCCGGGCGTCGATCTGCTCGTAGCCCCGCTCGATCTGGCCGACGTTGTGGATGGTGCTCTGGCCCTCGGCGGCCAGCGCGGCGAGCAGCATCGCCATGCCGGCCCGGATGTCGGGCGATTCGACCGTCCCGCCCGCGGAGCCGGGAGGGCCCCGAGATGACGGCCCGGTGCGGATCGCAGAGCACGATCCGGGCGCCCATGCCGATCAGCTTGTCGACGAAGAAGAGCCGCGACTCGAACATCTTCTCGAAGATCAGCACCATCCCCTCGCACTGGGTGGCGGCCACCACGGCGATCGACATCGCGTCGGCCGGGAAGGCCGGCCAGGGGCCGTCCTCGAGCTTGGGCACGTGGCCGCCGAGGTCGGGGCGGATCCGGCGTTCCTGCTCGGCATCGACGATCAGCGTGGTGCCGTCGAGCCGCGGCCGGATGCCGAGGCGCTCGAAGCCGAGCAGCGTGCTGCGCAGGTCGTCGGGGCGGACGCCTTCGATCGTGAGCTGCGCCGTTGGTGACCGCGGCGAGCCCGATGAAGCTGGCGACCTCGATGTGGTCGGGGCCGATCGCGTAGCGGCAGCCGGCGAGCGGATGGCCGCCCTCGATGGTGTAGACGTTGGTGCCGATGCCCTCGATCTGGGCGCCCAGCGCCACCAGGAACCGGGCCAGGTCCTGCACGTGCGGCTCGCAGGCGGCGTTGCGGAGGACGGTCCGGCCCTCGGCCGCCACCGCGGCCATCAGGGCGTTCTCGGTGCCGGTGACGCTCGGCTCGTCGAGGAAGATGTCGCACCCGATCAGCTTCTTGGCCTCGATCTCGATAGGTGTCGCCGACGATGAGCGAGGCGCCGAGCTGTCTCCAGCGCCAGGAAGTGGGTATCCACCCGGCGGCGGCCGATCACGTCGCCCCCGGGCGGCGGCAGGATCACCGTGCCGAACCGGGCGAGCAGCGGGCCGGCCAGCAGGATCGAGGCGCGGATCCGGGCGCAGAGGTCGGGATCGAGCGGCTTGGGCCTGGCGGGCCGGGCATCGATCCGGACCAGTGTTGGTGCCGGTCCACTCGACGGTCGCGCCGAGATCGGCCAGCAGCGCGAGCATCGTCTCGACGTCGCGGATGCGGGGGATGTTGTCGAGCTCGACCGGGCCGTCGGCCAGCAGCGTCGCGGCGAGGATGGGCAGGGCGGCGTTCTTGTTGCCGGCGGGCCGGACGGTGCCGCGCAGCGCGTGGCCGCCCTCGACGAGGAAACGAGGAGGCATGGCGCAAAGCTCGCGGGCGCATGGTGCAGGCGTCAAGCGCGGTATATCTTCGGATCCTGCTCTCTGCGAGGAGTTCCGATCATGTGGCTGCTGCAGCAGGCGGTGCCTACCGGCGGGTGGGTGGGTCCGACGATCGCCCTCTCGCTCGTCATCATCGCCCTCTCGTTCCTGCTCGATCGCCTTGGCGTCCGCGCTGGCGGCGCGGCAGGCTGCGCACGAGATGCAGCAGCTGTCCCGCGTGATGGAATCGCTGCGCACCGAGCTGGTCCCGGCGCTGGGCGCGATCGCCGCCGTCGCCGACGAGGGCCAGCGCGCTGGCCGGGATCGTCGCGCGACGAGGCGGAGGCGCTGGTCGGCGCCAGCCGCGCGCTCCGGGAGGGGCTGCATGCGGCGCGGCTGCAGAATCTCGAGGCGATCTACGACGTGGTCGAGGAGGAGGTCACCGAGACGGCGCTCGATCTCGCGGTCACCCTGCGACGATCCGCTCGGGGGCCGGCTGGTTCGGCCGGATCCGCCGGCTGCTGGGCGGCGACGGGCGCCGCCGTTGAACATGCGCCGGGCGCTGCCGCGCTGGCCGGCCGTGCTGGTCCTGGTGCTCTGCCCCGCCCGACTGCTAGCCTGGACCCCGGGCACCCACATCTACCTCGGCGAATCGGTCCTGGCCAATCTCGGCGCTGCTCCCCGCCTCCGTCGCCGACCTGCTGCGCGCCTTTCCCTTCGATTTTCTGTACGGCAACATCGCCGCCGACTGCTCCATCGCCAAGAAGTACGCCCCGGTCGGCCGGCACTGCCACCACTGGCCGGTGGGCCAGGAGATCCTCGCCTAGGCGCGGACCGACGCCCTGCGCGCCTTTGGCCTCGGCTACCTCTCGCCACCTCGCCGCCGACACCGTGGCCCACAACTTCTACGTGCCCCGCCAGCTGGTCCTCACCAGCAGCACCACCGGCTTCGGCCACTCCTACTGGGAGAGCCGGCTCGAGACCCACCTCGGCGACCGGTTCGCCCACACCGCCAAGGAGGTCATTCTGCTCGACCACACGCCGGCCGACACCCTGCTCGACGGATCCTGGCCCCGACGATCTTCAGCGTGAAGACCAACCGTCGCCTCTTCCGCGGCATGGTGTACCTGACCGAGACCCAGGGGTGGCAGCGGGCCTTCCAGGTGGCGAGCGAGGTCAGCCGCTGGGACCTGCCCGGTGGTCGAGGTCGAAGCGCACCTGACCCTGACCTTCGACCTCATCATGGAATTGCTGGCGGAGCCGGACGCCACGGCGCGGCGGCTGGATCCGTCGGGAGATCAGCCGCTGCGCACCGCCAAGGGGATGCGGCGCGCAGGCGCTGGTCGCCGGGGCTGGCGGGAGTCCGGACGGCTGCGGGTGGCGAGGCGCACTTCGGTCTGCCCGAGCGCCCCTTCGGATTCTGCCCCCGGCCGAGATCCACGTCCCTGGCTCCGGCAGATCGATCACGCTCAAGCCTGACCGGATGACCGCCCGCTGGTCGACCCGCTCTTCCTCGAATTGCAGAACGCCATCGCCGGACGCTACTCGCTCGATCGGGAGCTGGGACGCGGCGGGATGGGCATCGTCTACCTGGCCCGCGACGTCGCGCTCGACCGCGCGGTCGCCATCAAGCTCCTCCCGCCCGACGCTCGCCGCACGCCCGCTGCTGCGCGAGCGATTCCTGCGCGAGGCGCGCACCGCCGCCCGCCTCTCCCATCCCAACATCGTGCCGATCCATGCGGTCGAAGAGGCCGGCGGCCTCGTCTGCTTCGTGATGGCCTTCGTGCCGGGCGAGACGCTGGGTCAGCGGCTGCGCGAGCGGGGCCGCTGCCGCCGGCCGAGGCGAGCCGGGTGCTGCGGGATGTCGCCTGGGCGCTGGACTACGCGCACGCCATGGGGGTCATCCACCGGGACGTGAAGCCTGACAACATCCTGATCGAGGAGGGCAGGACGGCGGGCGCTGATCGCCGACTTCGGGATCGCCGGGCCGGCGCGCGACGACGGGGAGTCGGCTCGTCGCCGGCACCGTCGCCTATCTGAGCCCGGAGCAGGCGACCGGCGAACGGGTCGACGGGCGGAGCGACCTCTACGGCCTCGGCGTGGTCGGGTACTACGCCCTGTCGAGCCGGCTCCCCTACCCCGTCACCACGCTCGCGGCGCTGGTCGAGCGGCAGCTCGCGGGGCCCCCGCCGCCGCTGGTCAGTGTGGCACCACACGTTCCGCGCGCCCTGGCACGCACCATCGACCGGTGCCTCTCCCCGCTGCCGACGGCCCGCTTCCAGACCGGCGAGGAGCTCGCGGAGGCGCTGGAGCAGCTCGGCGCGCTGTCGAGCGATCTCCCGGCACCGTTCCGGGTCTGGCTCGCCAAGGCGGAGCGGCCGAGGGGCACGGTGGTGCTGCTGTCGGTGCTCTGGGGATTGCCGATGCTCGCCTGGGTAGGCATCGGACTTGTGTCCGGCACGCCGGGCATCGGCGGCGCGGTCGCCACCATCCTGCTCCTCGCGGGGATGCCGTGGGCGATCTATGGCGGTGCGCGCCTCTTCCAGACGCGGCGCCTGCTGCAGGTCGGATACACCCACGCCGACATCGTCAGGGCGCTGGAACAGTATGGCGAGCGCCGGCGGGAGGACCTCGCATTCGAATACGGCCCACGTGCCAATCTCGTGGGGCGCCTGCTCCGCGGCCTCACCTGGATCAGCGGCGGCGTGGCGGTGGGGTGCATCGCGCTGGCGCTCTTTGCCGGCTCGGCCGGGGGCAGCGGTTTCCTGGGGTTTGCGGCGGCCGCGCTGCTCCTGACGGGCGGCGGGTACTCGCTGCGCCGCATGATGCCGGGCTCCGGACTCATGCCGCGGGATCGCTGGGTGGAGTTCGCCCTCAAGGCCTGGAAGAGCCGCTTCGGCCGGTGGATGACGACGATCGCCGGCTGGCGGCTCGCGCCGCAGGCGGGCCCCGATCAGCTTCTGCATCGCCCGACCGAAGTGGCCCTCGGCGACGCCGCCGAGGCCCTCTTCCGGGCGCTCCCTGCCGCCGAGCGCCGCGACCTCAAGGCGATGCCGGAGCAGATCCACTTCCTCTCCAGTCAGGCGCAGCTGCTGCGCCGGCGGCTGGAGGAGCTGGACGATCTCATCGCCCAGGCGGCGCCGACCACGCTGTTCGAGGGCGAAAGGGCAGCCGGCGATGGCGGCGCAAAGGAGCTGTGTGAGGCACGCGACCTCTGGGCGGCGCGGCTCCGGGAGACGGTGACCTGCTGGAGGCGCTGCGCCTCGGCCTGCTCAAGCTGCACGCGGGCGGCGTCGTGACGGAGACCCTCACCGCCGATCTCGACGCGGCGCGCGACCTCAAGGAACGGCTCGCGCTGATGTTGGAGGGGCAGTCGGAGACCACGGCGCTGCTCCAGAACCGGGCCCCGTGAACCGATTCTCCCTCACCATGCTCGGCGCGCTCCTGACCGGCACTGGATGTCCTCACGGCGCAGGAGGTCTCGATCGAGACCGAGCCCGCGCGGCCGCTGCGCAGGCTCGCCTCATCCGTCTCCGGGTCACGCCCATCGGCGCTGAGCCGGTGACCGCACTCGAGGGGGTGGCGGCCGAGGAGCCGCTGCACTTCTCCAGAGTTGATACCCTCACCTGGGTTTCGCTCGCGGGGATACCGGTGGAGGGGGGCGACACGCTCCCGGTGCTGCTGATTGTAGCCTCCGGCGATCGGCGGGACACCCTGCGTACCGCCATCGCGGTGACGCGGGCGCGGTATCCCTCCGAGCGGCTGAGTGTGGACCCGGCGATGGCGAATCCGGACAGCGCCTCCGAGGTGAGGATCATGCGGGAGCTTGCGCTAGGCAGGCAGGTGGGCCGCGGAGCCCACCACTCACCGAAGTACTGGCAGGCGCCGTTCGTCCTGCCGCGGGACAGCCGGATCACGAGCCGGTTCGGGACGGGCCGGGAATACAATGGACAGGTCGTCAGCCGGCATCTGGGAACTGATTTCGCCGGCGCCATCGGGGCACCGGTCCGGGCGACCAATGCCGGCAGGGTGGCGCTGGTGGCGATGTTCTATCTGGCGGGGAGGGTGGTGTATCTCGATCATGGGGAGGGGCTGGTCTCGGCCTACTTCCACCTCAGCGGGACGCTCGTCACCGAGGGGCAGGAGGTGGCGCAGGGCCAGCTCATCGGGCTGGTGGGAGCGAGCGGCCGGGTGACCGGCCCGCACCTTCACTGGGTGATGCGCTACGGCGCGGTGACGGTGGACCCGCTATCGGTTGTGGAGCTGCTGGGGGAAAAGGGGTCGTAGGGCGGGCCTCCGTGCCCGCCCGAGAAACAAGGGCGAGGGGCTGAAGCCGCTCTCCCTCGCACCCGGGTCGCGGCTCCGCCGCTTCCAAAGGGCGCTCGGTCGTCGGCAGCTCGGTCAGTAAACGGACGTGGGCCTGTTGGGGGGGCGGGTCGTCGTGGTGACGAGACATCGAGCATTGTCGCCCCATGACGTCGCTTCAGCGACGAGCTCGCGAGAAATGCATCGCTCTGCGCTCGAGTCCACGGCTGAAGCCGCGGCTCGGCAGATCGGTCAGTAAACTGACCTGCGCCTGTTGGCGGGGCGTCGTGGTGACGAGAGGTGGGGAATCGCGCTGCTTCTGATGGTGCTTCGCTTTCGAGTCCGCGGCTGAAGCCGCGGCTCGGCAAACCGGTCAGTAAACTGACCTGCGCCTGTTGGGGGGGCGTCGTGGTGACGAGGGATGGGGCATCGTGCTGCTGCTGATGGTGCTTCGCTTTCGAGTCCGCGGCTGAAGCCGCGGCTCGGCAAACCGGTCAGTAAACTGACCTGCGCCTGTTGGGGGGCCGTCGTGGTGACGAGAGGTGGGGAATCGCGCTGCTGCTGATGGTGCTTCAGCGACGAGCTCGCGAGAAATGCATCGCTCTGCGCTCGAGTCCACGGCTAAAGCCGCGGCTCGGCAGATCGGTCAGTAAACTGACCTGACACTGTTGGCGGGGCGGGTCGTCGTGGTGACGAGAGATGGGGAATCGCGCTGCTTCTGATGTCGCTTCAGCGACTGCTACTGCCGAGCCGAGGCTTCAGCCTCTGGCTCGCATGTCCGGGTCGCGGCTCCGCCGAACAGGCAACGGCAGTAGCGTAACTCACCGTCCACCGAATTCAGGACAGCTCAAAGCGTGACTGCTCTCGGACCACCCACGAGGCGGCTAATTCCGAGGACAACCTTCCTCCAGGCGTTTCGGATCGTGCCATCCTCCCCTCGATGGACTTGCACCTTGCCGCAATTTACCGTTGAACAGGTGTTGCCCAGAGATTGCCGCTCGGATCGCTTCAGCGTATCCAACCCGAAAGGGTCCGAGAACGTGATGGGGTCGTTCCCCACGTAGGCGTAGCGGTTCACGCCCCTCGCGAGCCCGAGGGGATCCTGGGTGAGGAGGATCCACCTTCACCCCTGTCCGTCAGTCCTCTCCCCGACGGGTGCTTGCTCCCAACGTGTACGTACACTATAGTAAGCATGTACGCACACTTCAAGGAGCCCTGATGGCCAAGACACGTCTGCCGTCCAAGGGGGCACGCAAGGTGCCCAAGACCTATCGGCTGGCTCCCGACAAGGTGGCCGCCGCCCAGCGCGTTCTCGGCGCGGCGACGGCGACCGAGACGATCGAGCAGGCGCTCGACCTCGTGGTGTTCCGCCAGGCGCTGATCGACGGCACGCGCAGCCTTTTCGGGCTCACGATTGACCCGCCCAGGCATGGCTAGGACGGACGCTGGCGCGCGGAAGTACGCCCTCGACACCAATCTGTTCATCCGCGCCTTCCGCGACCCCATCGCTCATGAGGCTCTGGTCCGGTTTCACGCGGCGTTCGCCCCCTTCGAATACCTGAGCGTCGTCGTGGCGCAGGAACTCCGGGCCGGCACTCGGCGCCCCGCCGACCGCGCCCGATTGGAGCGGGAGCTGCTGGCGGCGTTCGAGCGCACTGGCCGGGTGGTGACGCCCTCGCGACAAGCCTGGCACGACTCCGGGGATGTGCTCGCCCGGCTGGCGAGCCAGGAGGGACTGGAGCCGAGTCGGGTCTCCAAGGCCTTCGGGAACGACGTGCTCCTGGGGCTGTCGTGCCGCGAATCGGGACTCACTCTGGTGACGGACAACATGGCTGATTTTGAAAAGATCAGCCGGATCGTGCCGGTGCCCTACGTCGCCCCCTGGCCCGGAGCCTTCGCCTGACCACCCACGGGAGGCGATTTGCTCGTTGGCCTCCGGCGGGAGGAGTCGAACCTGCCACGGGTTAGGGGCACCCTGGCAGGTGAGCGGTGGGCGGCGGCGGTTGGGATCCTGCTCACCAAATGCTACCAGCCATCCCCGGCACGGCAAGCTCGGCGAGGGTGCCAGGCCCCGGGCGCCCGCCTGTCGGCCCCGCATCTTGATTCCACGTGCGGTATTACCTATGATACCACATGCGCACCGCGCATCGTGCTGGACACCAATGTGCTCGTGGCGGGACTCCGATCTCGACGCGGCGCCTCCCATCGGCTCCTCCGCCTCGTCGGGACGGGACAGTTCCATCACGTCGTCTCGGTACCGCTGGTTTTCGAGTACGAGGACGTGCTCCGCCGGCGGCAGACTCGGGTACCCCTGTCCGCAACCGAAATCGAAGCGGTGCTCGACTATCTGTGCGCCACCGGCGAGCACCAGCCGATCCACTTCCTCTGGCGCCCGCTGCTCCCGGATCCCCGGGACGACCTGGTGCTCGAGGTCGCGGTCAATGGGCAGTGCAGCCGCATCGTGACATTCAATCATCGGGACTTTGTGGGGAGCGAGCGGTTCGGGATCACCACGCTTCCACCCGCGGCCCTTCTCCGACAGTTAGGAGCCACATCATGAGCGCGCTCAGTCTGCGTCTTCCAAACTCCCTCCACGCGCGGGCGCGGGAGCTGGCCGAGCAGGAAGGAATCTCGCTGAATCAATTTGTCAGTACGGCGGTGGCGGAAAAGCTCTCGGCACTGCTGACGGAGGAATACCTTGCGTCGCGTGCGCGGCGGGGCTCACGTACCGCTTATTTGAAGGCCTTGGGTAAGGCGCCCGACGTGGCACCGATCGCGGGAGATGAACTTCCCGCGACGGGGGCGACACCACGCTCCTCCCGGAGGCGGAAAGCATCGGCCAAAGCGCGACGCTAACCAGGCATCACCCCCGGCCTCCTGCCAAGCACGAACCGGATCGTGTTCACCCAGGATCCGATCGACCTCACCGGCGGCGTCAGGCGGTATGGATGTCTCGGTACACCTGACGCTCACGTCGCGGCTCCGCCGCTCCCTGGGCGGAAGAACCACCATCGTCATTCCGAGCGCAGCGAGGAATCTCTTCGCTTCCGAGCCCGCGACTGAGGCCGCTCTCCCGCTCACCCGGGTCGCGGCTCCGCCGCTCGCAGAGGGCGCTCGGTCGTCGGCGCTCTTGCGACGAGCTCGCGCGAGGCGCCGCGCTCTGCTTCCGAGTCCGCGGCTGAAGCCGCGGCTCGGCAGATCGGTCAGTAAACTGACCTGCGCCTGTTGGCGGGGTGGCCCGTCGTGGTGACGAGAGGTGGGGAATCGCGCCGCTGCTGATGTCGCTTCAGCGACTGCACTTGCCGAGCCGTCGCTTGCGCGACGAGCTCGCGAGAATTGCATCGCTCCGCTCCCGAGTCCGCGGCTGAAGCCACGGCTCGGCAGGCCTGTCAGTAAACTGACGCGACCCAGTTGGCGTGGTGTGTCGTTGCCATGACGAAAGTTCGCACATCTTCGCCCCGTGATGTCGCTTCAGCGACAGCTCCTGCCGAGCCGAGGCTTCAGCCTCTGGCTCGCAGGCCTGTGTCGCGGCTACACCACATCCAGCCGGGGAAGCCGGATCAGAACGCCTTCATCGAGCCCTTCAACCGGACGTACCGCACGGAAGTCCTCGATGCCTGGCTCTTCACCTCGCTGGACCAGGTGCGCGACGTGACCGCCAGCTGGCTGACGACCTACAACACGGAGCGGCCGTACGACAGCCTCGGCCGGGTGCCGCCCCTGACTTTTTTGCCGCGGCTCACCACAGTCCCAGAGTCTACCTATACCCTGTGCGCCTAGCGGGGGAGCTTGCGCGGGCGACTGCCGACGGGTGCTCGAACGCTATCTCACTCGACCACACGACCGTCGACTGTTCGGGCTCGATGAGGTAGGAAACGACAACCGCCGGACAGCGAGTAGCCATCCGGCGGCTTGACGCCGCGGCGTCAAGATCGCAAATGTCCAGCGGGCCCGGCGTACATCCGACAATCCAGATCCGGCGCCGCACACCGCCGAGCGTGAGACGTGGTGGCGTCGGGTCCTCCGCCCCGCTGGATTGGCCTACCTGCGTATTAGATGGTCCAAGACAGACTTCAAGTCTGTGCGAACGAGCGCGAACTCATTCGGCTCGACGCCATCCTGGGCTTGTTGGCCGCACACATATATCGTCGACGGCCGCCGCGACTTCAAGACGGGATGCGCCTTCACACCAATCGGTTCAGCGTACTCGACAGTCTCTTGTTCCACGATGTATTGGTCCGGTGCTGCTAGGTAGTAGCGAGCAACGGTCCGACTGGTCTCGCCATAATAGGTGATCAGAATCACCCGGGGCTGGATCCCGTCGTAGAACACCGTCGTCTGCCCACCCTCCGCGCTCTTGCCGGGCGCAGAATCCCACGCCACGCGGCGAAGCCGAGTGGTATCGGCTGCCGCCGCGCGGGCAAGGGCCTTCACTGAGCAGGAGTCCGCGAATGCCACCCTCTGGGCAGTCTCTGCTCGGGTGGGTGTGAACCCGAGGATCGCAATCATCACAAGTAGGCCCAACGCAGTAGGAATGCGGTACAACATCACATCGCCTCCTTCTATTGCCGGGGGACTTCCCAGTGGGGACGGTCAGGTGACCGCCAACGTCCACCCCATTCAAAGCCTGACGACTCGCCAATATCTCCGACCATCTCCATGTCGTCGTCAGTCGCGTTCTGGATGTTAGGCGTGCCGCCGGGGGAGACAGGGTATACATCTAGCGCCCTTTGCTCTACGTGTGGGCAATGCGGCCCCTGGCAGTTAGTAACCCTGTCGCCAGGCGTGGTCCTTCCCTGTGCGTAAAGCGCGTTCTGTCGCGCCTCGGTCCGATATGACTCGGTGATATACAGCGTCCTGTTCCTGGCGCCGGCAAGCGCCATGGCGGTTCTCGCCTTAGCTTGGGCCTCCGGGTTCAGACGAGCTATCTTGGCCGAGTTGTGGGCGCCGACTAGCCCCTCTTGCACCTGCGAGCAGTTTCCCCTCACCAAACATGGATCGAGCCCGAACGGATCGGTATAGGCTACCGGGTTGTTCCCCGCGAACGCGTACAGATTGGCTCCCCCCGCCAGACCGATGGGGTCCTCCTGGGTGAACCGGCCCGTCACGGCGTCGACGACCCGGTTGCGACGATAGAGGGTCCCGGTGCCATTCTCCTTGCCGGTGATGAGCGTGCCGAACCAGCCGTACGGGTTCTGGTTAGGATAAAAAGAGCCATCGGTCCAGAGCCGCTCCGTCTCCAGCCCCACGGCGAACGCCGCTCCACGCCACTGCACGAACACGCAGTGAGAGGCATCCCAACAGGTCTTGATCCCTCCATCCTGAAAGGTGCCCACCTCCGCCTGGCCGCGCCAGTTCCAGTGCGGGTACAGTCCACCGGAGCCCAGGTCTTGGTGTCGGTCGTGTCCTTCCGACGCACCAGGCTAAGGCGGGTGACAGCGAGGGGCTGATCGATGCCCCCTGAGTACGCGTAGCCCACTCGCCCGAAGAGCGGATTCGGATCGGAGTAGACCCCACGCCAGCCGTATTGGCCCGCCAGATATGTCGTCACCGGGTTGACGTCGTTTTCGATCAGCAGGCTATCCGCGGGCCCAGCCGGCATCTGGATTTCCCACAGCTCCCGTGCCCCTTCCCAGACCGTACGCCGAATCCGGCTGACACTGCAGTCGAGCGGTGTCGGAGTGCCAGATCCGCCGGAGCAGTTCTGCCGACTCATGACGAGGACACGGCGACCCAGCGCATCGTAGCGATACTCTTCGAAGATGTCGAGCCAACCGGGGTTGCTCCAGTCGGGGGGGTATCCCGGTGACCCAAAGCTTCCGTTGTTGAGCCCCGTCCGACGCTCCTCCACGCGCACCCGCGAATCCGATCCGTACCAGGAGGCGCGGTCGATCAGGGTGGTGCCGTTCATATAAGGTGTGGTGTTGGCCTGATAATTGAAAACGGTGTTCCCCGCAGAATCATAGACGAAGCCAAACGCGTGGTCCGCATTTCGCCGCACCAGCCGCCCGGTCCCGTTTTGCAGGGAGTCACTCCCCGAGGACCACGACGACTCCACCACTTCATAGTTGATTCTCCCACTCTCGAACAGCGAACTGCGGTAGCTATTGCCCATCGGATCGAAGGTGCTCCCCTGATTGGCGCTGTCTCCCCAGGAGAAGAAGGCCTGGTCGTTGAGGTTCTGGGGTCGGTGGAAGGCGAGGGACACCAGTCGGTTGAGCCCGTCATAGGTGGCCGTGGTCTGGTTCTTCGGCCCGTGGGTGTTGGTGGTCCAGGATACCAGATCCGGCTGCACATCGTAGTGCAGGGCCTCGTACCGCAGGTAGCTGTCCGGGTCCTTGAAGGGGCTGCTGGACGCGTTGCGGATGCGATCCTGGATGAGGCGACCCAGGCTGTCGTACGCTGTCGAATCGATGATGCCCCCGGGAACCTCCTTCCGCACCACCCCGCCGGTGAGGTCGTACTGGAAGGTCGTGGGCTGTCCCAGGAGACTATACACCGAGGCGATCGCACCCGTCGTGTCATTGTAGACATACCGCACACTGTCCCGCATGCCGGTGCCCGCCGCCAATTGAGCCGGGTGGCGCAGTGCCGTCACACGCCCGTTGATGTCGTAGGTGTACCGCAGCCCGTACACATGGCTGAAGCTGGCCCCGGCATAGTCGCGGATCCACAGGGAATCCGTTTGAAGGCTCCCGTCCTTGAAGTAGCGCCGCCGAATCCGTGCGTCGCCATTGTCGGCGGCGCTCAATCCCCCTCCGATGTCATATGCGAAGGTGTCGGTGGTGGCGCCGATGACCAGCCCGGTCCCGCTGTTGGGGAACCAGGGGTAGGGATGCAGGTGCCCCGTCGGATCACTGGCCGAGGCCAGAGGAATGGTGGAGAGCAGACCGGGGCCGACTCGCGCCGGGAAGGTATCGGCCGGCGCGATCCTCCTCCGCAGCCGATTCAGGCGGTCATAAGTCATGGTGAGGACCTTGCCGCGCCGGGTCCGGCTGGCAACCACGTTGCCCGCCGGGTCGTACCCCGTGCTGTCCCTCATGAGATCCGGAGCGATCTCCACCACCGGACGGTTCGCCGCATCGAACACCCACTGGGTGGTGAGCCCACCCAGAAAGGTCGGATCCGGGGATTGGGTTCTCAGCACGTTCGTGAGATTGCTTTCGTTGTCATAGATATTGTTGACCGTAAACAGGGAAGCCGCAGCCCCGCTTACTGACGGTCCATAGGTCGCCTGACGGATTGGTCGACCGGCCAAGTCGAACGTGGTCGTGTCGCTCCGGTACAAGCCGGAACCGATCGGCGTTCGCACCACCTTGGTCCGACCAAGCGAATCGTTTTGATAGCTGGTGGTCCAGCCTCCCGTCTGGACGCTGGCCGTATTGCCCCGCGGGTCGTAGCTGATCGACGTCTGGGCACCGATCGGGGGGATGACCTTGCCGAGAAGGCCTGCCCCGTTGCCCGAGGAAAGGTACTGAAAGGTCGTGCGACTGACGGTACCACGACCGTCCTGCACCCAGAGGCGGTTGCCGTTCGCCGTGTCCACACCGAACTGTGAGAGCTGCCCGTTCGCCAACATGATCTGGGTGAGTTGGTCCCACTTCTGATCCCAGTAGTAGCGCGTGGTGGGGCTGAGTCCGTTGCCGTACGGATTGCTGTCTGCCACCGCCGCCAGATTGCCGCGCTGGTCGTAGGTGGCGGTGACTATGCGGCCCGAGGGGGACCGCATACGCGTTGCCAGCCCCGGCCATCGGGAGTCGCCCCGGGCAATCGTGGTTAGAGAGGCATAGGCATCCCGGATCTGACTGACCGCGCCCAGGCTGTCCAGCCAGAAGTGGCTCACATCCACGCTGTCGGTGCGCGGCCCATCCAAGACCGTGTAGGTACTCTCAGGGGCCGCCAGCCCGCTCCCGCAGGTCCAAACCCGGATCTCGGCGGGACAGAATGCCATTGCGATGGTTGCTGCCCCGGGCACCGGTAGTGAACTCCCCACCAGCTTCAGACCGGTGCCGAGGGTATACGTCGTGGTGGCCCCACGCCGGTCGGTGCGGCCGGTGATGGCCCCGGGGTAGGTCGCGTTGCCATAGAGGAACTGGACGCCGGTCGCGATACCGGGGTCGGTGATCGTGGAGATCCGCGCGCCCCCCGTGACAGCGGCGCCACTGATTGAGGTGACCCGCCCGCCGCCACCGATGGAGTCCGGGGATGTCACCGAACTCAGGGTGCCGTTGGGGCCGCCGTAGGTGAACGTGTAGCTGCGTCCCGTCCCGGTGGGCGGAACGGTGATGGTCGAGAGTCGATTGCTCCCATCGGGCGCGAAGACGGTGACATATCCCAATCGACTCACAGTCTGGATATGAAAGCCGGTCGTGTTGAAGACAACCTTGGCGCCGCCCCTCAAGGAGCGGGTATAGGTGGTACCGTTGAACGACAGCGTGTCCGGCGCCCCCACCGCACGGGCGACATACCAGGTCTTACCGTTCCAGGCACCGAGGTTCACGTACCGTCGGACGCTGCCGTCGCCGCCGATCCAGAGAATGGAGTTGTCGGCCTGGAATTGAAGCTGCTCGAAACCCGCCAGCCACCACCCGGCACCGAACCGGCTGGCCACACGATTCACGATGGCGACAGAGCCGGTGTCGGTCCGAATCGCCGTGTATCCGGAGCCGGCGACGTACCGATCCAGCTCGAGCTGAAAGAAGTAGATCCCGGTCGCGAGATCGGTGGCGGGGAAGTTGGTCATCACCCGCCTCGTCGTCGATTGACTGGGCGCGCCCCACTGCGTCCCCGGCCAGGCCCGCCGATCCCGCTGCACGAAGGAGCCGCCTACCTTGAGGCGCGCGATCGCGATGATCGAGTCCGGGCGATTGTTGACCGCAAGGGTGAGATCCGAATTCAGCGATGGGAATGGATAGGCGTTCTGGCTGTTGTAGAGGAGCGTGGGGGTCCGTGGCTTGTCGAGGGTGCGAATCCCTGGCAGCGGGTGCACAATCCGGAGGTCGCCGCACTCGTACGCCGCACTCGGTCCGGCGGCGACCGTGAGGCAGAGGTCGCGCACGACCAGGGGCCCCGTCGGCGTCAGCTGCAGCATCACGTTGTACGAGCCATCATCCACGGCGAAGCTGCCGGTGGCGTTCAGGGTCAGCGTCCCGGAGGTGGTCGTGAGATGATACCAGGCCTGGACTCCCGCCATCGTCCCGCCCGTCAGGGTGACAGATCCCGTGACTGCGCATGTCGGAGGGCAGAACGGGGAGTTCACCCTCGGGCCTCGAAGGGAGATGCCTCGTAGTGGCCGGGGCGCAGCCAGCCCGCCGAGCGTGACCTTGATCGAATCACAGACCACCCCACCCGCACCGGTGCAAGTCAGGGTGTAGGTGTCGCTCGCGTTGGAGGTCCCCGTGTTCATGATGAGAAAGTCTCGCTCATTCCCTGCCGTGTTCGGCAACGCCGATGTCGGCGCGCCGTCCGGCGTCACCGTGACCCCGTAGGTGATGCAGCCGGAGACACAGGGTGGCGGCGGTGTCGGCCGCTGGCCATGCAGCGGGGCGAGCCACGCGGACAGCAGGAGCAGGAGTCCGGACAGGACAACGAATCGACGCGCGGGGAGCAGGGGCACAGGACGGCTCCGGAAGAGGTCGCCTCCTCCTAATACAAGCGCCGTGCCCGGACCACCACGTTGCTTGGGTCCAGCAATGACAATGACTTAGCCGGTTCCGCCGATACACCTCGTGAAAAATTCTCAATTTGTCTCAGAGAATTCTCACCCGGCACTGAGAATTCTCACCGCGCGCATCGGAGCGCGACACGCCTTGAGCCGGATCCCGACCTCCCGCAGCCGCCGGTAGAGGGTCGCTCGACACACCCCTAATTCTTCTGCGATCCGGTCCGCCCGCCCACCATGCGCCCGGCAGAGCGCCTCCAGTTCCTGCCGCTCCCGCAACTGCTCCGGCGCCAACAGCGGCAGTGCCAGTGGCGTGTCGACTGGCGCCCCCGACGCCCCGCCCAGGTCTATGGCTTCGGCGAGCATCGCCGCGGAGAGGACCAGGCCATCCTCGAGCGCCGCCGCCCGCGCCACGACATGCCGCAGCTCCCGCACATTTCCCGGCCAATCATGGCGCTCGAGCAGCGCGCGCGCCGACGCAAGAATCTCCCGGCCGAGTGCCTCGGCAAAGCGCAGCGCCAGCGCCCAGAGATCCTCCGGCCGCTCGCGCAGCGGCGGCAGGTGGATCACCCCGCCCGCCAGCCGGTGATAGAGATCCTCCCGCAGCCGCGACTCACGCGCCTGCGCTCCCACACTCTCCTGCACCGCGGCCACCAGCCGGATCGAAAGCCGCCGCTTGGTCTGGTCGCCCATACGGCGCACCTCCCCCGTCTCCAGGACCCGAAGCAGCGACCTCTGCCCCTCCGCCGGCAGACTGACCAGCTCATCAAGAAAGAGGGTCCCGTTGTCGGCATGCTCGATGCGCCCCGGCACAGACTCCACCGCGTTGGTGAACGCTCCGCGCCGGTGGCCAAACAGTTCGTTGACGATCATCCCGGGCGGCAGGGCGCCACAGTCCACATCCACCATCTGACCGGCCCGCCCGCTCCAGTAGTGGATCGCCTGCGCCAGAACCTCCTTGCCCGTCCCGGTGGCCCCCACCAGCAATACCGGTATCCCCAGCGGAGCAAACCGCCGCGCATGCTCCACGGCTCGGCGCATCGCCTGGCTCTCGGCGACGATCGAGGTCTCGAGGCACCGTGTGCCAACGGGCCGGCGGGACGACGGGACGAGTGGCCGAGGTGCCCAGGGGCCGACCGGCCAACCCTCCGTCGGCCCAGCGTCCCGTCGTTCCGTCATCCCAACATCCCGTCGTTCCGTCGTCCCCTCGTCCAGTCGTCCAAGCGCCCGACTCATCTCCCCCCCCTTCCGGCAGATGCGGAGCCGTGACGCTGTCCGCGTCCGCATCGGTCCGGAGAATCCTGGGCGTGATGAAGAGATAGAGCTCGGTGTCGCTGTCGTTGCGGCTGGTCGAACCGAACAGTGCGCCGATGATCGGGAGCCCCGAGAGTACTGGCACGCCGGAGCGACTCCGGTCCCGCTGCTGATCCTTGAGCCCGCCGAGCATGATGGTCTGGCCGTCCCGCACGAAGACCTGGGTGCTGGCCTCCCGGGTGGAGATGACCGGCGCGTCAAAGGCGACTTCGTTGGTGGCGGCGTTGATCTCCTGCTGAATGGCGAGCGAGACGTAGCCGTCCTGATTGATCGTCGGCCGCACTCGGAGCTTGGTGCCAACGTCCCGGTACTGCACCACCCGGTCCTGATTGTTGTTGTCGGTAGGGAGGAGCCGACTCACCTGGACGAACGGCCGCTGGCTCCCGACCAGAAAGCTGGCCTCGGTATTATTGCTGGCGAGCAGCACGGGCCGGGAGATGATCCGCACATCGCCTCGGCTCTCCGAGGCGCTCAGTGTGGCGTCGATGTCTGCCTTCCCGACCTTGAGCAGGCGGAGGACCAGATCCCCGACGCCTGCCCCTCTGGTCTGCCCGCCGATTGATCCGTCGACGTCCCCCTTGAGACCTTGCTGCGGCACGAAGAGGCTGGTGCCGATGGAGAAGTCCCGGTTGCGCCTTGCCTCGACGATCAGCACCTCGATCAGCACCTGCAGCGGCCGGAGGTCCAGCTCCTCCACGGCGGAGGCCAGGACTTCGTGGTCGTGGGGCGAGGCGCGGATCAGAAGGGCGTTGGTGAGCTCGTCAGGCACGATGGTCACGGCCCCACTGAAACTGGCGGACTGGCGGGAAGGCGGACTGGCGGAAGGGCGGTCGGGCGGACCGGCGGGCGGAACGCTCTGTCGGCTCAACTCGTCGGAGAGGGTCCCGCTGGTGAAGCCGCTCTTTCCGGAGAATTCTCCACCGGCTCCGAACAGGAGGTTGATCGTCCCCGCCACATCCGCGGCCCGGGCATGTTTGAGGCGGATCACGTAGAGGCGAAGCTCTTCGTCCGACGGGCGGTCGGGACGACGGGACGACGGATCGTCGGCCGGCTTCGGGCCGATCCGGATGAAATCCGAGTCTTCGGTGAAAGCGAGCGCCTGGGATTCGAGGAGACCGCGAAGCAGACCGGCAATCTGGGTGCGGCTCACCGGAGCCGGAGTGTCCAGCGTGACGCGATTCCCGGGGATGCCGGAAACCATGAGCGGCTTGGGCAGATAGCTGCCCAGCGCCTGAACCACCGCCCTGAGATCGGCATCGACGAAGTGGAGGCTCACGCTGTCGTGCTGCTCCTGCACGCCGACGACTACCTGCGCTACCAGCAGTACAGGCGCCAGTAGTAGCGCTGCCACCATCCCGCCTGTCCGCCTTCCCGCCTGTCCGCCCTCCCGCCCTCCCGCCTTTCCGCCCTCCCGCCTCATGGCCATGGCTGCCTCACCGTAAGGGTCCAACTGGTATCCATGCCCGTGAGCGTCACCTGATCCCGCGCAATGCGTCCAACCCGAATCCCACCCGCCGTATCGCCGCGGCTCAGCACCACGGCGCCTTCATGCCCGGGGATCCCTTCCAGCAGCACCAGGGGCGACCGCCCCCAGAGCAGCCCGGTGAGCACCGGGTGCGGCCGGGAAATCGACGGCAGGACCGCACTCGGTGCCGGGAGAGATCCAAACCGCACGACCGGTGCCTGATGCGCGATCCGGAACGGTGTACCGCGGGCGGCCGCGTGCAGCAGCGCTTCGCTCCCGTCTTCCGGCTTGCCGATCACGCCGCTGCGCTCGGCCCGTGGCCTGACAACTCCCGGCGCCGGTTCCCGCAGGGCGAGCCCGGCAGTGACCGGCGCGGCGAGAGCCAGCAATCCGAGGCACACCGCCATGAAGCGCCGCATCACGACTGCGCCGCCTGCACCAGGTACCACCCCGACAGCCGCAGCTCCACCCGGAGCTGTTCAGCCTGCGCCGCCGCGGCATAGGGATCGGTGGGCGTCACCACGATCCGCTCGGCGCGGAGCGCCACTGCGTCCCGCCCGAGAACCGCGAGTATCTCCGCCACGCCGCGGAAGTCGGTCTCCAGCACCGCACGCGCCGAGAGCCGCCGGAGCGAGCCGGCACCGGCGGAGTCGGGGAGAGCCTCGAGTGCGACCAGCGCGGCGTGGTGCCTCGCCGCAATGGCCGTGAGCCGCCCGGAGAGATCGCTGAGCGCGGACGGCGCGGTGGGCCCGGCCAGCAGTCTCGGCGCCAGTGCGACGACTCGACTGGTCAGGGTACGGGCGGAGTCTTCCATCGATGACAGTCCGCGCATGGCGGCGTTAGTCTCCAGCAGGAGGGCGCGACGCTCCGCGAGCCGGGCACCTGCCCGGCCGATCGAGGAGACCGCGAGGGGCACCACTCTCAACACGAGCACCGCCAGCACGACCACACCGGCGCCGACCTGCAGCGTGAGACGATCGCGCGGGGTCATGGGGTCGAGTCCTCTCCCATTCTGATGCTGAATCGTTCCCACGCCACGCCCCCGGCAGATTCCCGGTTCCCGCTCTCCGTCAGGCGGGGGTCGTGGAGAGAGCCCACGGCCCGCAGCCGCTCCCCCACCTGATGCGCCGTGGCGGCCCGGCCTTCGAGCGCTCCGCCGCCGGAGAGATCCAGATCCAGTCGCGTGAGCAGGGCCGAATCGGGGAGCGCAGCGATGACGGCATTGAGACGCGTCGCGAGGGCGGCGCGATCCCGGTCGAGTACCGCCACCGACTCCACCATCGCTGAGGCGCTGTCCATCGATCGACGCGCGGCGACGAGCGCCCGCCGCGGCTCCTCGAGACGACGCAACGCGCTCTCCGCGCCACGGGTCTGCCAGCCGATCCAGCCGTAGAGTCCGGCGCCGGTGAGGAGCCAGAGAAGCGCCACGCCCCCCGCCATCCGGAGCACACTCAGCCATCCCTGCCGCGAGCGACGAGAGCGCTCCCCGGCCGGGAGCAGCGACACCGCCGAGCCGACCTCGGCCGCATGGATGTCTGCCAGGAGCGCGCCGCTCTCCCGCGTGCCAGCGAGAATCGCGTCGGTGACTGAGGAATCCACCGCGATCGCGCGGACCGCCTGGCCCGCGGGCCCCGCGCCCGCCGATTCGACGACCGCGGTGACCAGTGGATGCCCATTCTGGCGAAAGAACCGCACGGCACCGCGCGCCACGAGCCGATCGAGTTCCCGCGCCGGTACCGGTGGCAGATCCCGCAGATCCCGGCGCTGTATCACGGCCGGCTCCAGCACCACCAGGACCTGCGTCGGCCGGCCGTTCCCCCGTGATTGCTGCGCCACCGCGGCGATCAGCTCGGCGCTGTTCTGGTAGCGAACCTCCTCCGTCCACCGCCCGTCCGGAGCGCGCGGCGCTCGGCCCACGACGCCCGCTTCGATGTGCAGCTCCAGGCGGATGGTCACCGGATCTCCCGCCGAGTAATGGCCAGCCGATCGGTCAGTGGAATCACCGTCACCGTGATCTGCGCCACCGGTGCGTCCGCTCCGGCGTGACCCTCCAGATGGAGCACCAGTTCAGAGGGCGTCCACTCGGTGGCGGCGATGAACCCGGGAAAGTCGCCCAACACCGCCGTCCGGCTCGCCGCCGGCAGGATGGCGATCAACTGCTCCGACTCGTGAAACACCACCCCGCCCCGCCGCGCGCCAAGGATCGCCTCAGTGCCCGCCCGATCCATCCCCGGCAGCGCCGCCAGCACCGGGAACGGGGCGGTATTCGGATCGATCCGGCCGGAACCGCGGACGGTGAAGCGGCCCTCCAGCTCCGCCGCGCAGCTGCTGTCACAGCCTGACAATCCACGCAGCGCCGCGAGATCGGGCCAGGGTCGGCCCTGGAGCAGCTGTATTGCCAGCAGCGAGTCCCCTCTCCCGCCGTCCCGCCCTCCCGCCTGTCCGCCCTCCCGCCTTCCCGCCAGCGCCGCCCGCAGCATCGCCGGCCCGGCGCTGTTGAGCGGCACCCTGGTGTCCGGCGCCTCGACGGTGAGGCGGCACCAGATGGGACTGCCGAGATCGATGCTGTCGAGCCCGAGGGCTGGAGCGGAATGCTTCGTCGTCGCGCCACCGGCGTAGCGTGCTCTCGCCACCGCGAGACAGGCCTCCGCCGCCCACGCACCGCGGGCCAGCGCCAGCCGGTTGCGCGAGGCGCGTTCGCCTGATCGGAGTGCGGCGAGTGTCACGCCGGTCGCACCGACGAGGGCAACCAGCAGCCAGAGCACGATGAGCAACGCCATGCCGCGACGATTCATCCCCGCTCTCCGATCAGGACCAGGAGGGTGTCGGTCCAGTCGGTACCGTTGGCGCGCCGGGCAACGCGGAGCCGGACGGCGAGCGGGGCGGAGAGGGGCGAGATCCAGGTCCGTACCCAGTGGGTCTGGGCGCCGGGCTCCAGCAGGTAGTCGAACTCGGTGCGGACCACGGAGTCCGCGAGGGCGATCGGTGCCGCGGTGCCGCCGCGCGCCACGAGGGCGCCGCCCTCGGCGCTCAGGGTGATGCGTTGCCGCTCGAACCATCCCGACGGGGTGAGCTGCCAGCTCTCGAACCGGAGATGCTCGGGCAGGCCCTCGAAGCCGCCGCCCGAGTCGGCCACATCGAGACTCCCCAGGGCATGAACCAGCCACCGCGCCCCGTTCTGTTCCCGATCCAGCGCCTCCCGGCTCTGCCGGAGGGTGCGCATGGAATCGGTCGCGATGCCGAAGATGCGGTGCGCCATGAGCACCACGACGCCCGTCAGCGCCAGCGCCACCACGACTTCGATCAGGGTAAAGCCGCGCCGCGTCATGGCCGATGCTCCGGGGCACGGTAGACCACCGTCACCAGCAGGGTGCGCTCGGGCCGATCGAGACGGCTCACCGCTACTCGGTAGAGCGCAGCCTCGGGCCGCTGGATCTCGACCGCGAACTCACCCAGCGGATGCAGGCCGATCCGCTGGTCCAGTTCGGCCCGCCCGAGCAGCGTGAGTGCACTCAACACCCGTCCCGCGCTCTGCACGGTCCGCTCCTCCATACGGCTGGCCGCTTCAGCGACGCTGGCCTGCCGCAGCATCCCGATTACCGCGAGGCCGGCGGTGCCGAGGATGCCGATGGCGATGAGCACCTCGAGGAGTGCAATGCCACGGTCACGGCGCATGGCGCCACGCTCCGGTCAGCGGGTCGATCGGCCCTCCCAGCACTCGGCCGTCAGGCAGGAACCGCACCGGCGAGGAATCGATCGTCATGGTGATCTCCTGCCCCACCCTGATCGCCTCGGCGCGTGCACGGTGGATCTCCTCAATCTGGGCCCCTTCCGGCGACGGGCGCAGCGCCGGGATGGCGAGGAGGCTCACTCCGCTCACGAGTCCGAGAATCACCAGGACAACGAGCAACTCGACCAGCGTGACACCCGCCAGAGAGTGGCTGCCATTCCGAACGCCCCGTCGCCTCATTGGCCCGCCTTCCGTCCGCCTGTCCGCCCGTCCGCCTGACCGCCCGTCCGCCCCTCATCCCGGCCTCAGGCTGTACACCGCCTGGAGCAGCGCCGCCGCGACAAAGGCGACGAGCCCGCCGAAGAGGAGCACCAGCGCCGGTTCCAGCAGCAGCACCAGCGCGCGGAGCCTCGCCTCCGCCTCCCGTCCCGCGAGATCCGCCGCGCGGAGTGCCATCGGCCCGAGCCGTCCGCTCGATTCGCCCACCGCGATGAGCTGCAGCGTGGTCTCACTGAGGGCGTGCTCCATCTTGAAGGAACGCGCCACCGGCTCGCCTTCGGCGATCCGGCGTCGAGCCCGGAGAATCCGCGCCCCGATGGCGACATCGGCGGCGGCGCCTTCCGCCGTTTCGATGGCCGAAAGCATCGGGACCCCGGCCAGCAGCATCCCGCCAAAGGCGCGGCTGAAGCGGGCCGAGGCGAACCCGAGACGGAGAGGACCGAGGATCGGGACGTGCTGGAGGGCATGGTGCAGCGTAGCCCGGCCGGCGTCGGAGGACCGCCATGCTGCCAGGGCGCCCGCGGCGGCGACGGAGACGACCAGGCCGATGGCGCCGTAGTGTCGGAGGAGATCGGAGAGGGAGAGCAGCAGCCGCGTCGCGGGCGGCAGCGCCTGGTCCAGATCGGTGAGCAGCCGGGCGAAACGTGGCAGCACCACGGTGACGATCACGAGGACCGAGACACTCCCTGCGATCAGGAGGATGACTGGATAGGCGAGCGCCTGACGCACGCGCGTCAACAACTCCGCCTCCTGCTCCAACTGCATGGCCGCCTGCTCCAGCGCCGCGTCCAGCCGGCCGCCCCGCTCCCCCGCCTGCAGGAGACTCAGCGTCACCTGTGGCACGAGGTGCTCCGTGCCCTGCAGGGCCGCGCTCAGACTCTGACCTTCGCGGAGCCGGTGGCGCGCATCGTCCATAAGTTCCCGGAGCGCACTGCCGCGCGTCAGCGGGGCCGTCGACGCGAGGGCCCGCTCCAGCGGCACCCCCGCTTCAGCGAGGGTGCTGAGACTGCGAAAGACCGTTGCCAGCTCGGCACGGCTCGGCCCCCGATGCAACGAGAGACCGGCCCTCTCCGGCTCCGTCTCCACTGGCGCCAGCCCCCGAGCCACCAGCAGCGCATCCGCCTCGGCGGGACCCGCGGCAGCGATGACGCCGCGGACCACGCGCCCGTCCGGCTGCGCGGCGCGGTAGCGGAACCGGTTCACCGGTGGGTCTCCCACGAGGTGAGGTCCGCGTCCTCGTCGGTGCCGCCCGGTTTGCCATCCCGGCCGTAGCTCAGCAGATCGTAGCTGGTCGGATTGATCCGCCCCGGACTCTCGTAGTGATAGGCATTGCCCCAGGGATCGAGGGGGATGCCCTGCTTGAGGTACGGGCCGCGCCAATTGCGCGGAGCCGACGGACCGATGGGCAGGCTCACGAGCGCGTTCAACCCCTGGGTAGTCGACGGGTAGTAGTCGTTGTGCAGGTAGTAGGTGTCGAGCGCCAGGCCGAAGGTTTCGATCTGCGTACGGGTCGCCGCGACTTTGGCGTCGCCCACGTTTCGGAACACCATCGGCGACACCAGCCCCGCCAGGATCGCGATGACGGTGATGACCACGAGGAGTTCGATGAGGGTGAAGCCCGCGGACGGGCGGACAGGCGGACAGGCGGACGGGCGGACAGGCGGTCGGGCGGACAGGCGGACAGGCGGACGGGCGGACGGGTGGACAGGCGGACAGGCGGACGGGCGGACAGGCGGACAGGCGGACGGGCGGACAGGCGGTCGGGCGGACAAATGGCCGGGGTGTCCGTTGACGATTGGTTGAACCATCGTCCGCATCTTCCGCATATGTTCCCTTTCCAGCGATTCGAGGCGTGGGGTCACTGTCATCGACTCACACTGGCGATCTATGGCGTTACGTTGCATTGGCCGAGTGAAGAGCGGTTCGGCCTGACATCCCAGATCAGGCGGGCCGTCGTATCGGTGGAGCTCAACATGGCTGAAGGCTCCGCGAAGCGCGGACCGCGCGAATTCCGTCGCTTCCTGGATATCTCCCTTGGCTCGCTCGCCGAGGTCGCGTGCCTGCTCCGCCTTGGCGCTGACTTGGGCTATCTCAGCGACGCCCAATCCGCCGAACTGGAGGGCTTGCGGAACATCGCAAGCAGAACGACCTGGGGACTCTACCGCTCCCTCGCCCGCCCGTCCGCCTGACCGCCTGTCCGCCTGAGCCCGTCCGCCTCCCCGCCCGTCCGCCTTCCCGCCCGTCCGCCTGACCGCCTGTCCGCCTGAGCCCGTCCGCCCGCCTACTCCCCCACCACCCGCAGCACCTCCTCCACCGTCGTCAGCCCGGCCCGCACCTTCCGCCAGCCATCGGCCTTGAGCGTCGTCATCCCCTCCGCGTGCGCCAGTGCCCGGAGCGCCGCATGATCGGCCCCGCGGCTCAGCGCATGCTTCACTTCGTCGGTCACCCGGAAGAGTTCGAAGATCCCGGTCCGGCCGCGGTAGCCGGTCTGCCGGCAGGCGGCGCAGCCGGCGCCCCGCTCCAGCGTCATGTCGCCCACCGGCTGGTGGGCGAGTAGCGCGATGACGGCGGGATCGGGTCGGTAGCGCTCGCGGCAATCGGGACAGACCCGGCGTACCAGCCGCTGCGCCAGCACCCCCTCCACGGTGGCGGCCACCATGTACGGCTCGACCCGGAGATCGATCAGCCGGGCGATGGCGGAGACGGCGTCGTTGGTATGCAGCGTGGAGAAGACGAGGTGGCCGGTCATCGCCGCCTGCACCGCGATCCCGCTGGTCTCGGCGTCGCGCATCTCGCCGACCATCAGCACATCGGGGTCCTGCCGGAGGATGCTCCGGAGCGCCGCCGCAAAGGTCACCCCCGCCTTGGCGTGGACCGGCACCTGGGTGACGCCTGACAGGTGGTATTCCACCGGGTCCTCGACCGTGATGATCTTCTCCGCCATCGGATCCCGCAGACCGAGCGCGGCGTAGAGGGTGGTCGTCTTGCCGGAGCCGGTGGGCCCGGTGGCGAGCACGATGCCGTGGGCCCGCCGTGCCAGGCGCCGGAACTCCTCCAGCGTCTCCGGTGCCATCCCCAGCTCCTCCAGGCTCACGGGCCGCCCCCCGCGGTCCAGCAGCCGGAGCACGACCGACTCGCCGTACAGCGTCGGCACGGTGGATATCCGGAGATCGAGCTCGCGGGATTCGAGCCGTACCCGAATCCGGCCGTCCTGCGGTGCCCGCCGCTCCGCGATGTCCAGCTCGGCGAGCAGCTTGATGCGGGAGACCACCGCCGCCTGCAGCCCCCGCGGCGGACTGGGCAGTTCGGTCAGGACGCCGTCGATCCGGAGCCTGACGCGCAGTCCGTCGCGGGTGGCTTCGAGGTGGACATCGCTAGCCCGGGCGTCGTGGGCCTCGCGGATCAGCAGATTGACGAAGCGGACGACCGGTGCCTGGTTGGCAAGCGTGCGCACGTCGGCGAGCTGGTCGTCGCCCGGGTCGACGGCGCCTCCCAGTGAGGCATCGAGATCGCGGACCAGCTCCACCATCGACTCCGCCGCCGCAAAGGTGCGCCGGATGGCGTCCTCGAGGTCGCCGGCGTCCACCGGCACCAGCTCCACCTCGGCGCCGTAGCTCTGGCGCAGGTCCTCCAGGGCATCGACGTTCGGGGAGCCAGTGATGGCGACGCGGAGGCGCCCCTCCTGGACCTCGAGGGGCAGCATCTGGTAGTACTCGAGGTACTCCTGCCGGAACGCCTCGGTGATCGGGAGCTGGGTCTGCAGCGCGATGAGGACCCTCGGTGTGAGCGGACACCGGTGCCCGTGCAGGCGCCGTGCCGCCACCACTCGGTGAGCGCTGCGGGTCGCGGCAACGACTTAGCGCGATCGGACGAGCGCTTGGGTGCCCGGTTGCTCGGGGTCTGCCCGGGCAGGGGCGGTCAGCTCGGGCGCCTCAGGCCGGCGGCCGGGCTCGGCCGCGTGACGTAATGGTAGAGCCGGGTGAATCGGTTGCGGGAGACGGCCATGGCACGCGCTGCGGCCGACTTGTTGCCTCCCGCCGTCTTGAGCGCCCCCTCAATCTGGTCACGCATGATCTGACGCTCTGTCCGCCCCAGCACCGGTGGGGAAGCCTGGAGGAGATAGGTGGGGAGATCGTCCGGGATCACCGTGCGGCTGGTGGTCAGCCGGAGCGCGATCTCCCGGCAGACGTTGCGGAGCTCGCGGAGGTTCCCGGGCCAGGAGTGCGTCAGGAACCGTTCCATCACAGCAAACGAGAAATCGGCGGCCCACGCCCGCCCCAACTCGGCGAGATACTCCCCGGTGAATCCTTCGGCAAGTTGCCCTATGGCGCCCCGGTACTCGGCGAGGGCCGGAACCCGGAGCTCCAGACCACCGATCCGGTCGAGCAGGTCGGCCCGGAACTGCTTGTTCGCGGCGAGGTCCTTCAGGTCGGCATTGCTGGCATACATGAAGCGGACATCGACATCCCGTGGTCGGGCCTCTCCCATCCGGCGGACACCTGCCTGCTCCACCTGGCCGACCAGCAAGGCCTGAAAGGCATAGCTCGCCGCCTCGATCTCATCGATGAAGAACGTCCCCCGGTGCGCCAGCGCGATAAGGCCCTGCTGGTCGGACTGGGCGTCGGTAAAGGCGCCCCGGACGTGGCCCAGGAGTTCGCCCTGGAGAAGGCCTTCGGGGATGGAAGGCGCCGGTCCGAGCACGAAGGCCCCCGTCCGGCCGGAACGGTCATGGATGTAACGCGCCAGCCGCGTCTTCCCGCTCCCCCGAGGCCCGGCGAGGAGCAGCGGCCAGTTGGTGCGTGCCACCTGTTCGGCGCGGTCCATCACCTGGTTCCACACCGGGTAGGTGCTGCAATAGAGGTCGGTCAGGTTCACGGTCGCCGTCCTGTCAGGGTGGGGGAGGAAATGGTCGGCCAAGCTACGCCCCGACTGTGACGTCGCAAGCTGGTGCGGAGGTATCGGCTTCGTGACAGGCGGCTCGGGGGTGTGCGTCAACCAACCTACCGCGGAGCGTCAACCAATCGTCAAATCGATGCCAGGGGCCAGGTTGGCGGGGGGGCGGGAGGGCGGGAGGGCGGACGGGCGGACAGGCGGACGGGCGGACAGGCGGACGGGCGGACAGGCGGACGGGCGGACGGGCGGACGGGCGGACGGGCGGACAGGCGGACAGGCGGACAGGCGGACAGGCGGACGGGCGGACCGGGGATCTACGTCAATAGCCCATTGTTGTCATTCCGAGTGGAGCGAGGAATCTCACCGCTTTCGAGCCCACCGCTGAAGCCGCTCTCCCTCCGCACCCGGGTCGCGTCACCGCCGCTCCCAAAGGCGCTCGGTCGTCGGCAGATCGGTCGGTGAACTGACGTGTTCTTGCCGGCGGGATGGCTCGTCGCCATGACAGGGAATCGAGCATCGCCACCCGTGAGGTCGCGGCACAGTCCTTCATGGCGTGAGGCGTGGTCGATCGCGCCGATGTGGCGTACAGCGTGCAGCACTCCTCGCCCGAACTTGCACGCTCCAGGATTGCTGGCAAGACTCCTTTCATGCGCCTCGAAGACTATTTCTCTGTTACCCCAGGCGTTCGCGGTGGCAAGCCCTGTGTCCGCGGCACTCGGATCACGGTCGCGGATATTCTGGAGTACCTCGCCGGCAGCATGACAGAGAGCCAGATTCTCGCCGACTTTCCTGATTTGAAGCCCGAGCATATCCGCGCGGCCCTCGCCTTTGCCGCCGCGCGGGAGCATCGCCTCGCCGATCCGCCCGCCGCCTGACGCGCGTGGCTCGTCTCCTCCTCGACGAAAACCTCAGCCCTCGCCTGGTCTCCCGTCTCGCGGGAGGGTATCAGGGCAGCCAGCATGTTCGCGATGTCGGCTTGCGGGGCCCGTCCGGACCATGAGATCTGGGATCACGCCAGGGCGGGAGGGTTCGTCATCGTTACGAAAGACGATGATTTCAGCCGACTCAGCTTTCTCCGAGGCGCTCCCCCCAAGGTGATCTGGTTGCTCATCGGCAATGCCGATACCGAGGCCGTTGCGTCGCTACTTCTCGACTCCCAACCCACCATAGGCACCTTCCTGGCAGACCCCGAGGAGAGCCTCCTCCTGCTCCGACTCCGCGCCCGTTGAAGTCGCGCGTTCTCACTTTCGGGTCCGGGATCAGCAGCTGCGGCTTAGCAGCTCTGTCAGTAGACTCACGTGGGATTGCTGGTGGGATGGCTCGTCGCGATGACGAGAGATCGATCTGAGCAATGCGGCAACGTCGCTTCAGCGAGAGCGCCGAGCCGTCGCTTGCGCGACGAGCTCGCGAGAATTGCATCGCTCCGCTCCCGAGCCCGCGGCTGAAGCCGCGGCTCGGCAGATCGGTCAGTAAACTGACCTGCGCCTCTTGGCGGGGCGGGTCGTCGTGGTGACGAGGGATGGGGCATCGCGCTGCTGCGACGTCGCTTCAGCGACTGCTACCGCCGAGCCGTCGCTTCAGCGACGAGCTCGCGAGAATTGCATCGCTCCGCTTCCGAGCTCGCGGCTGAAGCCGCGGCTCGGCAGATCTGTCAGTGGACTGACGTGATCCTGCTGGCGGGATGGCACCTCGCGATGACGAGAGATTGAGCATCGTCGCCCCCCGGGGTGCCGGCCTCGGCATGGCGGAGCGCGTAGGCGATTTGCTCCGCCGTAAACCGCGACTTCTTCATGGTCCGATCCTCGAAGGGGACGGACCGCAGAACTTACCGATTTCTCCAGTTTGCCTGTCGTACTTTTCGGGGGAGACGTCAGCTGCCGCCTAGCTGTCCCTGCATCTTGTCCGCTTTCGGGTCCGGGGCCACGTCTAGCGGGGGACCCACCGGCCGCGTCCCACCGCTCTTTCACTTCTTCAGGCGGTGCGAACAACATCCGGAGAACCGAGAGCTAGGGGAACTTACAAAGTATCCTCGCCATTCGGGCTCTCACCTTTTTCCGAAAGCAAACGCAAGCGTCCCGAACATTCCAAGCGCTACCAAGCCAACCCAGCGAATCATGCTCACATAGCGTTCAGACCTAACGTAGGTGCCAATCGACTCGCGCTGAACAAGATAGTCAGCGCTTACGCGCACGATCCACGACTGCACGGTGCGGGGCGCGCAGATGCAGGTGAGTCCGATTGACAAAAGAAGCACTGCGTACACCCCTAAGAACCATTTCATGTCGCCACCTCCGCTGAACTAACGACCGCCTCAAACCACCCGAATCTGACGTTCGGCCGGGGCTGTCAATGATTTCCGATGCGCCACGACCAAGTCCCGCTTATTCCGATTTGTGGTGTAACGAAGCCTCCACCTGTCGAGAAGCCGCTCCCAGGAGTCCATGATTGAGATACGCCGAACTTGTAGCCGGCTGTGAAATTGAACCCCAACTCTGTGAGGAAATTGTTCAGATCTCCTGGACTCGGCGTTCCGCTCTGATCCAACCAATTGGCGGTAAGACTGCCGCTGGCAGGGAGGATGGACTTGCCGAACTGAAGGCCGAAGCCAATGTAGACTCTTCCGTACCGGTCAATTGCGACCGTACCCGTCACTCCACCCCCAAGTCCACCGCTCAAGGAAAACATGAAGTAATCCGGGGAGCGAAGGCCCTTTGGCCGCGAGCCCCCTTGGGACTGAGAGCAGTTCCCTGGTGGACACGGTGCCCCACCCCACTCGTGATTGGGGTTCCCATCAAGGCCGTGCTTCTCACGCCACCACTCCTTTTCCGCATCCGTCAGCTCGTCCCATGGAACATTGAATCCGCCCCCACTTCCAAGGTGATACCCCGGATCCATCGCCCCGCATGCGGCGACGGACCCATCCCCGTTCACGCAATTTCCGTCGTGGGTCGGAGCCATGTAGAACGGCTCCAGAGTGTGCATCCCACTCGGGTCCCTTGCCTCCAGCACTGCCCCCCCAACATATGCATACAGATTCGCCCCGCCGCCATACCCCGCCGGATCCTCCTGCGTGAACCGCCGCTGCCCCGGGTCGTAGTACCGCGCCCGGTTAAAATACAGCCCCGTCTCGGCGTCGTACTCCCGGCCCGTCCAGCCATAGCGGAGCGCCGGCGCCGCAGCGATCGAGTCCCTGGAGAGCAGCTGGCCGTAGGGCAGGAAGCGCTGGTTCAGGATCCAGGTGCCATCCCGCCGCACCAGCCCCCGCACGCTCCGCAACTGGTCCTGCACCACCTGGTAGTCGGTGCCGGTGGCGTCCCGCACACCCAGCAGGTCGTCGACATCGTTGCCCCAGGTGTACTGGGTCAGCAGGCTCACCCCCAGGCTGTCGCTGTCAAAGGCGACGGCATTCCCGGCATAGCTCATCCGGGTGTAACCCACCGTGCCGCCGACGGGATTGTTGTAGACCCGCTTCACGATCCGCCGACCCAGCACATCATACGCGTACCGGGCCACCAGGACCTCCCCGCCGACGCTCGGCGTGAACCAGACGCTCACCAGGCGGTTCAGGGCGTCGTAGAGGTACTTCCAGGTGGCCAGCGTCTGCGAGACCTTGGCAATCACCAATTGCGTCTGATTCCCGGCGGCGTCGTAGGTGTAGGTGTACCTGTTCGATCCAATCATCCGTGACAGCAGCCGCCCCGTCTTGGCCTCGTACGTCTCCGCTCCACCCGTCGTGAGCACGTTGCCGTCGGCGTCGAACGCCACCGAGTCGCTGGTCAGCGTCCAGGTGGTGTCCGGCGGAGTCTTCCGTGACTCCCGCCACGAGAGCAGTCGCTGCCAGCCGTCGTACGTCAGGGAATCGACGGTGCTGTCCACCGCCACTCCGGTCCCGTGCTGCTCCAGCCAGACCGGTCCCAGGGGGGCGCCGAGGGTCGGCTCGTCCTGCGCTCCCTCCGGGTCGAACACCCCGGCGTACCAGCTCCCGTTCACCAGATGCTCGATCCGGGCCGCCCCACCCGTCGCCAGGTAGGAGAGCGACTGCGCCTCCAGCGGCCCGCTGCTCCGGGTCGTGCGGGTGCTGAGGCGCCCCTGCCCGTCGAAGCTGTAGCTCGCCGAATCGGCGAACGGCGTCACCACCTGCGCGACCAGGCCCCGCTGGGTGTCGTAGCGCACGATCCAGGTCCCCGTCGGCCCCGCCGAGAGGCTGTCCCGCTCATATTGATCGTAGGCATGGGTCGTGGCACGCACCCGGGTGCCGGTGTAGCTGGTGTCCGCCAGCAGCCGGCCCCGCCGGTCATAGCCGTAGCGCACCTCGCCGTTCACGGCACCGATGGAATCCACCGCGCCGGAGTAGTACACCCGGGTGAGCTGGTCGAGCGGACCGCCATACACCCGATTGAGCGTGCCCACGCCGGGGATCACGGTGGCGACGTCCCGGTTCCGGCTGTCGTACTGGACCGTGATGACATCGCCGCGCCGCGTGATGGTCTTGAGCAGATTCCCCGCCGCGTCGTACACCATCGAGTCCGCCGGCGGCGCCCCCAGGTTGCTCGGCGGCCGTCGGCTCAGCAGCCGCCCTAGCCGGTCGTACCCATAGCGCGTTGTCCGGGCGGTGTCGTTGCTGACCAGCCGGAGCGAGTCCCGCCCCGCCCGGTCGAAGCGGATGCCCACCTTCTGAGTGTAGGCGGCATCGGTGCCGTAGCTGGGCGGGACCCAGCAGGGGTCGCTGCATTCATCGGTGCGGAACAACACCGTGGAGTCGGCCTGGTTGGTGACCCGGTAGTACTGCACCGACTTCCGCCACTGCCACTTGGTCACCGTCCCCGACAGGCGGACCCGCACCTTCTGCTGCCGCGCCGAGCCCCGGCCATAGCTGTCGTAGGTCGTGGAATCGAGCAGCGTCGGCGTGGACGAGGGGCCCATGATCGTCGCGGCGACCTGCTTCCAGGTTGTCTCGTATTTGAACCAGGTCTTGACCGTCGTGCTGGGACGCAGGAGGGAATCGACGCGCCCGTCGGCCTTGAGCCAGTACCGGGTGACAAAGCCGGCCGGGTCCGTCGTCGCGACCACATTCCCCTTCGCGTCGTAGGTCGTGCTGTCGCGCTGCCCGCGACTGTCGAACCGCTTGACCACCCGGTGATTGGCATCGTAGACCAGGCTGTCCAGCCGCAGGATCCCCTTGCCACTCTCCACCCGGTTGATCCACTGCTTGACGACGCGCTGCTGCGCATCATACCCGACATACGTCCGGGTGGTATCGCCGCCGATCTTGCCGCTGGTCCAGAGCACCCGGCCATCCCCCGCCGCCCGGCTCTGCCCCAGCACCCCCAGCGCATCCCAGGTCAGCGCCGCCTGCCCCCAGCGGGTGAGCCAACTCCGGGTCCAGTGGGTGAGCGGGTCGGTCATCTGGACGTAGGCGCCGCCGCTGTCGGTGCGCACCAGGGCGCCATACCCCCGGGACTCGAGGGCGGTGTAGCCGATCACCGGCTTCACCCAGGTGCCCAGCGTGTCCTGCACGGAAGGCAGCTTCACCTGCACCGGGCGCCGCTTGAAGGTGGAGTCGTACACCAGGATCGTGGTGTCGGTCAGCACGCCGAGGCGCGTGGCCAGCACCACCGTGTTGGTGCCGGGGTAACTCTGGTAGCTGTAGCGGGTGGTGAGCGGCCGGGTGGAGTCAGAGGCAAGGGAGTCGTAGAGGAGGCGGTTGGAGGCGTCGATCGAGTCCTTGGTCACTCGGCTCGCCGCGTCGGTGATGCGACTCAGCCGGCCCGCCGAGTTGTACGCAAAGGTCATGACGTGCGCGGTCGGGTCCCGGAGCGCCTTGAGGGTGTCGAGATTGCCGCTGCCGTACACCAGCGAATCGAGGTTGCCGTTCCGGTCCTGCGCCGCCCGGATTCTTCCGTTCGCGTCGAATCGCACCACCGCGCTGTCCCCCCGCGCCCGGAGCTCCCAGCCCGATGCGGTCTTGGTCAACCCCACGAAGCTCCCCACCGGTGGCAGGTAGAGACTGTCCCCGTTCCCGCGGTAGATCGTGGCGGTACCGGTCGGGCTCACCAGCACCCGGTCGCTGCCGGCCCCGACCAGCTTGAGCAGCGCCGAGGGCCACCACCCCGAGCCATACATCGTTGCGCGGCGATCGACCACCACTGTTTCGATCGAATCGACACTGGTCCGGACGACCAGGCCCTTGGTGACCGCCACCTCCACCTTGAGCCACTTGCGCGTCGGCGTCGCGAAGCTGGCGGCGGAGAAGTCCCCCTGCAGCACCACTCGGCAGCGGGCGGCCGCCCCCGTGGCGCAGGTCGGGGTCGTGACCTTGAGGCTGTCGAGTTTGGTGGCGCCGTCGAAGAGGCGCACCACCATCTGGTCGGGCGCCGTCGCGCCCCGCAGCTCGAGCGTCACCGGCACCAGGACCCGGGGATACGACGTCCGCGTGGAGTAGACCAGTCCGGCACCCCGGGGGCTGCCCATCGCGAAGTAGGGGATGCTGGAGAAGCCGGTCTCCACTTCGGCGCCGCTGACCGAGAGGCCGGGCCCGAAGGGCGCGGCAAAGGCGCCGTTCGACACCACGGGCGGCGTGCCGAGCCAGCTCAGCGCCGCGGTGCTGTCGTTGGGGAGGACCGCGTAGCGGGTCACCGTCGAGCAGAAGGCGTGGGTGTCGCAGGCGCGGACGGTGATCAGCGCGGAGTCCGCGCCGGCGCCGTTGAGCCCGGCCACCGAGTCTACTTCCCACTCCACGAGGCCTCGGTTGGCCCGGGCCACGGTGAGGGAGTCTCCCCGCCACTTGGTCACGGTGTCGGTCTTCCAGACGAGGGCGGTCCTGGTGGTGTCGAGCGGGTAGGTGCCCTTGAGGATCGTCGCGCGAATCGTCGGGGTGCGGTTGCTGACCACTGCCCGGCTACCGGAGGTCAGCCGTGGCACGAGGAGGGTGAGCGTCGGCAGTGTCACTGCCGTGATGGTGACAGTGAGCGTGCCGAACACCGGGCCTCCCAATTCGCCCCAGTTCACCTGCAGGCTCGCCGTCCCCGTGCCCCCCGCCCCCGTCGAATAGGTCAGCGTGTCCTGAAAGGACTGGCCCACGCCGAGGCTGGGCCAGCTCACCGGAGTCACCCCACCGCAGGACGCATTGCCCGCCTGGGCACAGCTCAGCGTGAGCGCGGCGAACGGCACGGTGCAGTTGTTGGCGACCGTGAAGACCTGCGTGAACGGTCCCCGGTTGGGATCCTGGGTGACGGCGGAGGGGACCGTCGTCACCGTCGGGCTGTTGCAGCCGGTGGGCGGCGGGGGGGCCTGTCCGAGCACCGCTGCTGGAGCGGCGGCGAGCCCGAGCAGCAGCAGGAGCGCGGCAGCGGCGCCCAACCAGCGCTTGGGCGGCAGGGGGAACGGCGTAGCGGAGACAGGGCTCAGGGTCAGGCGGAGCGGGAGGCGCATCGGCGAGTCCGGAAAGAGTCGCCTTCTCCTATTACAAGCGGCGTGCCTGCCACCGGAAAAACTCCGGCGTTGCCACACAACGACTTACGCCACCATCGCCCCGGAATTCGTCTCACGTCTCACGCCGTCTCATGAGACGTCTCACGAAATCGTGAGACGGTGAGACGCGACGGAGAGGGGCGGCGCGAGGGAGTGGCGGGAGGGCGGCGACCGAAGCGCCCTTGGGAGCGGCGGAGCTGTCAGTCAACTGACGTGGGCCTGCTCGCGGAATGGCTCGTCGCCACGACGAGAGATCGAGCATCGTCGCCCCGTGACGTCGCTTCAGCGACCGCTACTGCCGAGCCGAGGCTTCAGCCTCTGGCTCGCACGACCGGGTCGCGTCACCGCCCCTCCAAGTGGGCGCTCAGAGCCCGTATCGCGTCGCGTCGCTTCTGAGTCCGCGGCTGAAGCCGCTCTCCCTCACGCCCGGGTCGCGGCTACGCCGCTCCCAGAGGGCGCTCGGTCGTCGGCAGATCGGTCAGTAAACTGACCTGCGCCTGTTGGCGGTGCGGGTCGTCGTGGTGACGAGAGATGGGGAATCGCGCTACCTCTGACGTCGCTTCAGCGACTGCTACCGCCGAGCCGAGGCTTCAGCCTCTGGCTCGCACGACCGGGTCGCGGCTACGCCGCTCCCAAAGGGCGTGCAGTCGTCGGCAATCAGTCATTGTACCGACGTCCGCACGGTCATCGGAAAATGTCGGCACCGCTGGGAGTAGGTTCAACAAGGGCAGGTCGTCGGTTCCGATCCTACGCCGATCTAGCACCACGCCAAGCGGATACGTATTCTCCAATCGTCTCTGGAAAGTGGCTTAGGCTCGAGCCGCGCTTCCTCAGGCGCGCGGCGAGGTGCGCCTGCAGTTCCCCAAGCGCATCCTCGTACGCCGCACGGGCAAAGACCCAACGAATCGGGTTTCGGTCCACCGGCGGGTCCGTAAACTGCCCCAAGTGGTCAGAGGGCCTCAACAAACCCGGCTTGACTCCGTACTCCTCCAGGAAGATGGACAGCGCCTCCTGAACGGCCCCCAGATCCTCCGCGCCCCCTAGCTCGTACTGCTCGATCATCTCAGCGGCGGAAAGCTCCAGTCGCTCGCGGAAGCTATCCCTGATGTGCGCGCGCCACGTCATACTGGTGTTACCCCGCTTTGGTGGACACAGATGGCACGGCGACCCAGCGGCCGGCGCACGAGCACAAATCAGCAGGGCCAACGTCCTGGCGGACGCCGGTCCTTCGGTTCGCATTCTGCCGGTGCGTGTCCGAAACGCTGATCTTTCGACTCTGGTCACCACTGCTACGGAAGGAAAGTCACTTCTTTAGGACAGGATCAAGTCCGCCTATCGAACGCCCTCCCATATACCCGCAAAGCGTCCCACCAACGGAGTATAGCGCGACCATCCAAGGCGATGAGATGAACGAAGTGAGGGCGACTCGGATTGACGCGCCATCGACGATGGCCTGCAGTGGAACAAGAGCGAACGTGGCGGTGATCCCGGCCGCAATCCATGCTCCGTAGCCAGCGGGTTTGCCGGCATCGTTCGCTTGTGAGCATACCAGTGTGAACAGAGTTCCTCCTAGCCCCCCAGCAATTGCGAGCCCCATGACTTGGGGAAAGCCAATCGATTGACCGTCAGTAGTTCCTTGGAATTGTCCTAGAAACATCCAGAAGATTTCGTTCATGCTAAAGAGCAGAGCGCCCGCGACGACATTCCGAGCCAGGCGGCGTGCATGCACGGGCACCCTCCGAATCACGACCCCACCCCCAAACTGCAATCGGTTGCTCCCCCGAGCCGAATGCCTGAACCGAGACCGAAAAGCAATTTCCGTACTCCATCTCTAAAGCTGGAAAACAGACAGGTTGCCTCCGGTTAGCGAAAATAACGTCGGTCAGCAGCCCTCATCAATGCTTGTCCTTACTCTGAGCCAACGCAACTCGGATCGCGAACGCATATGTAGGCCCCATGATAGCAGAGATTGTCAACGCCATTACCAACCGCGGTATGGTGTACCAGGCATGCCACGAGGAAAGGTTGACGAGAACAATCACGAGTGGCAATACAACCAAGAAACCCAGGAAAAGTTGACCCGGAAATGAATCCCAGAGTGGCCGACATGCCCCGAGGGCGGTTCCGCCGAGCAGCCCCCAAAGAGCGTATAGCCCCAAGATCAGAGGAAGTCCCAAATCAAACCTATCAGGGCCGCCTGCCCGGGCAATGAACAGAACGATGGCCAGCGCAGAGAGGGTGGCGGCGGCCTGAAGACCGGAGATCACGCCCCACCGCAAGTCCGTAAACACTTCACCTCGTGTCCGCCGCCATCCAATCGTCATCTCATCCACTATTTCAGATTGTGAACACATTGAGCGGCATCTATCGCTAACAGAGCTGTTCCAATGAAGGGAACTGCCCGGGCCAATGTCCCCAGCCCGCTCCCGTTGGCGAAAGATAGAGCCCCACCACGTGTCACGGTGCTTCCAATGGTTTCTCCCGCAAGCTGGCCTGCCAAACGCATTGGCTCAGCCTGCGCCTGTTGGCGGGGTGGCCCGTCGTGGTGACGAGAGGTGGGGAATCGCGCCGCTGCTGATGTCGCTTCAGCGACCGCTACTGCCGAGCCGAGGCTTCAGCCGCTGGCCCGCACGACCGGGTTGCGGCTACGCCGCTCCCAAAGGGCGCTCGGTCGCCGTCGCTCTTGCGACGAGCTCGCGCGAGGCGCCGCGCTCCGCTTCCGAGTCCGCGGCTGAAGCCGCGGCTCGGCAAATCGGTCAGTGAGCTGACGTGGGCCTGCAATGGGCGACGTCCATCGAGTGATGACGAATCAAGAGAGCGACTGGCCTGATTTCGCCACGGCGACTGCGCCGAGCCGTCGCTCTAGTGATGTAGTTCCCGAATTCGACAGCGCGATGAAAGTAGAGTAGATTCGCGACTCAGGCCCCCGAGGACCGAGGAGCGGCCGCAAGGGGGAAGATGTCTAGGTACAGGTAACGAACCCTTCCCCTGCTCAAGTTGTGCTTACTTCTTCGCAGCCTTGGGGCGGAAGAGAAGAACATAGCACAAGCTGAATAGCACCGCTTTTTCAATGCCCAAGAGAACCTCAGTATCATTGAACGGTGACATTCCGTCCTTCACCAGATGATCTACAATCGGCCAGGAGAGCCCGATGCCGAATGCAACGAGTAGGTCCCTAAAAAGCGGCCGCGCTAGAATGTTGCCCTCCGCCTTCGGCGAGTATGGTAAGCACTCTAGGCACCTCCGTCAGGAGGTGCGGGGATCCCCGGCTGATTGCTTTCTCCTGAACTCGAAAGATCGCCGAAGCAACTGATTACATTGCTCCCTATGTCAGCGACAACGGCGGAGGCGACACCTTTCGAGAATGCCTTTGCCCCCGAGATCATCGTACCGCCACCTCTTATGTACTCGTGCAATGAGACAGCACCTGCCACGCCTGCCTTTCCGGCAAAATTCCATCCCCTGAAATTAGTCCAGTCATCCTCCGTCTGTCGAAACCCAACATAACCGCAAACGGCAAGTCGCAATCGCGTCATTTCCACCTTCCTGACAAGCGCTTCAACACGACTTGCAGGTTTATCAGTCGGCCGTTCGCCCTTGTTAGCGTTCGTCGGTGGAGCACTACCTGGCAATGGGCCAGGCCCGACTCCATCATTCTGATCCCCCCCGAAGAACCCACCTCCGCAACTCGATCCACATCCGACCGGGGGAGAGGGTGGAGGCGGGACCGTCACGCCAATGCCAGGTAGTTCTACCGGCTTGCATTTTCCAGTAGCAGGATCTTCTACACCGCGGGTGCCGTCCGGAAGAATGCAATACGTAACTAAACCAGAGGGATCCGTCTTGTTCACCGGATCATTCCCCGCATACGCATACAGATTCCCACCACCCCCGATCCCGATCGGATCCTCGCTGATCCACCGCCCCAGCGCCGGGTCGTAGTACCGCGCCCGCATGTAGTAGAGCCCGTTCTCCTGATCGAACTCCCGACCGGCGAAACGGTAGCGGACGGTTATGCCGGTGTCCGCGACGTTGTCTCCCCACGGAGTCTCGGGATAATTCTTGATAATGCCGCCGGAGCTGAAATCCACAAGGCCACGCACCGAGCCGTTCTGGGGATCGAGGAGGGCCGCGCCGACTGTGGTCCCGCTCTTCATGGCCAGAAGCTTGTCGGTCTCCCCGGGATACCAGGCGTACTCCCGCAGCCTGGCCCCCGACGCATTCAGGTCCCAGATGACCTGATCCCCCTCATAGAGATACCACTCGGTCCCACTGGCCATCTTCTTCCCCACCCTGCGGCCCAGCGCGTCGTAGTACATGCTGTCGACGAGCGCGCCGGTGCTCCCATTCCGGATCTCGCGGAGCCTTCCCAGCGCATCCCAGCCGTACTTGTACCCCACGCCGGTGCCGCCTGGGCACGCGCCGATAAGGCGGCAGACCATGCTCCCGATCGAATCGTATGTCGGGTTCGTGCCGCCGAACCCGGTGAGCCGGTTCCCGGCGCCGTATCCGGAGGGAGTGCCCACCTGAGCTCGATTGCCGGCGGAGTCGTAGCTCCAGGCGTTTCCCGTTGTGCCGAGGTTGACCACATTCTGGCACTGGGCACCCGTCGAGTCGCAGGCATTGACGAGGCGACCCAGCGAATCGTAGCTGAACACGCGACGGTTGTAGGCAAGAGGCCACGTGCTGGTGCGGAGGCGCACCCTCCCCAGGGAGTCGAAGCTCTGGCTCTGGTCGAATGCGTCGATGGGTGCACCCAACATGGACCCCGGCGCCTGATAGTCTTCCAGGATGGTCCGGTGCGCCGCGTCGGAGCCGGTCGTGAGCTTCCACTGGCTGCCGCTGCCGCGATTGAAGACCAGCGTGTCCCTGACGAAGTCGGGCTTCCGCAGGAAGGTGACGCACTTGAGGGGCGTGAAGACGCACACCGAGTCGCGGACACCGGTGGTATTGGCGTAGACGAACTTCACAATCGCCGAATCCGACGGAGTGAGGCTCACTATCTTGCGTTTGACCACCCGGTCATTGGCATCGTAGGTCAGGTAGGTGTAGTAGGTCTTGCCATTGAGGACGGTCGTGTGCCAGACCTGGTTCCCCCGAGAGTCGAGCTGCAGTGAATCGTACCCGTTGCCGTTCGACGCCACCGACCAGTTTCCGTAGACGGTGTCATAGGCGAAGTGGTCGGTGGGAAAATCCGGCCCGGAGCGGACCAGCAGTCGGCCCAGCTTGTCGTAGGTCATGGTGACCGACTTGCTGTTCCGGTTCTTCACCACCCGCACATTGCCCGCCACATCGTACTTGGTCGAGTCGGCCCGGGTCGTGTCCGCCGCCCCGAATGCCGCCACCAGCGCGCCGACCTTGTTGTAGCCGTATTTGTAGACGACCGGCGCCGTCCCTCCACCGGGGCGGGGAGTCGCGACCCGCACGGCCTGGAGCAGTGAATCGTAGGTCGTGGTGACCTTGTAGCCCGGTGTGCCGGACCAGACCTGTGAGAGGACCTGGTTCATCGAGCCGTAGGTCACCTTGGTCCGCGCGGCCAGCGGGGTGATGGTGCTGTCCGGCCGCCCCACCACATCGTAGGTGAAGCGGGTCGTCAGACCCGCGGCGTCCGTCACCTTCCAGGTGTTCCCCCAAGTCGCCTCATACTGCACGTGCGTGCCGTGCCCGAGTGAATCCACCACGGCGGTGTCCCGGCCCAGGTTGTCCGGCTTGTGCCATTCGACGACCCGGCCGCTGTCGATGCCGGGATAGGCAATACCGGCGGTGTTGCCCACATAGATCTTCTTCAAGGCGCCGATCGGCCCGCCGCCCGTGCTGTCGTAGTAGATATAGTCGGTGCGGACGACGTTGCCGCCGATATAGGCGACATCATCCGTGCCGGTATTGCGATAGCTGTAGGTGATCGTGCGGCCGTTGGGCCCGTCGGTCTGACTGATCAGCTGGCTGAAGGCGTTGTACAGGAGCGTCGTGTAGTGGCCGTTCGGCTCGGTGATCGTGATCGGCCGCCCCGCAGCATCCCGGGTGATCGTGGTGATCGCGTTGTAGGGGTTCCACACCTTGGTCGGCCCGCCGAACCTGTCCGTGGTGAAACGGGTGGCCGCATTCAGCGGGTCCCGAATCAGGGTCGACACGGTGTCCCCCTTGAGCCCCGCCTTGGGCGCACCGATCAGCCCGGACACGGCAGGCTGCCAGAGGGTGAGCTTCCCCGCCGTGGTGGTCATGGTCGGGCGGGCGGACGTGCCGTCGTGCAGCGAAATGAGCGGCAGCTGAACCGAAGCCCGCCGCCGGAGGGCGTCGTAGGTGACATCGGTGGCGTTGCGGGCCCGGTCGTACACCCGATTGAGCAGTCCGGTCGTGGCATCATACGCGAGACTGTCGGACAGGCCATCGGGATCCTGCACCCGGATCAGGCGATTGCTGGCATCCATGGCGTAGTAGTGAATCCGCTCCACCCCCGCGCCGGTGAGTAGCCGGATCATGGAGAGCTTGCCGTTGCCGGAGCCGGCACAGACGGCCGGGTTGTTATAGCAGGGGTAGATGGATTTCCCCATCTGGTCGGTGATCACCGAGATGAGGCTGTCGTTTGGTGCCGCGAAGTAGCCGTAGCTCCGGACGACGCTCCCGAACCGGTCAAGGACCCGAGTCATGCGGCCGTTGTTGTTGAACTCGACCACCGAACCATCGCGGTAGCGTCGGGTGTACGTGGTGGACCCGTTGTAGGTGAGGGTCGAAGTCGCGCCCGCCGGGGTGCTGAACGGCGCCGGGCCGTAGTCGGCGATCGAACCATCCCCCTCGAGGATCGCCTTCCGCCCATTCGTGAACACCATCCGCTGGTAGCCCGACAGACTCACCCCGGCACCGAACACGCTGCCGGACTGGTCGTTGACGACCGCGATCTGGGTCAGCGAGTCGGTGAAGCTGCTCGCTGCGTAGTTCGCCGTCACGATCACCGTCAGCGGCCAGGCCCCGGTGTTGAGGCCGTTGGCCTGGGCATCGAGCGCCGCCGTCAGCCGGGTGGCCACCGCCGACGGGCTCCCTGCCGGGGTGAAGGACGCGGAGGTGGCGTTGTTGAGCAGGGTCAGCGGGGTCGGCACGCCCAGCTTCCGGACCACCATCGTGTAGCTCGTCGGCGTCGTGGTTTGGGCGTTTGCTGCGGTGATGTCCACGCCGACCATCACGATCGGTTTGTGCGTCGCCGAGTTGTAGACCAGGGTGGCATTCTGGGCGCTGCCCATCGAGAAGTAGCTGACGGTGCTCCGGGCGTAGACCATGTGCAGGCAGCTTTCGACGCATTTCCCCATGTCCCGATAGCGTACCTCGGTGGCCGAATGAGACAAGACTGGCATCCCGGGACCGGTGATGGTGACGCTGCGGGTCCCGACATCGGCGGAGTTGTCCATCGTCGAGGCGGCCTGCGCCCAGACCGTACCGATCTGCGGCGCGCCGGTGCTGTAGGTGGCCGTCATCGTGATGGTGTGCCCGCTGGTGAGGAAGACCTGCGCGGGGGACGCGGAGCAGGTCCCTCCGGTAACGGCGCAGGTAAGGTCGAAGGTGTCGGCGACCAGGCCGCTGTTCCACACGCTGAAGGTGGTGGTATAGCCCGAGGTGTACGATGTCCGGCCGGTCTCCGTACCGTTGTCGGGGGTCACCGTCACCTGATAGTTCGGAATGCAGCCGCTAACGCACGGCGGGGGCGGCCCCTGTGCCAGCAGCCCGTGCGCTGGGCCCGACAGCAGCAGCAGGAGCACGGCCGCCGCGCCCAGCCAGCAGCGCCAGGACGGCAGGGTGAACGGCTCAGCGGAAACAGCGCGCAAGGTCAGGCGGAGCGGGAGGCGCATCGGCGAGTCCGGAAAGAGTCGCCTCCTCCTAATACAAGCGCCATGCCCGGACCACCACTTTGCTTGGGTCCAGCAATGACAATGACTTAGCCGGGTCCGCCGAACCACTTCATGAAAAAGTCTCAATTTGTCTCAGAGAATTCTCACCTGGCACTGAGAATTCTCACGAAGCGGCGAGGCGGTGGGACGCGACGGAGAGGGGCCTGGCTCGCGGACGGGCTCAGACCCGGAGGGATCACGGGCTCCTCCCTGTCCCAACTTGCGGCGCGGGCAAGACACAAGGGATCTCTTCGAGCTCCGCGCCGAGCACCTGGAGATCCCTCGGCCCCCCCCTCTGGATGACAGCATCCAAGGGGAGCCGGGCGTTGGGGCCGCGATGAATCGCGTCCCCCACCGCAACCATGCCCCTTTCCATTCCCCTTTACCTTTTCCCCTTCTCTTATCGGGCGGGCACGGAGGCCCGCCCTACCCCTTTAGCCTCTCCTGCAGCACCGGCGCGACCTTCTTGGGGTCCGCCTTGCCGCCGCTCAGTTTCATCACCTGTCCGGTGAAGAAGCCGATCAGCTTGGTCTCCCCCCCGCGGTAGCGCTCGACCTCCTTGGGGTTGGCGGCGAGCACCTCGTCCACCCATCGGCCGAGCGCGTCCGCATCTCCCACCTGCACCAGGCCGAGCCGGTCGGCGACCGCACGCGGCGGGTCGTCGTTGCCTGCCAACTCGCCGAAGATCCGCTTCGCGGCCTGATTGCTCACCGTGCCATCGCCCACCAGTCCGATCAGCGCCGCGAGCCGGTCGGGGCTCACCGCGAAGCGCCCCTGCTCGTTGAATCCCCGCAAGGCATCGTTGATGACCCAGTTGGACGCCGTCTTCGCCTCCACCCCCGCGGCGACGACGGTTTCGAAGTAATCCGCGATCGGTCGCTCCGCCGCGAGCACGCCGGCGTCGTAGGGGGGGAGGCCCTGCACGGTCATGAAGCGTTCGCGCTTGGCGTCCGGCAGTTCGGGCAGGGCGTGATGCTGCTGCTGGATCCAGAGCCGGCTCAGGACCAGTGGCGGCAGATCGGGATCGGGGAAGTAGCGGTAGTCGTGGCTCTCCTCCTTGGAGCGCATCGGGCGCACCTCGCCGGTCCCGGCGTTGAAGAGCATGGTGACCTGCTCCACCCGTCCTCCCGCCTCGACCACCGCGATCTGCCGGTCCCGTTCCACGATCAGCGCCCGCTCGACATTGGCGAAGCTGTTCATGTTCTTGACTTCGGTCTTGGTGCCGAGGCGGGTGTCGCCGGGCCGGCGGATCGAGACGTTGGCGTCCACCCGGAGCGACCCTTCCTCCATGTTGCCGTCGCTGACCTCGCAGTAGAGCAGGATCTGCTTGAGGACCGTGAGATAGGCCCGCGCCTCGCCGGGGCTCCGCATGTCCGGTTCGCTGACGATCTCGGCGAGCGGGGTGCCCGCGCGGTTGAGGTCGACGGCGGTCCGGCCGGGGATCCGGTCGTGCAGCGACTTCCCGGCGTCCTCCTCGATGTGCAGCCGCGTCACCCCGATCGTCAGGCGTCCGCGCTCCGGCGATTCGATGCTGATGCCGCCGCCGGTGGCCAGCGGCTGATCGAACTGCGAGATCTGATAGCCCTTCGGCAGGTCGGGATAGAAGTAGTTCTTCCGCGCGAAGACGCTGGTCTCATGCACCCGGCAGCCGAGGGCCAGGGCGGCCCGGGTGGCGAGCTCCATGGCGTGCGCGTTCGGCATGGGCAGCGCGCCCGGCAGCCCGAGACAGACGGGGCAGACCTGGGTATTGGGCTGGGCGCCGAAGTGGTTGGCGCAGCCGCAGAACATCTTGGAGCGGGTCAGGAGCTGCACATGGACCTCCAGCCCGATGACGGTCTCCCAGGTCATCAGCGCACCTCCCGGGTGGCGTCGATCGACGGCCTCCAGGGTCCCCGCCACACTGAGCATGCGCGCCTCGCCGAACATCGGCGCCACCAGCTGCGCCCCGATCGGCAGCCCCTGCGACCGGCCGACCGGCAGACTCATCGCCGGCAGCGCCGCCAGGCTGATGGCAGCGGTAAAGATGTCGGCCAGATACATCGCGACCGGGATCGGCGGTCTTCTCGCCCGCCTTGAAGGCGGGCGTCGGCGTCGTCGGCGTCAGCAGCAGATCCACCTGCTGCTCCTCGAAGACCTTGCGGAAATCCTCCGCGAGCAGGGCGCGCACCTGCTGCGCCTTGCGATAATAGGCATCGTAGTAGCCCGAGCTCAGCACGTAGGTGCCGATCAGGATCCGGCGCTGCACCTCCGGCCCGAAGCCCCTGCCCCGCGTGGCGCGGTAGAGCGAGCCCAGATCGCCGGCCGGGCCGACGTGCCGCGGCCCGTAGCGCACGCCATCGAAGCGGGCCAGGTTCGCGGCGGCCTCGGCGGGCGCGACGATGTAGTAGGTCGGCACCGCGTACCTGGCGTGCGGCAGCGAGACCTCCTTCACCGTGGCGCCGAGCAGCTTCAGCGCCATCGCGGTGTAGTCGAGCGCGGCGCGGACGCCGCCGTCGAGATCGGGCGGGAAGTACTCGCGCGGCATGCCGACGGTCGAGTCCCGTGAGATCCTTCCGGTCGGCGCTTCCAGGGCGAGCGGCGGCCGGTCGGCCGTGGTGGAGTCGTACGGATCGTGCGCCACTGATCGACGGCGAGCACCCGCGCCGCATCGTCGACCGTCTGGCCGAAGACGCTGATCTGGTCGAGCGACGAGCCAAAGGCGACCAGCCCGTAGCGGCTCACCCGGCCGTAGGTCGGCTTGACGCCGACGATGCCGCAGAAGCTGGCGGGCTGCCTGACGGAACCGCCGGTCTCGGAGCCGAGCGCGGCGGGCACCACCCCGGCCGCCACCAGCGCCGCCGAGCCGCCGGAGGACCCCCCGGGAACCCGGTTCGGGTCGATGGGATGGTGCACCCGGCCGAAGGCGGAGTTCTCGGTGGACGAGCCCATGGCGAACTCATCGAGGTTGGTCTTGGCCGCGATGATCGCTCCGGCGTCCCGGAGCCGGGTCACGACGGTGGCATCGTACGGCGAGATATAGCCCTCGAGGATCTTCGAGGCGCAGGTGGTGGGCTGGTCGGTGGTGACGATGTTGTCCTTGAGCGCGATCGGCACCCCGGCCAGCGGCAGCGGCCCGGCGGGCGGCGGCCGGCAGCGCGTCCAGCCGGGCGGCGTCCCGGTCGAGCAGCCGCTGGGACCAGTGCAGCGTCGCGTTGAGCCGCGCGCTCTTGGTCAGCCGGGCGCCGGCCTCGGTCGCGACGGACGCGGCCGAGGTGCCGCCCGGTGGCCACCGCATCGCGGATGAAGGCGACCGCGCTCATTCCCCCTCCATCGCGCCGAGCCGCGGCACCACGAAGAAGCCCTGGCGGAACTCCGGGCGCCATCTCCGCCGGGGTCCGCGCCAGCTGGCACGGCCGCACCTCATCGGGACGCAGCGGCACCGACGCCGGCCCCGCCAGGAACGGCGGCGCCTGCTTCCCCGGCGGGCACCTCGCTCAGCTGGTCCACAAAGGCGACGATGCGGCTCGATCTGCTCGACCAGCCGGGGCAGATCCGCCTCGGCCACCTCGAGTTCGGCCAGCTTCGCCACGTGCAGCACATCCTCCCGCCGGATGCTCATGCGCTCTCCCATTCCCGTTCGAGGCCGGCGTAGGCCACCAGCAGCTGCTTCACCCCATGCTCCTCGTCGTCGAACGTGACCGAGACCTTGAGGTCCTTCCCCGTTCCGGTCAGTCCCTGGATGACGCCGCCCGCCGAACCGGCGGTGCCGCACCCGTTCGCCTTTGACGTACCGCGGCGTGTCCTGCGAGGCTTCCTCGGCCGGTTCCGACGACTTGCGCCCCGGTGGGCGGCAGATCGTCGTCCAGCCACGACCGCCGAGTCGGGGCGCCCGCCCCGAAGTGCGGGGCGCCGGGCCGGCGGGCCGCCGCGCCGCCGCTCCAGTCGGGCGACCACATGCTGCTGGTCCGCTTCTCCTCGACGATCCCGGGCGGGATCGCCTGCAGGAAGCGGGAGGCGCGCCCCGGCCGCAGCTCCCCGCCCCGCCGCCGCGCCCGGGCCCAGCTGATGTAGAGCTTGTCCTTGGCCCGGGTCATACCAACGTAGCAGAGCCGGCGTTCCTCTTCGAGTCCGTGCTCCTGCTCCTCCGCGCGGGCCAGCGGGAAGAGGCCGTCCTCCAGTCCGGTCAGCGCCACCACCGGCCACTCCAGCCCCTTGGCGGTGTGCAGCGTCATCAGGGTGACCCCCTCGGTCATCGCCCTTGCTCGTGTCGTTGGCGGACATCAGCGCCGCCTCCGCCGAGGAACCGCTCCAGTGGTGTGGTCGGCTCCTCTGCTGTCCGGTTCCACCACCTCGGACCACTCGGCGGCGCTGGCCACGAACTCGCGGGCGTTCTCCCATCGATCCGCCCCCTCGGGTCCCTCGGCGAGCAGGACCTTCTCGTAGTCGATCGACTGGATCACCTGCTCCAGCACCTGCGCCGGTGGCCAGGTCTCGGTCTTCTCCCGGAGGCACGTCGATCAGCTCGGCGAACTTGCGGCAGGCCTCGCGCACATTGGGCCGGAGGTCGCTGATCATCTCGGCGGCGCTGCGCGGCCTGCGAGCAGCGGCTTGCCCCAGCGGGTGGCGGCCTCCTGCACGATGGCGAGGCTCGAGTCGCCGAGTCCGCGCCGGGGCACGCTCACGGCGCGGAGAAAGGCCTCGTCGTCGGCGGGATTGGCGATCAGCCGCAGGTAGGCCAGCAGGTCCTTCACCTCGCGGCGGTCGTAGAAGCTGATCGCCCCGATGATCCGGTAGGGAATCCCGGCCCGGCGAAAGGCCTCTTCCAGGGCCCGGGACTGGGAGTTGGTCCGGTAGAGGATCGCCATCTCGCTGAGGCCCAGTCACCCTTGGCGCTCCGGGTCCGGAACTCCTTCACGATCCACTCCGCCTCGTCCCGCTCGTCCGCCGCGGCCACCAGCGTGACCGACTCCCCGCCCTGCCGCCGGGTGCGCAGCGTCTTGCCGATCCGGCCCTTGTTCTCCGCGATCACGGCGTTGGCCGCGTCCAGCACCACCCGGGTCGAGCGATAGTTGTCCTCCAGGCGCACCAGCGCCGCGCCCGGGAAATCCTGCCTGGAAGCTGACTGCATGTTGCGCACGTCGGCGCCGCGCCAGCCGTAGATCGACTGGTCGTCGTCGCCCACCGCGCAGACGTTGCCGTGGCTTGCCGAGCGCCCGGATCAGCTGGTACTGGGCCGGAGTTGGTATCCTGGAACTCGTCGACCAGCAGGAAGGCGAAGCGATCCTGCTAGAATGCCAGCCGGTCGGGCCGCTCCCGGAAGAGGGTGAGCGGGTGCAGCATGAGGTCGTCGAAGTCCATCGCGTTGGCGCTCTTCAGCGCCGGGCCAGCGCGCGGTAGATATCGGCCGCCGTCCTGGGCCGGCCGGTCGAAGGGCGATCCGCTGCCGCCAGCTCGTCCGGCTCGACCATCCGGTTCTTGGCCGACGAGATGATCGACTGGACCAGCTTGGGCGGGAAGAGCTTGGTCGAGTGCCCCCGCTGCTCCATCAGCCGGCGGATCAGGGAGAGCCGGTCGTCTTCGTCGTAGATCGTGAACTGGCGGGTGAAGCCGAGCGCCTCGGCCTCGCGGCGGAGCAGCCGGGCGGAGAGCGAGTGAAAGGTGCCGATCCAGAGACCGGATGGGTCGCTGCCCCAGCAGGCGGCCGACCCGTTCCTTCATCTCGCCCGCGGCCTTGTTGGTGAAGGTGACCGCGAAGATCCGCTCCGGGGCGACCCCGTGCCTGATCGATCAGCCGGGCGATGCGCATCGTGAGGACGCGGGTCTTGCCCGAGCCGGCGCCGGCCACCACCAGCAGGGGGCCGTGCACGTGCTCGACCGCCTCCCGCTGGGCGGGATTGAGGCCGTCTAGGCCAGAGCAGGGCGGCGCGATCAGCTGGCATCGATCGGGAATCCGGATCAGAAAGGTCGCGCCGGTCTCGGTCGTGTTCCAGCACCAATTCGCCGCCGTGCGAGTCCTCCACGACGCGCCGGGCCAGGGCCAGGCCGATGCCCCAGCCGCCCGACTTGGTGGTGATGCCGGGGTCGAAGATCGTGCGGCGGATCTCGCCCGGGAATCCCGGGTCCGTCATCCGAGACCCGCAGGGTGGCGGCTGCGCCTCCTGACCCACCCGGAGCGTGATGGTCCCCTCCCGCCCCTGCAGCGCATCGATCGCGTTCTTCACCAGCGATTCGAGCGTCCACTCCAGCAGGATCGGATCGCCGAGCACCACGGGCCGCCTCGGCGGGTCGACTCGACCCGGATCTCGATCCGATTCAGCCGGGTCGGCAGCCGGGGGCGGAAATAGGTCGCGATCTTCTCGGCCAGGGCGCCTAACCGAATCGGCTCGCGGCGGATGACTTGTGGCCGATCCGCTCGAAGCGCTGGGCCACCCGCTCCAGCCGCTCCGCATCCGCGGCGAGATGATCGGCCAGGCCCGGCGGCGGCTTGGCCCGGGAGCGCAGCTGCTCGATCCATCCCTGCAGGCTCATCAGCGGCGTGCCCATCTGGTGGGCCGCCTCCCGCGCCATCGCCACCCAGAGCCGGTCCCGCTGCGCCGCCATCGCGTTGCGCCACGCCGCGACGCCCACGCTGATGATGGTGATCAGGATCAGGCTCTGCAGCACCGACAGGGCGGTCAGCTGCCGCTTGGCGGGGACCGGCCCGTAGTGCAGCGTCCCGAGCCTGGGCGCGGTGATCGGCGGATTCTGGCGGTCCAGCCGCGCGCGCGTACGCGCTGCACCCGCGGATCGTCGAGCGGCGCGTCGAAGGGCAGGTTGGCCGCCGCGGTGACCCGGCCGCCGCTGTCGGTGACGACGAGCGGGATGCCGATCTGGCGGACCTGCTCGCCAAGTCGGAGCAGCGCGTCGGTCGCCGCCCCCTCGCTGGTCGTCGTTCAGCCCGGCGAAGACCCCGGCGTACAGTCGGCTGATCGAGTAGGAATCGGTGCGGAAGTGCCGGACCACGATCCAGCCCGAGCCCGCCGAAAGCCCCGCCAGCAGGGCGACCAGGAGCACCACCAGCGCCGGTGCGTACCGGCGCAGCCCGCGCCTACGCACGCGGCACGAGCCGGTCGGTGCCGAGGTAGGGAGTCAGCGCCGGCGGGATGCGCACCGAGCCGTCCGGCCTGCTGGTTGTTCTCCAGCAGGGCGATGATCGTCCGCGGGAAGGCCACCCCGGAGGCGTTCAGCGTATGCACGAACTCCGGCTTGGCCCCGGGCTCGCGGCGGAACCGGATGTTGGCCCGCCGGGCCTGGAAATCGGTGAAGGTGCTGGCACTCGACGCCTCGAGCCAGGTCCCCACGCCGGCGGCCCAGACCTCGAGATCGAAGGTGCTCGCGCTCGCGAAGCCGGTGTCTCCCGCCGCCAGCGCCAGCCGGCGATAGGGAATCTCGAGTCGCTCCAGCACCGTCTCCGCATGCCGGGTCAGGCGCTCCTGCTCCGCCTCGCTCTCCTCGGGCCGGCAGAGCCGGACCAGCTCCACCTTGTCGAACTGGTGCACCCGGATGAGCCCGCGGGTGTCCTTCCCGGCGGCTCCCGCCTCCCGGCGGAAGCAGGGCGTATAGGCGCACATCGCCACCGGAAGGATCGCCGCCGTCGAGGATCTCGTCGCGATAGATGTTGGTGACCGGCACTTCGGCGGTGGGAATCAGGAAGAGATCGTCCGCCGTCGCCGCGGTAGAGATCGTCTTCGAACTTGGGCAACTGTCCCGGTGCCGGTCATGGTGGCACGATTCACCAGGAGCGGCGGTGCGACTTCGAGGTAGCCGTGCTCGCGGGTGTGGAGGTCGAGCATGAAGTTGCTGCAGCGCCCGCACCAGGCGCGCGCCCGGCCCGGTGAAGAGCGGGAAGCCCGAGCCGCTGAGCTTGGCGCCGCGAGGGAGGTCGAACAGCCCGAGCGCCTCGCCCAGCTCCCAGTGGGGCCGGGGCACAAAGTCGAACGCAGGCTTCTGGCCCCACCTCCTGCACCACCGCATTCGCCGATGCGTCGCCACTCGGGCACTCGCGCCAGCGGCAGGTTGGGAACGGTGAGCAGGACGAGCTGATCGAGGTCGGCCTCGATGCGCGTGACCTCGGCGTCGAGGCGCTTGACTTCATCGCCCGAGCGCTTGAGCTCGGCCAGCAGATCGTCGGCGGGTTCCCGGGCCTGCTTGCGCCGGGCCACTTCGCTCGGTCGCCGCGTTGCGCTCGGCCTTGAGGTGTTCGGTGCGGGTCAGCGCATCGCGCCGCCGCCGGTCGAGCGCGGCGAGCTGGTCGAGCTGCTGATCGAGCGCGGGGTCCAGCCGGCGGGCGAGGGCGGCACGGACCCCCTCGGCATCCTGACGGAGCAGCTTGACGTCGATCACGGCCGCTCAGGAACGGGGAATGCCGGGACTCAATCCGCGATAGCCGCAGTTCTGGTCCGACGAGCACCTTGATCGTCACGGTGGCAGCGGCGGTGTCGATGTCCAGGACCTGGAGCTTGCCGTAGAGCGGCACGCCGAGAAGCGAGCAGGTGTTCACTCCGGTGCGCACGAAGAACCGGTCGCCCTCGGTCAGCAGCAGCGTATCGACGGTGAGGTACCCGTTCTGCGGCGCCTTGGTCATCGAGTCGAAGCGACGCCGTCGTGCGCAGTAGTCCCGGCTTCACGGTGCTGCCACCGGCCAGCCCCAGAGCCGCAAGCGGAATGAAGTCAGGCCCGATCGGCGGAGTCGATCGAGAGGACGAACTCGAAGCTGGTGCCGACCTCCCAGGTGCGCACCGCGTTGCTCGCGTTGAGCGAGTAGGCGGTCGGTTTGTCGAGCGGACCCTTCTCAAGCGACCAGAGGGTCAGCGCGGTGTCGAGCACGTTGGAGATGCTGGCATTCAGCAGGGCGTTCGGATTGCTGCAACCGGCGGCAATCACCACGGCGAGCAATGCGGGGAGTCGGAGGGCGCGTAGCATGGCAGGAACCTAGGGGGACGGAAAATCGCGGTCAACCCGCAGTGATTGCTTGACTTCGCCCTACACGACCCCGTACACTCCGCGCAGGTGGCCTTTCCCACCCCGGAGAATCGATATGGCTGGCTTGCGTGACGTGGTCCAGGGCCTGGCATCCCGGGCGGATGTGGATGCGGTCGTGGTGGTAAGCAGCGACGGCCTGCCCATCGATTCCGCCGGGCGCACCCTCGTCGATGCCGAGGCGGTGGCGGCCCTCGCCGCCACTCTTGCCAACGGGGCCCGGCGCCTGGGAAACGCCGCCGAGTGCGAAGCCTTTCAGGCGACGGTGCTCGAATTCGACGACCGCCTCGCGCTGCTGCGGCCGCTCGGCACCGAGGGGCACCTCTTCATCCTGGCCTCCCGCGCCACCAACATCGGTCTGCTGCTCCACGATCTCCGGCGCCAGGCGCCCGAGCTCGCTACGCTCCTCTGACCGGGTCCGACCGACATGCGCTGGGCCGTTATCCTGGCGGGGGGATCCGGCAGCCGATTCTGGCCGCTGAGCACTCCCGCCATGCCGAAGCAGCTGCTCCCTCTGATCGGGACGGAGTCGACCGCCGAACAGGCGGTCGATCGCCTCGAGGGGCTGGTGCCGCGCGAGCGGATCCTCGTGGTCACCGGTGCGGCGCTCGCCGGCCGACTGGGACAGGCCCTGCACCTCCCCCCCGAGAATGTCCTGGTGGAACCGCGCGCGGCATCCACCGCTCCGGCACTGGTCTGGGCCACGGCAGAAGCGATGCGCCGCGATCCCGGCGCGGAGGTGCTCTCCATGCACGCGGACTGGGCCATCCGGGAGAGTGAGTCCTTCCGGCACACGGCGGCCCAGGCGCTGGCGACGGCCGTTCGACACCGCCGGCTCGTGACCGTCGGCATCGTGCCCTCACGCCCCGACACCGGGTTCGGCTACGTCGTGCCTGGCAACTCGCTCGACGATATCTCGCGCACGGTGTCGCGCTTCGCGGAGAAGCCGAACGCGGCCACCGCGCTGGACCTGATGGCCTCGGGCGCCCTGTGGAACAGCGGGCTCTTCGCATGGACGGCCGATGTGCTCCTCGCCGAGGTCCGCAGCCACACCCCCGAGATCGCCCCCGCCCTGCCGCTCCTCGACCGCGGTGACGTCGAGGGCTTCTTCCGGGAACTGACCCCGGTCTCGATCGACGTCGGGGTGCTGGAACGGAGCGGAGCGGTGGCCGTGGTGCATGGGCGCTTCACCTGGGACGATGTGGGGACCTGGGATGCCCTGCCCCGCGTCCGGCGCCGGGACGCCGCCGGCAATGTGACCTCCGGACCGGTGCATCTCGTCGATGCCGAGGACTGCGTCGTGTGGGGCACCACCGATCCGATCGTGCTGGCGGGCGTGCGGGACCTGGTGGTCGTCCACGCGAATGGCCGAGTCCTGGTGATGCCGCGGCCGCTGGCGAGCAACCTCAAGGCGGTGCTCGACCGGCTGCCGTCGGACGTCCGGGACCTGCCGTGAAGTTGTACCTGCTGGAGCCCGCGCAACCGGGCGCCGGGTGGGCGCCGGTCGCCGGAGTACGGCCGCTGGCCGAGTTGCGTGCCGGCGTCTGGAAGATCCGCGAGCGCTGGGAGGCCGCCTTCGACCTCGAGACGGCGGGCCTCCTCGGCGGCACGGCACCCGGTTTTCATGAGGGGTTCGAACCCCCGACCGTCGAGGCCGGGGCCGTCACCGGCCCGGCCCTGGTCGCGGCGAGCTGGTTCGCGCCGATCGGCGCGGCGCTGCACCTCGCCCCCGGCACCAGCCGCCTGACACATGCCGGCGCCTCGGTCGGCTGGGTCGTTCCGGACGGACAGCGCTGGTCCGGCCCCACCGACGCCGGTGCCGCGCTCGCCATCGACGGATTCCCCCTGCACGGCACCTACGACCTGCTCACCGCGCTCGAGCGGCTCCTCGCCCCCGACTGCCTCGGCTTCGCGAGCGGCGGCGCCGATCCGGTGCCGGCCGGGAGCGTCGTCCTCGGCGATCCTTCGCTGATTCTCTGCCGCGGGGCGCGGGTGGAGCCGGGGGTCGTGTTCGATACTCGCGCCGGCGCCATCGTGCTGGAATCGGGGGTGGAGGTGCGTCACGGGACCCGCCTCGAGGGCCCGCTCTATGCCGGCGAGCATTCGCGCCTCCTCGGTGGCCACCTGCGGGCCTCGGTGTTCGGGCCGAGGTGCAGCCTGAAGGGGGAGATCTCGTCGAGTCTCTTCCTGGGCTACGCCAACAAGAGTCACGAGGGCTTCGTGGGGCACAGCGTGGTCGGCCACTGGGTCAACCTCGGCGCCGGCACCACCACCTCGAATCTCAAGAACACCTATGGCGAGGTGACCCTCGAGGTCGCCGGAGAACGGATCGCCACGCGGCGCCAGTTCCTGGGGACACTGTTCGGCGATCACGCCAAGACGGCGATCGGCACGCTGCTGGCGACCGGCACGGTGGTCGGTGCGGGCGCGAATCTCTTCGGTGGCGCGGTGCCCAAGTACGTGCCGCCGCTGGCGTGGGGCAGCGATGGACGGCAGCGGATGACCGAGGAGGGATTTCTGAAGGTTGCCGAGCGGGTCCTCCCCAGGCGGGAGGTCGCGTTCACGCCAGCGCGGCGGGCGTCGCTCGCCGCCACGCACCGTCGGCTCGCGCAGCCGTGACCACCCTCTTTGTCCTCGGGTCGGGTTCCGCGGGGAACGCGCTGGCGCTCGCCTCAGGCGACGAGGTGCTGCTGATCGACGCGGGATTCTCCGCCCGCGAGGTGCAGCGCCGGGCGGCCGCGGCCGGCCTCGACCTCCGGCGCGCGACGGGGCTGGTCATCACCCACGAGCATGGCGATCACACCTCGGGCGCCGCTCGCCTCGCGGCCACGCTCCACATCCCCATCCTCACGGCCCCCGGTACCTGGGACCGCCTCCGGCCGCAGATGTCGAAGGTCGCCTTTGTCCCGCTGGCCCTGATGGGTGGGGTCCGGCATGGTGGCTTCCACATCGAGGCCTGCCCCACCTCGCACGACGCGGCGGAACCGATCGCGCTCTCGGTGCGCACCGCCGCCGGCCATCGGATCGGGATCGCCTACGACCTGGGCCGGGTCACCGCGGGTGTCCGGTACCTGCTGCGCGACTCGCATGCCATCGTCATCGAGGCGAACCACGACGAGATTCTGCTCCGCACCAGTACCTACCCCGCCGTGGTGCAGGAGCGGATCGCCGGATCCGGGGGGCACCTCTCCAACCGGGCCGCGGCGGAGTTGCTCGCCGCGGTGGTGCACCCCGGGCTGGCCGCCGTCGTGCTCGCCCACATGAGCGAGCGCTGCAACACCGCGGAGCATGCGCACGCGGAGATCGATCCGATCCTGCTCCCCTATGGCATCCCGCTGCATCTCGCCCCGCAGCACTCCCCGATGGCGCCGCTGACCCTCAGCGTCCCGCCCGTCACCGTCCCCGCCTAGCGGGCACGGACACGGGGCGATCCCGTTCGGAATCGCCCCGCATCGCCTGCCACAACGGCGCCCATCCGGCCTCCGCTCAGGGGAGATCGGGATCGGGCGGCACGGCGATGCTGTCCGGCCGCGCAGTCGGCGGCCCGACCCTGGTGAGGCTTACCGGTTTGACGAGGTCGCCACCGGAAAGGGTGAGCCTGGTTCCCTTGATCTGCAGCCGGTAGGTGACCCATTCCCCGCCGAGGGCGAGCATGATGCTGTCGGGCTTGAGCCGCCAGCGGACCGTCTCGGTGCCGTAGCTTGCGCTCGAGTCCTGCCTGACGATGACGGTCCGGGGCGCGTCCTTCCGCTGCTGCTCCTTGAGATCGGCCTGCCAGGTGCCCAGGAGCGGCGCGGCAGCCTGGGCCAGCAGCGGGCGCCCGAAGAGACTTGCGACCATGATTCCGATGAGCCAGCACGGTTTCCGCACAGTGTCCCCTCCAGTGAGGCCGATTCCGCGTCGCCTGCCGGCTCCTGACGGCAGCGCAGTCAGGATACCTCCCGCACGGACGGGAAGCTACCCACACGACCGCGGCCCCGGGGAGATCCCCCGGGGCCGCTCTCGTGCAGACGGATCGGAGCAGCCGAGGCGTGCCTCGGCCACCCCGGTTCCTGCCTAGTACATCCCGCCCATGCCGCCGCCGCCCGGCGCGGCCGGCGCCGGCTTCTCTTCCTTCCGCTCGACCACCACGCACTCGGTGGTCAGCAGCAGGCCGGCGATCGACGCCGCGTTCTGCAGCGCCGTCCGGGTGACCTTGGTCGGGTCGATGACGCCGGCCTTGACCAGGTCCTCGTACACTGTCGGTCGCCGGCGTTGTAGCCGAAGTTCTTGTCCTTCGACTCCTTGACCTTCGCCACGACGATGGAGCCTTCGACGCCGGCGTTCTGGGCGATCATGCGGATCGGCTCTTCGAGGGAGCGGCGCACGATATCGACGCCGATCTTCTCGTCCTCGGTGCCCTTGACCTTGTCCAGCACCTGCTGGGCCCGCAGCAGGGCCACGCCACCGCCGGGCACGATGCCTTCTTCGACCGCGGCGCGGGTCGCGTGCAGCGCGTCCTCGACCCGGGCCTTCTTCTCCTTCATCTCGGTCTCGGTCGCGGCGCCGACATGAATCACCGCCACGCCGCCGGAAAGCTTGGCCAGACGCTCCTGGAGCTTCTCGCGGTCGTAGTCGCTGGTGCTCTTGTCGATCGCGACCTTGATCTCGGCGATGCGGCCCTGGATGTCCTCGGCCTTGCCGCGGCCATCGACGATCGTGCTGTTGTCCTTGTCGATCACGACCCGCTTGGCGCGGCCGAGCTCGTTCAGCGACGGTGTTCTCGAGCTTGAAGCCGAGCTCCTCGGCGATCACGGTGCCGCCGGTCAGCATGGCGATGTCGCGTGAGCATCTCCTTGCGGCGGTCGCCGAAGCCCGGCGCCTTGACGGCGCAGACCTTCAGGGTGCCACGGAGCTTGTTGACCACCAGGGTCGCCAGCGCCTCGCCCTCGACGTCCTCGGCGATGATCAGCAGGGGCTTGCCGGTCTGCGCGATCTTCTCGAGCACCGGGAGGAGCTCCTTCATCGCGGAGATCTTCTTGTCGTGGATCAGGAGGTAGGCGTCCTCGAGCACGGCTTCCATCTTCTCGGGGTCGGTGACGAAGTAGGGCGAGAGGTAGCCGCGGTCGAACTGCATGCCGTCGACCGTCTCCAGCGTCGTCTCGAGACCCTTGGCCTCTTCGACCGTGATGACGCCGTCCTTGCCGACCTTTTCCATCGCATCGGCGATCAGCTTGCCGATCTCGGCGTCGTTGTTGGCCGAGATGGTGCCGACCTGGGCGATTTCCTTCTTGCCCGTGGACGGGCGTGGAGATCTTCTTCAGCTCGTCGACGATGGCCTCGACCGCCGGTCGATGCCGCGCTTGAGCTCCATCGGGTTGGCGCCGGCGGTGACGTTCTTCAGCCCTTCGCGGTAGATGGCCTGGGCCAGCACGGTGGCGGTGGTGGTGCCGTCGCCGGCGAGGTCGCTGGTCTTGGTGGCGACTTCCTTCACCATCTGCGCGCCCATGTTCTCGATCGGATCGGCCAGTTCGATTTCCTTGGCCACGGTCACGCCGTCCTTGGTGACGGTCGGCGAGCCGAACTTCTTGTCGATGACGACGTTCCGGCCCTTGGGGCCGAGGGTGACCTTCACCGCGTCGGCCAGGGCGTCCACGCCCCTCTTGAGCTTGGCGCGGGCGTCAACATTGAACATCAGTTCCTTGGCAGCCATGTGTCGGTATCTCCTTCGGGAAGTCGCGTTTCAGCCGATCTTGGCGAGAATGTCCGAAGCCTTGATGATGATGAGCTTCGTCACCATCGACAGTGTACGGCGTGCCGCTGTACTTGCCGTAGATGACGGTGTCGCCGACGACCACGTCCATCTTGACCCGCTCACCCTTTTCGATCCGGCCCGGACCGACGGCGACCACTTCACCCTGGGTCGGCTTTTCCTTGGCGGTGTCCGGGATGTACAGGCCGCCGCGCATGGACTCGGCCTCGTCCGACGGCCGGATCACGACCCGGTCCTCGAGCGGATGGATCTTGATCTTGGTCTTGGTCTTCGTGGTGCTCATTGGAACTCCTCCACGTCGGTGATAAAGGTAAATCGAAGCACTACAACGCATTGGCAGTCACTGGGCTGGACTGCCAGCTGCCGCGGAGAAGATAAGGGAGCTCTGGCAGTTGTCAAGCCGGAGTGCCAGCACGGGGATTCCAAGCCCGGCCTCACCCGGAACGGCGGCATGAGAAACCGCTCATTCAAACGAGCTACGAAAGGCCTGACAGCCGGACGGTCCTTGCCTAGATTACCCGCCGCATCGGCCGGAACCCATCGTTCCCGGCGCGGGTGCGTCCCAAGGGAGACTCCTCATGTCGCTTTCGCTCGTGCTGCTCGCCTCGCTCGCTGTCGGTCCCGGCCAGCCAGCCCATCGCTCACAGGGCGACGTCACCGTGACGGTGACCGTCGACTCCTCGAAACACGAAGTCCGGATCAAGGCGGGCCCGTTCTTCCTGCCGAACATGGCCGCGATGGATCACGCCATGATGGACATGGGCTCGGGTGCGAATACCCCGGTGTATCACTTCGCGTGGCCGGTGGAGGGATGGATGCGCGGGTTCCGGAGCGGCGTCGAGGATGCCCAGGGGAATCCGCTGCCGAAGCGACTGATGCATCACATGATCGGCATGAACTACAGCCGGAGGCAGGCGCTGTACCCCGCGATCGAGCGGCTGTTCGGTGCCGGGCAGGAGACCGCCGACGCGAGCATCCCGGCCACGATCGGCGTCCCCATGAAGCCCGGCATGGATCTCGGGTTCTACATCATGTGGCACAACGAGACGGGCAAGGACCTGGACGGCGTGTACATGACCATGGCGCTGCTCTACTCGCCCAGGAATCAGAACCCCCGCCCCGTCGAGGTTCTGCCACTCTACATGGATGCCAACCTGACGGTGGGCGGCAGCAACACCTTTGACCTGCCGGAGGGCAAGAGTGAAAAGGCGTACGAGTTCACCTTCCCGCTCGACGGCCGGCTCCTCGGCTACGGCGGCCACCTGCACGACTACGGCGTCGGCGTGCGCCTCGAGGATGTGGCGGCCCACAAGGTGATCGCGCGGGTCACCGCCATCCGCGACAAGCAGGGCATGGTCAGCGGCGTCAGTCGGAGTCTCCCCGGCGTCAGCGGCGCCGGCCTCAAGCTCCGCGCCGGCCGGGTGTACCGGGTGGTCGGGGAGTACGACAACACCTCCGGCAAGTTCCTGAAGAACGGGGCGATGGCCCACATCACCGGCATCTTTGCCCCCGACGACCCCTCCAAGTGGCCCGGCATCGACGAGTCGGATCCGATGCTGCAGAAGGACCTCGCCTCACTCGAGATGATGGGCGGCGGCGAGATGGATCATGACCACATGAATATGGACATGGGTCACGAGCACCCCGACGACGGCCATACCCACCAGCGCAGACGGTAGGCGACAGCGGCCGGACGGAAGGGCCAGAGCAACAAACTCTCCGGGCAGGCAGGCCGGAGAGTTCTTGCTTGAGCGACCCGTCGGCCCGCCGCACCGCTCAGACGACCCGCCGCGCTCCCTTCCAGCGTTTGAACCACCAGCGGCCGGAAACATCATCGGGGCTCAGCTCGCTGATCTGCACGCCTCCGCGTGCGCTGTGAATGAAGCGGCCGTTGCCGAGGTAGAGGCCGACGTGGGTCACCCGCGATCCACTGGTGGCGAAGGTCAGCACATCGCCGGCGCGGAGCGAGTCGAGGTCCCGGGCGACCCCCTGCCCTTCCCGAGCCTGCTCGGCGCTGGAGCGAGGCAAGACGATCCCGTGCTTGCCGAACGCGTAGCGGATCAGCCCGGAGCAGTCGAAGCCCTCCTCTCCCTCGTCGCCCCATCGGTACGGCATCCCCATGACATCCAGCGCCGTCTGGACCACGCCGCTGATGAGGGTGGCGCGCTCCGCGGAGACGCCGCTGTTGCCGAGCGCCACGCGGATGGCTTCGGCCTCCGGCGCGGCATCGCCCGAACTCGCCGTGGTCGAACCGCGGGTCGAGGAGGCGGCGGCTCCCTCGGAGGGGGAAGCCTGACGCGAGCCGCGATCCAGCCCGATGCGCAACCCGACCTCCACCCCGTCGAAGCTTCCTGGCCCGATGGCGCGATACCGGCCTTCGGCCGCCAGCGAGAGGCCGTGCAGCGGGAACAGTTCGTAACCGAGTCCCGCGGACCAGGAATGCCAGAAGGTCGTTCGACCCGCGGGTGACCACTCCCCCCTCGATGCCGCCTAGCGCATAGAGGCCGGGGCGGCCGCTGCGGAAGAGAGAGAGATCAAGGCCGAGCCCCCAACGGTTTCCCATCTGGCTCCGACCATCGATGACGACGGCGTGCATGCCTGCACCGAGGGGGCCAGTCAGGCGGGCCGTGGTGCCGAGACGGTACGTCGTGGCGCCGGGGTCGGTGAAGAGGTGCCCCAGCTGGAAGCCGGGACCCTGACCCCGCAGCGGTGCGGCGCTGCCGAGGGTCAGGAGGAGGAGCGGGAGTCGACGCACCTCAGCGCACCAGGGAGGGGCGCCCGGTGGTCAGACTCGACGCGATACAGACTCATCGGCTGGCAGTGGAGCCAGAGCGTCGCCTCGATGGTCGTGTCATTCACGAGCCGGGGGATCGAGCCGGTGTAGAGCAGCGGGACCAGGGTTTTCCTGCCGCCCGTGCGAATTTCCATCGCCCGCTCGATGCACGCCACGCCGGTGGAATCGATCGCCGGCCGGCTATGGGTGAACCAGACCTGGGTGCCGTCCGGTGCGCTCAGCGCCAGCGAGTCCCCCATCTGCCCCGCTTCCAGCGTCTCCCAGTCGTCATCGGCGTCCGGCTTGCGCGAGCCGCTGCAGGCCAGGATCGCGATCGGGAGCGCGAGCGCGCGCAGTGCCGTGATCATCACGCCTCCGGCGCAACGGGGGGAGCAGGAGCATCGGCGGCGATCTCATCGAGCACCGGCAGGCCCTCCCGGTCCACGTGGAGTGAGTGCCGCAGCCGCGGCGAGCGTCGCAGGAGCTGCATCCAGAGCCACAGGACCGCGACGCCGGCCACGAGGGCCGAGGCAAAGGCGGCGTATACCGCGTGACGAGGGTTGGTGAAGTGCCCGCCGAGAGCCAGCAGAAGCCAGGCGCCAAAAATCGAGGCTGCCCACGCCACCAGCGGCATGAGCAGCCATCCAACGATGCGCAGCAGGATGCCCAGCCACCGCATCCGGGACTAGGTCCGACGGGCTCCGAGGACCGACACCAGCGTCGCGAGCGCGAGCCCCGGAAGGAAGGCGATTCCATAGGTGCCGACGTTCCAGCCGGCGCCCGGGACATGGAGCACCACCGCGACCACCGTCGCGAGCAGGGTGCAGGCCAGGACCGACAGCGATGCCGTCGCGAAGCTTGGCGCGCCACCCTTGGCAGCCTGGTTGGCGAGGATCCACGCGCCGAGCATCGGGAGGTAGGTGCCGACCATCCAGAAGATGGGGTGATACCACCAGTTGCTGCCTCCACCGATGTCCAGCCAGCGATGGGTGTACAGGCCGAAGGGCTGGAACAGCAGCACGTCTGCGGCCATGAAGACGATGGTCGCCGCCAGACCGATGCCCGCCGCGCCCGCGATCCCTTCGATCGTGCGAGCCCGCGTCCAGATCCCGGGAAGCAGGGCAACGACCAGCACCGCGATGGTGACCAGCAGCCCCAGCAGCGCGGTCTCGAGGAGCCCATCGAGGAGCTTCGAGACCAGGCCGATCACCAGGATGGCGGCGGACTCGAGCAGTCCGAGCTTGAGGGCGGCGCGCAGGACGTAGGGCAGATCGGTGTGATCGGCGCCGGCGTGGGGACGAACTGCGGCACTCATGATGACTCCGGAAGTCGGGGTGACTTGACAGGCCTAAGTATACAGACCCCAGGCGAGGATCACCACCACATCGGTGACCGCCCAGGCCCTGAGACCGGCATACATCCCCACCTGGTGCTCCGCGGGATTCATTCGTTCATGTCGCGCGAGCCATGGGAAGAGCACGCCGGCCCATACCCCGCCAGCGAGTACCAGCCCGCCCCACCGCATCAGGTCCGGTGCGGAGGCTCCCCACCCCGACACGCAAGCCGCGACGCCCAGCATTCCGAATGCCACCACGGCCGCCACGATCGCCACGAGGAGGCTCCGTCGCATGCCGAGGATCAGGGCCAGGGTCCGATCCCCGCGCCGGCGGTCTTCCTCGAACTGGTAGAGCTGAGTCAGCGGGTAGAGGCTCGCGAAGAGCGGACAGAATGCCAGCAGGATCAGCGTATGGGGGAGATCGAGCGCCCGGCCGGTCAGCGCGTAACCGGCGTAGGGCGTGAGGGTCCCGAATCCCCACATGTTGATCACCCAGTCGAACCCGGCCACCGCCTTGAGTCGGATCGGCGGGACGGAGTAGAGCACCGACATCAGGACACAGGACCCGTAGGCCAGGGCAAACCCAGTCGGGAGCCGAAGGGCGAGCAGCTGTCCGACCCCCATGAGCAGCAGCGAGAGCAGGGCGAGATGTGTGGGGATCGGAGGCGGCTGCCTGAGGTAGCCGATGTCGCCCTCATCGCGATCAAAGGCGGAGTTGAGCGCCAGCGTCCCGCCGTTGAGGCAGACGACCCAGAGGAACAGCCCGAATATCGCGTCCCCCAGATGGGCGCCATGCAGCGCCCCACCGAGCCCCACGGCGAGCAGGTACCCCAGCAGGGTGTGCGCCGCCATGATCGGCCACTCGGCGGGGCGGAGGTGGAGGATGTAGTCGAAGCGGCCCCCGAGGAGCCGGTAGCCGAGCCTCCTCGCTGGAGAGGTCACCAGGTCGCGCCGAAGTGACCGGCGGCGAGGCGGAGTCCATGCAGGGTCAGGTCGCGGTCCACCAGCTCGATCGTGGTGGTGAGGGGGACGATCGTCGACGCGAGGCCCCCGGTCGCGATGACCCTGGGCACACTGCTCGTGGGCCACTCCGCCTTGATCCGGCGGACGATGCCGTCCACCGCGTCGGCCGCGCCGAGCAGCACACCCGCGCGGATGCACTCCTCCGTGCGCCGCCCGATGACCCGCTCCGGCGGCCGCAGCTCGGTGGCGGGGAGCTTCGCGGCCCGGCGCGTCAGGTGATCCGCTGAAGTCCGGAGGCCGGGCATGATCACGCCACCGATGAAGCGCCCATCGGCGGTGATGCAGTCGAAGGTCGTCGCGGTCCCGAAGTCCACCACCACGGTATCGGCGTGATAGCGGTCGACCGCGGCCAGGGTGTTGACGATCCGGTCCGCGCCGACGCTGAGCGGCTCATCGACGTCGAGGGTGATCGGGAGGGGTGAGCTGGCGTCGACCACATGCACCTGGGAACCGGTAATGGTCCGCACCCCGTCCAGCAGGCTCTGCGTGGTGGCCGGCGCCACCGAGGCGAGGATCGCCGCACGAATCTCGTTGGGGGAGTGCCCTGCGTGCAGCAGGAATCCGCCGAGGGCCGCGCCCCATTCATCGGGGGTGCGATCGGGATTGGTGGTCAGGCGCCAGTGCGCGGAAAGCGCGTCTCCGCGGAAGAGGCCGATGGTGATTTCGGTGTTGCCGACATCGAGCGTGAGGAGCATGAGATTGAAGGTAAGCCACCGGTGAGAGGCCGCCAGCCGCTACCGTGCCAGGGTGACGGGCCCCGTCCGATGGCCGTGGACGGCTCCGTCGGCTCCGCGGATCGTGAGCGCACCGTCGTGGGAGAGTCCCTCCGCGACGCCCTCTCCCGGCGCGACCAGCCGCTTGCCGAGCAGCCAGTCCCGGTCGCGAAAGTCGCCGAGCTCCTGCTCGGTGAGGTGGCCCTGGGCCCGGCCCGATTCGGTGACGGCCCGGGCGATCGGCTCGGCGAGATCGTGAGGGGACGCCCCCCCGGTGACGCTGGCGAGCGCGATGGCGGAGCTTCGCACCGCCTCGGGAATCGGATTGGTGACGTTGATGCCGATCCCGACAGCGACCCAGCCGAGCGTCGCTCCGTGCCAGCGCGCCTCACACAGGATGCCGCCGAGTTTACGGCCGGCGACCATGACATCGTTGGGCCATTTGAGCTCGAGTCGGATGTCGGGGTGGCGCTGTTCCACCGCCTGGACCACGGCGAGGGCGACCCGCAGGCTCAGGACCTCCATCGCGAGGTCGCCATCGGGCCGGCAGAGCACGCTCATCCAGAGGCCGCCCGCGGGCGACTCCCATCCCCGCCCCCGGCTGCCGCGTCCCAGGGTCTGGACGTCGGCCACCACGGCGGTGCCGACGGGGGCGCCGGCCTGCGCCAGCTCATGCAGTGCGTCCTGGGTCGAGGGGAGCACGTCGAAGCGATGCACCGCCGGCGCCCCGGTCATTCAGAGCGAGGGAAAGCCGCCCCGACCGTACACCCCGAGCAGCAGCAGGCCGAACCCGATCCGGTACCAGGCGAAGGCCGTGAAGCTGTGGTGCGCGACGTACCGGAGGAATGCCTTGACGACGATGAACGCTGCCACGAACGAGACCGCGAGCCCCACGCCGAAGATCGGCGCATCGGCGATGGAGAGGGTGTCCAGACTCCGGGAGAGATCGAGCCCGGCCGCGGCAGTGAGGATGGGGACCGCCAGGAAGAACGAGAACTCGGTCGCAGCGGTGCGGGAGAGCCCCAGTGCGTAGCCGCCCATGATCGTTGCAGCGGAGCGGGACATCCCCGGGATCAGCGCGAGCACCTGGGCCATGCCGACGCCCAGGGCCGTGGCCGGGGTGATGCCGGCGGCCTCATCCACGGTCGGGCTCGGCTTCCACCGCTCGATGACGAGGATTGCCATGCCTCCCACGATGAAGGCCATCCCGACGACGAGCGGCGTGAAGAGATGCGCCTTGATCCAGTGATGAGTGAGCAGGCCCAGCACCGCGGCCGGGAGAAAGCCAAGCCCCAGATTCGTGACAAAGCGGCGGCTCTCCGGTTCACGGATGACGCCGCGCACCAGCTGCAGGAACCGGTGCCGATAGAGCCAGACGATGGCCAGGATCGCGCCGACCTGGATGACGATTTCAAAGGTCTTGGCGCGTTCGCCGGTAAAGCCGAGCCAGCTCCCCGCGACGATGAGGTGCCCGGTCGAGCTGACCGGCAGGAATTCCGTGACGCCTTCCACCACACCGAGGACCGCGGCGCTGACCAGATCGGGGACGATCACTTGAGCGAGGCGGCGTAGACCGCTTCATACATCGGGACGATCCGCTCGGCCGAGAAGGTCGCCGCCTGGGCGACCGCGGCCGCCTTCATGGCGCGGAGACGGGCGGGGTCCTGCAGCAGCTCCACGGTGCGGCGGGCCATCGCCTCCACCGATCCGGCCGGCTCCAGGATGCCGGAGACGCCATCTTCGATCACCTCGGGAAGGCCGCCGACTCGGCTGGCCACGGCGGGAGCCCCGCAGGCCATCGCTTCGAGGGCGGCGAGCCCGAACGATTCCGACTGGGAGGGCAGCAGGAAGAGGTCGGAGGCCTGCAGAATCTGCGCGACCCGGTCGAGGCGGCCAAGGAACCGGACGCTGGCGCCGACTCCGAGCTGGTCCGCCTCTCGCTCGGCGTCGGCCCGCTCGGGCCCGTCACCGACCATGATCAACGTGGCAGGGCAGCGCCTTCCGGATCCGGGCGAAGATCCGCACCACATCCTTCACCCGCTTGACCTCGCGAAAATTGGAGATGTGGGTGATCACCAGGTCTCCGGCCGGCGCGAGCGCGCCGCCGCAGGCGGCGGGGTCCGGCCGGTACTCGTCGAGGTTCACGAAATTCGGGATGACGTGCACGTTGCAGCTGACGCAGCCGAAGGTGCGATAGGTCTCGTCCCGCAGAAAGGCGGAGACGGCGGTCACCTCGTCGGAGCGCTCGATGGAGAACTTGGTGATCTCGTAGAAACTCGCCTCCTGGCCGACCAGGGTGATATCGGTGCCGTGCAGGGTGGTGATCACCTTGACCGGGTGCTTGTCGGCCAGCATCTCGCGCGCGAGCCAGGCGGTGGTGGCGTGCGGGATGGCGTAGTGCACGTGCAGGATATCGAGCGATTCGCGCTTGGCGACCTCGTACTGCTTCGAGGCCAGCGCCAGGGTGTAGGGGAAGTGATCGAACAGGGGATAGTGGGCGATGTTGGTGTCGACTTCGTGGAAGATCACCCGCTCGGCAAAGCCCCGGAGCCGGAAGGGCGAGGCGTACGAGATGAAGTGGATTTCGTGGCCGCGCCGGGCGAGTGCGAGGCCGAGTTCGGTCGCCACCGCACCGGAGCCCCCGTACGTCGGGTAGCAGGTGATACCGATCTTCATGGGGTCCGGGGGCTTTCTGAGAGCGGGGGCGGAAACAGCGCCGTCACCGCGGCGTGCCCCTGTTCGTGGGCGAGGGAGTGGGGCGAGGCACCGGAGCTGCTCTGCGCGTCGGGCCGGGCACCCCTCTCCAGGAGCAGCGCGACGATCGCCCCATGGCCCCGCTGGGCGGCGGCGTGCAGCGGCGTCCATGCCCCCGTCTGTTCGGTGTGCACATCGGCGCCGGCGTCCAGCAGCAGCCGCACGATCCCGAGGTGCCCGCTCGATGCCGCCGCGTGCAGCGGCTGGTTCCGGAGCGGGTCCATGGACACCGACCCGACATCGGCCCCGATGCCGATCAGGTAGCGGGCGGCGTCCTCGTGCCCGAAGTACGCTGTGTAGTGGAGCGGCGTATACCCAGCCCCATCGGGGAGGGTGGCAAAATCGCGATTGTGATCCAGCAGCTCTCGCAGTCGCGCGGTATTGCCGGTCTGGGCGGCGTCGGAAAGTTCGGAGCGGAGATCCATGCGCGTGAAAATAGAGGGGGCGAGGAGGCGGGAACAGGCAGTCGGGTTACTTGCCCCCCGAGGCACCCTGCCCTGCGGTGGCGCCGGCGCGGGTCCACGCCGCGGCGATCACCGCCGCGACCTCCTCGGGCGGCCGGGTCGCGTCGAGGGTGAGCACCGTCCCCTCCAGCTGATGCCGGAACCAGGTCTCCTGGCGCTTGGCGTACTGCCGGCTCGCGATCGCGACGGCCTCCGCCACACTCCCCCGGGTGCGGAGCCCGTGCAGATACTCGACCGCTTCCCGGGGACCGATGGCATCGAGGCCAGGTGCGCCCGCCGGGGTCCCCTCGGCGAGGACCGCGGCCACCTCCTCGATCATGCCCCTGCGGACCATCTCCTCGGCCCGGGCAAGAATGCGCTGGTGCAGTACGGCGCGCGGGGCCGTGAGGACCACGTACCACGGCTCGATCACTCCCTGCGCCCGTGCATGGGCCTGCCAGTAGCTGAGCGGGTGGCCGGTGAGGAGCGCGACCTCGATGGCGCGTGAGGCGCGCTGGCGGCCCCCGCCCTTGAAGCCGGGATCGAGGCGCGCGGCCCAGCGCACCAGGTCGGAGGCATCGAGACCCGCCGCCCAGCGCTCGAGATCCCGGCGGCGCAGCGCCTCGAACGGCGGTTCGTTGAAGAGACCGTCCGCGAGCGCCTTGACGTACAGCCCGGTGCCGCCGACGATCACCGGCAGCTTGCCGCGCGCGGCGACGTCGCTGATCCAGGCCGGAGCGTCCCGCGCGAAGCGACCGGCGCTGTAGCGCTCGCCGGGACTCACGAGATCGATGCCATGATGGGGGACGCGGGCGAGGCACTTTCGCGGCGGCTTGGCGGTGCCGATATCCAGCAGCCGGTATACCTGGCGGGAATCGGCGGAGATGACTTCGAGCGGCCAGTGCTCGGCGAGGGCGCAGGCGACGGCGGTCTTGCCGATGCCGGTCGGCCCGAGGATGAGCGGTGTGCTAACGCCGGCCAAAGCGGCGCTCCAGCTCCTCGAGGGGGAGCTGCACGATCGTCGAGCGCCCATGGACATCATGCGGCGGCAGGGCGCAGGCGAACAGCCGGCCGAGCAGCTCGCGCTGCTCCCGCTCGTCGAGCGGGTCGCCCCCCTTCACCGCGGCCCGGCAGGCGTAGGTCGCGGCGAAGCGCTCCAGCCGGTTGGCCCACGCTCCGAAGCGCCCGCGCGCCAGATCGGCCACCATCTCCTGGAAGCAGCGGGCAGCGTCGAACTTCGGATGTGGAGTCGGCACCGCGTGCAGCGCCACCGTGCGGCCGCCGAACGGTTCGACCTCGAACCCGGTACGGCGGAGGACATCGCCGAAGCTCTCCACGACGTCCAGCTCCTCATCGGTCAGCTCCAGTGTCACCGGCAGCAGCAGGCGCTGTCCCGCCATGCTGCCTCGCTCGATCTGCGCCATCACCGTCTCGAAGATCACCCGCTCGTGCGCCGAGTGCTGGTCGACGAAGACCAGCCCTTCGACGCCTTCGAACACGATGTAGGTGTTGAAGAGCTGGAAGAGCGTGCCGAGTTCAGGATTCCGGGTGAGATGCGATTCGATGGGTCGATCCGAGGAGGCGACGCTCTCCGACTCGGGGAAGAGGTCATCTTCCCCGCCGACCGCCGTGGCCGTGCCGCCAGCGCCGGGAGCCCGGATTTCGGGACTCCTCGGTCCATGCATCAGCGCGGCCGCCGCCAGCCGGCCCAGGGCATCCCGCACCGCCTCCTCCACCACGCGCTCGGCGCCGATCCGATCACGAAAGCGCACCTCGAGCTTGGCGGGGTGCACATTCACGTCGACATCCTCGTTGGCGGTCTCCAGCTCGAGGAAGAGGGAGGGCCGATCGCCGGGATGAATGGCGGAGCGGTAGCCCGCCTCGGCGGCACGCACCAGGAAGTTGTCGCGGAAGGGGCGGCCGTTGATGAAGAGCTGGGTCCGGCGTCCGGTGGGCTGGGCATCGGCCGGGCGCTGGATGAAGCCGGCGACCCGGAAGCTGCCGACGGCGTAATCGACAGGTATCAGGGTCCGTGCGACATCGGCGCCCCACACCGCCTCGAGGCGCTCGACCGGCGTCTGTCCCGGGGGCACCAGGAGCCGGTTGCGCCCATCGAGGGTGAGTTCGAAGCCCGCTTCCGGATGGGCCAGGGCCAGGGTGGCGACGACATCCCACGAGGCGCGCGACTCGGTGGACGCGGAGCGGAGAAATTTCCGTCGGGCCGGGGTGTTGTAGAAGAGGGTCCGGATGGTGATCGTGGTGCCGCGCTGCCGGGCCACCGCGCCGACCCGGTCGACCCGGCCACCGCTCACCTCGATTTCGGTCCCCTCCCCGGTCCCCTCCCCCTCCGCGGTTGTCAGGCGAAGGCGGGACACCGACGCGATCGCCGGCAGCGCCTCCCCCCGGAATCCGAAGGTGCGGACGCCGACCAGGTCGGCGGCGCTGCGAATCTTGCTCGTGGCGTGGCGATCGAGCGCCAGCACGGCGTCCTCCCGGCCCATCCCGTGGCCGTCATCGCTTACCTCGATCAAGGTCTTGCCGCCCTGCTCCAGGTCGATCCGGATCCGGGTGGCGCCGGCATCGAGCGCGTTCTCCGCCAGCTCCTTGACGGCGGAGGCGGGGCGTTCGACCACCTCGCCGGCGGCGATCTGGTCTGCGACGATATCGGGGAGGATCGCGATGCGGCGTGGCATGCCACAAGATAAGCCGGCGCCGCGAGGAGAATCAGGGCTCGGCGGCGCTGGCCACCGATTCGAGCTCGTCCCGCCGCATCCACCCGAGCTGGCCGCCGGAGGATTCGACCCGGACCCACGCGCCGCGGCCGGGGCCGGGGCCGAGCACCACGGTGCTGAGTCGAGCGACTTCGCCGACCGCCGGGGCGAGCTCGTGGGGTGAGAGGCGCAGCGGACCGTTCTGGGCGACGATCGCGATCGGTCGCTGGTACCAGCGGTCGAGCGCGCTGGCGGCCCCGAGCAGGAGGATGCCCCCGCCGAACAGGACCATCCACCGGCCCCGCACGCGGCGGCTGATGAGTACGCCGCACCAGCCACCCAGCCAGGCAACGAGTCCGATCAGCCAGAGTTCCGCCGGAATCACCGGCGAGACCCAGAGCGACCTCCCCGAGGCGGCATCGGCCGGGGCCACCAGCAGGACCGCCCGCCTGATGCTGTGGTCCCGGGGGCTCGAGTCGAGCAGCGCGTACCCAGGCCGCGAGCGCGGTCGCGTCCTCGCCAGCGCGATACGCCGCATCCCCGAGATTGTACCAGTGCGTCGTCACGTCGGGCGACAGCACCGCTCGGCGTCGAAACCCGTCGGCGGCCGCCCGGAACGCCCCCGCCTCATAGAGCTGCTCCGGTACCGTCTGCGCCCCGGTGGTCGCGAATCCCGTCAGGCAGATCACCAGCGCCACACCGGCCCGCTGGCGCCAGCGGGAGCCGGCACCCGCGGCGACGAGAACCACCCGGCTCAGGGCGGTCTCGATCTCCGCGAGGAGGGCCTCCGTGCCGCCCACCTGGCTGGAATCGAACCGCAGCGCTTCGAGCCGTGTCCGCAGCGCATCAAGGTGCGCGTTCGCCTCCGGGTCGAGTCGGGAGGAACGCAGCGCCGCAGCGAGTCGCAGCGCGGCCGAAGCGAGGGGATCCTGCGAAACGCTGGGTGGAGGGATACGCACTCGCCCGCGGCGCGGGAAGCGGGACACCAGCAGGACAAGGAGTGGCAGCAGCGCGATGATCCACCAGACCGGATCCGGCAGACTCTGCCTGACAGCCACGGCGAGCGGCTCCTTCAGATCGAGCCGCATCGGCGGCGGCTCCGCCCGGGAGCTCATCTGCTCGCCCCGCGGGGCCACCACGAAGGCCCACCGGCGATGACGTGGCGACCTGGTACTTCGCCCCATCGGATCGAAATACGGGTAGCGGATTCCCGGCAGCGCGACCGGACCCGGCGGAGTCGGCCACCAGCAGGAATCGGAACAGTTTGCTCCCGCCGAGGCGGCCGTCGGTGAGCCGAACCGTCTCCTTCGCCGCCTCGGGGTAGGCCCGGACAGTCGACGGCCAGCGGGTATCGGGTTGCGGCCACAGCGCGACGTTGCCCGTCCCCTCGCACGATGAGATCCACGGTGAAGGCTTCGCCCTGGCGACCCGAGGTCGGCGTCACCACCTGGCTCACCGTGAGTCCGTGGCCGACAGCGCCGGCGAAGGTCGGATCGCGCCCCTCGATCGGGGAGCGCGGTCGCGAGGATGCTCGACGGCTCGCTGCCGAGCTTGTAGCGCTCTTCCTGGCTGAAGAACTGGAAGGCGAGCGGGACGCTGTACTGCAGCTGGGCGGGCGGGATCGCGATCTGGCCGGCGGTGAGCGGAAAGACCACCTGATGCAGGATGAAGAGGTCGTACCACCTGCCATTCACCTGGCGACTCGCCGCGATGCCGCCAGGAGCCGGCTGCGGATAGCTCCAGACGCCATCGATCTGCGGCTCCTCCACAGTGGGAGCCCGGCGCAGCTGCTGCCGCACCTCCCGGTCGAACCAGGCGATCGTCACCACATCCACCTGCTCACCGACGGCCACGACAGGATCGGAGAGGGCCACGGTGATGCCGGCGGTGCCGAGCACGTCCGGAGGCGGGGCCCGCTGGATCAGGGCGGCGCAGCCGGCGGCTGAGGGTCGCGGTGACCGGCGCCGGCGCGCCGCCTTCGATGGTCACGGTGACCGGGTCGCCCATCGAGTAGCTGCTGCCCTGGCGCACATGGATCGGCCCGAGCCGCCACTCCCCCGGCACGGTCGCCCGCAGTTTCAGCTCCCAGGTCGAGGTTCGCCCCGCCGCCGGTCCGGTGGTCACGTCGCTCCGTTCCGAGCGCGACTCGAGCTCGAAGCCGCCGAGCGTCGGCAGATTCATGCTGATGGCGTCAGGATTGCCCGCTCGAGACCCGGATCGTGAGGGTGACGATCTCGCCCGGACTGACCCGGTCGTGATCGACCGCCAGCATGACCTGCGGGGCCGAGGTCTGCTGCAGCAGCGCGAGGACGGCGAGCGCGGCAATCACCAGTCCTTCACTCCCGCCGCCGCGGTCCTGGCCTTGCCCAGGCGGCGGGCCCGCGTGTCCCGTTCCTCCCGGGAGACGGAGTTGAGGATCTGTTCCGCCTGCGATTGCGAGAGGTTGGGCATCCCCTGTCCGGGCTGATTCTGACCCTGCCTCGGATCGGGCGGCTGCGGTCCGGGTGCCGGCGGCGGCTTCTGGTTGTTGCCCCCGCTCGGCGGCGGGGTCCGGCGCCGCTGGGCCAGCTCGAGGTTCCACTTGGCCCGCTCACTCGCGGGGGCCAGGCTGAGGGCCTGCTTGAGCTGTTCGGACGCCTCCGCGAGCAGCGAATCGCGATGGGTCGAATCGGTCGCGGCCTCTCGGAGCGCGGCCACCCCCGCGTTGTAGAGGGCGCGGTAGCGGAGATCCGGGTCGAGGGATCGGGCGGCGCGCGCTGAGCGCGCGGCCGGCAGCGCCGTTCGCCCCGCTGGCGAGCAGCGCCGTGCCCGCGTTGTACCAGGCCGTATCCGAGGCGCCCGGCGTGAGTCGCGCGGTCAGCATTGTCGCGGCGGCCTGCATGCGCCCGGCGGCGTAGTCGCTGAGGCCGGGCGCGGGCCGCTGCCCCTCGACCCGACTCGCGACCAGCACAGCGGCGAGTCCCACCAGCGCGGCGGTGCGCCGGGTGACCGTCTGTACCCCGAGCAGCAGCGCCGCAAGCAGAGCGGGAATCCAGACCAGCGGCAGCAGGTCCTGGGTGCTGGAGGAGGAAATCGGGGCGCGTTGAAAGGCGGCGAGAAGTTCACGCACCGCGCCAGCCTGGTCCGGCAGCTCTGCCGGCACCAGCGCCCCTTCCGCGGCATCGGCCACCTGCCGGAACACGTCGTCCCGGCGGCTGGTCTCGACCGTATTCCCCTCATCATCGGTCTTGTACTCCGTCACCGTGCCGGTGCTGTCCCGCAGCGGAATCGGAACCGGTTTGGTGCCCCCTTCGGCCACCAGCACCAGGCGGATCTGCTGCTGACGGAGCGCCTTGGCCGCGGCGAGCACATCGGGGAGCGAATCGTGGGTCTCGCCATCGGTGAAGATGACGAGCACCCGGTCGCCCGCCTCACGGGAGGCATTGAGCAATTCGGCCCCCTGGGTGAGCGCCGAGGCCAGGCCGGTGCCGCCCTGGCTGGCGAGTTCGGGGGAGAGTGCGTCGAGAAAGAGGGTGACCGCCCCGCCATCGAGGGTGAGCGGGCTCAGGATGTAGCTCCGTCCCGCGAACGCGACGAGGCCGAGCCGGTCCTCGCCCAGGTCCTGGACCAGCCGTCGCGCCTCGCGCACCGAGCGTTGCAGCCGGCTGGGCCGGGTGTCCTCGGCGAGCATCGAGCGGCTGATGTCCATCGCGAAGACGATCGACAGCGCCTGGGTCTCGGTCTTCACAGTCGTGCGGCCGCCGCGCGGGCCCGCGAGTCCGATGCCCGCCGCGAGCGCAGCCAGCCCGAGCAGGAGGGGGGCCCATCGTCCGGCGGCGCGTGCCGTGGCCGCGAGGTCGCCGGACCAGGCCGAGGCCCGGGCGATGCGGCGGCGCCGCGCCACGAGTGCGATGGCCGCGAGGAGCAGCGCGAAGACGGGGGCCAGCGCGAGGAGCGCCGGCGAGTCGAAGCTCATGGCGTTCGCACCACCAGTGTGGCGTTGAGCAGCAGCTCGAGCCCGAAGGCGAGCAGGCCGGCCAGCATCAGCGGCCTGGCGATCTCGTCGTACTTCACGTAGCGGGTGACGTGGATGGGCGTCTTCTCGAGGCCATCGATCTGCTTGAAGATCCGGCTCAGCGCCTCGCTGTCCTTGGCACGGAAGTACCGCCCGCCCGTGGTCGCGGCGATGTCCCGCAGCAGCGGTTCGTCGATCCGCACCGGCAGGACCTCGTAGCGAAAGCCGGAGAGCCCGCGGCCGGTGGGGATCGGAGCCTCGCCCTCGGTGCCGACCCCGATGGTGTACACCTTGATGCCGAGGCTCTGCGCCGCGGCCGCGGCGGTGCGCGGGTCCACCGTGCCCCGATTGTTCTCGCCATCGGTGAGCAGCAGGATCACCTTCGACTTGCCGGGGGCCTCTCGCAGCCGGTTGATCGCCGTGGCGAGGCCGGTGCCGATGGCGGTGCCATCCTCCAGCAGTCCGATCTTGAGGTCGGAGATCGCCTTTTCGAGCACCGGGTAGTCCACGGTGATCGGCACCTGGGTGAGCGCCTCGCCGGCAAAGGCGACCACGCCGATCCGGTCCGCCGTCCTCCCCCTGATGAAGTCGATGGCCTGCTGCTTGGCCACCTCCATCCGGTTGGACGGAGCAAAGTCTTCCGCCAGCATGCTGCTGGAGAGATCGATCGCGATCACGATGGCGATCCCCTCCCGACGCACCTCCACCTGCGCGCCGCCCAGCCGCGGACCGGCCGCGGCGACGATCCAGGCTCCGAAGGCGATGCACCGGCAGCCCACCGGGAGCCGGAGCAGCCATTCCGATTCCCGCACCAGGTTCACCAGGCGGAGATCGCTGTAGGTCGTGGTGCCCGTGGGGCGCGACCGGTGCCACCACCACCAGGCGATGGGCAGGAGGAGGAGCAGCAGCAGCAGGGGCCGCGCGAAGCTCATGCGGCCTCCTCCACCTGCCGCTGCAACGCCGCTGCCTCCGCCACCAGCGCCAGCACATCGACCGTCGGGTGCGCCGCGAACTGGGCCGCGTCGAGCCCGGTGAGGATTCGGCCGAGGTCGGCGGTGGGCCACTTCGGCCGCTGTTCCTCAAGGACGCGGAGCAACCGGGCGGTGACGAGCCCCGGGCCGGCGCCGGGAAGACGGGTGAGGATCGTCGCTCGCAGCGCATGCGCCGCCACCGCGGCGACCGCCCGGGCCTCCCCCGCCTCGCCCCACTCCGCGAGCGGCACCACGGCGGCCTCCACGGAGGCGCCTCTCGCCGGCATGGCGGGGCCCCGCCGGCGCCACCACCAGGCCAGTGGCGCGAAGAGCAGACCGGCCGCGAGCAGCGTGGCGACCAGCGGCCATGGTGTGGTGATCGGTTCGGCGACGATGCCGACCTCCGGCTGCACCGCGACTCGCTCCGGCGCCTGATCGACCGGGAGCACGCTCGCCACTTCGAGGGTCCGCGATTCCGCCGGCAGCGAATCGGTGGTACCGTCCTGGCCGATGAGAATCGGACCGGGGACCAGGATCGTGTGTGTCCCGGTCGTCCAGGCCACCGCCGGGTAGGCAACGATCGCGGTGCCGCCCTCGCGCCGGACCACCGGCTTGCCGAGGAGACCGATGTCGCCATCCGGTTCCCACGCCGCCGCGCGCACCTCGGCGCCGGGCGGCACCGCCACCGAACGTTCGAGCCAGATGGTGTCGCCGACGGTGGGCGGGTGGGCCGGGAGTTGCAGGCAGACGACGAGAGCGAGGATCATCGCTGGAGCCGCTTGGCCCGCAGCGCAAAGGCCCGGCGCAGCACCGGGGCGTAATCGGTGTGGGTCGAAATCACCACCTGATCGACGCCGGCAGCGGTACAGGCGCGCGCCCGGTCCTCCCGGCGTTTCTCGGCCAGGGCGCGCAACCGGCCGCGCACCTGCCGGTCGCCGGTGTCCACCGTGCGCCGTCTCCCCGTCTCCGCGTCCTCGAGATCCAGCCACCCCGCGTCAGGCAGTTCGGTCTCGCGCGGATCCTCGACGGCGATGGCCACGACATCATGCCGGACGCCGAGCTGGCGGAGCGGCAGCTCCCAGCCTTCGGCGAGAAAGTCGGAGAGCACCACCACGATGCTCCGATGCCGGAGGAGACCCGTGGCGTACTGCAGCGCTGCGGCGAGGTTGGTGCGACGCCCCGCGGGCCGAAAGGCCACGAGGTCGCGGACGACGCGGAGGGCGTGCCGTCTCCCCTTGCCCGGCGGAATCACCCGCTCGACCTTTTCGGAGAAGAGCAGCGCGCCGGCGCGGTCGTTGGTGCTCGCCGCCGCCAGCGCGAGCACCGAGGCCACTTCCACCGCGATCGCCGCCTTGCTGCGCGGCACACCGAAGTGGGTCGAACCCGACTGGTCCACGATCAGGAGGAGGGTGACCTCCCGCTCTTCGACAAAGGTCTTGATGTAGGGGTGGCCCAGCCGGGCGGACACATTCCAGTCGATCGCCCGGAAGTCATCGCCGTGCTCATACTGGCGCACCTCGGCGAATTCCATCCCCTGGCCGCGAAAGACCGACCGGTACTCCCCGGCGAACAGCGACGAGACGATGCCGCGCGAGCGCAGTTCGATCGCCTTGACCTGCTTCAGGATTTCCGGGGAGATCGATGCCATGGGAGTGAGTTCCGAGTTCCGGGTCTCAGGTTGCGGTCATCGCGGCGCTCGGAACTCGGAACTCCGAAGGTCAGGGGACCGGCACAGCGTCGAGAATCCGGGTCACCACGTGGTCGGAGTCGATCTCCTCGGCCTCCGCCTCGAAGGTGAGGAGGACCCGGTGCCGCAGGACGTCGAGCGCCATGGAACGCACATCCTCGGGAATCACGTAGCCCCGGCCGCGGAGAAAGGCGTTGGCCTTGGCGGCCTGGACCAGCGCGATCGAGGCCCGCGGCGATGCGCCGTACGCGACCAGGGGCTTGAGATTCGACAGCCCCACCACCGAGGGATCGCGGGTGGCGCGCACCAGATCGACGATATAGTCGACCACCTTCTGGTCCGTGTAGGTGGCGGCGATCGTCTCGCGCAGGGCCAGGATCGTGGGCGCATCGAGCAGCTGCCGGACCGGCGTCTCCGCAATGCCGCTGCGGCGCAGCAGCACCTCCTTCTCCTGTTCCCGCGTCGGGTACCCCACCCGCACCTTGAGCATGAACCGGTCGAGCTGCGCCTCGGGCAGCGGATACGTCCCCTCGTTCTCGATCGGGTTCTGGGTCGCCAGTACCAGGAACGGCTCCTCGAGAGTGAAGCCGGTGCCGCCGATCGTCACCTGATGCTCCTGCATCGCCTCGAGCAGCGCCGCCTGCACCTTGGCCGGCGCGCGGTTGATTTCGTCGGCGAGCACGATCTGCGCGAAGATCGGTCCCTGCTTGACCTTGAACTCCTGATTGCGCGGATCGAAGATCATCGTGCCGATGAGGTCGGCCGGCAGCAGATCCGGCGTGAACTGGATCCGCGAGAAGCTGACCGAGACGACTTCGGCAAGGGTCTTGACGGCGAGCGTCTTGGCGAGCCCCGGCACCCCCTCCAGCAGGATATGCCCGCCGGTCAGCAGCCCCACCATCAGCCGCTCGATCATCGTCTCCTGTCCCACAATCCGGCGGCCGACTTCGGCCACCACCTGCTGGACGGGACCAGCATCCACGGTGCGGGTCGGGACAGAGGGGCGTGCGGTCATTGAGGGCGCCGTGAGCGGTGGGTGCAGCGTGTCGGGATCACCGGGGAGGATAGCGGTCGACAGGCTCGTTGTCAGCCCCGTTTCCTGCCAGTGGGACGAGCGGCGCGGGTCGCCGGTTTCCTGGCGCCGCTCGGTTTCCGTCCTGGTGCCGTCGGGGCCGGTACCGGTTTCGTCGCGGCGGCGCGGCGCGCCGGAGATCGGCGGGGCGCGGCGGACTGCTTCGGCAGCTCCGTCCCCGTCGGCGAGAGCCCGATGGCGGCGTAGAGCGCCGCCTCCTCTTCCGGGAAGAGCAGCCGGGTCGTGCCGACCGGCAGGTCGCCCAGGCGGACGGGCCCGTAGGAGATCCGGGCGAGCCGGTCCACCTTGATGCCCATCGCCTCACACCAGTTGCGCACGATCCGGTTGCGTCCCTCGTGCAGGGTCACATCGAGGATGCTGCGACCCTCCTTGCCCGGACGCACCCGTGCGCGCGCGGGCACCACGGCCTTGCCATCGACGAGCACCCGCTGCTTGACCGCGGTCTCGATCTCCGCCGTCGGTTTGCCATGCACCAGCGCGGTGTAGCTGCGCGGCACCCGATAGCTGCGGGTGCGTCAGCCGGTGCACCGCCTCGCCATCGGTGGTGAGCAGCAGCAGTCCCGTCGTGTTCACGTCCAGCCGGCCGACGTAGGTGAGTCCCCGCGGGTCCTTGATGAAATCGAATACGGTGCGGCGCCCCTCCTCGTCGCTGGCGGTGGTCACGACGCCCATCGGCTTGTGGAAGGCCAGCCAGCGCTGCTCCACCTGGTGGATGGTCTTGCCGGAGACGGTGATCTTCTGCCGGTCCGGGTCGACCTTCATGCCGAGGGTAGCCACCTGTCCGTCGACCCGGACGCGACCCTCCGTGATCAACGCTTCGGCGGCCCGCCGACTGGCGATCCCGGCGCGCGCGAGGGCCCGTTGCAATCGCATCTCGCTCATGATTCGGCCGGAACTGAGGCGGCTGCCTCGTCGGAGTCACTGGTCTCGGGCTTGTGGCTGTGCAGCGCCACGCTGAACTCTTCGGTCCTGGGCAGGTCACCGATATCGCGGAGGCCGAGCAGCTCGAGGAGGAGGGCCGTCGTCCCGTAGAGCAGCGGACGCCCCATCGCCTCGGAGCGGCCGACGACCTCGATCATGCCGCGCTCCTGGAGGCTCCGCAGCACGCCACCGGCCGAGACACCGCGGATCTCCTCGATCTCGGCCCGGCCCACCGGCTGCCGGTACGCGATGACCGCAAGCGTCTCCATCGCCGCCGCCGTGAGCCGGGGCGTGCGCACTGCGAACTGGGCCCGCTCGATCGCCTCGGCAAAGGCGCGCCGGGTGAGGATCTGGTACCCGCCGGCGAGTTCGCTCACTTCCACCGCGTGTCCGTCGAAGTCGTAGTGCTCGCGGAGTTCGTCGAGGGCGGTGCGGACATCCGCCAGCGACGCATCCGGCTCGAGGGTCTGCAGCTCCTCGACGGTGATCGGGCGGTTGGCCGCAAACAGCGCGGCCTCAATCAACTGGGTGAGCGGATTCAGCGGCATCATCGGCTTCCACGGCAGGAGCGGTGAGATCCTCGGGGGGCTGCTCCCGTCGGATCACAAAGGAGGCAAAGGCTTCGGACTGCACCAGACTGACCAGGCCACGCTTCGCCAGTTCGAGGATCGCGAGCAGCGTCGACAGGACGTCGACGATCGTGGGCCTGGGGCCCAGCGCCTCGAGCCAGGTGAACTCTTCCCGCTCGGCGAGCATCGCGACCAGCCGGCGGGTCGCGCCCTCGGTATCGAGCGGCCGGGCGACGACCCGGTGGAGCACCGGCGAGGGAATCTCGGCGACGACCTTCTCGACGGCCTTCAGCAGTTCGAGCAGATCGATCGTCAGCGGCAGCGGCGGCAGATCCGGCGCCGGCGGGAGATAGCCCCGCGGCTGCTGATCGGCGCGGCGCTCGGCTGCCCGCTCGAGCCAGCCAGCGACTTCCTTGATCAGCTGGTACTCCAGCAGCCGCCGCACCAGCTCGTGACGAGGGTCCTCCCAGCCTTCCTCGCCATCGCGGCGCGGCAACAGCATCTGCGCCTTGAGGCGGAGCAGCCGCCCCGCCATCTCGAGGTAGTCGGCGGCCTGGTTCAGCCCGAGGTGCTGGATCGCACCGAGGAACTGGTCCGCGATCCGCGCGATGGGGATATCGGCGATGTCGATCTGCTCCTCCCGCAGGAGGTGCAGCAGCAGGTCGAGCGGCCCGTTGAACGCGTCCAGCTGGACGACGAATCCGGGCTCGGCGCCGAGCGCGGCGGTCGGTGCGGCGGGTGATGTCATCCGCGAGTGAAGTCCCAGAGGTCCCCGATCCCGAACCGCTGGAGGACGTAATAGAAGTGACTGAAGCCCCAGCTGGCCGGCGTCAGCAGAAACCCGATGACCGGGCCGAAGAAGGCGAGCAGCACCAGCAGCGGGATGAATCCGAACTGCCCGAGCTGGCGGAAGCGGAGGCCCCAGGCCGGTGGCAGGACGTGGTACAGGAGATGTGATCCGTCGAGCGGCGGAATCGGGATCAGATTGAAAACGCAGAGCACCAGGTTGAGCCAGATGCCACGCAGCATCATCCGCTGCAGGATGGCCAGGCCGTCCCCCAGGCTGGGGAGGCCGCTCGCCAGCAACCCGAGGCCGGCGAAGATCCGCCGCGCAGACGAAGGACAGCCCGAAGTTGGTGATGACCCCGGCGGAGGAGACGATCAGATCGCCGCGGATGTAATTGCGATACTTCCTCGGCACCACCGGCACCGCCTTGGCCCCGCCGAACACGAAAGTGCCGCTGCTGCTGATCCAGAGAATCGCCGGCAGCAGCACCGTCATCCACGGATCGATGTGCGGCAGGGGATTGAGCGTGACCCGGCCGAGCATGTAGGCCGTGTCGTCGCCCTGCCAGAGGGCGGTGCGTGCGTGGGCGTACTCGTGCGCCACGAGCGAAAACACCAGGATCGGCAGCGCGAGAATGAAGTCACTCATGAAGGTGGCCCAATCTAACGGGGGGCCTACCCCATGAAAACCCGCCTCCGGCTTGACCTTGCGCGTTCTTCCGTCTAGAATGTCGGCTTCCCGCTGGCCCGGGTCGGGCCGGCACTGAGGCTTCAACGAGAGGTTGTCCGTGCCCCGTATCAAGTCCGCCAAGAAGGCCATGCGGAAGTCGCTCGCGGCCAACGAGCGCAACCGCGCCAGCCGCAGCCAGCTTCGCACCGCCATCAAGAAGGTCCGTGCCGCCGCCACCGCCAAGGACGCGGAGGTCGCCTTCACGGAGGCAGTCCGCCTTCTGGACCGCGCCGGTCGCAAGAACCTGGTGCACAAGAATACCGCCAATCGGACCAAGAGCCGTCTGGCCAAGTTCGTCGTCGACGAAGAAGTAGCGCGGGACGGCGGGACGACGAATAGCAAAGGGTGGGTTCCCCGAGGGGAGCCCACCTCCTGTTCACCTGTCGCCCAATCGCCCAATCGCCGATCACCCAATCGCCCAATCGCCCAATCGCCCAATCGCCCAATCGCCCAATCGCCCGATCACCCAATCGCCCAATCGCCCAATCGCCCAATCACCCAATCGCTCTCCCCCCTACAACGCCGCCAGCTCGGCCCCGCACCGCTCGCAGTACCACTCCGTTGGCCGATTCAGCGTCCCACACTCCGCACACTTCAGTGTCTTCTGCCCCGCACCGCCGCTTCGATCCTTCGGTTCGGCGGCGGGTGGGGCCTTGGCCGGTGGAGCCACCTCTGCGACCGGCGGCGGCGGGGGCGGCGGCGGCGCGGGCGGTGCCGGGGGTGCCGGGGGTGGAGCTGCCTCGGGCGGCCTGGGGAAACCGGCGCTCGCACGGGACGGCTTGGGCGTCGGGACGGGGAGGTGCGCCGGCTCCCCGGTCACCGACTTGAGAAATGCGAGCTCGTCGAGCTTGCCCCTGCCCCCTGGCCCGGCTCGGCGGATTTGCCTGACGGGAACCAGAGCGTCCGGCCCGGCTGGTCGTCCTTCTTGGCCGGAGGGGTGGGCGGCTTGGGCGCCGGCTTCGGCGGCACCGGTCGAAATGGAATCTCGGTGGCGCCCGTCGGGGCGGGCGCCACGGGCCGGTGAGGCTCGACGGCCGGCGCCGGGGCAACTGGCACCTGCTGGACTGCCGGCGGCTGCGCCCGGGGCGGAGGGACGGTCGGCCGCGGTGCCGTCACCGCCGCCGGCGCCGGAGGCGGAGGCACCGGGGTGGGGCCGAGTTCAGGGAGCAGGATCGGCTCGGGCTCGGGCTCCGGCTCGGGTTCCGCTGCTGTCCCGGTGCCGCAATGAACACCGGGGTGCGGATCGTCGTGAGGACCTCATTCAAGCGGTCGATTTCGGCGGTGGTCTGGGTCGAGTTCAGTCCGGACCTGGTCCAGCACCTTCGTCAACTCGGCCACGGATCCCGTCCCACCTGCCTTCGTCGTACTCGCCGACCAGATGACGCACTTCCGCCTCGGAGAGCTGTTCGTTGTGCTCGTATCTCCCGGGTGACGAGCAGCGCCGGCGCGGACCGAGAGATCCTCCACCTGCTCCTCGACCGCGGCGGTGTGCCCGCGCAATTCGACGAGCACAGATTCGAGGCGGCGCTCGTAGTCGGCGCGGACCCGGGTTCGTACCGCCTCAGGGACGGCGGGAGAGCTGTCGCCCGAAGAGTTCAAGCCGAGTCAGCCAGCTCACGAACTGGGCGCGGTCCTGGAGCAGCTGGTCAATCGAGTTACCGCTCTCTGGAGTCGGCTTGGTCATGTCCGCGTTTTCCCTCTCGGCGGTGCGAGCGCTTGGAATTGCGCAGAAGTCGGCTGATTCACCCGCCCAGGATGGCGGGCGGCCACCAGAATCGGTACTGCGCCGCCGCGACTTTCAACCGTCATCTCGGCAGGCGCGGGAACCGGTCTCAAGGCGCCAAGTCCGAGCGCGCCAGGAGGTTTGCCAACTGCAAATCTAACGCCGTAATGGCCTGACGAAAGTCGTCCGCCGGGGGAAAATGGCGGTTCAGGCACTCGACCGGTCGTATACGACCCTGCCCCGCACGATGGTCAGCTCCGCCCTCCCCGAGACGCTTCCGTCCGCCGAAGGGGGTATTCCGGCTCTTGGAGTAGAACCGGGACGGCTCCACCGTCCATTCCACCTCCGGGTCGAAGATCGCCAGATCGGCGGGCGCCCCCACCATGAGGGTCCCGCCCGGGCAGCTTGAAGAGCTGGGCCGGGCGCGTGCTCATGCGGTAGAGCAGCTCCGGCAGCGACACGATGCCCGGCCGCACCAGCTCGGTGATGGCGAGGCCGAACGCCGTCTCCAGGCCGAGGATCCCGTTCGGGGCGTCATCGAACTCCCGCTCCTTGGCGTCGTAGTGGTGCGGCGCGTGATCGGTGGCGATCACGTCGATCGTCCCGTCCTTGAGTGCGCCGCGGATCGCCTCGACATCCTCCCATTCCCGCAGCGGCGGGTTCATCTTGGCATTGGTGTTGTAGCCGAGACAGGCCTCGTGGGTCAGGGTGAAGTGGTGCGGCGTCACCTCGGCCGTCACATTCAGGCCCATCTCCTTCGCGCGGCGGATGAGGGAGACCGACCCCCGGGTGCTCATGTGACAGAGGTGAATGTGCCCGCCGGTGAGCTCCGAAAGTATGATATCGCGGGCGACGTGGATCTCCTCCGCCGCAGACGGAATCCCCTTCAGGCCGAGTTTGGTCGCGACGATTCCCTCGTGCATCGCACCGGCAGCGGCCAGGGTGATCTCCTCACAGTGGTCCGCCACCGGGATGCCGAAGGTCCGCGCGTACTCCATCGCGGTCCGCATCAGGTGGCTCGACATCACCGGCTTCCCGTCGTCGCTCACCGCCACCGCGCCGGCACTCATCAGCTCACCGAATTCCGACAGCTTTTCGCCCTGCTGGCCCACCGAGATCGTCCCGACCGGGTAGACCCGTGCCTTGCCTGCCTTCTGGGCCTGACTGATGACGAAGCCGATCGCCCCCTGATTGTCGAGCGGGGGATCGGTATTCGGCATGGCGCAGACCGCGGTGAAGCCGCCTGCGGCCGCGGCCATCGCCCCGGTGGCGACGGTTTCCAGATCCTCGAATCCCGGCTCGCGCAGGTGCACGTGCAGGTCGATGAGGCCGGGGCAGACCACCTTGCCCGTGGCGTCGATCACCTGGCAGCCGTCCCCGCCCGTGATATTGCGGCCGACCGAGACCACGCGACCTTCGGCGAGGTACACGTCGGCCACCCCATCGCTCCTGCGGGACGGGTCGATCACCCGGCCACCCTTGATGAGAATCGGGCGCGTCACTCACTGCCTCCGGAATGCTGCCGGATCGGGGACGCCACCGGCGAGCAGATAGAGCACCGCCATGCGAACGGCCACGCCATTGGTGACCTGGGGCAGAATCACGCTGCAGGGGCCGTCCGCCACGTCGCTGTCGATTTCGACCCCGCGATTCATCGGGCCGGGGTGCATGATCACGATCTCCTTGTTCGCACGCTCGAGACGCTCCCGGGTGACGCCGAAGACCCGGTTATACTCGCGCAGCGACGGAATGAACCCGCCGGTCATGCGCTCCAGCTGCAGCCGCAGCACGTTGAGCGCGTCCGCCCACGCGATGGCATCGTCGATCCGCGGGATCACCGTCACGCCGAGGTCGGCGATGTTCCGGGGCATGAGACTGAGCGGGCCGCAGACCGCCACTTCGGCGCCCAGTTTCCGGAGCCCCCAGATGTTGCTCCGCGCGACCCGGCTGTGGAGCACGTCGCCGCAGATGGCGACCTTGAGCCCCGCGAGACGCCCGAACCGGTCACGAAGCGTCAGCATGTCGAGCAACCCCTGCGTCGGGTGCTCATGCTTGCCGTCGCCGGCGTTGATCACGTTCGAGTTGATCCGGTTGCCGAGGAACTCCGCCGAACCGGAGGCGTGATGCCGGATCACCACCATGTCGATCCGCATCGCCTCCAGATTGCGCGCCGTATCGACGAGGGTCTCCCCCTTGGAGATGGAGCTTCCGCCCGATGCCACATTCACGGTGTCGGCGGACAGCCGCTTCTCCGCAAACTCGAAGGAGATGCGGGTGCGGGTGGAGGCTTCGAAGAACAGATTGACGATCGTCTTGCCGCGAAGGGCCGGGACCTTCTTGATCGGCCGCTCACTCACCTCTTTGAAGTGTTCCGCCGTATTCAAGATCAGCGTCAGCTGCTCGGCCGAGAGGTGCTCGAGTCCGACGAGGTCCTTGCCGAGGGTGGGAACCGTCATGCATCGCTCCGCATCAGCTCGACGGCGTCGCGTGCCGTCCAGCTCCTGGACCAGTACGTCCACGCGGTCCCGCGGACCGGTCGTCTGCCTGAGGCCGACGATGTCCGGCTGGATCGGCAATTCGCGCCCGCCCCGATCCACCAGGACACAGAGGAGTATCCGGCTCGGCCGGCCGAAGTCCGCCAGCTCATCGAGCGCGGCCCGAACGGTTCGGCCGGTGTAGAGCACATCGTCCACGATGACCACCGTGCGGCCATCGAGCTGCATGGGGAGCTGGGTCTCACCGATGACGGGGCGGGCGCCGACCACCTGGAGATCGTCGCGATAGAGCGTGATATCGAGTTTGCCAGTCGGGATCGGGCGACCCTCGGCGGCTTCAATGAGCCGGGCCAGCCGCTGCGCCAGTTCCACCCCACGACGCTGGATGCCGACGAGGAGGACGTCGGCGCTGCCGTGACAGCGTTCTAGCAATTCGGAAGCCATGCGGGTGAGGGCTCGGGCGATCGCCCGTTCGTCTAGCAGGGTCGAGCGGGAGGGCATGGTGCGATGAAGGTAGCGAATCCCCCGGTGGGGGGGAATGGGCGGAGGGAAGTTCCGGGCTCCAGCTTCGGAGAGGCGCCGCGCCTACTTGCCGGCCTGAATGCCGAGCGAGAAATTCTCAGGCCTGGCCGCGTTCCACTTGAGACACCCCCAACATGGAGCATTCTGTGCGACACGTTTCACGCGTTCTGTTCGCTGCACTGCTTCTGGCCGCCTGCGCCACGGGACCGAACAACTCCGCTGGCACCCAAGCCGAGCTCCGGAACTTCAACGCCGTGCCGGTCATGATGACGGTCGGCTCCGAGGCCCAGGGGAGCAACAAGGTGGTGGCCGCCGGCGGCGGCCTCCGGCTGGTGACGGTCCCCAACCGGCAGAACACTCAGACGAACACCTTCCATGTCTACCCAACAGCGGGCGGGACGGAGATCGCGCAGATCGTGTGCACCGTGACCCCGAATGCCTGGATAGACGGCGTCATCAATCCCTCGGTAGCGTATCAGCCGAACGGGACGCTGAGTTGCGTGGACTGGTAGTCGCGGAGACGAACCGGGAACGGAAAGCGGGAGGGAGGGCGCGTCAGCCGGCCTTCCGGGAGCCCTCCCCCGTTCCCCGTTCTCCCGTTCCCCGTTCCCCCGTTCCCCGTTCCCCGGTACTCACCGTCCCACCCGCTTTCCTCAGCCACGCCGGCACGCGTACAAGCATCAGCACCGTGAAGACCGCGACATACCCCAGCCCCTTCGAGAGGTCGAGCTTCTGGACCATCAGGTAGTGCAGGATGCTCAGCGCCGTGGCGGCGTACACCAGGCGGTGCAGCCGACTCCACCGCTTGCCGAGCCGGCGGACCATGGCGTCTGTCGAGGTCACGGCCAGCGGAAGCAGCAGCAGAAAGGCGATGAACCCGACCGCGATCCGCGGATGCTTGACGGTGTCGGCCCAGATGAGACCGGGGTCGAGCGACTGGTCGAAGACGAAGTAAGTGACGGCGTGCAGCAGCGCGTAGCAGAAGGCGAAGAGGCCCAGCATGCGCCGCACCCGGATCAGCTCGCCATAGTGGAAATATTTGCGGATTGGGGTCACCGCGAGCCCGGCGAGCAGCAGCACCAGGGTGCTGAGCCCGGTGGTGATCTGGATGGTCTTCACCGGATCAGGGCCGAGGTCGCCGCCGCCGAACGCAGCGTAGAGCAGCCATGCCAGGGGACCGAGGGCGGCGACGAAGCCGGCGGGCTTGAGGACCCGGGTGGTAAACTGGAGACGGGTCACTAGAAGTTCTTGACCAGGTCCATCCCCGAGTAAAGCGCCGGCCACCTGATCGGCGTAGCCGTTGAACGGCAGCGTCGGGCGCTTGAACAGTTCGCCGATCCGCCGCTCCCGGGCCTGGCTCCAGCGCGGATGGTCGACGGCCGGGTTCACGTTGGCGTAGAAGCCGTACTCGTCGGCGGCGATCTTCTGCCAGGTGTTCATCGGCTGGCTGCTCGATGAACCGGATCCGCACGATCGACTTGCCGCCCTTGAAGCCGTACTTCCACGGCGTGACCAGCCGGAGCGGCGCGCCATTCTGGTTGGGGAGCGTCTTCCCGTAGAGACCGGTCGCCAGCAGCGCCAGCGGGTGCATCGCCTCGTCCAGCCGCAGACCCTCGGTGTACGGCCACGGCAGCATGCGGCTCCGCTGTCCCGGCATCTGCTGCGGATCGAGCAGCGTCGTGAACTCCACGAACTTCGCCCTGCGTGGTCGGCTGCACCTTCGCCACCAGGTCGCGAGCGGGAAGCCCTGCCACGGAATCACCATGGTCCAGGCCTCGACGCAGCGGTGTCGGTAGACCCGCTCCTCGAGCGTGTACGGCCTGATCAGCTCATCGAGATCGTAATCGGCGGGCTTGGCTACCTCGCCGTCGATCCGCACCTTCCAGGGCCGGGTCCGGAACGCCCTGGCGTTCTCGGCCGGGTCGGACTTGTCGGTGCCGAACTCGTAGAAGTTGTTGTAGGTCGTCACCGACTCGTAGGGGGTCAGCTTGTCGTCGGTGGAGGCGAGGCGAGCCGCTCCCTCCCGTGCCAGTCCCTGCGCCAGCGCGGCACGCTCGCCGAGGGTGAGCAGGATCCCCGCCCCCGCCAGCCCCGCCAGAAAGCCCCGGCGATTCAGGTACTGCTGTTCGTCGGTGATCTCGGCGGAGCGGATGTCGGGCGGGCGGCGAATCAGCATAAGCACCTTGGCGCGCGTGGGGACATCAATAATACGCGCCGAACATGGGAATGGTTCGCTTCGGTTCGCGGGGACGGGGTCGAGCGAGGAAGTACCACCGGAACACCCTACCAGGGCGTCCAGCCAACAGATCGGCCGCGAACCGACTCGTGAGTCAGTGCGCGGCAACGGACCGGGAGGGATTCGAACCCTCGGTACCCCTTGCAAGGTACACACGCTTTCCAGGCGTGCCTCTTAAACCACTCGAGCACCAGTCCAGGGATCTCTGCGCGCCGAGGCGCAGGAGCGACGGGCGGGAAGTTTAGCCCGCCACGCCCCGCCCCGCCACCTGTCGGCACGGGCCGAACGCACGACCGCCCCTCGCGCGAGGCGCGAAGGGCGGTCGGTGGGCAGGACCCGGTCAGTCGGCGAATCGCGCGGTCAGTCGGGTCAGTTCGGCGGCAAGCCTGGCCTGCTCCTCCGCGGCGCGCTGGGTGCCCGCGACCCCGTCGGCGGTGCTCCTCGCGCCGGTGCCGACCTGCTGAATGTTGCGAGCGATCTCGTCGACACCCTGGGCCGCCTCGCTCACGTTCCGGCTCATCTCGTTGGTCGTGGCGGTCTGCTCCTCGACCGCGCCGGCGATGGTCGTCTGCAGATTCGTTGATCTGCCCGATGATCGACCCGATCTCCCGGATGGCCGCGACCGCCTGGCGCGTATCGCCCTGGATCGCCTCGATCTTCCGGCCGATCTCCTCCGTCGCCCGGGCGGTCTCCTTGGCCAGCTCCTTCACCTCGTTGGCGACGACAGCGAACCCTTGCCCGCCTCCCCGGCCCGCGCTGCCTCGATGGTGGCGTTGAGCGCCAGCAGGTTGGTCTGCTGGGCGATCGAGGTGATCACCTTGATCACCTTGCCGATCTCGGCGCTCGATTCTCCGAGCTTCCCCACGGTCACATCGGTGGCTTCCGCGACGCGTACCGCGTCGGTCGCCACCCGGGCGGCATCCACCGCATTCTTGGAGATCTCCCGGATCGACGCCGACATCTCCTCCGATCCGGTCGCCACCGTCTGCACGTTCCGCGAGACCTGCTCGGACGCCGCCGAGACCACCCCGGCCTGATCCGACGTCTCACGGGCGGTCCGGCCCATCTCGTCGCTGACCCGGGTCAGTTCAACCGCGGAGCTGGCGAGCACCTTGGCGCTTCGGACCACGCCGTTGATGATCTGACGGACCTCGGTGGTGTCGGTCGCAAATTTCACGACCTTGTACGGCCGCCCATCCGGATCGAGCAACGGATTGTAGCTCGCCTGGATCCACACCTCCCGCCCGCCCTGTCCGATTCGCTTGAATTCGCCCGCCTGGTGCCGGCCGGCGGCCAGGTCGGCCCAGAAGCGCCGGTATTCCTCGCTTCCGGCGTAGGCGGCGTCCACGAACATGCGGTGCGGGCGGCCACGAATCTCGTCGAGTCCGTACCCGAGCGACTTCAGGAAGTTGTCGTTCGCGGTGATGATCGTGCCGTCGAGCTGGAACTCGATCACGGCCATCGACTTCTGGATGGCAGCAATCTGACTCTCGAATTCCGCGCTCCGCACCTTGGCCGCGGTGATATCGGTGGCGAACTTTACCACCTTGATGGGACGCCGGTCCCGGTCGAACACCGGATTGTAGCTGGCCTGGATCCAGACCTCCTTGCCGCCATTGCCGACCCGCTTGAATTCAGCCGACTGGAACTCCCCCGCATTGAGCCTCGCCCAGAATCGGCGGTACTCCTCACTCGCGGCGAGTGCGGGCGGGACAAACATGCGATGATGCCGGCCCTCCACCTCGTCGAGACGGTAGCCGAGCGCATCCAGAAAATTGTCGTTGGCGGTGAGGATGGTGCCGTCCAGGGAGAATTCGATGACGCCCTGTACCCGGTTGATCGCTTCGATCTTGCCCCGGAGATCGAGGATTTCGTCCATCGAGAGCTGACCGGATCCCTCCAGCTCGGGTTCGACTGCTGCCGCCATGTCTGTCTCCTTGGCAATGCCTCGAGGGCCGATCGCACACAGCCCGGCCGATCAGTATCGTTAGCGAGGGAGTTGGGGTGGTTCCGAACACGTGCCATCCGTTGTCGACAGTATCGGCGATGGCGTCCGAATCCTGAGACGAGTCAATCGGCTCCGAAGCTGAATCAGCCGGAACGCCGCCGCGTCGGTGCCCGCGACTGCAGGGCGACGCTGCACGCCTGGTCGACCAGCCGTGCGCCGCCGAGGCACACGCCAGCCGACTCTAGTGGTGGAGCTGGATAGGAAGGGGTCGAACAAGCGGGGAATCCTGAGACCAGCCGGGCGGGGATCGCGGGCTCACTGGATCGAGGCCGGCCATGCGAAGAGGCGCCGCGTCGGGCTCCGGGGTCAGGCGTCGTGCGGCTCCGGGGCGGGCAGTGCGTCGCGGACGACGCGAAGCAGATCCTGGATCGAGAATGGCTTCTCCAGTGTCGCCACCGCGCCGAGCAGTCGCGCCGCCCGGAGATAGTCGGACGGATTGCCCCGCCCGCCGCCGGTGATCGCGATGACCGGCAGCGCGGGACAGAGCGATTTCAGTTCGCGGATCGTTTCCAGCCCTTCCTTTTCCGGCATCAGCAGGTCGAGCACCGCGACATCGTGATGCCGCTGCCGGGCGGCCGTGATCGCCGTCGCGCCGTTGTCGGCCGCGGTCACCGCGTAACCGGCGCGTTCCAGGGTCCGCTGCAGCATGAGCCGGTACTGCTCATCGTCATCCGCGACCAGGATGCGTCGCGCGGGCACCCCGCCCCTGTCCGCCTCGGTGGTCATCGTCCTATCCGCTCCTTCCCCACGGTATCCACAACCCGGCGCGCAAGCGCCTCCAGGGCCGCTGCATTCCATGCCCCGACGTCTGTCAGGCGGGCGCACCACTCCACCGGCAGGGCCCCCCGCCCCACCCGCGCCCCCACGATACTCCCGGTCATCGCCGCCAGGGTATCGGTATCGCCCCCCACGCGGATCGCGATGCACACCGCCTCCCGGAAATCTTCCGGGGATCGCAGGAAGGCGTACAGGCTCCAGCAGACGCTGCTGGTCACGAACGACGAAATGCCGTGCCACTCTCCCCGCGACTCCGGTTCGAGGCCCCGCTCGATCAGTATTCCGACGGCCTCGTCCGGCGGGAGGTGGGCCCAGCTGGTCAGGTCCCAGAGAATAGTCGAGAACGAGGAGTCGATCGGCTCCACCAGTCGGCTCAGCTCGACGAGAAAGTCGCCGGGTCGGATCGCGTCACCTCGAGCCGCCATCGCGGCGGCACCGGCAATCGCCAGCGCCCCGGCGCTGCAGCGGCTGTCCTGGTGGGTGAGTCTCGCCTGGTCGCAGACGACCCGAGCCAGGTGCTTCAGGTCGTGGCCGTAGAGCGGACCGAGAGGGCCGGCACGCATCGCCGCGCCATTGCTCGCGTACGGTGCCGGCATCCCGGCCTCATGCCACGGAACACCGAGGGCGAGCTGGCGAGCACAGGCATTCGCCGCGGGCCCTCCGCCGATCAGTCGGCCGGATGCGACCAGATTGAGCAGCCGGTTCGCGAAGGCTGCGGGGGCGAACTCCCCCGATTCGGCAATACTCAGAAGTAGCTCGCGGGCGAGCTGGGTATCGTCGGTGACCTGGCCGAACGGGTAGTTACCCGGGCCACGCACGGGAAGGATACCGGCACGGAGCACGGTATCCACATAGCGCCGCGCCGCTTCCGGCGGGTGCGCTTCTACTGCCGCGCCGAGGGCATCGCCGAGGGCGAGCCCCAGTAGCGAGCCGGCCAGCTGGTCGAGGACGGGGGGCGAGGTGGGACGGGCGAGGGGCATGGGAGCACTATCGGCAGCGGGATCCGAAAACACTGCAGGGGCGCCCGTGAGGCGCCCCCGAAATGACCTTCACGGACAGGGAGGGATTCGAACCCTCGAAACCCTTGCGGGTTCACCGGTTTTCGAGACCGGCTCCTTCAGCCACTCGGACACCTGTCCCCGGCGCGCTCCCGGGACATGGAATTCGGCGCTGGGACGTGGGGTTCGGTGTCCGCGTTCCATGGCTCGTGGAGTCGGCGGGTAAGCTAGCGGGCGAGGAGGCGGCCGCCAAGCCGTCCGTTGACCGTGGTCAGAACGGTCGTGCGAGCGTCACGGTTTGCGCCGGGCTCGGTGCCACCGCCGCCGGCCAGGGCCGGGCGGCTGTCGGGATCCGACCACCGTGGAGCTGCCCCGCGCCGTGACCGAAGGGGAGTGCGGCGTCCACGCCCATCGCCACGAAGAGCAGCGCCAGGTACAGGAGCGAGTACTTGTACATCCTCCAGGCGGTCGGCGTCACCCCGGTTTCCCGAAGCAGCTGGAGGCAGAACCAGAGAAGTCGTCCCCCCAGCAGGACAGCAATGAGCCCGTAGCCGAGCCCCTGTGCCCCGAGGAGGGTCGGGAGCAGTGTGAGTGGTATGAGCACCAGGGTGTATCGCAGCATCTGGACCTTGGTGTACGCATCGCCCCGGACCACCGGGAGCATGGGCACGCCGACCTTGGCGTATTCCCCCTGCTTGATGAGCGCCAGGGCCCAGAAGTGAGGAGGCGTCCAGCAGCAGACAATCGCAAAGAGAATCATGGCCGTCAGGTCGATCCGGCCCGTCATCGCCGCCCACCCGACCAGCGGCGGGAAGGCACCGGCGGCGCCGCCGATCACGATATTCTGCGGACTCGATCGCTTGAGCCAGGCGGTATACACCAGCACATAGAACAGGAGACCGGAGAGCGCCAGCCAGGCGCTGAGCGGATTGACGAAGTACCAGAAGATGCCGAAGGCCGCACCGCCGAGACCCAGCCCGAATCCCAGGCCGGTGGCGGGGGCGAGGCGGCCGCCGGGAATCGGACGCAGCCGGGTGCGGGGCATCCGGTCATCGATATCCCGGTCAAACCACATGTTGATCGCATTGGCGCCGCCGGCCATGAGGTACCCACCCAGCACGACCCAGAGTACGAGGGAGAGCGATGGCACCCCTGCGGGCGTGATGAACATCGGCGAGATGGTCGTGACGAGCAGCAACGAGATGATGCGCGGCTTGGTAAGAGTGAGCAGGTCGGCCCCGAGGGAGGGGCAGCGCGAGACCGCCACTGGAATCGCGCTCACATGCGGCGATGTCATGATTGGGACGCCTTCAAGAGGGATGGAGGCGAAGGCTCCGGCACTGCTCGGCTATTCGGCCCGATACAGGTTCCGTCGGCGATAGGCCATCATGGCGAAGCCGGTGCACACGGCGAAGGACGGGAGGACCAGAATCACCATGCCGCCGAGCATCGCTTTCATGAAGTGGGCCATGGCATCCACACTCGCCACGCCCGCACACCACCACTGCCACTGGGTCGTCACGAGGCCAACCGCGGCACGGGAGACGACGGCCGAATGCGGCGCCCGATGCCGCCCAGACGATGGATCGTCACAGCGGGGGAAACCGGTGGGTGATGAGCCGGTGCGCGTCCCGCCACAGGTGATTCAGCATGAGCAGCACGAAGACCACCGTCGGAATCAGGCTCCAGAAGAGCGCTCGCCGCTCGTACCGCAGGTGCATGAAGTACATCACGCCGAGCCCGGCCTCGAGCGAGGCCAGCGAGAGCAGCGCCGCGAGGAGCGTGCCGGGCTCGAGGTGCGGCATAGACGAGCGCCACCTCGACGGCCGACGATCAGCGATCAGTCCGAGCCAGATCAGGACGTAGAAGCGCATGCCGGGCTCGTGGAGTCGATTCGGTGGCGGTCATGGACGGGCCTTTCGGCTGCGGGCCCTCAGCGGGCGTTCATCAGGTAGACCAGCGGGAAGACGAACATCCAGACCAGGTCGACGAAGTGCCAGTAGAGTCCGGTCGTCTCCACGTGGCCGGCGGTCGAGCTTGCCCCGCCGGTAACTTGAGTGCCACCACGACCAGGGCGACGACGCCACAGATCACGTGGAGCAGGTGGAGTCCGGTGATGCTGAAGAAGCTACGCGCCGAACAGCGACGAGCCGCCCAGCGGATTGTTGGACGGGCTCCAGCCCTCGGCGAACATCTTGAACCACTCCCGCAGGTGGAGCGCCGCGAAGACGGCACCGAGCGCGGCGGTCACCACGATCCACCGGGCGCTCGCCGCTCGCGCTGGCCGGCCTGCGCCGCGCCGACCGCGCCGAGCATGGTCAGGCTGCTGGTCAGCAGCACCAGCGTCATGACCATGCCGTTGAGGATGGTCGGCGTGAAGTCGAACGGCCGGGTCCAGTCCGGGCTTCCGGCCCGCAGATAGCCGTAGCCGAAGAGGATGGCGCCGAAGGTGGCGGCATCGGCGATGATGAACAGCCACATCACCAGCTTCTTGGACTGGATGCCGAACGGCGACGCCTCCAGCTGCGGCTCCGTGCCCCAGGGCCAGGGACATTTCGGATTCGCTCACGTCACCTCCGGCGACCGGCTAGAGCCGCAGTGCGAGGACCAGCAGGAGATAGAGCCAGAGCACGTCCATGAAATGCCAGTAGAGCGCCGCCGCGCCCAGCGGCGTTCGCCGGCCGGGTCGCCGGCGCGGCTGGCGGAGGCGTCCGAGGACGTACCCCAGCGCCGCGATGCCGCCGAGCAGGTGCAGCGCGTGCAGCGCGGTGAAGACGTAGAAGAACGCGCTGCTGGGGTTCGTGGCGAGGTAGAGCCCCTGGGCGGCCAGGTCCCGCCAGGCGACGACCTGTCCCGCGATGAACAGCAGCCCCAGACCGAGGGTGAGCAGCAGCCAGCCAGCCCGTCCCCGGCCGGCGACCGCGGCCCCGGCCCGGCGGCCTCCGCCGGCGTCGCCCACGACGAAGGTGGCGCTGCTCGCCAGCAGGACCAGCGTATTGAGGTACAGGATCGGCGGCAGCTGGAAATGCTGCCAGTCCGCCCCGGAGCCCTGCCGCACCACCAGTGCGCTGGTGTAGGCGGCGAACGACATCGTGATCGTCGCGATGCCGATCCAGACGCCGGTCCGGGCCGGGGAGGCCGCGGGCAACGCCTTCGATGCGTCGTCACCTCAGGCGCCACGGCCCGGCCGCGGGATCGGCCTGCATGAGTAATCGCCGTCCGGTCCCTTCACGCCGTACTCGTTGGGGCCGTGCATGCACCACCGGGTGGCGTCCGCCGAAGTTGTCGAACGGCGGCGGCGAGGGGATCGACCACTCCAGCGACGTGGCCTGCCACGGATTGTCGGGCGCCTTGGCGCCGCGCAGCCGGCTCCAGATCAGGTTGAACAGGAAGAGCAGCTGCACGGCCCCGGTGAAGAGCGCCGCCATGGTGATGAAGCGGTGCAGCGGCAGCGAGCCCTTCATGTAGTCGTCGGTGAAGGCCGAATACCGGCGCACGTTGCCGGCGAGCCCGAGGTAGTGCATCGGCATGAAGGTGCAGTACACGCCGATCAGCGTCAGGGTGAAGTGCACCTTGCCGAGGGTCTCGTTCATCATCCGGCCGTACATCTTCGGGAACCAGAAGTAGACCCCGGCGAAGATCCCGAACATCGCCGCCACGCCCATCACGAAGTGGAAGTGCCCCACCACGAAGTAGGTGCCGTGCAGGTAGGTGTCGATGGAGGGCTGGGCCAGGAAGAAGCCGCTGATGCCGCCGCTCACGAACACCGAGACGAAGCCCGAGGCAGAACAGCGCCGACGTGGTGAATCGGAGCCGGCGCGCCGTAGATCGTGCCGATCCACAGCAGCGTGACGATCGTCGCCGGGAATCGTGATGATCAGCGTGGGCACCGAGAACAGCGTGGCCGAGAGCGGATTCATCCCGCTCAGGAACATGTGATGGCCCCAGACCGTGTAGCTCAGGAATCCGATCGCGACCATGCAGGCGATGAGCGACCTTGGGCCCGAGGCAGCGGCTTCCGCGCAAAGGCCGGCAGGATGTGCGAGACGATGCCGAATCCCGGCAGGATCGCGATGTAGACCTCGGGGTGCCCGAAGAACCAGAACAGGTGCTGCCAGAGCAGCGGCGAGCCGCCGGAGTGGGGCTGCAGCCGGTCGCTGACCACCAGCCCGGCGGGGATGAAGAAGCTGGTGCCCGCCACCCGGTCGAGGATGAGCAGGATGCAGGCCGGGAGCAGCACCGAAAAGGCGATCAGACCGATGACCGAGGTGATGAACCACGCCCAGGTCGAGAACGGCATCCGCAGGAGCGTCATGCCCCTGGTGCGGAGGTCGAGCGTCGTGGCGATGAAGTTGAGCGAACCGAGCAGCTGGCCCACGCAGAAGATGGCGATCGAGACCGCCCAGAGGGTCTGTCCCGCCCCCTGCCCGGGCCCGGCGTCCTTGCCGATGGCGCTGAGCGGCGCATACGCCGTCCAGCCGGAGATCGGCGGGCCCTCCGGCACGAAGAAGGCGGCGATCAGCACCAGGAAGGCGACGAAGGTGACCCAGAACGACATCATGTTGAACCGCGGGAACGCCATGTCCTCCGCGCCGACCTGGATCGGCAGCACGAAGTTGCCGAAGCCGGCGAACGGCGCGGTGGTCAGCACGAAGAACACCATGATGGTGCCGTGCATCGTCATCAGCGAGAGGTACAGCTCCGGGCGTGATGACCCCGCCCGGGCCGCCGTTGGGCGCGATCGGCCCCAGCCGCGGCACCGCGGCGGCCGGGTACGCCAGGTGGAAGCGCATGAGCCAGGAGAGCACCATGCCGGTCAGCACGGCGACCAGGGCCAGGTCGAGATACTGCTTCCCGATGACCTTGTGATCCAGGCTGAAGACGTGCTTGCGGAGGAAGCCCTGCGGGGGCACGTGCTTCAGCTGCGGTGATCTTCTCGACGGTTTCTCGGCGATGGAACTGCGGCGGCGCCGGAGTGTCTGGCATGCGGCCTGGCCTCTCGGGGGATCGGTGCGGCGCCGGCTACTGCGCCCGCCTGGTCCTTCAGCCACTGCTGCGAACTGGTCCGTCGGTCTTGACGTCGATGTACGCCGCGCATGTTGAAGTGCCCCAGCCCGCAGAGCTGGGTGCAGACGATTTCCTTCTTCACGACCTGGGTCGCCGTGAACTGCAGCGGGATGACCAGGCCGGGCACGAAGTCCTGCTGGATCCGGAGCTCCGGCACGTAGAAGGCGTGCCCGACGTCCTTGGCGTGCATCGTGAGCAGGATCGGCTGGTTGACCGGGATCGCCAGGGAGGCGGAGACGATGTCGTCCCGCGCGGTGGTGTCGTTGGCCGGGTCGAGTCCGAAGAAGTTGCCGCTCGCCGTCGTCGATCAGCTCGGGGTGGGCCGTGCCGAACTTCCCGTCGGGCCCGGGATAGCGGAAGTAGAAGGCGAACTGCTCCGCCTGGACGTCGATCTGCAGCGCGTTCGGGATCGGGCGGCGAGAGGAAGATGCCGCCCCAGACCTTGGTGCCGACCAGCGACAGCACCAGGATCTCGACGCTGACCAGGAGCGTGGCGCCGATGACCATCGGGCGTCGCGCCGCCCGGAAAGATCTTGATCGGCCGGTCGTCCCCGGCGTCGCCGTAGCTGCCAGACGAACAGCGCCAGCACCAGCTGCGAGGTCACGAAGAGCACGCCGGAGGCGATCATCGTCTCGTCGAGCTGGTGGTCGATGCCGACGCCGAGGACGGAGATGTCCGGCGGCAGCCACCAGATGCGCGCCATGAAGACGCCGGCCGAAATCGACCGTGATGACCGCGACCACGACCGCGAACAGTTTGCCCACGTCGCCTTGCCTCCGCGTCTGCGGCCATGGACCACGAGCCGGGCCGCCCCTCCAGCCGGCGGGCGACCCGGCTGCGCCCGTGCGCAGGCCGGGACTCAGTACGGCAGCGCCTTGAAGACGAAATTCGCCGGTGGCGGCGCCGGCGGCGGGCACCGTCACCTCCTGGCTCGAGCGTGCCGAACTTCTCGTGCCACGCGGTGACCGTGTACTTGCCGGGCGGCAGGCCCGTCGAGGGTGAACGTGCCGTCGTTGCCCGTGATCGGTGAAGTGCGAGGTGCCCAGCACCACGAAGTAGCCGTGCATCCAGGGGTGGATGTTGCACTTCACCGGCGATGAACTCGGGCTTGTCGTAGGTCGCCTTGATCGGCGGCGTGCCGGGCGGCTGCGACTTGTTCCACTCCGGATTCACCTTCGACAGCGGGTGGATGTTGTGGGACGTCTGATCGTCGTTGTAGATCTCCAGCGGCTGCCCCGTCTGCATCGCGAGCGACGTGCGGGACGATACTCGCAGCCCTTCTGGTCGTAGCGCACGGCCGCCGTCGGCGCGGCGGCCGGCTGGTCGCCGGCCGAGATGTACACCACCACGTACTGCACGCGTGTTGCCGGGGCCGGTGACGACGTTCTCGGTCATCACCGGCGTCGGGTGCTGGCTGGCGCAGGTGGGCTCCTTGGCCATGTCGATCGGCTTCATCTTGGGCGGCGTGCCGGTGAAGGTCACCGTGCCGGTGATCGAGCCGGCCGGGCGCGGCGCGGGCGCCGCGCCCCATGACAGGCGACGCGCCGAGGCACGACCAGGACGAGTGAGGACGACGAGTACTTGGTGCGCATCGGAACTCCGATCTCTCGAGAATGATGAGTCGGCGGCACTACTGGCCGCCGCGTCGGGCCCGATCGGCTTGAGTTCGCTGGCGTGCGCCGGGAGCCACGCCTGCCAGGCCACCGCTTCCGGCGTCTTGACGCCGGCTGCAGGGTGCGGAGGAAGTGCACCAGGTCCCAGGCGTCGGCCGGCTGCATGTTGTCGGCGAAGGAGGGCATCGGCGTGCCGTCGAGGCCGGTCATGAAGATCCGGTAGAGATCGCGCGTTGGTCGATCCGCACTTGAAGCGCGTGCCGGCTGGAGAAGTTGTACGGCCGGATCGGATTGTCCTTGCTGTCGGTGAGCGTCGAGGCCGACGGACCGTCGCCGTGGCCGGCCGGGCCGTGGCACTTCCAGCACTCCATCTTCTGGAACAGCTCCCGGCCGTGGAGGATGCTCTCGATCGTGGCGGGCGTCTCCGGCGGGATCGCTGATCGGCGTGCCCGGCCTTCTCGGTCTTCCAGCGCGGCGAGAAGGTCTTGATGTACGCCACGAGCGTCGACCCGGGTCTGCCGGGTGAGCGGGAACCAGGACGGCATGTTGGTGGTCACGAAGCCGCGGGTGACCGAGTGGTAGAGGTCCTCATCCGTCGGCAGCGTCCCGGTCGGTGTCGACCGGCACTTGAAGACGGCGGCCGTGAAGTCGCGCGGCTTGGGGTCGATCCACAGCGCGTTCTCCCCCTGCCCATCGCCGTCCTCGCCGTGGCAGCCGACGCAGAAGCGGCGGTAGTGCTTCTTGCCCGCTGCGGCGCTGCCGTGCGGCCGGCCGACCATGGTCTGCTGGCGCCGAGGCGGTCGGGCTGCCGCGGCGGCGACCAGGAGAAGACCCAGCGCCGCGGAACACCGCAGTCCTGGAGTTCTCTTGCTCATATGCGGTCCTCCTTCTCAGAAGGCGAAGTCGAGGGCGAACAGGACGCTGGTGCTCCGGACCGGCGTGGTGGGCGTGAGCGGGGCGAGCCCCACGCCGTCCCCGCTCAGCGGCACGGTCGCCGATCGTCTTGGTGAAGGCGACTTCCCCAGTGGAGGGCGAGTCCGGCCCGGCTGAACATGATCGGATACCACCGGCAGCCGAAGGTGTAGGCGTCGATGTTGCCCAGGTCGTTCGGCGTCGCCGGATCCGCCTGCTGCGACATCCGGATGATCTCACCGCGCCGCATGAAGCATCAGCTGCGGATTCACGTAGTAGTGCACCTCGAGCAGGCCGCCGTTCCACTTGGAGTCCTGCGCCCGACCGGGAGCGGCCGGTCGCCGGGCGTGTCGTTGGCCAGGTAGGCGTTGTCCGATCCGTAGCAGGTAGAAGGGCAGGAGCTCGAGCTTGCCGAAGAAGAAGTCGCCGACGACGCCCGACCCGGTAGAACGACTTGTTGGCGGTACCGGTGCCGGGGATCGGCTCGCCGCCGCTCAGTCTGGTAGGCGGTGGGCTGCTGGCCGACGACAGCGCGTAGACCCCGATCCGCTCGACGCCCAGCTTGCCGCGCGTCGAAGGCCTGGCTCAGCGGTGACCATCCCGTCATAGCTCTTGCCCGGCGAGGATGCCCGGCGTTGCCGTCGGTCCCGTCGAGGACCGCGAAGCTGTAGCGGGTGTAGCTGTTCTGCGAGTGGCCCATCCACTTCGGCGCCGATCTGGTTGTCGCCGAGGCCGAAGACCGGTGCGCGTCGCCGACCGGGACGAAGTGGTAGTTCTGGTAGAAGGCCGCCGTTGTTGGACAGGGTGACGATGCGCTTCTCGGAGAGCAGGTTGTCCAGCTCGAACTTGCCGATCTTGACGTTGGCCCAGGTCGACTTGAACAGGTTGTCGAACCGGACGAAGGCGGTCTCGATGCCGACGCCCTCGCCGTCCGCGAGCGTCGGCACGAAGCCGAAGGTGATGTTCTTGTAGAGCGTGCCCAGCATCAGGAGGTCGGCGCCCGCGATGTCGAATCCCGACTGGGTGACAGTCTGCTCCGCGTTGTTCGTCCCGCCCAGCGCGTCGTCGACCGCTGGTTGGTGGTGCGCTCGAATGCCACTGCGGCGTGGTGCGGACGGCGATCGGCCAGTAGGTCGGGATTGGTCCAGATCGGCGAATCGCGATCGTTGCCGAGCTGGTAGCCGTTGTCCTTGAACTTCTGGCCGAAGGTGTTGAGCTCGGGCCAGGCGGTGTGGCAGGCGGAACAGGGCAGGTTGTACTTGCGCGCGAATGCCGGGATCGCCTCCGCGCGGTGTCCGGCAGCGTCCACGGTCCGATACGCGGACATGTACTCGAGGTAGGCCGGACGGTGGCGGGCCGACTCCAGCAGTGCACTCGTCGCCGTCGGAAGCGCGTTGGCCGGTTCGAGCGCGCGCCCCGACGTGGCGACTCCCGCGGTCAATCCGGCACAGAGGACCAGCATCTCTCGCCGCGCCATCCGACGATGATTCGTAACCCTGATGTGCTGTTCGGGCATGCCGCCTCCCTTGGGTGATGCGGTGACTGGAATCGGAACAGTTCTCATGTTGCGCCCGGCTGGCGAGCACAGATCCCTCATACAAACCACAGACTGATGGCGCGCCGAGAAAAGCGGATGAACCGTCGGAAGGGCCGCCAACAGGCGAACCAGCGAGATCGCGGGGTAACTCCAGTCGGTGTGGATTGTTCGAAATACTGCTTGGGAATGATACAGGCAAGCATCGGTTGCACGACCGCGACCAGCGATTGCAGCCAGACGTGACTCTTATCACACGAATTTCACAGCTAGCTCATTAACGCCCGGCGGAACCGGTGTCAAGAGGAACGCGACCACCAATCATCGAGCGCCGGAAAAGTTAATCTGGAATTAATGAAATCCGGGGCACGTGGAGGCAGGAAATCGGTCGAGTCCCTCGAGCCGGACGTGGCACAGCGGGGTCCACAGGAGGTCCACACCAGGGGCTGCATCCGGCAGAATTACCGAATCACCGATCCCAGCTCGAAATCATACAGCGTCACCCGTCGCAGCGCGTAGTGCGCCACCCAGTAGCCCCGGAGCGCCTGGACGAACTGGGTCAGCGCCGCGTCCTTTTCCGTCTGGGCAAGGTACAGATTGTCGATCGCGATCCGGCCGATGACGTAGCGGTTGTAGGCCACCTCGAATCGTCTCCCGGCCACCGTGTCCGCCTTGGCCGAGAGGACCAGGTTGCGGCGGGCCTGCAGGAGCTGGAGTGCGGCGAAGTGCGCGTCGAGGGCGATCTGATCGAGGTTCGACTGGGAGGTGCTCTGCGTCCGGTCGCGCTCTGCCTCCGCTGCGCGAATCCCCTCCTTCCGGCCACCCCACTGAAGCAGAGGGATCTGCACCGACAGGGAGAATTGCCTGGCCTCCAGCAGATGCTGGTAGGCCGCGCTGGCCTCGGGGCCGGTCGCATTGAACCCGTAGCTCGCCTGGATGGTCGCACTCATCCCGTTGCTGAGTTTCGCCTCGCTCACCCGTCGCCGGGCCTGCACCTCCTGGAGCTCGGCGTCGCTGACGGTCGAACGATTCCGCAGCGCTTCCATCACGGCGCGAGCGGTATCTGCCTCGAAGGTTGGAATGGCGACCGGGGCGTCGACCTCCAGCGGTTCGCCCGGCGGGGCACCCAGCCCCAGTCGGAGCGCCGCACGGGCCCGCTCGTAGGCCAGCAGCGCACCGTCGGCGGACGTCCGGGCGCGCAGCAGCGCGAGTTCGCTCTGCAGCAGGTCGTTCTCGCCGATCTTTCCGACCTCGAAGCGACCCTTGTTGAGCAGGTACAGGGTGTCGTTGACCGCGACGTTCTTGATCCGCGTTCTCCAGATCGACCCGCGCGGCGTACACGTCGAAGAACTGGTTCGTCACCTGCAGCGCGATGTCCTCTCGAGCCTCGCGGTACTGGCGTTCGGCCAGTTCGGAACGGACCGGTTCTTCGCGCCGGTCCCACCCCGCGGTGTTCGGCCGGAAGATCGGCTGCCGCAGTCCGATGAGCACCGGCGTCGACGACCAGCTCCGAAACGACGACTGCCCCGTCACCGAGAGGCGCGCGAGCGACGACGAAATGAAGAAGTCCCCACCGGTCACCGGCAGCGTCTGGGTCACGGTGGCGGTGAGTGCCGCGTCCGTCTGATCCTGGGGCCGGAAGAGCGTGCTGCCATCCGGCTGCAGGACCTGGATGATCGACCGGTTGTACGACGGCAGGTTGCCGCCGACAGACAGTTGCGGCAGGTAGCCTGGAATAGAACGCCCGGTCGCGATACCGCGCGGCGTCGCGGGTGGCACGGACGGCCCGGGCCTGGAGGCCGTGCTGCTGCGCCATCTCGATCGCCTGCGGCAGCGTCAGCGGCTGCTGGGCGGTCACGGGGAGACCGAACGCGCAGCGAGAGCGCGGTCGCCGCGGCGGCCCGGCGCGCCCATGGCAGACTCGGCTGGGGCATGAGTGTCACTCGTAGCGGAGGCAGGCGACCGGATCCTGACGGGCGGCGCGATAGGCGGGGACGATGCCGAACACGAGGCCGACGGCGAAGGAGACGCCGAAGGCGATGATCACGGAAGGCGACGAGACGATGGTGTGGATCCCGGCGACCCGTTCGATCACCGTGCTCAGCACGATCCCGAGCACGACTCCCGCCAGCCCGCCGGCGACGCTGATCAGCACCGCCTCGCTGAGGAACTGGAAGAGAATCTCCTGCTGGGTCGCACCGACGGCGCGGCGGACGCCGATCTCCCGGATCCGCTCGAGCACCGACGCGAGCATGATGTTCATGATCCCGATGCCGCCGACGACCAGCGAGATCGAGGCGATGGCGCCGAGCACGACGTTGAAGATCGTCTTGGTCCGCTGCTCCTGCTTGAGCAGCAGCTCGGGCACGGTGATCTCGAAGTCGACCACGGTGTTGTGCCGGCGCGCGAGCATGCGCCGCGCGATCTCGGCCACGGCCGGCACCTCGCGCGCGTCGGCCACGCGGACGATGATCCGGTCGAGCTGGTGCGGTTGGTGCGCTCCGCGCGCTGATCGTCGGCTCTCGTTGTCTTCGCCAGTGATCGTCACCTGCGCCGCCGCGCAGCCTGTTCGATGTCGCGCTGCGTCAGCTGGGCCCGGTTGCGAAAGCGCAGCAGCATCGTGTGCACCGGCACGTAGACGTCCATGTTGGCGTCGCGGATCCCGAGGCGCTGTGCGGTCTCCGGGCTCACCCGACGGTCGTCCAGCACGCCGACGACCGTGAGCCAGGTGTCGCCGACCTTGATGCGGCGTCCGATCGGGTCCTCGGTCGTGAAGAAGCGCGTCCGGACGCCGTGCGCCGATGATCGCCACCGGGAGTCCGCGTTCGACCTGCTGCGCGCTGAACCACTGTCCCTGCGCCAGTCCGAGATTGGTCAGCCGGAAATAGGTGGTGTCCACGCCGACCACCTTGCCCGACCGGCTGCGTCCCTCCCGGGTGATCGTCGTGTTGAGCACGATCTCGGCGCTGGTCGCCTCGACCGCGGGAATCATGCGCCCGATCGCGAGGGCATCGGCATAGGTCAGTCCGGGCGTGAACTTCTTGGTCTGCTTCTCCTGCTGGTCCTTGACCTGCTCCTCCTTCTGCTCGACGAGCGGCGTGATCATCACGTTGTTGGAGCCGAGCAGCCGCATCTGCTCGAGGATCTCCTGCTCGGCGCCGTTGCCGATCGCCAGCATCGCGATCACCGACGCCACGCCGAACAGGATGCCGAGCGACGTCAGCGACGCGCGCAGCTTGTTGTGCTGCACCGCCTCGAAGGCGGTGCGCATGGCGAAGCCGCCCTGGGAGACGACCTCCGCGCGGAGGTGCGCGAGCCCCTCGCGATCCAGCCGCATCAGCTCTTCGGTTTGGGTCGAGGCGGGGACAGGCGCCGGTTTGAGCGCGGAGTCGGACCTGGTGGGGATCGTCGCTCGCGCGGGAGCGGCCGTGTCACCTCCGGCCGTCGGTGCGCGCGAGGTGGAGCCCGGGAGGCGCGTCAGCGCGAGCTTGTCCGCGTCGTGTCGGCATGGACAGCAGCACGCGGTCTCCCTCGACGAGTCCCTGCTCGACGATGACCTCGTCGTCGTTCATCGCGCCGGTCTCGATCTCCTGCTTCACGATCCGGCCGCCAGCCTGCTTGAAGACGATCGGGACGCCGTGCTCGCTGGACACCGCCTCGAGCGGGATGAACAGCGCCGCCGCGCTGCGATGGGTCTCGATGGCGTTGCCGGTCGTCATGCCGGGGCGCAGCGTCGTATCGGCCTGATCGATCGTCAACTTCACCTCGAAGACCTTGGCGTCGGTGTTCGGTCGCTGCTCCCCGACGTTGGCGACGCTGGTGACCTTTCCCGTCAGCTTCTTGGTCGGGTCGGCGTCGAGCGTGACCACCGCCGACTGCCCCACCGCGATCTTTCGCACGTCGATCTCGTTGACGTAGGTGACCGATTCCATCTGCGTCAGGTCGGGGAGCGTGGCGACCGTCGGATCCCACGCGTTGACCTGCGAGCCGGCCGTGCGCTTCTTGCCGTTCCACTCCTTCACGTAGATCACCATGCCGGGCGCGGGCGCGTTGATGGTGAACCCCTGCATCACGTCCTGGACCATCTGCAGCATGTTCTTCTGCCGGTTCAGGTCGGCGCCGACCTCGCGCATCTTCGCCTGCGCCTGCTCGGTCTGGGTGGTGTAGTCCAGCCTGGCCTGTGCGAGCGCCCGCTCGCGCCTTCTCGAGATCGATCTCCGCCTGCCGCTGGACCGTCGGCGCCTCGTACGCGGCCTGCTCCTTGGCGAGGCGTTTCTCCTCGAGCCCCAGTTCCATCGACCGGATATCCTCGCGGGCCTTGGAGAGGTTCAGCGTCGAATCGAGCATCGCCTGTTCCGTACACGGCCTCCGCCTTCTGCAGCGCCAGGCTGACCTCCGCCACCTTGGTTGCGACCGACGACCGATCCAGCTCGGCCACGACATCCCCCTCCTTGACGACCGTCCCCTCCGGAACAATCGAGGAGAGTCTTCATCTGGTAGATCTCGGCCTGCTGCGCGTTGGGGGGCGCGGTGATCTGCACGAACTTGCGGGCCCGGAGTTCGCCGGAGGTGGTCACCGTGACGCGGAACTCGCCCCGCTTCACCTGGGCGACGACGGCCGCGTCGGATCCGGCAGGGTTGCGGGCGAGCAGCCATGCCGAGGGCACCGCCAGCAGAATAAGGCCGCCGACGATGATTGATCGGCGAGAACGGAGCAATGGCATCTTTGTTCCTCGACTGAGGATGAAGCGGGCGACCGTGGCGCGGCCCTAACGCGACTGGCCCCATCTCGCCCAAAGTGGGACCGGCTGACGGCGGCCGCCATTCCCGGCCACCGCTCGGTGCCTCGGACCGTCTCGGTGCCACGAGGCGGAGAAATCCTGTATGGGGGCTGCGATGGTGACGCGCGGCACGCCAGAATGGTTGCATCGGGAGGGCCGCACCGGGTGGCCGTCCCGAGGCAGCGGACTACCGATGGCCGGCAAAGAACTCCCGGAGCAGCACGCCACACTCGTCCGCGAGCACCCCACCGAGAACTTCCGGCCGGTGATTGAGCCTGGGATGGCGGACGATGTCGCCGACCGAGCCGGACATCCCTGCCTTGTCATCCCAGGCGCCGAAGACGACGCGGGCAACCTTCGCCAGGACGATCGCCCCGGCGCACATCGCGCACGGCTCCAGAGTCACGTAGAGCGTCGCCACCGAAAGCCGATCGGTCCCGGCCGCCGTCAGGGCCTGTTGCACCGCGAGCAGCTCTGCGTGAGCAGTCGGGTCTCGCCTGGCAATGGTTTGATTGTACGCCTGACCAAGTTGCGCCCCGCCCCGCATCACGATGGCGCCGACCGGCACCTCCCCCTTCCCGGCCGCAGTCCGCGCGAGCGCCAGCGCGGCACGCATGCCGGCAAGGTCTTCGGCGGACGGAGGAGAAACGCTCACTCGGTGCGGACGAACTTCAGGGTGTCCCCGTCACGGCGCACCTCGACGGTGTCACCATCGGAGAATCGTCCCTCGAGCAGCTCCATGGCGATCGGGTTCTGCAGCCGGCGCTGAATCACCCGCTTGAGCGGCCGTGCGCCGAACACCGGATCATACCCCTCCTCGGCCAGCAGCGCCGTCGCTTCCGCCGTGATGCGCAGGGTGATGTGCCGATCACTCAGCATTCGCTTCAGCTTGGCGAGCTGCAGGGCGACGATCTCGTTCAGATCGGCGCGACCCAGCTGCCGGAACACGATGATATCGTCGACCCGGTTGAGGAACTCGGGCCGGAAGTGGTGCCGCAGCTGGTCCCGGACCTGGGCTCTCGACCAGCACCCACCCGGTAGCGTCCTGCTCCCCCGCCTCGAGAATCAGCTGACTGCCGATGTTCGAGGTCATGATGATCACCGTGTTGCGGAAGTCCACGACCCGGCCCTGGCTGTCGGTGAGGCGGCCGTCGTCCAGGATCTGCAGCAGCACGTTGAACACATCGGGGTGCGCCTTCTCGATCTCGTCGAACAGCACCACGCTGTATGGCCGGCGCCGGACCGCCTCGGTGAGCTGCCCCCCCTCATCGTAGCCGATGTACCCCGGGGGCGCGCCGATCATGCGGGAGACCGCGTGCTTCTCCATGTACTCCGACATATCGAGCCGCACCATGGCGCGCTCGTCATCGAAGAGGAACTCGGCCAGGGCCTTGGCCGTCTCCGTCTTGCCGACGCCGGTCGGCCCGAGAAAGATGAAGGACCCCGTCGGCCGGTTGGGATCGCTGAGGCCGGCGCGGCTCCGCCGGACGGCATTGGACACCGCCTCCACGGCGGCTCGCTGCCCGACCACGCGTCGGGCCAGCTCGGCCTCGAGCCGAGTCAGGCGCTCGCGGTCGGACTCGAGCATCTTGGTCACCGGCACGCCGGTCCACTTGGCGACGACCTCCGCGATGTCCTCGGCGTCGACCTCTTCCTTCAGGTACTTCCCCTTCGACTGAATCTGGCCCAGCCGCTGCTCGCTGGCGGTGATCTCCAGCTCCAGTTTCGGGATCCGGCCGTACTGCAGCTCGGCCGCCTTCTGCAGGTCGCCGCGCCGCGTCGCCGAATCCATCTCGGTCCGGAGCGATTCGACCTCCTGCTTCCGATTCTGGATCTCCGTGATCGCCAGCTTCTCGGCCTGCCACTGCGCCTTCATCGAGCCGGACTTTTCCGTGAGCTCTGCCATCTCCTGCTCGACCGCGCCGCGGCGCTCGACTCCAGCCTTGTCCTTCTCCTTGAGCAGCGCCTGACGCTCGATCTGCAGCTGCAGGATGCGGCGCTCGACCTCATCGATCTCCTGCGGCAGGCTGTCGATCTCCATCCGCAGCCGGCTGGAGGCTTCGTCGACCAGGTCGATCGCCTTGTCCGGCAGGAAGCGGTCGCCGATATACCGGTCGGACAGCGTGGCGGCTGCGACCAGTGCGTTGTCGGTGATGCGGATGCCGTGATGCACCTCGTACTTCTCCTTGAGGCCGCGCAGGATCGCGATGGTGTCGGAGACGCTCGGCTCCCCGACCACGACCGGCTGGAAGCGCCGCTCGAGCGCCGCATCCTTCTCGATGTGCTTGCGATATTCGTCGAGGGTGGTCGCGCCGACCACGTGCAACTCGCCGCGCGCCAGCGCGGGCTTGAGCAGGTTGCTTGCGTCGACCGCCCCTTCGGCCGCGCCGGCCCCGACGATCGTGTGCAGCTCGTCGATGAACACGACGTAGCGACCCTTCGCGTCCGTCAGCTCCTTGATGACCGCCTTGAGGCGCTCCTCGAACTCGCCCCGGTACTTGGCGCCGGCCAGCAGCAGGCCGATATCCAGCGCGACGATATCGCGATGGCGGAGCGATTCGGGGACGTCGCCGTGCACGATGCGCTGCGCCAGCCCCTCGACGATGGCCGTCTTGCCGACGCCAGGCTCCCCGATCAGTACCGGATTGTTCTTGGTCCGGCGCGACAGCACCTGCATGACGCGGCGGACCTCCTCGTCGCGGCCGATGACCGGATCGAGTTTCCCCTCGCGCGCCTGGTCGGTGAGGTTCCGCGTGTACCGGCCCAGGGCCTGGTATTGACCCTCCGGAGAATCGCCGGTCACCTTGTGAGAGCCGCGCACTTCCTTGAGGGCGGCGCGCAACTGATCCACACCGACCTTCTGCGCGGTCAGCAGCTGTCGCGCGGTCGTACCCTTCTCCTCGGCGAGACCGACGAGGAGGTGCTCGGTGGAAATGTAGGAATCTCCGAGCGCCTTTGCCTCTGCCTCGGCCCGGTCATACGCCTTGTGGAGCTCGCGGGCGAGAGTCGGTTCGCCGCCGCCGTCCTGTCGCGGAAGGCGGTCCAGCTCGCGCGCCACCTCGGCCGCGAGCGCCGACACATTGAGTCCGCTCTTTTGCAGCAGCGGGCGAACCACCCCCTCCTCCTGCGCCAGCAACGTCGCGAAGAGGTGAGTGTCGTTCACCACCGGATTGCCTCGGCGACCGGCCTCGGCCGATGCGTCGCGAAAGGCTTCCTGGGCCTTGAGGGTCAGTCGTTCGGGTTTGATCATGGGTATCTCGACTCGGCTGCTCGACAATACACGCCCAGCGCGACGCAAGAAAGCGCCGACTGTCCGCTACGTCGGGGTCTGTGGTCTGGCGAAATGAGCAGGCAAGCGTCGGGCCGGGGCAAGCTGCCGCTGTGGCAGCATCCTGGCCGGCATGGCCCATCCTCCGACTCGTGAAAAGACGCAGGACCCCGCTGGGCAACCACCCCAGCGAGGCCCCCTATCGGCGTGCGATCATCTTCAGAGTGTACCGCTCGCCATCCACGACGAGCTGCGCGTAGTAGATGCCGGGGGTGAGTTCTCCGCGGCCGCCGCTCTGCAGTCGCCCATCCCAGTAGGCTTCATGGGCCCCACATCCAAGGGTCCGTCCATCGAGCCGTTCACCGATGGAGTCCAGCAGAATCGGCACAGCTACGGCCTGTACCAGGACATTGTAGATCTTCAGACTGACAAGTGGCTGATGACCTCGCTCACACAGTTCAGGGTTGATGACGAACGGGATCGTCGTCGACGGGAAGAAGGGGTTGGGGTAGTTCTCCCGCAAATCCACCTTCGGCGGCGGCCGCTCCTGTGCGGATGCTGGGCCGGCGAAGCCAAGAATGAGCGCGAGAAACCACCCCGGCCAGCGACTTCCGACCATGGGGGTTCTCCTCTCCTGACATCAGTGGTTCGTTCGCCGTACCTCCTGAAGTGAACTGCCAAGATCGTCGGGGGCGCGGGGGAGCGCAAGCAATCGTCACGGGGCCATGATGCGGGGAGGAACGCCGCGTCGGGACGCCTGCCTCACTTTTCCACATTGGTGGAAACCCTTGGCGCTCCATCGCGGATGGGAGCCACTAAGCACGGGATCAAGCCCAGCCGGCCAGGCGAGGGCCCGCCACCCGCGCGTCGCCCTGACGCACTGTCAGGCCGGCGCCATCCGCCCATTCAAGCAGCGGAATGATGAACTTGCGGGAGAGGCCAGTGGCCTCGCGGATGACAGCCGGGGTGATCGGTCCTGTGGCGCCAAGGATGCGGAGCGTGTCCACGAACCCGGCCAGCGCCCTGCGCCCGAAGTACCGATCCCGTTCGATGGCGATCACCTGGCCATTGCGGCTCGCGAGCCGCAGGGCATCGCCCACCGCCCGGAGCTTCATCTCGGTTTCGAGCTCTGCGACCGTCGGCGGCGTGAGGGCGGCCGCCTCGATTCTCTCGATCAGGCGTGCGATCATCGCATCTCCACCGCTGGCGGAGGGGCGGAATCCGGATTCCCGGAGTGTGCCGCCCTCGGAGACGAGGCTGCCACCATGCAGCAGACGGTCGAGGGCGGCCACGGAGGCGGGGCCGTAGCGGCTCACTCCCTGTCGCAGCGTCTCCATCGGAATCCCGCTCTCGGCAGGACAGGCCTGCTGCCACGCCTGTACCCTGGCTGTCACGAGGCGCTCCACCTCGGACACCAGATCCGGGCTGACCAGGACTGCGCCGGCGCGAACCAGCCGGAGCCGATCGATCAGCGGCTTGACCTCGTCGGGCGTGACACCGAGCAGCAGCGGCAGCTGCGACAACGCGATCCCGTGCGGGCGTCGAGCGAGGAGGGCGCTCAGTCGCAGCGAGGGCAACTCGCTCTCGATGCCATCGGGCCAGAGGGCCTTCCCGGGCGGAGGGAAGGGATCGAGGATCCGTCCGCCTCCGATCACGGCCACCGGGCTGTAGCTCCGTAACACGAAGCGATCGGCGCCGCGGGCGACCGTGGGCTCCTCGAGGACGAGGCGCGCGGTGCCGGTCTGCCCCGGGAGCAGCGGCGCCTTCCGATGGACCCGGGCGAGCGCTTCCATCGTGCCGAGATGCATCCGCACCCGGTGCAGGTGAAGGATCGGGTGGGAGGCCGCGGGCAGGAGATGGAGGGACACATCGAGCACGCGGGTGAGTTCCCAGGGATCGCCCTGACGGACGAGCACCTGCCCGCGGCAGGCATGGTCGCGATCGACACCGGCGATGCCGACGGCGATGCGGTCCCCCGGCCGCGACACGGTCACCTCCCCTCCATGGCGCTCGAGAGACCGGATCCGGCCCTCGAGGTCGGCTGGTAGCAGGCGCACGGCGTCGCCCAGCGCCAAGGCGCCCGACCAGGCTGTGCCGGTCACGACGGTCCCTGCACCGGGCATCGAGAAGGCGCGATCGATCGGTAGCCGAGCCAGATCCGTGGCGGATCGGCGGTGTGGCAGCGCTGTGGCCAGCGCCGAGAGTGCTTCTCGCAGCGCGGCGACCCCCGCACCGGTCCTGGCAGAGGTCGCGATAGGCGTGGCGAAGCGCACCGGACTGGCCCGCAGCCAGTCGACGATCTCGCGTTCGACCATTGCGAGCCATTCGGGTTCCACCAGATCGGACTTGGTCAGCACGGGAATACCGGCAGGAACGCGCAGCTGCTCGACGACGGCGAGATGTTCGCGGGTCTGGGGCATGATCCCCTCATCGGCGGCGACAATGAGGAGGACGACGTCCAGTCCAGCGGCGCCGGCGACCATCGTTCGCACCAGGTCCTCATGCCCTGGCACATCCACGACCCCGACGATGCCACCGTCGGCCAGCGCAAGCGGTGCGAAGTGCAGGTCCATGGTGATGCCGCGGCGCTGCTCTTCGGCCAGCGGGTCCATGCGACGCCCGGTCAATGCCTCTACCAGGGCGGACTTGCCATGATCGATATGGCCGGCTGTGCCGATGATCATGCCCCGGCCCACGCCTGGCCGAGCCAGAACTCCAGTGCGGGCAGCGCCGCGCCCTCGGCCAGATGGAACCGGATGTAGCGGGCCACCAGCCGCCGGTGTGCCGCGGCATGCCGCGCATCGAGCGTGGGCAGCTCCCCGTTGCCTGACACCAGCTGTTCCAGCGCGCGCCTCGCCTCCGCGGGGAGCACCGTGGCCTCGATCCCGCGAGCACACTGCGGGCAGAGCGCGCCACCATCCGGCGGGCTGAAGGCAACTTCCCCCGACGCGGTCACCGGCCGGCCATCGCGGGCGCAGACATCGAGCGCCGGTGCAAAGCCGAGGGCCGCCACCAGCCGCCAGAGCGCCCGCAGGCTCACGGCCTGAAGCGCCACGCTCTCGACAAGCTCGAGTACAGCCAGCGACTCGAGCAGCACATGATACGCCTCGGGATGCGGCTCTGCCGGTGCCACGCGGAGCACCACCTCGGCGGCGGCGGTCGCGGTGGCATACCGTCCGACGTCTCTCGTCAGGCGTACCGGAAGCGTTATGAGGTCAAAGGCGGTCAGGGTGTGCAGATCGTGGCGCTCCGACAGGAGCAGGTGGGCCTGTCCGGTGCTGAGCACCTGGAGTCCGGCTCCGAAGCGGCTGCGCGGCCGCGAGGCCCCCCTGGCGATGGCACTCTGCACTCCATGATCACGGGTCGCCAGCCGCACGATCCGCGAGGTCTCTCCGTACCGCATGGCGGAGAGAATGATGGCTGGCGTGGAGATGAGGGGCATGCGCTGAAGATAGTGCGTCGGGATGGGGTCATTCCGAGCCGAGCGAGTGATCCCTTCCTGTCCGCCCCCTGTTCACTCCAGGGGAGCGCGCGGTCGCTGAGGTCCCCCGGGACGACCGCCGGCCGATGCGGCGCTCGCGTGCGGCGCAGACCGTTGCTTCAGGGAGGTGGGATCTCCGTCACCACCGCCCCCACCGGACAGGACCCGGTGTCGATGGTATGCGATTCACTGAGGTTGGGTCGAAGCACGTGCACCCTGCCGGCCGCCCCTGTGCATGCGCCCGCCTCCAGGGCATAGATCCGTGCGTGCCTGTCGAGAGTCACTCCCGCATTGTCCGGAATGTCGACGCCATTCCCGGCACCTCGGATCAGGCGACGATTGATCAGGTCGAAGACCATCAGGCCTTCGGAGTAGGAGCTGACAAAGAGGCGGTCGGTTCCGTTGGTCGCGACCGAGCCCGGCGCGTTGCCGAACCCGACGAAGTTGCCGAGCTCGCGGCGCCCCACCGGATCGATGAGTGTCAGGCGGCCCTCCGTGATACCATCGGCCGGGCCACGGTTCATCACATAGAGCAGCCCGTCCTGGGCGACATCGGCGGAGGTGGCGTTGCCGGGCCCAGGCATGAGTATCGAATCGACGCCGGCCACCAGGCGATTGGTGGCAGGATCCAGAATGGAGACCCAGCTCGGCCCCGGTGGTGTCGTTGCCGGCAGGTTCCCGTTGAGAATGAACACCCGGCCTCGGGTGAACACGATGGCCTGCGGGGACACGCCGACCGCGACACTGGCGGTATCTCCCGTGAGATAATTGACCCGAGTCACGGTGTTGAGCCCGGGGTTTGCGACGTAGGCGATCGAGTCGTCTACGATGGCGGAGCCGGTCGCCCCCGACCCGGCGTGCAGCGGGATCGTCCGCGCGACGACCCGCCCGGCGAGATCCACAACGGCGACGGCATCGGCAGCCCCCAACGGGACCAGCGCCCAGCCGTTCCGGGCGCTCACGCCATTCGGCGTCGCCGAGGGACTGCCGAGCGGGAGACGTATCAGGGTTCCGGGCGCCTCGACGGGGATCACCTCGAGGGCGATTGCCGTGCTGTCGACGACCAGGAGGACTTCCTCCGCGGGCGGCAGTGGATCCTGCGCCCGGGCACAGGCCAGGAGCGCCGTCACGGCCAGCCCGCCAGCGGTCAAGAGGCGACGAAGAGTCATGGAGTGAAAGATGCAAAGATCCGCGCTCCGGCGCGACCGTGTCCAGACAGCATGTCGAGCCGCGTGGTGTGACCCTGACCGGAGCGAGTGCCACCCGGCGTCACAATCCGACCGCCACTCCGGCGAGGATCACCCGCCCCCGGCCGGGAAAGGCCACAACGGTCTGATATCGGCGGTCGAAGAGGTTCTCGACCCGCAGCGTGCCCGTCACACCGACCCGACCCGCGCTCTCCCTGGCCAGGTCGATCGAGGCATCGGCATCGGCGGTCACATGGCTCGGCAGGGTGACACGCACAGAGGGGAAGGCGCGAAAGTCCACGTCGTCCCGCCGGCCGACGTAGTTCACGCCCACGCCTAACCCCAGGCGGTCGATGATCCGGGTGCGCGCATCCACCCGCGCACTGTGCTTCGGACGGCGGATAAGCGTCTGCCCGCTCACGAACACATCGCCGGCGCCGGTGGGGAGCCCCGCATCCTCGACGCGGGTGACGAGCAGCGCATACGAGGCGATCACCGTGGTGCCGCGCGTGGGACGGAGGTCGATCGCTACCTCGACCCCTCGGCTGCTGGCCCGGGTCACATTCCGGTAATTCGGTGCGCCGGGCAGGACATTGCCATCATACTGGATCAGGTGCGTGAAGTGCTGGTCGAAGTAGTTCGCGGCCAGGGTCAGCTTGCCGGCGGCCAGCGACTGCTCCAGTCCAATCTCCCAGCTGCGGGACTGCTCCGGCCTCAGGGTCGAATCACCCACCTCATAGGCACCCCTGGCATAGTTCTCCCGGATCGATGGCTCCTTGAACGCGGAACCGAGGGATCCGCGCGCGCGGAGACCGCCGGCGATCCCGTAGACGAATCCGGCGCGATAGGTCAGGTGCGTGCCAAAGCGCTGATTGTCGTCCAGCCGGAGCCCGAGATTCAGCAGCGAATGGGCGCCGAGAGTGATGATGGTCTGCCCGTACAGGCCGGCATTCCGGCGACTGGCGGCGAAGGCGGACCCGAAGACGGAGCCCGCGTACTGCGAACCGGAGGTCGAGAACTCGCACAGATCCTCGAATTCCGCCTGTCCCCCTGCCGTCAGCGTTACGCCCGAGCCCGCCTGGACGATGCCGCGGGCGTCGACCGAACGCCGGAGGGAGCGGGTCTCGCTCTGAGAGTAGAAGCCGAGGGTATCGCCCGGATTGTCGGAGGGATTGGAGGCGCCGTCATTCTGACTGTGTGAGGCGAGCAGCACCCGCACCTCGATGCGCTCGGACACGCGCCGGCCGAGCTCCAGCCCGACGGTGGTCGCATCCTGAAGCGACAGCTGGTTGCTGTCCACCGCCGCGCCGGTGTAATCGGTCGGAAAGTGGAAGGTATTGTCTCCGGTGCGGGCGGTCAGCGTGAGGTCGGTCCGGGCATCCGGATGCACGGTCAGCGCGCCGCTTGCCACGGTACTCCGGAACCCGCTGTTGAAGGCATAGATGCCGTTCGTACGGTAGCGGGAGAGACTCCCCGCGTATGCCACATGCTCCGTCCCGCCGCTCGCCCCCACCTCGCCGCTCCAGGTGCCGAAGGTCCCGGCCTGGGATCGCACCTCGGTGCGGAGCCGGCCAGTGCCCTTGCGGGTGATGATCTGCACGACCCCGGTCACGGCATCCGATCCATAGAGCACCGACACCGGTCCGCGCACAATCTCGATGCGCTCGACATCGTCGGTGCTGATGGTGCCGAAGTTGAAGGCGCCGCCGGCCTGGTTCACCGCCACGCCGTCCACCAGCACCTTGACGTAGTCACTCTCGCCACCGCGCAGGAAGAGCGAACTGACTCCGCCAAAGGATCCGGTCGACACGACCGATGCTCCGGGAACCTGTCGGAGTGCATCGTCCAGGAAGTAGACGCCGCGCTCTCGGAGCTCGTCCCCCGTGATGACCGTGGTCGACGCGACCGAGCGGCTGGCGGGTGTGGGGGCACGATCGGCCGTTACCACGATCTCGTCGAGAACCGGCACGGTGTCGGTGACGGGCAGCTGCGCCGTGATCGGCGCCGTGAGAACGACCGAGCAGAGCGGGAGAAGCCAGTGGATACGCACGGAAGGCCTTTCAGGGGGCGACTACTCGCCCGGCTTGAGTGGAACAATCTGTGGCGCACCATCACACCAGCTCGTGATGGCGACGGGCCATTCGAATACCCGGGTCACGTGGGGTTCCGTCAGGACAGTGGACGGAACGCCGTCCGCCACGCATGCGCCCCGGTGCAGCAGCATTATGCGATCGGCGTAGCGCGCAGCCAGGTTGAGATGATGGGTGACCAGCACCGTGGCGATCCCCTGCCCCGCAAGGCGCCGAGCCAGCTCGAAGACTTCCATCTCGTGCCGGATGTCGAGGGAGGCCGTGGGCTCATCGAGCAGGAGCAGACTGGGCTCCTGCGCCAGCGCGCGCGCAATCCGCACCCGCTGCCACTCCCCTCCTGACAGGGTGTCACTCCGCCGGTCCGCGAGGGAGTCGACGTCGGCACGGGCCATCGCCTCCGCTACGGCGTGCCGGTCCGCGTCACCCGGGGCGGCGATCGGACCGAGATGGGCGTAGCGCCCCAGCCCGACGGTCTGCGCCACGGTGAGCGGGAAGAGGGTCTCTTCCCGCTGCGTCACCACGCCGACCACCTTCGCCATCTCCTGCGGGCGCCACATCCGCACTGGTCGGCCGAGCAGCTCCACGCTCCCCCGGGACAGAGGCAGCGTGCCGAGCAGTGCGCGGAGCAGGGTGGTCTTTCCGCTGCCGTTGGGCCCGACGATCGCGACGAGCTGGCCGCTGGTGATGGTCATCCCGACGCCATGCAGCGCCGGCTCGAGCGAGCCCGCATACTGGACGGCCACTTCGCGGGCCTCGAGGATCACGCATGACTCCGGCGCAGCAGCACGGCAAAGAGCGGAACTCCGACCAGTGCGGTCACGATGCCCACAGGAAGTTCGATCGGCGGGGCGATCGACCGGGCCACGGCGTCCGCGAGGACCAGAAACGATCCCCCGGCGAGAAAGGCGGCCGGGAGCAACTCGGCGTGCAGCGGTCCCCAGAGCCGGCGAATCGCATGCGGGACCACCAGCCCCACGAAGCCGATCATGCCGCAGGTCGCGACTGCCGCGGCAGTCAGGCAGCCGGTGGCGAGGTAGGCGACACGGCGCAGCCGGTGCGGATCGACACCCAGATGCCGGGCGGAGTCATCGCCGAGCGCGAGGAGATCGAACCAGCGGGCGTGCCAGGCGAGCACCACGAGTGGGAGGAGGCTGTAACAGGCGAACACTCCCACCGCCTCCCAGGAGGCGGCGCTGAGCCCGCCGAGCATCCAGAGAAAGGCGTTCCGCAGCTGGCCGGCGTCGGCGAGCGTGAGGATCGCCCCGACGAGGGCGCTGGTGAAGGAACTCACCACGACGCCGGCGAGCAGGAGGACGTGGGGATCGAGGCGCCTGCCCTGCACCAGGCTGAGACGATAGACGAGAGCCAGTGCGAGGAGCGCGCCGCCAAACGCCGCGGCGGGAAGGGCCCACGCTCCCGTCAGGCCGAGCGCCAGCGCCAGCACGGCCGCGATCGCAGCCCCACCGGAAATGCCGAGCAGATAGGGATCGGCCAGCGGGTTCTGGATGAGCGCCTGCAGCACGGCACCGCACACCGCGAGGCTTCCACCCACCAGGAATCCGAGCACCACCCGCGGCAGCCGAAGTTCGCGCACGATGGCGCTGCCGGACGTCTGGCTGTCGAACAGGCCGGCCAGGACGGCGCCGGGCGCCAGCTGCACCGCACCCAGGCCCAGACCGGCCAGTGCGGCGACGATCGCCAGGGCGGCGAGCCAGGGCCAGCGACCGCGCGTCACTTCGGGCGCCCCGCGAGCAACGCCCGCAGCTGCGCGATCACCGCCGGGGCCCGCGGACTCGGACGGCCGAAGGCGGTCGTCTCGAGCCTCACAAACCGGCGGGTGCCGACCGCCCGCACCGCCCGCCATTCGGGGCGCGTCACGATGCGGAGCACACCGCTGTCGCCCACCAGAATGAGATCGGGATTCCGGGAGGCAATCGCTTCGATGCTCACCGGTGCGGAGGGCGCGGTCAGATCGGCGAAGAGGTTCCGGCCACCGGCCAGCGCCAGGATCTCGCTCTGGAAGCTTCCCGCGCCGATCGCGATGGGCGGCTGATCCCAGGCGAGCAGCAGCACCGTCGGCCGCGGGGATCGCAGGGTGAGGGTGTCGTTTGCCAGTGCGGCAATCTCGCCGTCAAAGGCGGCTGCGAGGGAATCTGCGGTCCGGGCCCGGCCGAGCATGGGGCCGAGGAGCCGGGCAAGTCGGGGGACATCGGCGAGATGGTTCATGTCGAGCTGCGCCGCGGCCACGCCGGCCCGGCGCAGCTGCTGCAGCGCTTCGAGATTCTGCGGAGAGCGATACAACAGCACCAGATCGGGCCGCTGGGCGAGGACGGCCTCGACGTTCGGCGGAATGCCGTCTCCGACATCAGGGACCGCACCGGCTTCGGCGGGATAGTCGCACCAGCGGGTGCGACCGACCAGGCGGTCTCCCGCGCCGAGGGCGAAGAGCAGTTCGGTCGTTGCAGGGCTGAGCGAGACTACGCGCGCCGCGGCGGCGGCGAGGTGCACCGAGTCACCGGCGTCGTCGACGAACGCCGGGCCGTGCCGCGGTGGAGCCGCGGATTGGCAGGCGATGAGCAGTGCGCCGGGGATGGCGAAAAGAAATCGCCTGTCCCAGGGGCAGCGGAGACAGGCGGACAGAAGCCGAAGTGCGACGGCTGGAGTCGCCACCGAGCCCTCCCCCGAGGGTGATCGTGGTGGCGCGAGACGAGAGGTCTCCTGGCTTCGGGCTCCCCGCTCGCCTTCCCGGTTTCCCAGTGGCGAACTTGAGCGGAGTCGATTCTGCCCGTTACAGTGGCGGGGCCGCGCCGGTCTTGCACCGGCTTCCGAGCATCCCGTTTCGCGTGATGAGTTGTAGACGACGCGCTAAGCTAAGACACCGACCCCTTCCCGGCAAGCTGCGACTCGAGTTCCGTCTTCAGCCGCGATCGCTGCTGCTGGTACGCTGTCCATTCCTCCGCCGACACCAGGTGCTCCCTGCCGGCAAACTTCGCATCGAGACGAGCGAGCTGTTCGAGGGGCGGGTGCGTGCCGGGCGCCGCGCCGCTCATGGGCCGACGGCGCAGGGCCTGGAGGCCGACCAGAAGCAGCGTCAGGGCGACACCGCCGACTAGCAGCGGCAGGATCCAGCCGACAGAGTTGCCCGGGAAGTCGATCTCGATCACTGCGCCGGAAGGGACCGGCCCAGCCCACTGCTGAAAGCTGCGGCTTTCGATCTGCTGACTGTCAGCCTTCGCGATTCCACCACCCGTGACCGTGCGATCGAACTCCTCGAGCAGCACATTCGCGACGGCGATCGAATCCCCGACCGGCATCCGCACCCGTCCCGGGGCGGCCGGAAGGGCGTAGGTGTAGAGCAGCTGCTTCTGCCCCGGCGCAACGGGGGACACGAGCACCACGCTGTCGTTGCGAAGCATCAGGCCATCCGGACCGACATCGCCCTGCCCCACCTGAAAGCCGAGTGCGCCGGCCGGGAGCCGGGCGCCCCACACCGGCGTCAGGCTGTCCCGCGCCACGCGGGTCTCGCTGCCGTCGTTGCCGAGCACGACGATCTCCAGCGCGGCGCGGGTTCCGTCGCTCCCCGGCTTGCTCACGACCAGGTGCCGCGACTCGACATGAATCGGCGCCCGTGAGGAGGTATCGGAGACGAAGAGAACCAGACCGGTGTCGGGCAGATCGCTATTCGTATGCAGCGGGGAGGAGAAATACTCGATCCCCGCGTATCCCGAGCTGAGCAGGTAGACCGCGGAGGTGTCGCTGTGATAGCGGAAGCGGAACCGGCCATCCGGACCCGCGAACACGGAATCGATGGGGCCCTGGACCTGGCGGCTGACGCGATGCAGGACGACGCGGGCCCCAGCGACACCGGCGGTGTCCGACCCACGCGGCCGCAGCACGCGGCCCGCAACGATTGCGGCCGACTGTGCCCGGAGCAGGCCGGGACTCGAGAGGAAGGCGAGCAGCGCCGGCGCCGCCCGCCAGAGGGAGCGCAGGGGGCGGCGGGAAACCGGGCTCACGGCTGGAACTTTCCGAAGTCTTCCGGATTCATCTTCTCCAGCCAGGCCCGCAGTCGTTCCGCGTCGGCGGCCGGATCTCCTGACGGGACACCGGAGGCCTCCGGCCCCTCCTCGAGAAGATCCGCCTGGGTGAAGATGGGGGCCTGGACCCGCAGGGCGAGGGCGATACTGTCCGAGGGACGGGCGTCGAGCTGGAAGACATGATCCTCGCGGGCGAGCCAGACCTCCGCGAAGTAGGTCTTCTCCTTGAGGGCGCTGATCCGGATCTGCCGCACAATGGCACCGAGCCCGATGATCACCGCCTTGAGCAGGTCGTGCGTCATCGGACGTGGCGGACGGATGCCCTGCAGCTCCATCGCGATCGCACTCGCTTCGGCTGGCCCGATCCAGATCGGCAGGACCCGCGTCCCCTCCTTTTCCCGGAGAATCACCACCGGGGAATTGGTGGTGCGGTCGAGGCCGAGCTGCGCGACGGTGACTTCGATCATCCCACCGCGTCGAGCAGGTCCTCCACCCGGTCCGTCTGCTCCCAGGGGAAGAACTGCAGGGCGCCCTTGGAATAGGGCTTCCGGCCGAAGTGACCGTAGGCGGCGGTCGGGGAATAGATCGGCTTCCGGAGCTCGAGGGCCTTGATGATCCCGCCCGGCGTCAGATCGAAGACCTCGCGCACCGCCTGCTCGAGCCGGGCGTCGGAGACGGCGCCGGTGCCGTACGTGTCCACCATGACCGAGACCGGCTCGCGCCACGCCGATGGCGTAGGCCACCTGCACCTCGCAGCGCCGGGCCAGCTTCGCCGCGACGATGTTCTTCGCCACCCAGCGCATGGCATAGGCCGCCGAGCGGTCGACCTTCGAGGGATCCTTGCCGCTGAACGCGCCGCCGCCATGGCGGGCCATGCCGCCGTAGGTGTCGACGATGATCTTGCGGCCGGTGAGACCGGCATCGCCGTGCGGGCCGCCGATCACGAAGCGTCCGGTCGGATTGACGTGGATCTTGGTGCGGCCGTGCCTCGAGGTCGAGCTCTCGCGAGCACCGGCCGGATCACCTCTTCGATGACGCCCTCGCGAATGGTCCGCTGGGAGAGCTCGCGCCGTTGCCAAGCCGCTCGCATGCTGGGTGGAGACCACGACGGTCCGGATGGCCACCGGCCGGTCGCCCTCGTACTCCACCGAGACCTGGCGTCTTGCCGTCGGGCCGGAGCCACTCGAGCTGGGTGGTGCCCTTCTCTCCCCGGCGCACCGCCGCGAGCCGCTCGGCCAGGCGGTGCGCCAGCAGGATCGGCAGCGGCATCAGCTCCCGGGTCTCGTCGGTGGCGTAGCCGAACATCATCCCCTGGTCGCCGGCGCCCTGTCCGGTCGCCATCGACGCCCTGCGCGATGTCGGCCGACTGGCGGTCGATCGAGGTGAGCACGGCGCAGGTGTCGCCGTCGAATGCCGTAGGTGGCGTCGGTGTAGCCGATCCGCTGATCGTGTCGCGCACGATGTCGGGAATGTGCACGTAGGTCGAGGTCGTGATCTCACCGGCCACGATCGCCATGCCGGTGGTGACCAGTGTCTCGCAGGCGACGCGCCCGCGCTGCGTCGCGGGCGAGGATCGCGTCGAGCACGGCGTCGGAGATCTGGTCGGCGACCTTGTCGGGATGGCCTTCGGTGACGGATTCGGAGGTGAAGACGTGGCGGTTCGCCTTGGCCATGGAGAGCTTCGTCGTGGTGGAAAGCGTTCGGGCCACGCGGTGAGCCGCGGGAAACTCGCGCAAAGTAGCCCGGCCGCTACGGCCCGGCAACGGAGCGACGACGTCGAACAGACGCAGGTCGATGTAATCGCCGCACCGCGTCGCGCAGGACGCGCGTGTCACCTCGGACGGGGCGATCGGCGCCGAGGGCCTCCCGCGCGGCCGCCTCGCAGACCCGGATGGGCACCGTCGCGGACCACCCACTTCACCAGCGGGAGGGCCGGCGGCCCCACACTCAGCCGGGTAGCCGAGGCCCATCAGCAGCACGCACGAGAGCGGATCCGAGGCCATCTCGCCGCAGACGCTGACCGGAATCCCGGCCCGGTGCCCGGCGTCGACGATCGCTTGCAGCTGGCGGACGACCGCGGGATGGTGCGGCGTGAAGCGATCGGCCAGCCGGGCATTGCCGCGGTCCACCGCGAGGGTGTACTGCACCAGGTCGTTGGTCCCGACGCTGAAGAAGGCGCTGACGCTGGCGAGGTGGTCGGCCAGGATCGCGGCGGCCGGCGTCTCGATCATCACGCCGACGGGCACGCTCGCCGCCGCCCGCACCCCGTCGCGGCCAGCGCCTCAGCGCCTCCTCCAGCAGCTCGCCCGTGGTTCGGTCGACCTCCTCGACCCGGGTCACCAGCGGCAGCATGAGCTGGATCGGCCGATCGGCGGCCGCCCGCAGCATCGCGCGCAGCTGCGGCCGGAACATCTCCGGCTGATCGAGGCAGACCCGGATCGACCGCCAGCCCAGGAAGGGATTGGCCTCCGGCGGGGCGCGAAAGGCGGCGGGGAACTTGTCGCCGCCGAGGTCGAAGGAGCGGATGATGATCGGCTGGCCCGGAAAGGCGTCGCCCACCCGGCGGAAATAATCGGTCTGCTCCTCCTCGGTCGGCAGTCCCGCGCGGCCGGTGATCAGGAACTCGGTGCGCAGCAGCCCGACCCCCTGCGCCTCGTGGCGCATCGCGGGCTCGATCTCCTCCGGCAGGTCGACATTCCCCATCAGGATCACGGCCCGTGCCGTCCGGCGTCACGCCGGCCTGCGATGACGCCGCTCTCGAGCTCGAACTCGAGCTTGCTGCCGGCGGGACATCTGGGTCCGGGCCCGCTCCTGCTCCGCCACGTCGGCTCGACCAGGATCGGCCCGGTCTGCCCGTCGATCAGCACCAGCGCCCCGGCGCGATCCGCTCCAGGGCGCCGGTGGCGCCCATCACCGCGGGAATGCCGAGCGAGTGGGCCAGGATCGCGGCGTGGGAGGTCCGGGTGCCCTCTTCGCTGACCAGGCCGACGACGTGCTCGCGGTCGAGCTGGACCGTGAGCCCGGGCGAGAGCTCGTGGCCACCACGATCACCGGCTCGTCGGTGGTCAGCGACCAGATGTCCTCGGCACGGGATCGCGCCCGAGCAGGTGGTGAATCATCCGGATCTGGATCGCGCGCGAGGTCGGCGACCCGATCGCGCAGCACCGCGTTGCTCGAGGACTGCCCAGAGAGTTCCGGATCTCGAGCGCCTTGAATTCGTAGGCGGTTTCGGCCGAGGCGGTTCTGGCGGATCAGCTGCTCGATCTCGCCCAGGACCTCCTCGTCCTGCGCCATCATGATCTGGGCGTCGAAGATCCGCGACTCCTCCTTCCCGGCCCGCTGCAGGACCCGGTCGCGCAGCCCCTCGAGCGCGCCGACCACCTCGGCCACGGCCTCGTGCAGCCGCATGATCTCGGCGTCGACCTCCTCCGCCGTGATGGCGCGATTGGGCACGTCCGGGAAGTCGAAGCGGACGATCATCGCCGGCCCGAAGGCCACTCCGGGCGACACGCCGATGCCCTGGACCAGGGCTCGCCGCTGCGCTCACGATCTCCCCGAATCCCGTCGCCACCAGCGCGGCCAGCGCCTCGACCGCCGCCTCCTCATCCGCCCCGTCGGCCTTCAGCCGGATGACGCTGCCGCACTCGGCGGCCAGCATCATCACCCCCATGATGCTCTTGGCGTTGACCGACATGTCCGTCCTTCTCGATCTCGATCTCGGACTACGAAGCCTGTGGCCAGCTTGACCAGCTGGGCGGCGGGCCGGGCGTGCAGGCCGAGCGGGTTGACGATGGTCACGTCCCTGGTGATCACGGCCATCCCCGCACGAGGAGAGCGGCAGGCCGATGGCCACCAGGCCAAGGCGTACCGCGTTCGAACCGCGGCCCGAGCGGTCCAGGCCACCACGAGTCCGCGACGTGATCGTCGCCCGCCGCCAGCGGCAGCTCCCATCGGCCCGGCACGTCCAGCAGCCAGGAGGCCGCGAGCGGGATCGCGACGCCGACCAGCAGCCCGCGGCCAGTCCGACGCGCTCCGCGGCACGGGGCAGCCACGAGCCGCCGATCGCGCGGACCCCCTGGCCCCGCTTGGAGACCGGTGCGCAGCGACCAGACCCCGGTGGCGAGGCGGCAGAGGTTGTAGATCACCAGCAGCGACGAGCAGCGCCCAGTCCCCGCCCCCAGACCACCGCGAGGATCGCGGCCGACATCATCGGCGGAACGACTCCGGTCCAGAACAGCCGGTCGCCCAGCGCGCCGAGCGGGCCGCAGAGCGCCGTGCGGAGCCGGACGATCTGGGCCCGGGCACCCCCTCGTACTCCGCCCGGACCGGGGCCCCGAGGGCGACGCCGGCGAGATACGGGATGGCAGTTGAAGAACTCGGCCGACCGGACCACCGGCCTCCGCCTGCCGCGCGGGATCGCTCCGACTTGAGATCCTCGAGCAGCGGCTCGGCGGCGTGGCCCATGCCGATCCCGGCATCCGCTCGAAGTTCCAGGTGGCCTGCAGCGCGAGCAGCCGCCAGAGCGCCCGGACCGACCCGGTCATCCGAGCACCGCCCCGAGCAGAGCCGATCCAGGCGCCGACCGCGAGCCAGGGGAGCCGGGCCCCCCGCCCCGCGCTGCCGAATCGCGCCGGTCGCCGCCGCCGCGACGCCGGCGCCGATCGCCACGGCCGTGACCAGCGCGAGCCGGTCGCTCGAGCGGCACGCGCTCGTGCAGCGAACTGGGCGACCGCGAGCGCAGCGCCGTCAGCAGCGCGCTCCGGACGAGGTCGCGGAGTCAGCCACGGTACTGCAGCCCGGATCGCTGGCCGCGCATCGCCCGCGGCGAGCCCGGCCGCACGCGCGCTGCAGCGCGCGGCCGTTGGCGCTGGCGGAGCCAGAGCAGACTCGAGCCACCCAGCACCGCGAGCCCAGCGCGAAGAGCGCGCGATGCCCGAGCGTCTGCTCCCAGGGGCCCGCCGGTCGACAGCAGCACCGCGCCGACCGTCCCGGCACCGTAGTCGGGATAGCGCGCGGCGCCGACCGGGAGCACGTCGAGCGCGAACAGCTCCAGCACCAGTCCCACCCGGAGCCCGGCTCGAGGTTGCCCAGCAGCCAGCCGGCGATCGCCCGCCGCGACCAGCGGCCGCGAGAGCAGCGCCTGGGGCACGCTCACCAGGTCGACGCCGACGATCGTGCCCCAGACGAGGAGCGCGACGATCGTGGTGCCAGGGCCGAGATTCATCGCAGCTGTCCCAGGGAGACGGGCGAGCTGGTCGGGGAGATCCTGCGCCGTCACGGTTGTCCCGGATGCTTCCAGCGCTTCCAGCACGCGGAACTCCTCGTCCGAGCAGATAGACGTACGGCAACCGCGGGGTCCGACCCGGTTTATGATGGACGCCACCGAGATTGATCTGCTCGACCGGCGCGGACGCCTGACAGAGGGCCGCCATCGTCCCGATGTCCGCCGTCAGCACCATGCCGTTGCGGACGTCACTGCCGCCAGGCGGCGCAGTCCGCTCGCGGCGGCAGCGGCTCCGCTGAAGATGAGCTCGATGTCCGGCGGGGACCCCCATCCGGTAGAGGTCCCGCTCCCAGTCGCTCGCGGCCACGCCGTCGTCCACCAGCACGACGAAGCCCAGGTTGAGCGGCTTGCCCCAGCCGATCACCACCTGGCCGTGCACCAGCCGGTCGTCCACCCGGATAGAGCACGGATCGGCATCAGAGCGCCGGATCGCGTCGCTGCCCTTGCCGGCGGCGCGCGCGGCGCCCTCGGCGGACGGGAGCGTGCGGTGACAGACGAAGTCGAGCAGCATCGGCAGGTTGACTCCAGTCACCACCTGCACTTCCTCGCGCGCGCGCGCCGACCTGCATCGCGGCGAAGAAGCAGGAGCCGCAGGGCATGTCGACGAAGACCACCGCCGGCTCGCCGGCCGACCGCCTCGGCCACCCGGCGCTCGATATCTTCCGGGCCGCAGTCGCTGTTGGAGACCGGGATGAGGCCGTCGTGCTCCCCGCTGATCCGCTCGGCCTCCCCCACCAGTGCCGCGGCCAGCGAGCCATGCGCCACGACGACGCCGCGCACCCGGTCACTCATAGTCTTCCTGGAGATATTGCCGCAGCCCGGTCTTGTTCTTCATCTGCCGGATCAGCCGTTCGTTGAACGCCGCGGCCACATCGACGCCGGAGTAGCGCAGCAGCTGCATCATGGCCACCACCTCGGCGATGACGGTGATGTTCTTCCCCGGATTGAGGGGCACGATGACGCGCGGGAGCGGGACCTCGAGAATGGTAGTCTCCAGCGTCTGCAGACCGGTGCGATCCGCGTCCTGGGCATTCTCCCACCCCTCCAGCTGGACCACGACCTCGATGCGCTTCTGCTGCCGCACCGCCCGCACGCCGAACAGCGCCGGGATGTCGATCAGGCCGACGCCGCGGATTTCCATGTGGTGGGCGGCAAGCTCGTGGCCCTGCCCGATGAGAATGTCGCTCCCGCGGCGGGTGACCTGCACCACGTCATCGGCGACGAGCCGGTGTCCCCGCTCGATGAGATCCAGCACGCACTCGCTCTTGCCGATCCCCGACTTCCCGATGAACAGGAGGCCGACGCCGTACACATCCGCCAGCGACCCGTGCAGCGTGGTGCGCGGGGCGAACGCCTCCTCGACGATCGGCTTGATCCGGCGGTAGAACTCGGCCGTCTTGAGCTTGCTGAGCAGCAGCGGCACCCCGCGGACCCGCGCCAGGTCCAGGAGATCCGCGGGCACCTCCTGCCCCTTGGTCACGAAAACCGCCGGCAGATCGAAGTCGAAGAATTTCTCCAGCCGCGACCGGCGTTCGCCGGCTTCAAGCGAGTTGAGATAGGTGATCTCGGTCTCGCCCAAGAACGTGCAGGCGCCGAGGCATGAACCGGCTGGTGTACCCTGCCAGCGCCAGCCCCGGCGACGCGACTTCCGGATCGGGGATCGGCCGGTCCAGCCCCAGCTCGCCGGTGAGCGGCTGCGAGCTGGAGCGGATCGCCGCTCCGGGCCAGCAGGTCGCGCAGCGAGATCGTCACGCCACATCCTTGGCATTCCGGCCCCGCTTGCCCTGATCCTGCTTGTCCACCTGGCGGCGGATCTTCTCCTCGGCACGGTCCAGCGCGGAGCGATGGTCCTTGTCCTCGCCCGTCGCGACGAAGTTTTCACCCTTGGGCCCCCGCGCCCGGATCTCCGCCGTGGAGGCGGTCGGGGCCACATCGAAGACGACCGTGCCGATGAGCGGCGTACCGATCAGCACGCCGAGGCGCTCGAGGATGGCCTCTGCGCGAGTACGGAGTTCGTCAGAAATTTCGCAATGGCGGGCGGTGATGCTCGTGGTCATGCGTGGCTCCTGGACAATTGCTGTTGGCTGTCTGCTCATTCGGGAATCAGACCTCGGCCGGGTGCGACGGTCGCGGAGACGCTCGCGGACCGGCTGGCCCCGTCATGCTCTGCATCCATCGTTCCGTCGCGTCGGCGGCATGCTCCCAGCTCAGACCCTCGGCAAAACTTCGCGCCTGGGCGCCAAGCCGTTCCATCAGGTCGGGATCCCCCGCCAACTGCAGCATTCGTTCCGCCAGGGCATCCGCATCTCCGTGCGCCACCAGGTAGCCGGTCTCGCCGTGGCGTACCGAATCTCGGAGGCCCGGACTATCGGACGCCAGCGAGGGAGTGCCACAGGCAGCGGCCTCGACGTTGGTGATGCCCCAGCCCTCCTTGCAGGAGGGAAAGACATTGGCCCAGCTGCTCTGCAGCAGATGGAGCTTTTCCGCTTCAGTCACCCGGCCAAGGAAGTCCACGCTTGACTGGAGTCCGAGCTCCCCGGCGAGCGCCTCCAGCCTCGACCGGTCATCCCCGGAGCCCGCGACGCTGAGCCGGAGATCCGGCCGGGTGCAGCGTGCCAGCGCCAACGCCCGCAGCGCGTACTCCACACCCTTGTAGCGCCGCAGCCGGCCTATATAAAGAAAGGCAGGTATCGGGCTGCGCCGCCCGGGGGCTGGAGTGAAGAGGCCGGCATCCACCCCGGGGTAGATCACGACGATCCGGTCCCGGGCGACGCCTCGCTCGACCAGATCGTCCCGGGTACTCTCACTGATCGCATGGAATGACGCGCGCCGATACGCCCTGGGAATCGGCCGCTCGCACAGCCACACCAGCGACGCCACCGGCAGCGGGGCCTCCTGAAAGACGCTGCTTCCGAAAAGGTGGGGAACGATCACACCCACCGGGCCGTCGGTGAGGCTCGCGACGAACAGCGGAATCTTGTTGATGTCCTCGATCACCAGGTCCGGTCGCTCCGCCCTGATCGCCCGGCGCACCGCCCCACGCCCGCTCAGCGCGAAGCTGTTGCGATCACCGTACCGGTGCACCTCGATGCCGTCCACGATCGCCCGGGGCGCTCCCCCCTTCCACCCGGAACAGACGAGGCGGATACGGTGTCCCCGCGCCGCGAGCCGGCCGAAGATCTCGTGGAGATGGAGTTCGGCGCCCCCCGCCTGGGGGTTGTCCCGATCCTGCCAGTTCACCAGGAGAAGGTTCACAGCCGGCCGAGGGAATGGGCGACCCGGTCCAGGACGCCGTTCACGAACGCCGGGGCCTTGGCGCCCCCGAACCAGTGTGCCAGCTGCACCGCCTCGTCGATGATCACCTTGGGTGGGACGGCCCCGACGAGCAACTCATGGATCCCGAGCCGGAGGATATTCCGCTCCACCGCCGCAATCCGGTCGATGCGCCAGTTGTCGGCCGCCGCGGCCGCGTGGCGGTCGAGCTCATCCTGCTCTCGCAACACCGACTCGGCGAGCCGCTCAGCCTGGTCGTAGACATTCGGATCGGGTCCGGTGAGGCGGGCCATCCGGGTCACCGCGTCGACCAGGGCGAGGTTGTCGGTGACTTCCATCGAGTAGAGCACCTGCAGTGCGCGGGCACGCGACTTGGTCTCAGGCCGAAGCATGCAGCCTCCGCATCTGGTCGAGCGCATCGGCGGTGCGGAGGGCCGCCTCGGCCGCTTCCTGTCCCTTGTTTCCCGCCGCGCCGCCCGCGCGCGCGAGGGACTGTTCCATCGTCTCGGTGGTCAGCACCCCGAAGGCGACGGGGAGCCCATACCGGAGCGCGACCTCCGAACAGCCACGTGCCGCCTCGCCGGCGACGAATTCGAAGTGCGCCGTCTCGCCGCGCACCACGCAGCCCAGCGCCACGATCGCGGTGTAGCGTCCGGAGGCGGCGGCGGCCGACGCCGCGCCACCGATTTCAAAGGCGCCGGGCAGCCAGATGATGTCGATCTCGCCCTCCGCGCACCCCGCCTCTCGGCAGCAGGCCAGGGCCCCGTCGAGGAGCCGCGAGGTGACCCGCTCGTTGTACAGACTGACGAGAATTGCCACCCGCCCGGTGGCCCGCAGCTGGCCGCGAATTTCTGGCATGCGGCTAGTGCGCCAGGAGGTGGCCGAGCTGGTCGCGCTTCGCATTCAGATAGGCGCGATTCTCGGCGTTGGGGTCGGTCAGGAGAGGCACCCGCGCGACGATCTCCAGGCCGTAGCCCTCGATGCCGACGAGTTTCCGCGGATTGTTCGTCATGATGCGGATGCTGGAGAGTCCGAGATCCCGGAGGATCTGGGCCCCGATGCCGTAGTTCCGGAGGTCCGGTGCGAACCCCAGGCGCTGGTTGGCCTGGACCGTATCCGCACCTTCATCCTGGAGCGCGTAGGCCCTGATCTTGTTCAGGAGGCCGATCCCGCGCCCCTCCTGGTCCAGATAGACGATCGCCCCCTGGCCCTCCGCAGCGATCATCCGCATCGCCGCATCCAGCTGCGGTCCGCAGTCGCAGCGCTGCGAGCCGAACACGTCTCCCGTCAGGCACTTGGAGTGCATGCGGACGAGCACATTGGCCCGCCCCTTCACCTCTCCCATGACCAGGGCGACGTGCTGGGCGCGGTCGACGTCGTTGGCATAGGCGAACACCCGGAACTCTCCGTACTCCGTCGGCAGCCGCGCCTCGGCGGCGCGATGCACCAGCTGCTCCTTCCGCAGGCGGTACGCCACCAGCTGGGCGATGGTCACGAAGCTGAGGCCATGCTCCGCGGCAAACGCCTCCAGCTGCGGGCGTCGCGCGGCGGAGCCATCGGCCTGCAGAATCTCGCAGATCACCCCGGCAGGGTGGAGCCCGGCCAGGCGGGCCAGATCGATCGCGGCCTCCGTATGGCCCACCCGCTGCAGCACGCCACCGGGGCGGCCGCGCACCGGCTGGATGTGCCCCGGCCGGCGCAGATCGGCCGGGAGCGTGGCGGGGTTGATCGCGACGTGGATGGTCTTGGCACGGTCGGATGCCGAGATGCCCGTGGTGACTCCGAAGCGGGGATCGGCGTCGATCGTCACCGTGAACGCGGTCCGCTGGCTCTCGGTGTTCTGCGCCTGCATCTGCTGCAAATCCAGCTGCTCGCACCGCTCGTGGGGCAGCGCGAGGCAGACCCAGCCTCGCGCATGGGTAATCATGAAGTTGACCATTTCCGGGGTCACGAGTTCGGCGGCGCAGACGAGGTCGCCCTCGTTCTCGCGGTCCTCATCATCCGCGACGATGATGAGCTTGCCGTTGCGCAGATCCTCGATCGCCTGTTCGATGCTGCCGAAAGTCATATCAACCGTCAGCCACCGGGCGCGCGCTCCCGGGGAGCGAGCGACCGCTGCTGCGTGAGAAGTGAGTCGACATACTTGCCGATGGTGTCGCCCTCGAGGTGCACCCCGTCGCCGGGGTGCTTCTCTCCAAGGGTGGTATGCTGAAAGGTAAACGGAATGAGCGAGAGCTGGATGAGACCCGGCGAGGGGATCGCATTGATCGTGAGACTCACCCCATCCACGGTGATCGACCCCAGCGGCACCGACACCCGCGCCACTTCCGGGGGGACGCGGAGGTCCACCAGCCAGGCGTCACCCTGACGGGCTACCCGGACGACTTCTCCCACGCCGTCCACATGGCCCTGCACCAGATGTCCGCCGAGTCGGTCCCCGGCCTTGAGGGCGCGTTCGAGGTTCACCCGACGGCCCTTGGCATACGAGCCGAGCAGGGTACGCTCCCGCGTCGTCGCGACCACATGCACCGCGAACCACCCCTTCCCCACCCGCTCCACTGTCAGGCAGGCCCCGTCCACCGCGATGCTCTCGCCCCGGCGCAGCGCCCGGAACGGCGCGCCGATCTTCAGCGTGAGACCGGCGCCGGCCTGTTGCGCCTGCTGCACCCGGCCGACCGCGGTCACAATTCCGGTAAACATGGCCCCTGATCGACGACGAGAAGGGTGTCCTGCCCCAGCGCCCGACGCTCCACCACAGTCCAGCGCTCGGCCTCCATCAGGGATGTCCCCGGCATCCCGGCGACCGCCGGAATCCCGGAGTCTCCGAGCCAGACCGGGGACTGGATCCAGTAGTAGCGATCGACGAGCCCCTCGGCGAGGAGCGCGCCGGCCAGCCGCCCGCCCCCTTCGACCAGTAGGGAGCCGATGCCCAGCGCGTGGAGGGCATGCAACCCCTCGGCGAGCGTCGTGCAACGATGCACGATCACACCGGCATCCTCGAGATCGGCGAGGCGGGAGGAGAGGCCGATGGCCTCGGTAATGAGGATGGTGGGGATCTCGCGGGCGGTGCGCACCAGGCCGAGGGTCTCCGGCAGGTCGCCTCGGCGATCAAAGACGACACGCTGCGGTGGGCGTCGAGGTTCCAGATCACCCCGCACCGTCAGCGAGGCATCGTCCGTCCTCGCGGTGTGCCCGCCGACGCCGATCGCATCATACCCCGCACGCAGCCAGTGCACGAAATCGCGCGCCTCGTCGCCGGAGATCCACCGCGACCGCCCGGTCTGATCCCCGATCCGGCCGTCAAGCGTGGTCGCCAGCTTCAGCGCCACAAAGGGTCGGTTCGGCTCGGTGAACCGATGCAGGAAGACGGCATTCTGCGCCCGGGCTTCCGCCTCACGGAGGCCGACGTCCACCAGGATGCCGGCGGCCCGAAGCCGGGCCGCACCGCCCGCCGCATCCGGATTGGGATCGCTCGCCGCCACGACGACCCTCCGCACGCCCACCGCGATCAGCGCGTCTGCACAGGGAGGCTGCTTGCCGTGATGGGCGCAGGGCTCAAGCGTCACGTAGAGCGTCGCGCCGCGGGCCCGGTAGCCAGCGTTGGCCACGGCCGCTACCTCCGCGTGAAGGCCGCCATATTCGGCGTGCCACCCCTCGGCGATGAGAGTGCCTTCCTGGAGCACGACCGCCCCGACCAGCGGATTGGGGGACACCCGCCCCCAACCTCGCCAGGCGAGGGCAAGGGCCCGTCCCATAGCGTCGAAGTCTTCCACAGACAGGAATTTAGGCGATCGGGCCGGAATGAGAAGATTCGCCCTTTCCGACCTTATCTTGCATGGTCTCGATCGCCGCCGGACCGCATCAGTCGCTGGAGATCCCGATGGCCGCCCTGCCCCGACGCACCCCGCTCCTGCTGCTGCTCTTCACCCTGGTCACCAGGCTGCCGGCCCTCACCTATCCCAAGGCGATCGACGACACCCAGGTCTACTCCGTGGTGGCCATCGAGATGCTGCATGGCGGTAAGCCCTATCTCGACGCGATCGAACGCAAGCCGCCGCTGCTCTTCGTGCTGTTCAAGGAAATCTTTGTGGTCGCCGGGGCGTACAATTGGTTCGCCCTGCACCTGACGGCGCTCGTGTGGACGCTGGCCACGATGGCGCTGCTCTGGCTCATCGCCGCCCGCCTGTTCGACGACACGACCGGCGCCACTGCGGCACTGCTCTACGCCCTCTTCCTCGCCTGGGGTGACTACCGGAACCTCGCCCCCAACGGCGAACTCCTGATGAATTTGCCAGTCGTCGCGGCGTTCGCTCTGACGCTCCGCGGCCGTGAAGCTGGGCCGCGCCCGGAGCTCCTTCTGGCCGGGGCCCTGATCGCCATGGCCTTTCTCCTCAAGCAGCCGTCCGGAATCGCGGGTGTCCCCCTCGGCCTGTATGTCATGCACCCCGACTACCAGGGACAGCGTGGCATCGGATGGCGGATGGCATCCCTCCACGCCGGGCTGCTCGCACTGGGCTTTGTGGCCGTCCTCGTTGCGACCGTACTGCTGCTCTCCGACGCCGGCATCCTCCAGGAGGCGGTCTACTGGTCGGTACTGTCTCAAGGAGCAGCGTTCGGCATCGGGACCTGGGTTTTCTGGGACCGCGCGCTGAGCGACTCGGCCTTCTTCCTCGTCTCCACCCTGCCGCTGGGGATCACGGCGCTGCTTTCGATGCGGGAAGGGGCGGGAGCGGGGAAGCTGTGGGAGGGACACCGCGCCGAGCTGATGGCGCTGGTGGTTCTGCTGGGCGTGTCGATCGTGGGCGTGGCAGTCAACGGGCAGTTTCTCTACCACTACTATCTGCAGCTCATCCCCCCGCTGGCGCTGCTCGCCGCACCGATGGTCGGCGCCATCCTGGACGGGCGCCGCCGATTCCGCCTGCCGCTGCTCGCCCCGCGCGGGCTCACCGGATGGCTCGCGCTCAGTGCGCTGGTCTTTCTCGTGGTCGACACGATCGGGCTCTCGCGCAATCGTGAGCCGGCCGTGACCGCGCAGTACGTCCGCGAGCATTCGAACGCGGACGACCGCATCTTCGTCTGGGGACAGGGCACCCGGCAAACGGGGATGTACCTGGATGCCCGGCGCCGTCCCGCGACGCGGTACATCGCGTCGTTCCCGCTGACGGGCCACATCTTCGGGAGTCCGGTCAGCTGGGACCCGGACTACGACACCTCGGATCGCATCGTCCCGGGCGCATGGGACAACTTGCGCCAGGATTTCGGGCGACACGCGCCACGGTACATCATCGACACCGACGCGGTGCGGCCCCGCCCGATGTATCCCATCGCGAAGTATCCGGTCCTGCGAGACTACCTGGCCACAGAGTACCGCGAGGTGTTCCGCGCGGCCGATGGCATCGTGTACGAGCGCACTGACCGCTGAGCGCGGAACTCAGAACCGGAACGTGACCCCCGCGCCGCCGTAGAAGCGGCCCGCACTCGGATCGTTGTGCTGGAAGGTTGTCGCCAGCTGGGTCTTCTTCCCGACCTGGAATCCCCCTTCGACCCAGAGGGTCGCCGGTCCCACATCGTAGCCGAGATTGATCAGCGTCATGATGCGGGAGGTGCTCAGCTCCATGGCCACGGTGGAATCGGCACCGGTCGAATCGACAAAGGTGACGCTCCCACTGCCCTTGTACAGATCCATCCCCAGCCCGCCGGCGATGCTCAGCGCCTTGGCCTGACCGCCGAAGACCAGGCGCACATTGATCGCAGAGAGCGAGGTCTCGGCGGAGAGCTTGTCGCCGGCGGCGAGGTCCCCGAAACGGATGGAGGGCATATCGCGCTTCATCACGCTCAGCGAGACCGTCGGTTTGGGGGCCTTCATGATCAGCGCGGCCCGGAAACCGAAGCCGAGTCCCAGCGCCAGAGGACCGAGCTTCCGGGCATTCTCGTCGATCCGAATCCGAGTCGAAGCGCCGGTGGGGAGCAGCACGGCGGATCCGAGCAGATCCATTGCAACTGTGCCGAGCGGCAGTTTCTTGCTGAACAGGCCGAGCGCCAGGTCGAGACGTGGCAGCGGGACGAGGAGACGTTTGTCGGCGAGGACAGTATCGGTTGTGCCGTCGTAGGAGGTCTTGGGCGCGGTGAGACTCGCCAGGCCGATCCGGGCGGCGAGCCGTGCGTGACCGAAACGGCCGATCGCGCCGGCGGTGCCGGGAACCGGGTTTCCGCCACCGACCAGCAGTCCTTCGATCGGCAAAAAGGCGGTGAGCGCGTCCGCGCCCGCCTGACAGATGCGGGAGGTGCTGGTCGTGTCGGTGGGACAGGGCGTCGCAGCGGCCGTCTGGCCAGTGAGGGCCGGCGCGGCGATGCCAGACATCAGGATCACAACGCGAACGGCTCGGCGAATTCGCAACGGGAGAGTTCTCATGGCTGTCAGTATCGGCAGCGGAGCACGGTTCCCTGAGGCTGAACTCGCCGAGCCGCGGTGCTGTGCACGCGTTAGAAGGCGAAACGGACGCCGGCGCCGGCGAAGAGACGCTTCGACGACGGATCATTTCCGGTGAACGTCGTCGCCAGGTTCTGTGTCTTCCCGAACTGATAGCCGACCTCCGCGCCGATCTTGATGATCGGGAGGTCGATCGCGGCGGTCAGGAACGCCATGGTGCGGCTGTTATCGAGCTTGATACTGTTGATCGTCTCCGCCGGCAGCACGCCGCCGGAGGGCACGAAGGAGATATCGGCCGAGCCGGTGTACTTGTCCCAGCCCAGTCCGGCACCGACGTTGAGGATGGCCAGGTGGTATCCGGCGACGGCCCGCAGATTGGTGGCATGGAGGTCGAGGCTGTAGCTGTAGTTGTCGCCACCGGTGCTCACGTTGCCGAAGCTGATGCGCGGGATGTCCCGTCGCATGACGGAGACGGTGACGGAGGGGATGATCGCCTTGCCCGGGAGGACGCCGATCCGCAGGCCATAGCCGAGGCCCAGCGCGATCGAGCCGATCTTGCGGGCGTTCTTGTCGACCGTGAGGTTGGTGACCGCCTTGGTCGGCAGCAGCTGCGCCGAGCCGAGGCCGTCCACCGAGAGGAAACCGTTCATGCCCTTGTAGATCCCGAGCGCGACCTCGACCAGCGGGGCGGGCGCATAGATCTTCTTGTCCTGCCCGACGGTGGTGGTGGTGCCGTCGTAGTTGAGATCGGGCGTCCGCAGCTCGGTCGCGTTCACCCGCGCCGTGAGCGAAAAATGACCCAGGCCGCCGAGCGTGTTGATGCTCCCGAGCACCGGATTGCCCCCGCTGACCAGCAGGCCCGCGACCGGATGCAGGATCTCAGTCCCATCGATGGCGGCGTTGCAGATGTTGTAGTCCTGGGACGTGAATGGCGCGGACTGGTAGGGCACACACTGGCTGTTCTGGGCGGCGAGGGGGGTCGTGAGCGCGACCAGCCCGGCAAATACGGTGACAAGACGCAGAGTACGCATGAGTTCCATCCTTCGGGGTGGTTTACGAACTGAAGCGCACCCCCGCTGTCCCACGGCGAATCTCGCCGAGAACCCAAGTGGGCACGCCGTGCGCCCGCGCACTCTCCTGCGCGGCCGGCACCTGATCTCCTGAAAGTACCACGACCAGACCGACGCCGAGGTTGAAGACATCCCGCATCTCCTCGGTGCTGATCGACCCCGCCTCCTGCAGAATCTGGAACAGCGGTGGCCAGCGCCAGCTGCCGGTCTCCACGACAGCCTCGCACCCATCAGGCAAGACGCGCACCAAGTTCCCCGGAATCCCTCCACCGGTGATATGTGCGATGCCATGGAGCCGGGAGATGACCGGCATCACGGCCGCTGCATAGCTCCGGTGCACGGCCAGCAGCGCCTCGGCCACGGTCAGCCCGCTATCTCCAAGCCGGTCCGCAAGTTGACGCTTCATGACGTCGAACACCACCCGACGTGCCAGGGTGTAACCGTTGGTATGCAGACCGGTGGATTCATAGGCAAGCAGCACGTCGCCGGGCCGGATGCGATCACCGTGGAGCGCCTCATCTTCCTCCACGGCACCGATGATCGTGCCGGCCAGGTCGAAATTGCCGGGCTGATAGAGCCCCGGCATCTGGGCGGTTTCCCCGCCAGCCAACGCCATGCGGTGGTTGCGGCACCCACGGGCGACCCCTTCAACGATGGCCGCGATCTGTTGCACGGTCAGTGCTGCCCCGGCCACGTAGTCCATGAAGGCGACCGGTGTGGCGCCGTGAACGAGAATGTCGTTGACCGAGTGGTTGACCAGGTCCTCGCCCACTGTCTCGAACCGTTGCGCCTGCAGCGCGACGAGCACCTTGGTGCCGACGCCATCGGTGCTCATGACCAGCACCGGCTTGCGCATGCCCGGTGGCACCCGCACCATCCCGCCGAACGCGCCGACCTGCCCCACCGAGAGCGCGGTTCGCGTCCCTGCGACCAGCTCCCCGATCCGGGCCTTGGCGAGATCGGCGCTCAGCAGGTCGACACCCGCCGCCGCATAGTGCCGCTCGGTCATGCCAGCGCCTCCACGAGCTCCACATGCGTGAGATCCCTGAAACTCTGCACCCGCTGGGCGAGGAGTGCAGGCGTGATCCCCGTGAATCCGCCAATGCTGAAGCTGGAGACCGCATACGACCCCATCGCCGCACCATACACCATCGCTCGGCGCACCCCATCGCTCGACGTGTCGTCGGTGCGCGCGATATAACCGAGGAAGCCGCCGGCGAAGGCATCACCGGCACCGGTCGGGTCGAAGACCTCTTCCAGCGGATAGGCCGGACAGAAGAAGCTGCGTCCCTGCTCGACCAGCAGCGCGCCATGCTCACCGCGTTTCACGATCACCCGGCGAGGGCCGCGCTCGAGTATCCATTTGGCGGCGCGATGCACATTCCAGTCGCCGGAGAGCTGGCGCACCTCCTCGTCATTCACAATCAGGAGGTCAACTCGCTTGAGGACTTCCAGGAAGCGGTTGCGCGCAGAGTCGATCCAGAAATTCATCGTATCGCAGGCGACCAGGCGCGGCGAACGCACCTGATCCAGGACGGCCAGCTGCAGATCGGGATGGATATTGCCGAGGAAGAGGTACGGCGTCTCGGCGAATGCTGCGGGGATCTTCGGCGTGAAGTCGGCAAAGACGCCAAGCCGAGTCTCGAGGGTGTCGCGGCTGGCAAGGTCGAACGAATACTTCCCCTTCCAGCGGAAGCTCTCACCCTTGGCCTGCTCGATGCCCGAGATGTCCACGCCTCGTGCCGAGATCGCCTTGAGCTCGGCCATCGGATAATCGTCGCCCACTACCCCCACGACGCGCACCCCGGTCAGCAGCGAGGCGGCGACGCTGAAGTAGACGGCCGAGCCGCCGAGGGCGTCGTCCACGGTGCCGAATGGAGTGATGATCGAGTCGAGCGCCACACTGCCGACGACGAGGAGTTTCATCCGGTCACATCCGATCGGGGGCCGAGAGGCCAAGGAGGCTGAGGCCGTTGGCGAGCACGATCCGAGCGGCGCGCGCCAAGGCGAGCCGCGCCGCCTCGGTTTCTGGAGGCTCGCCGAGCACTCGGCACTTGTGATACCAGCCGTGCGCAACGCGGGCGAGATCCTCGAGGTAGTCGGTGACGCGGTGCGGCTCACGGACCGCCGCGGCCCGGGATATCATCTCCGGGAAAACGGCGAGCTTCTTGAGCAGCTCCATGTCCTCAGGTGCCGTCAGGCCCGAGAGGGCCACGGCTCCGCTGGCAGACTCTGGAGTGCGGCCGGCCACCCGGAAGATGCCGGTCATCCGGGCGTGGGCCATCTGGACATAGAAGATCGGATTCTCGTCGGTCTGCTTCCGCGCCAGGTCCACATCAAACGTGAATGGCGATTGCCCCGGGCGCGTCAGGAAGAAGTAGCGGGTGGCATCCACACCGACCCAGTCGATGAGATCGCGGAGGGTGACGAATTCCCCGGAGCGCTTGGACATCCGGACCTCTTCGCCGCCCTTCACCACCTTCACGAGCTGGACCAACGCGACCTCGAAGAAATTGTCACCGTAGCCGAGCGCGCGCAGCGCCGCGCGCATGCGGGGGATGTAGCCGTGATGGTCGGCGCCCCAGACGTCGATTGCCCGATCGAAGCCACGTCCATGCTTGTCGATGTGATAGGCAATGTCGGGGACAAAGTAGGTGAGCGAGCCATCGCTCTTGCGAAGCACCCGATTCTTGTCGTCGCCGTATTCGCTGGTCTTGAGAAAGAGCGCGCCGTCCCGCTCCTCGGTCAGTCCCCGCTCTGCGAGCAGCCGGACTGCGGCGTCTACCTCGCCCCGATCCCGATACCGCTGCTCGCTGCTCCAGACATCGAAGACCACCCCCAGCGATACCAGCAGCTCCTGCTGCTCGATGCGCAGAAAGACCGGCGCGGCGCTGCAGGCGATCAGACCCTCGTTGTACGCGGCGACGCCATCCGGGCCGTCGCCTGACGAGCGGCGGGCGAGGTCGGAGAGATGAGGAATCTGGGCGATCAGCTGCTCGGCGAGGTCGTGCAGATACTCGCCATGATAGCCCCCCTCGGGAATGGTGAAGGGCACGCCAGCGATCTCCCGGACGCGCTCCCAGGCGCTCTGCCGGACCTTCTCGATCTGGACCCCGGCGTCGTTGATATAGAACTCGCGGGTGACGTCGTGTCCGGTCCACTCCAGCAGCGCCGCGATGCCGTCGCCCATCGCCGCCCCGCGCCCATGCCCGACATGCAGCGGCCCGGTGGGATTGGCGGAGACGAATTCGACGTTCACCCGCAGTCCGGCGCCGAGCTTGTGGCGGCCGTACTGGGGCCCTGCCTCGATGATCGTCTGGAGCAGGGTCGAAAGCGCATCGTCGGCGAGCCAGAAGTTGATGAACCCCGGCCCGGCGATGTCCACCTTGCGCACCACGCTGGCGGGAAGCTTCACGGCGGCGATGATTTCACCGGCAAGCGCACGGGGGTTGGTCTTGCGAAGTTTCGCGATGGTCATCGCGAGGTTGGTCGAGAGATCCCCATGGCTCGGATCCTTGGGGCGCTCCAGCACGAACGTCGGCGCGGAGTCAGGGGCGAATTCGCGTGTCAGGCGCAGGAGCTCCTCGTGGATGATGCCGCTGGCGTCCTGGCTCACTTGGAGCGCTTCCGGGCGCTCTTGCTCGCCTTGGGCGGCGGCGCGGGTGCTTCGGCCTTGGCGGGTGCGGCCGCCGGCTTGGCGTCGGCGGCGGGTGTTGCGGCGGGCGCAGGGGCGCTCTCGGGCTTGGCCGGCTCCTTCCGCGGGCCCTTGCCGTCCTTGCCGTAATCGGTGATGTAGAAGCCGGAACCCTTGAAGACGAGCGCGGCTCCCCCCGAAATCTTTCGCGTGGCCAACTTGCCGCAGACCGGGCACTTGCCCCTGGGCTTGTCGGACATCTTCTGGAGAAGCTCGAAGTCGTGTCCTGCGGGACAGCGATACTCGTACGTAGGCATTTTTCTCGGCTGCGTCCTAAGAGAAACGGGCGCAATATCTTAGCGGAGCCGAGCCGCCGATTCAAGGCTTCCGGTCATCCGCCATCGCGGATCTTCCTGAGTGCCCGATCGAGCGCGGCGACCACATCGGGCGTCACACTGTGTTTGCGCTGCGCCTCGAGAGCCGCGCGGGCTCCCTTCGCCTGCTTCCCCATCGCACCGAGGGCGTCTGCCGTGGCGATCAGCAGATCGTGCCCGCCCTCCAGCTCGTCGATGCCCTGCAACAGCTTCACGAGATCGCCGACGGCGCGCTTCCCCTCCGGCCCCATGAGCTGGAGCGCGTGAGCCGCCTCCAACCGGATCGGCATCGCACCGTTCCTCACGGCCTTCCCCAGCGGCTCCGCCGCCTTGCCGCCGATTCCCGCGAGCGCCACCGCCGCGACTCTGCGCAGGGAATCGCCGCCATCGAAGAAGACCGACATCACCCGCGGGGTGGCATCGCCGGCGTCCTTGCCGATCCTGCCGAGGGCGTAGACCAGGTTCTCGACCCGCACCTGTTGCATCGGGTCGGTGAGGGCCGGGTCTCGACGGAGCTCCTGTTCCAGCTCGGCGGCGAGCGGCTTCGCCGCTTTCTTCGCGTCACGTCCGAGGTGGCCGAGCGCCCAGGCAGCCGAGGCGCGTACCCAGAGGGAATCATCGGCGAGCAGCCGGACCAGGCCGGGCACGACGTCCCCCTTTGCCTGTCCGATCACTCCCAGCCCTTCGGCGGCGTTGGCGCGCACCCAGGGGTCGGCGGAGTGGAGTGCCGGGAGGAGCACCGGTACCGCCGGCGGGCCGATCGCCTCGAGGGCGTCGCGGGCCGCCTGCTGCACCGGACGGACGTCGTCGGAGAGGACGTTGAGCAGCGCGGGTGAGGCGGTCCGGGCCGCAGGACCGATCCGGCGGATGGCCGTCACCGCCCAGAAGCGGACCTCTTCGTTCTCGTCACGCGTCGCGCGGATGAGTACCGGAAGGGCGTCACGCGCCGCCGGCCCCAGGGCCGCGATCGACTTGATCGCCTCGCGCCGCAGCTCCGGGATATAGTGCTCGGCCTGCACCATCCACTCGGCGAGCGGTTTACCCCTGGAGAACGCCTCCGGCGCCGTCCTGGCGCCCTGCGCAGCAGACGGGGCCGGGACCGAGATGTGGGCGAGAATGGCGGTGAGAACGAACGCGCTTGTGAGGGCGCCATCGTACCGCATGGCGTGGACTCCTGCAGAATGCCCAGTCCCGTCCCTGGAACTGTCCAGCGAACCGCGTCGATCGGCGAAGTGACCGCTCGGCGGTCCTGCACACGGCAATCTACGCCCCGGGCCCTCCCACAGCCAGAGGGACACTTGACGAGTGGATCCCCCGGGCGCTACTCCTTTCCCCTCAACCCCTGCTTGCGGTAATCCGTTCCCCTCAATCCCAGCTTTCGGAGCTCCGTGTGCTGATGCCCTTCGGCCGTGCCATGATCGCTCTTTCACTGCTCACCGGCTCCCTCGAGGCGCAGGGCCTGCGAGAAGTCGGGGCAGCGCCGAGTCCCAAGGGGCTCGGCGGAATCAACGTCCAGGTCGGTGAACCCCAGGGCGAGTTCAGAAAGTTTGTGGGGACCGGTTATGGACTCAGCGGCAATCTTACGGTGTTCGTGGATCGCGGGCACCACGCCGGGTTGCGGTTCTGGGGTTCGTGGATCGAGTATGGGCGGACAACCGAGCGCCTGCCGCTCAGTCCGACGCTCCCCGGCCTCACGGTCGATCTGACGACCAGCAACGACATTCTGAGCTTTGGGGTCGGACCGGAGTTCCATCTGCCCATGGGCGCCTTTCAGCCGTACCTGCAGGGCGGGATCGGGATCGCCGACTTCGCGACGACGACGAGCGTCGAAGGGAGCAACAACAGCAATCCCTTCGCGAGCAGCACGAATTTCAACGACTGGACATTCGCGTGGTATTGGGGTGGGGGGATCATGTATCTGGTCTCGAGAGGCCGCACCCCGGTCTACCTCGACGGCGGCGTGCGCTTCGAGGGGCATGGCCAGACGCGCTACCTGCGCGAAGGGAGCATCCAGAGCAATGGCAGCGGCGGCGTCATCCTCAACCCGGTCGAGAGCCAGACCGACCTGCTGCTGATTCACTTCGGAGTCCAGCTCGGGTTGTAGGCTCGGGCGGGCCGCGGCGGTGCAGAACGAGGGATCCCAGCCGACGGCAGGGATCCCTCGTGGCACGACGGGGCGGACACCGAAGCCCTCCGCCTAGGCTGGCCGGTAGACCCCCCACGCCTGACGAAGGACGTCGGAAATTTCACCCAGGGTCGCGCGGGCGCGCACGGCCTCGATGATGGGCGGCATCAGCGGAGTCGTGCCGCGGGCCGCCACGCCCACATCCGCAAGCGTCCCCGTTACGGCCCGTTGATCCCGTGTCGCCTTTACTTCGGCGAGCCGGGCCTGCTGTCGGAGGGCAAGGGCCGAGTAGTCGGGGCGAGCCGTGGCGGGCAGGGCGGAGTCGTCGGTAAAGCGATTGAGGCCGACGACCACCAGCGCCCCGGATTCCTGCGCCTGCTGCAGCTCCCAGGCGCTCCGCGCAATCGCCTCCTGGAAGTAGCCCCGGTTGATCGCCTCCGCCGCCCCGCCCAGAGCATCGACCTCCTGGATCAATGCGAGCGCATGCTGCCTCGATCCGATCGGTGAGCGATTCGACGTACCAGCTCCCGGCCAGCGGGTCGACCGTGTCTCCCAGCCCACTCTCGAAGCCGAGGATCTGCTGGGTGCGGAGCGCGAGAGTGGCGGACTCCGCGGTCGGGCAGCGCGAGCGCCTCATCGTAGCCGTTGGTGTGCAGCGACTGGGTGCCCCCGAGTGCGGCGGCGAGCGCCTGGACGGTCACCCGGACCACGTTGTTGATCGGCTGCTGCGCCTGCAGGGTGACGCCACCGGTCTGGGTGTGGAACCGGAGCCGGCAGGTCTGATCGTCGGCACCGAACCGCTCGCGGGCCAGCCGGGCCCAGAGCCGCCGCGCCGCGCGGAACTTGGCGACCTCTTCGAAGAGATCGTTGTGCGCCGCGAAGAAGAACGACAATCGCGGCCCGAAGCGGTTCACCTCGAGCCCGGCCGCCACCGCGCGGCGCACGTACTCGAGCGCGTTGGCCAGCGTGAACCCCACTTCCTGCGCCGCGGTCGCGCCTGCCTCCCGCATGTGGTAGCCGCTGATCGAGATCGGATTGAAGTTCATCCGCTCTTCGGCCACGAAACGGAAGAGATCGGTCACCAGCCGGAGCGACGGCTCCGCGGGATAGATGTAGGTACCCCGCGCGATGTACTCCTTGAGCACATCGTTCTGCACCGTGCCCTGGAGTGCGGTCCGCTGGACGCCCTGCTCCTCGCCGACCACGACGTACATCGCCAGCAGCACGGCGGCGGTGGCGTTGATGGTCATCGAGGTGGAGACCTTGTCGAGCGGTATCTCGCGGAAGAGATCGTGCAGATCCTCCACCGTGTCGATCGCCACACCGACCCGCCCGACCTCCCCTTCGGCCATCGGGTGGTCCGAGTCATACCCCATCTGGGTGGGAAGATCGAAGGCCGTGGAGAGCCCGCTCTGTCCCGCGGCGAGCAGGTGGCGGAAGCGTCCGTTGGTTTCCTCGGCGGTCCCGAAGCCGGCGTACTGGCGCATCGTCCAGAGCCGCTCGGTGTACATCGCCGGATAGACGCCGCGGGTGAACGGAAACTGTCCGGGAGCCCGAGATCCCGCCCGGGATCCCCGGTCCAGTCCTGCGGTCCGACACCGTGCGCGGCTCGCTCACTCCCTGCCCCTCGCCCTGTGCGTGCAGGGTGTCGGCCACGTAGCCGACATCCTCGCGCGAGCCGATGACCAGTGGTGTCCGCTGGTGCAGGTTGCCGTGGGCATGATGTCGAGGATCCGCCGGATGCCATCGGTGGCCGAGCCGCCGGCCTGTTCGGCGATGAAGGCCATCGGGCGAGGCCTCGTAGAGCAGACGGAGCTTGCCCTGGGGATTCTTGGTGTCGGCCGGGTACATGAAGATGCCGCCGGCGAGCAGATTGCGATGGAAATCGGCGACGAGCGAGCCGATGTAGCGGCAGTTCTTGCCCTCGATCTCCGCCGGGCGATCGCCGTGAAAGCCGCGCACCGCCCACTGGGTGCCCTTGCTCCACCGCGCGAAGTTCGACTCGTTCACGCTGTAGTACTTCCCCACCCTCGGCGTGGTCGATCTTCGGGTGGGAGAGCAGGAACTCGCCGATCGACGGATCGAGGGTGAACCCGGCGACCCCCTGCCCGGTGCTGTAGATCAGCATCGTGCTGGATCCGTAGATCACGTAGCCCGCCGCGACCTGCTTGCATCCGGGCTGCAGCACATCAGCGAGACTTCCCTTCCCCTCGACGCGTCACCCGCCGATACACGCTGAAGATGGTGCCGACCGCGCCGTTCACGTCGATGTTGGAGGAGCCGTCGAGCGGATCGTACAGCACGGCGTACTTGCCCGGCTGGTACTGGTCGGGGACCGGGATGATGGTCTCATCCTCCTCGGAGGCCATCACGCAGACGCGCCCGGTGTGGTTCAGCGCGTTGGTCATCGTCTCGTTGGCGAAGACGTCGAGCTTCTGCTGCTCCTCGCCCTGCACGTTGGTGTTGCCCGCGCGAGCCGAGGATGTTCACCAGCCCCGCCCGGCGGATGCTGGCCGCGATGATCTTCGCGGCCAGCGCGATATCGTACAGCAGGTTGGAGAGCTCGCCCGTCGCCTCGGGGTACTTCTCCTCCTGCGTCCAGAATCCAGCGCTCGATGGTGATGACACGACTATTGGGAAGCACGCGGTTGTCCTCTCGTTCTGAAAGTCTCGTGACGGCCCCGGCCGTCGATCGTGACCGCCTGGCCATCCGTGGTGACGGTGATGTCCCCGAGCTGGTCAGTCCGCCAGACGCCGATCCCATGTCGTGTCAGGCGCTCGATCACCTCGGCGTGCGGGTGGCCGTAGCGGTTGTCCCGCCCCAGACTGATCACCGCCGCGTGAGGCGCTAGTTCGGTCAACCAGGGATCTCCACTCGCGGAGCGTGAGCCGTGGTGCCCGACCTTCAGCACGTCCACCGGGCCCACTCGTCCCGCGAGACGCATCTCGGCATGCAGGCCGCCGTCGCCGGGAAAGAGGGCGCGGAATCCCCGGTATTCGATCAGCAGGACGACCGAGTCCTCATTCAGGTCCAGTCGCCACTCCCCCCAGGCAGTGTCGGGATGCAGGACCGTGAGACGCACGCTGTCGAGCTCCATCCGCATCCCATCCCGCGCCGGCCGCCACGGGACACCCAGCCCCTCGAGCTGATCGAGAAAGTCGGTGTACATCGGGTCGGCCACCAGTTCGGCGGGTTCGGCGACCAGCGCAGCCGGGTATCGATCCAGCACCGCCCCGAGGCCACCGAGGTGGTCGGCGTGTGCGTGAGAGACGACAGCCAAGGCCAGACCACCCGCCCGGTGCCGGGCCAGAAAGGGAGCCACGACGCGACGGCCCGCATCGTCCCGGTCGGTCCGGGGCCCCGCATCGATCAGCACCCAGTGGCCGGCGGGAGTCCGGAGCAGGGCGGCATCGCCCTGTCCGACATCGAGAAAATGTAACGTCAGGCCGGAGCTGGCGTCATGGACGGCACCGAGCCCATCCGAGATCAGGAGGAGCCAGCTCGCCGCACAGACTCCAAACGCCGCTCGGCGCGCCGCTACCCAGCGCGGCGCCTCGCCACCGGCGAGGGCCCATGCCGCCACCGCCAGCACCCCCAGCCAGGGAAGCGCGGAGGCCGGCTCCGCGGGGACCACGATCGCCGCAGCATCCCAGCGTCCTCCCCACCAGGCCACCTGGTCGAGCAGGCCGAGCAGCGCCCCTGATCCGGCCGCCAGCGGCGGAGCTACGGCGGGAAACATGGCGGCTGCGAGCAGACTTGCGAGCAACCCGGGGACGGCGAGCGCGGCGAGCGGGATCGCCACAAAGTTCAGAACGATCCCGGCGATGGACACCATGCCGAACAGCGCCGCGGTGATTGGTGCGGTCGCGAGCGTCGCCCCCACCGACGCGGCGAGCATCCGCCACCCCCATGCGGTCCCGAGAGCGCGATCGCTCCACCGTGTGGCGAGGAGTGCGCCGAGCAAGGCAGCGGCGGAGAGCCAGGCGCCAGCGTCCAGCACCGCCCAGGGATCGAGCAGGATCAGCAGCAGGCAGGTGAACGCCAGGAGCGGTACCGCCTGGGGGTTCCGTTGTCGAGCGTGGAACTGCACCGCCGACCCCGCGAGCAGCGCCGCGCGCGCGGCCGGGGGCGGCCAGGACAGGAAGAGGACATAGACCGACGGCCAGCCCGGCGGCGAAGAGCGCGGTACGCGTACGAGGTGCACCCAGCAGGCGGCCCAGCATTACCACCCACGCGATGATCACCCCGACATGGAAGCCGGAGATCGAGAGGATGTGCACCAGTCCTGCCCTGGCATAGCGATCGCGCAGTTCGGGATCCATCCCGCCCCGGCGATTGACGATGAGCGCCTCCACCGTGCCGGTACGCGCTCCGTAGAGTTGCCGGAAGGTGGCCGCGAGCCAGTTGCGGAGCCGCTCTGTCGGTGTGGGGGAGAAGCCCAGGCTGTCGAAGCGCTGTACCACGAGGATCCCGTCGGGCCGGCCGCCGCGATCAGGCCGACGGATCCAGCGTCCCTCGGCCCGTCCCACCGTACCGGCGCCAAGGGTCCGCCCATCGGGCCAGCGTGCGTCGACGTCGCCGAGGCACGCTCCCCCATGATGCTGGCCTGCGCCAGACGCGCCTCCGGACTGACCGGCTCCTCGAGACGCACCTGCAGCGCGACGGTGCCCTCGCGCAGGCGAGCTGCGGCAGGTGGCCGCGTCGAGTCGCTGGGCGACGATGGCGCTGCCCCGACCGAGCAGCGCCGCAACGCACCAGACTACAGTGACGGTCCGCAGGCTCCCAGAGGGCGACGAGGAGCAGCACCACGGCGACGAGCGCAGGATCCCCGAAACGCAGGAGGCCGGTCGCGAGACCGGCCCCGTAGCAGAGCAGCAGCAGTACGGCGGGCTTCACCTGCGCCCTGCCGATCGGCGCGAGCCGCGCCGCGGCGCTAGCTCCCGGTGCCCTTCCGGCTGCAGCGCGGCGCGAGGTTGACCTTCCGGATCCCTTCCATCACCGCCACATCGATCGCGGCGCGGCTCTGGTCCTTGTCCAGATTGAGGTCGGTGACGATCGAGCCCTCGAGTCCGACCACGTAGCGCGGCGGCAGCCGGTTGAGGGCATACACCATGGCATCGAGACGGCAGGTCTCGCAGCCGCAGAAGTCGGGGTAGTGAGGCACAAGCAGTGCGTACGCCTCGGCGACGTGGTGCTCGACCGCGTTGTGGAGCGTATTCCGGTTCATGTGAGCACCGCGAGCTGGGGGCGCACGACCTGGCCCGTGAAGGTCGAGCCGGTGGTTCCGGTGAGCTGCACCTGGTGGTACTCGCCCGATGGCCGTCGCCGGCAGGTCCACCAGGACAAGGAGATTGGTGCGGGTCCGCCCGAGGAGCAAGTCTCCCCGTTTGGCCGCCCGCTCGAGCAGCACCTCCACGGTGCTGCCGACGCGCGCCATCCTGCCGCCGGCGGGCCTGGGCCCGCACCCGCTCGATGAGCCGCTCCAGTCGCGTCGCCCGCCACCGCATCGTCCACGTGGTCCTTGAGCCGAACCGCGGGCGTCCCTTCGCGAACCGAGTACTTGAAGGTGTAGGCGTCGTCGAAAGCCTGCCGCCTCGACCAGGGAGAGCGTCTCGTCGAACTGCGCTTCCGTCTCGCCGGGAAAGCCGACGATGATATCGGTCGAGAAGGTGATGTCGGGCATCGCCGCACGTAGCCGTGCGACCACGTCGAGGTATTCCTCCCGGGAATAGCGCCGCAGCATCCGCTTGAGCACCGCGTTGCTGCCGCTCTGGACCGGGAGGTGCACATGCTCGCAGACGGCCGGCACCGTCGGCCATCGCCTCGATGACCCGGTCGGTGAAATCGGTCGGGATACGGACTGGTGAACCGGACCCGCCGTATCCCGTCGCACCGCGCCGACGGCCCGGAGCAGGTCGGCGAAGTCGTGCGTACCGTCGTGGTAGCTGTTGACCGTCTGCCCAAGGAGCGTCACCTCCGTGGTGCCCTGTGCCGCGAGCGTGCGGACCTCACGCACCACATCTCCCAAGTCTGCGGCTCCGCTCGGGTCCGCGGGTATACGGAACGATGCAGAAGGTGCACTTATAATCGCAGCCGCGCTGCACGGTCACGAAGGCGGTCGCGGCGGTCTCCCGCACCGGCGGGACATCCTCGTAGTGCTCCCAGGACCGGAACTCGGTGTCCGACAGCCGCTCCCCGGCCTGGGCCTGGGCCACCAGGTCGGCGAGGTTGCGGTAGGCATCGGGCCCGGCGACGATATCGACCTTGGGCACCCGTTCGAGCAGCGTAGGACCGAGCCGCTGCGCCATGCACCCGACCACGCCGAGGACGGTGCCCGGCCGCTTGTAGCTGCTGCAATTCGCCCAGCCGGCCGATCACCCGCTGCTCCGCGTTGTCGCGGACCGCGCAGGTGTTGACCAGCATGACGTCGGCCTCTTCGGGCCGCGTCGGTCTGTACGTAGCCCTCGCGCCCGAAGACCCCGAGCATCAGCTCGGTGTCGGCCACGTTCATCTGGCAGCCGTAGGTCTCGATGTAGAGGCGTTTCATGCGGCGCTACCGCTGGCCCGCTCGCCATACGGTCGAATCGAGAGCCCGAAGGTGAGGATGAGCGCGCGCTCCTTGTACTGCGATGCCCTCACTGCGCCAGGCATGCTCCAGTGCCGAGGTCGATACCGGCCCGATCCTGCGCGAAGCGCAGCCCGGTGCCGGCCGAGATGCTGAATTCGCTTGGGCTTCTGTCCCGCCACCACGGGAAAGGGCAGCTCGGCGTAGCGGACACCCAGCCGCAGCGGGAGACTTCGCGGGCCGGCGGATTTCCGGCTGTACTCGCCTCCGAGCGAGAGCTCGATGGTATTCCGCGCCCCGACCCCGCCCTGCGCCTGCAGATCGCTGTTCGCGCCGGACCAGGTCCGGATAGCTGCCCGAAGCCGCCACGGTCAGCATGCCTCGAGGCGCCTGCAGCATGGCGCCGGCGCTGAGCGTGTAGGGCAGGTCGACGTTGTAGGCGTGGGTGGAGTCGCGGTCGACGCTGACGCCTGCGCATCGGAGCGGATCAGTCGCCGCGAGCTGCAGCGCGGGCGTAAGCCGCTGGGTGATGCCGAGCGAGAATCCGACGCCCTGATAGGACAACTCCGCCGTCTGCCGAAAGGGGATGAAGGTCGTATCGCTGAAGGAGCGGCGGGCCTCGAGCCGGCTCGAACCGGTGATCCAGTAGACCGCGCCACCCACGCTGGTCTCGGGGCCGAGCTGGTAGCCCGCGGCAAAGCGGATCTCGTTGATGCCGCCGAGCGACTTGAGGGTATCGAAGACGCAGCCGGGTACGCCGCGCAACGAGGATCGAATCGGTGCGTGGCGAGCTGGAAGTCGCGATCCGCGTAGCTGCCGAGCGAGACCCCGATCGCCAGCTTGCTGCCCGGGAATGGGCCCGCCGACGAAGACCAGCGGGAAGCGGGTGTCACGGAGCGAGGCGGTCCCCGCCGGGGTCTCCCAGTGCGCCACGTCGGCGCGAGCACGAACCCGGCGGTGACCGCGCGGAGGTTCGCCATCGCGGCGGGATTGAGATCGCTCTCGCCGTCGAACAGCGCCGAAGCTGCCCCCGGTGGCCCGTGCGTCCGGGCGTCAGCGGCCGGCCGGGCAGGCCCAGGCCCCGGACCCCGAACAGCGACGACTGGGCCGAGAGGTCCACCGGGCAGCGCGGGACAGCGCCGCAACCAGTGCGGCGACGGCCATCACGCGAGTCAGCCGCATCAGGGATTCTCGAAGGGGAACGTGAGGGCGTAGGTCACCCGGAGCCGGGGCTCGAATCCGGGGGTCCGCGTGGAGCCGAAGGTGGCGCCGGGTGAAGCTGCTCGCCTCCGGGAAGAGCTGCAGCATGAAGGCAGGCGGCAGCGGCGACTTGCCTTGCCACAGGCTCAGCCGCCCGGCGCACCTCGAGTCGCACCGTATCGGTCTGGCCGTTCGAGCAGCGGCGCAATCGCGATGTAGAACGCATCGGTACTCGCCGGGCTCTTGCCGCCGAAATCCGCCAGCAGCGGGCGGGCCTGCAGAAACGCCGTATCGCCGGTAAGCCCGGGGATCGGGGTGGTGGGGATCAGTTCCAGCGTGACCCGCAGCAGCTGGGCGGAGTCACGCAGCAAGGTCGGCCAGGGAAATCGCACCACGCTGCGAGAACTCGGTGCACCACCGACCGTCAGGACGGTGGTATCGAGCGGCGGAATCGACTGGGTGAGGTAGCGGGCAAAGGTCGGCGATCGCACGTACGTCCGCGCCAGGGCGGTCGTGTCGACCGTGACGTGGAGATAGGTCGTGAAGCTCGGCGCCGCGCTTCCGCCGGCGGCGCCGCCGATCCGGATGCCGGTGGGCTGCGCCGCCTGAATGCCCACGCCCATTGCAAGCACCCCGCTATCGGGAGCGGGGATGAGCACCTGAGAGAGGCTCGCGCCCTTGAAGGTCTTGGTCAGGCTCCCGCCGTTTCGCAGCGAATCGTCCTTCACATGAAAGGTGTCGATCACATTCGCCGGGGATGAACGCCGCGACCGCGTCGTTGAAGGTGAACCCGGAGTCGAGGCTGGCCGGCAACCGGTAGAGGCTGATCACCAGATCCTTCACCGCGGTATCGCGATACAGCAGCCCGATCGACAGCACCACCGAGTCGATGGTATAGGGCCGGGCCGTATCCGAGATCGTGAATGAGTCAGGGCGCGCGTTGAACCGGATCACGGCCCGATCGTCACTGGCGGGGAGCTGATTGGAGACACGCAGCGACGTCCCCTGACCGGCCCGGACATAGCCCTGGTAGCTCGAATCGGTACCGAGCGTCGGTACCAGGACGGTGTCCCGGACGACATAATTGCCGGGACAGAGGTTGGGGCAGTCTGCCGGGGCGGCCAGACGCTCCTGGCAGGCCGTCAGCAGCACGAGCGCCGCGGGTGCGGCGACGAAGGAGAAGCGGCGCATCTGAATCGTCGTCAATCCGTACCACCTCTGTCGAACGCGAATCCATCCGGCAGGAGCTCCCGCAGCGTCCAGCGCCGCGTCCCCGCCGGTCCCACACCGGTGACTTCCAGCTCCCCGCCGAACTCCGCGAGTACCTGGCGGCAGGCGCCGCAGGGACTCACCGGAGGATCCGCATCGGCGACAATGAGCAGTCGCCGGAACCGCCGGGCTCCCGCCGCGACGGCAGCCATGACCGCGCCCCGTTCGGCGCAGATCGTCAACCCGAACGAGGCGTTCTCCACGTTGCACCCGACGAACACCCGGCCGTCCTCGGCCTCGAGGGCCGCACCCACCGGGAACCGGGAGTAGGGACACCACGCGCGGGACTGCGCCGCCCGGGCCGCCTCCAGCAACGGCTCAGCCATCCCAGATCTCACCGAGGAACGAGGTGCCGGCTGCCAGGGCCGGAACGCCGAGGAACGCGGCGAGGGTCTGTCCTACATCGGCGAAGGTCGGTCGAACGCCGATGGGCCGCGGCCGAATGCGGGGGCCGATTGCCAGCACCGGGACCCGTTCGCGGGAGTGATCGGTGGATGGCGTCGTCGGGTCATTACCGTGATCGGCGGTAATTATAACCAGATCCTCGTCCCGCATCGGGGCCAGCATCCCTGGCAGGGCCGCGTCGAGCGCAAGGAGCCCCTGGTGGAACCCGGGGACATCATTCCGGTGACCCCACGACTGGTCGAACTCGACCACATTGGCGAACAGGAGCCCGCGCGCCATGACCCTCAACGCGCTCGCGATCGCCGCATAGGTCTCGGCATTGGTCTTCGGGTGCATGCTGGTGATGCCCCGACCGGCGAAAAGGTCGTCGACCTTGCCGATGCCGAGGCGGGGGATATGGGCGGCAACCAGCCGATCGAGCAGCGTCTCCCCCGGTGGCGGCACGCTGAAGTCCTTGCGACGCTCGGTCCGTCTCCAGTCCCCCGCCGCCCCCGCGAACGGGCGGGCGATGACCCGCGAGACGGCATCCGGCCCGCTCAATAACCCTCGGGCCGCTTGGCAGGCGGCATAGAGCTCGGCGACAGGCACGAGCTCTTCGTGCGCCGCGAGCTGACAGACGCTGTCCGCAGAGGTGTAGAGGATCCACTTCCCGGTCGCCAGGTGTTCCGACCCTAGCCGGTTGAGGATCTCGGTCCCCGAGGCCACGCAGTTGCCGAGCACTCCACGTCCCGTCACCGCACTGAGCGCCGAGATGAAGCTCGCGGGGAATCCGTCGGGATAGGTCGTGAACGGCGTGGTGAGGGTAAGCCCGCACAACTCCCAATGCCCGGAGGTGCTGTCCTTCCCGGCGCTGGCAGGGATCGCAAGGCCCCACGCCGCCTCCGGCGCCTCTACCGCCCGCACACCGCTGAGTGGTGCAATGGTTCCGAGCCCCATGCGCTCGAGGTTGGGCAGTCGCAGCCCGCCCACGGCGCGCGCCACGTTGCCCAGCGTGTCACTGCCGGTATCGCCGTAGGCGTCGGTGTCGGGTGCAGGACCGAAGCCCACCCCATCCAGCACGATCAGGGCGGCCCGGCGCAGACTACTTCTTCTCCGTGGAGACGAATCGGAACCGGACACCGGTCAGCGCCTCGTCCAGCAGCCGCTGCTCGTCGGGGTCCAGCTGACCCCGGGTCTTCTGCTCCAGCATCCCCAGGGTGTCGATGAGCGTCCGCGCCACCTCGCGCGGGTCGGGATGACCCGGGGCGCCGGGCGGGAGATGGCCCGAGATGGCCTGGTCGGCCTGGTGGGCAAGTCCGATGACCAGGGACGCGAAGTGCTGGTTCATGTGTACCTCCGCGCAACGCGCGGCCCCATCGCCGTGAGCAGTTCATAGGTGATCGTCCCGGCCCGACGCGCCTGGGCGTCGAGGGAGACGAGGCCACCGAAGATGGTGGCCACATCACCGAGCGCACAGCGCCCCTCGACGGCGACCATGATGCAGTCCATCGTCACCCGGCCGACGATGGGGACGACGGCGCCGTTCAACTCGACCATCCCGTTGTTGCTGAGCGTTCGATGCACGCCGTCCGCATAGCCGATCGCCAGCGTGGCCACCTCGGTAGCGTGGGCGGCGGTCCAGGTCGCGCCATAACTGACCGTTTCGCCGCGGGCGACCGTGCGCCGCGCGATGACCCTGCTCCGAAGCCGGGCGACCGGTACGGGCCGGACACCACCCACCTCCCCGCCGTACAGGAAGATCCCGGGCCGGACCAGGTCACCTGCGTAGGCTCGCCCTCGGAGCGCGGCGGCGCTGTTGGCCGCGTGGACCAGTGCCGGTCGGCGAGGGAGCGCCTGCAGCAGCTCCTGAAATCGCCGCCACTGCCGCTCGACCGAGTCGGGATCGGTGTCCGCCGAATGGAAATGCGTGAACGCCCCTTCCATCCCGGGGGCCTCGTCGAGCAAACCGATCCAGTCGGCTGGGGCATCAAAGCGGAACCCCGCCCGCGCCATGCCGGTGTCCAATTCCACATGGAACGGCCGGTCCCCCTGCCCCAGCCACGCCTCGAGCGCCTCACGATCGCCGATGGCGGGGCGCAACTCGTGTTGATGATACTGGGGGATCAGTGAACGCTGGAGGGAGGTGAAGACCAGAATCGGGCGGGTGATCCCTGCGGCGCGCAGCTCAGCGCCTTCCTCGACCGTCGCGACCCCGAAGCCCCAGGGATCGAGCGCCTCCAGCGCCCGCACGACCGGCAGCGCCCCGACGCCATAGGCATTCGCCTTGACCATCGGGAGCAGTCGGGCGCCGGAAGACGCCGCGATGGTCCGGGCATTGGCGACGACGGCGGCGAGATCGATGTCGGCCCACGCGCGCGCCGGTTCGGCTGGAATTGACGGCATGCTCAAGCGGCGGGTATGATAGGAGTCGAGGAGGATAAATGCAAGATAATTCAGCGCTTGGACGAGCCCTGGCGATGGTGCGTGACCTGCGCCGGCGCTGCCCCTGGGACCGCGTCCAGACGCGCGAGACGATCCGTCCCTACCTGATCGAAGAGGTCTTCGAACTCGATCACGCCATTGCGGTCGGTGAACCGCTTGCCATCCGGGAGGAAGTCGCCGATCTGATGCTGCACCTCGCCTGGCAGCTGGTGCTCGGTGAGGAGCGCGGGGACTTCGACGCCGATCAGGTCGCCGGCGACCTCGAGGCGAAGATGCGTCGCCGACATCCGCATCTGTTCCAGCTGGGGCCGGCCGAGGGCTGGTCCAGGCTGAAGTCGAAGGAGAAATCTGGTGGGACGCTCGACGGCCTGCCGCCGGCCCTCCCCAGCCTCCTCCTGGCGTACCGCCTCCAGGAACGCGCCGCCTCGGTGGGTTTCGACTGGCCCGACACCGTGGGGCCGGCGGCCAAGGTCGTGGAAGAGCTGCACGAGGTCATCGAGGCGATTGCCACGGAACCTCCCCCTCGCTTGGTGGCGGAGGCCTCAGGAGAGCCGGTGCACCCTCAAGCCTCCGAGGCGCTCATCGACGAAATCGGCGATCTGCTGTTCGCGGTGGTCAACCTGGCACGCAAGGCCCGCGTCCAGCCCGGCACCGCCCTGGATCGCGCCAACCGGAAATTCCAGCGGCGGTTCCGTGCGGTAGAGGCGATGGCAGCCGCCAGAGGCATCGATCTGGCGACGGCGGGGCTCGTGGCGCTGGATGGGCTCTGGGACGAAGTGAAGCAGCAGTCCAGCGAACCCCGCAGTTGATCGCGGCGCCGCGGGCGCTGCATCAGGGATAGAGCCGGTGTATCTGCCGGGGGAAGGCAATCGTCTCCCTGATGTGCGGCAGACCGCAGATCCAGGCAACAGTGCGCTCGACGCCGAGTCCGAAGCCGGAATGCACGAAGGTGCCGTACTTCCGAAGGTCGAGATACCAGCGATAGGCCTCGGGGTCCAGCTCCTGTTCGTGAATGCGGGCGAGCAGCCGGTCGTAGTCGTCCTCGCGCTGTGAACCGCCGATGATCTCGCCGTACCCTTCCGGGGCGAGGCAGTCGTTGTTCAGCACGGTGCGCGGGTCGTCGGGGTTCTCCTTCATGTAGAACGCCTTGACGCCCTTCGGGTAGTTGAAGACGAAGACCGGCCGGTCGTACGCTGAGCCAGCAGGGTCTCGTCATCGCCGCCGAGGTCCCGACCCCATTCGATGTCGGAGCCGATGCGAGTTGAGCTGGGCCACCGCCTCGCTGTAGGAGATCCGCGCGAACGGCGCCTGCACCTGTCTCGAGCGGGGCGGTGTCGCGCTCCAGCTCCTTGAGCTCCTCCGGGCGGCGCTCGAGGGCGCGGCCGACGACGTAGCTGACGAACTCCTCCTGGAGGCGCATGTTGGCGGTGGAGTCATTGAACGCGACCTCGGGCTCGACCATCCAGAACTCGGTCAGGTGCCGGCGCGTCTTGGACTTCTCGGCCCGGAACGTCGGTCCGAAGCAGTACACCTTGCCGAGCGCCGCCGCCGCCGCCTCGACGTAGAGCTGACCGGTCTGGGCGAGGTAGGCCTTGCCGAGATCGAAGTAATCGGTACTGAACAGCTCCCCGGCCTGCTCGCCGATGGAGCCGGTGAGGATCGGAGTGTCCACCAGGGTGAAGTCGCGCTCGAAGAAGAAATCGCGGATGGCCTGGATGATCTCGTGACGCACCTTGGCGATCGCCACCTGCCGTCGGCTCCGCAGCCAGAGGTGCCGGTGCTCAAAGAGAAACTGGGTGCTGTGCTCCTTGGGCTGAATCGGGAACTCGGGACTCATTCCGAGGATCTGCAGATCGCTCACGTGCATCTCGTAGCCACCGGGCGCGCGCGACTCGGCGCGCACCGTGCCCGTGAGCGCCACCGAGGTCTCCTGGGTCAGCGCGGCGAACCGCTCCCAGACGGTCTCCGTCACTTCCTTGCGGGACAGCACCCCCTGCAGGTCGCCGGTGCCGTCGCGGACGACGACGAACGCGATCTTTCCGCTGGAGCGGACGTGGCTCACCCACCCCTGGACCGTCACGGGGAGGCCTTCGTGGCTGGACAACTCGGCGATACGGGCGTTCGTCATGATCGGTGTGGACGGGGGGAGCGGCTGGCTCGCCGTGGGGCGTGGAGTCTAGCGGTGACGGTAGTCATGGTCAACGCGGGATGCGCCGGGTTTCGCCCCGATCCGGAGTTCGACCCGGGCGACGCCAGGCCCGCCACCGCAATTGCCGGGACGCCGCTTACCCGGCTGTGGGCCAGCCGCCCGGTGCGGGGACCCAGCGCGCCGATCGCCACCGACTCGCTCAATGCCTACCTGGGCGGTTCGGATCGGCGGGTGGTCGCCGTCGACCTGCAATCGGGCCGGACGCGCTGGGCCCATCGAGTCGCGGGACCGCTCGTTGGCGGGGTGCTGGTCGATGGTGCCGTGCTCTACGCGGCGACCGACCGGCCAGAGGGGCGGGTCCATGCCTTCAGCGTGCGCAGCGGCAATGAGCTCTGGTCGACCCGGACCGGGTACGTGCAGACACCCATCGCGCTCATCGAGGGGATGCTCCTCGTCAGTACCCGTGAGGGGCAGCTCCTCGCGCTCCGACCCGGGGATGGGAAGATCGCGTGGCGCCGGCGCCTCCTCCCGAACCGCACCGGGGCCCTGGCGGTGGGTGGTGGCCAGGCACTCATCGTGTCCTTCGACAGCCTCTACCTGCTGCGGATGAGCGACGGGACCGTGACGCGCCGGCGCCGTGCCACCGGCACGGCGACCTCCCCATGGATCCTGGTCGGCAGCGCACTGGTCTCCGCGACCGGCGATTCGCTGGTCATCGCCATCGACCCGGACAGCCTCACCGAGCGATGGCGAGTCCGGCTCGACGGGCCGATCCTCAACTCACCGGTCGCGATTGGCGATACGATCTACGCCGTGACCCAGGCCGGTGCGATCCACCGGTGTCGTCGCCGGGGCCACGCCGGTGGCATTCCGGCTGCGCGGCCCCGGTTGGGCGGCCACGGGCGCCCCCGCGATCCGGGGCCCGTGGCTGCTGGTCGGAGCGTCCGATGGCGCGCTCCGCGCCTTTGACCGGACTGAAGGCACCGAGGTCTGGACGGTCCCGCTCGGACGCCCGCTCGAACTCGCGCCCCTCATGCTCGGCGACGACAGCTTCCTGGTGCTCGGGGGACGCGGCGATCTGCACCGGCTGCGGCAATGAAGCGGATACGTGCTCTCCATCCTGGCGTGCCTGGCACTCCTCGCCGTCCCGCTCGCGGGCCAGCAGCGGGATGCCACCTGGACCCGGCAGGTGCCCGCGGTGGTCACCTATGGCAAGTGGGCCACGCTCGCCGCCACCATCGGGATGGGGCTCAAGGCCGCCGAGGCGCATCGCGCGGCCGATCGCGCCTATCAGCGGCTGAACCTGTATTGTGAGGCAGATCAGTCGCGCTGCGATCTGCAACCGGGCGGCAGCTACCTGGACCCGGTGACCGAGGGCTTCTACCAGGCCTCGCTGCAGGGTGACCGGCGAGCGCGAAATTGGCTGCTGGGCGGCGAAGCCACGCTCCTGGTGACCGCGGGGCTCTTCGTGTGGGAGCTCACGCGCCCCGCCCGACCACCGGCCAATATCCCGTTCGAGCCGACCGTCAGCTTCGTTGGAACCGCGACCCGTGTCGGCGTGCGCGTGGCCTTCTAACGCCCCACTGCGGGCCAGTCCGCGTGGGGATCCCCATACCAGATGGGTCAGCCTGTCCGGAACAACTCGACCGCCCGGGGATACCTGCCTAACGCACGTTCCTTGAGCGGCTGATGCCGGGGCCGAACCAGCAGCGGATCCTGCTCCAGGATCCGGCGGGCGACGTCCCGGGCCTCACCGAGCAGGTCGGTGTCGTCCGGCAGCCGAGCCAGCCTGAGCTCGAAGTCTCCCGCCTGCCGTTCGCCGATGAGGTCGCCCATCTTCCGCTCCTGCAGGTCCAGTTCGGCAATCTTGAATCCGTCGTTGGTTGTCGCGAACGCCTTGAGCCGGACCGGGACCGGCTCCTCCGCGACCAGGATGCAGAAACTCTCCCCCTCCCCACGTCCAATCCGCCCGCGCAGCTGATGCAGCTGGGCCAGTCCAAATCGCTCCGGGTGTTCGATCAGCATCACGGTCGCATTGGCCACGTCGATGCCGACCTCGATCACCGTCGTCGCCACCAGCACGTCGATCTCGCCGGCGCGGAACCGGCGCATCCGTTCATCGCGATCCGCCGCCTTGAGCTTGCCATGCACCAGCCCCACGACGAGGTCCGGCCACCTGCCCTGGAGCCGCTCGGCCTCGATCGTCGCGGCGCGCAAGTCGGCCCGTTCCGACTCGTCGATTACCGGCAGGACCACGTACGCCTGGCGGCCCCGCTCGCACTGCTCGTGCACAAAGGCAAGCGCGCGATCGCGCTGCGCCCCGGTGCGTACCCCGGTCTTGATACTGCCCGCGTCCAGGCGGGCGGGAACGGAGCGTGGAGATGTCGAGGTCGCCGAACCGGGTCAATGCGAGCGAACGGGGAATCGGCGTCGCCGTCAGCAGGAGCACATCAGGGGCGTTCCCCTTGGCGATCAGCTGGGCGCGCTGGTCGACACCGAACCGATGCTGTTCATCGATGACCACCAGGCCCAGCCGGTGAAATGCGACACTGTCCTCGAGCAGAGCGTGCGTGCCGATGACCAGCCGCGCCTGCCCGCTGGAAAGCTTCTTGCGGCGAGCCATCTTCTCCTGGTTCGTCAGGCGCCCGAGGAGGAGCTCGGGGCGCAGTTCCAGGGGTTCGAGCAGCCGGGTCAGCGTGTCGAAGTGCTGCTCGGCCAGCAGTTCGGTCGGCGCCATGAGGGCGGCCTGGTAGTCGTTCTCCAGCGCGAGCAGCATGGCGAACAGCGCCACGATCGTCTTGCCGGTGCCGACATCCCCCATGAGCAGTCGGTGCATCCGCTCCGCCGCAGTCATGTCGGCAGTGATTTCGCGGATCGCGCGCTTCTGATCGGTGGTGAGCTTCCAGGGGAGCGTCTCCGCCAATCGCCTGGTGTAGGTGTGGCGAACCTCGAAGGGGACGCCGCTCCGCCTCCGCTTGGCGAGCACCCGCGCCCGGGTGAGCATGAGCTGCAGGTCCAGCAGCTCATCAAAGGCGAGCCGGCGGCGCCCGGCCTCCGCCGCCTCCACCGAGGCGGGCCGATGCACCGCCCGAAGCGCGGTTGGCACGTCGCCGAGCTCCAGCGAGGTCCGGAGCTCCTCCGGCAGCGGATCGGCGGAAAAGGCGATCAGCGACTCGAGGTGCCGGTCGATGAGGCTCCGGATCACCTTGTGCGACAACCCCTCCGTCGCCCGGTAGACCGGGAGCACCCGGCCGATCGAAGCCGGTTCGTCGCCTTGGCCCTCCGGCTCTGCCTCCGCAAGGACGATGAACTCACGGGGTGTGAGTTGCCGGCCATGGTAGAATCGGACCGGCCCGACCACCAGGAGCGTCTGCCCGACTTCGATGGTGCGGTCCAGGAATCCCTGCCCTGGCCACGCACACTCCAGCATCCCGCTGGCATCCCGCAGCACCGCAGTGAAGATGCGGAGGCCGCTCCTGGTGGGCATGAGGTGCTTGGCGACGACTCTCCCCACGCAGGCCACCTCATCACCGACGCGGGCGCCGGCGAGCGGCGTGACGCTCGAGGCATCAAGGTACCGGAAGGGAATGTGCCAGAGGAGTTCCTGCGCCGTCCTGACGCCGAGGCGCGCAAAGGCGGTGGCGCGGTGCTCGCCGATGCCTTTCAGGAACTTGATCGGCGTGTCCGGGCGGAGGAGGGGCATGCGCTACGCTCGAGGTCCGACTGCCGGGCGCCGAGTGCCGAGCGCCGGGCGTGGAAATCCGCCTCGGAACCTGGTGCTTGGCCTTCGGCCCTTAGCCATCCGACTCCAGCAGGCGTGCAGCAAAGCTCGCGGGATCGAACGGCGACAGATCGTCGGCGGATTCGCCCAGGCCGAGAAAGCGGATCGGCAGTCCGAGCTCCTTGCGGAGTGCGACCACCGCGCCACCGCGGGCGCTGCCGTCGAGCTTGGTTACGATGATCCCCGTCGGCCGCACCGCAAGGGCGAACTGCTTTCCCTGCTGAATGGCGTTCTGTCCCACGGTGCCATCCAGGACCAGGAGCGTCTCATGCGGCGCTCCGGGCCGTTTCCGGGCGATCACCCGGACGACCTTGCGCAGCTCGTCCATGAGGCCGTCCTGGGTGTGCAGACGTCCAGCGGTATCGATGAGCACCGTGTCGCAGCCCCGGGTCGCGGCGGCCTCGATCGCGTCGAAAGCGACCGACGCCGGATCGCCCCCCGGCGCTCCGGCGACGCAGGGCACGCCGAGCCGTTCCGCCCAGACCTGCAACTGCTGGATCGCGCCGGCGCGATAGGTGTCGGCGGCACCGAGGAGCACGGTGCGCCTTTCCCGTTGCAGGCGCCTGGCCAGCTTCGCCACGGTGGTGGTCTTCCCGACGCCGTTGACGCCGACGAAGAGCAGCACGGTCGGGCCGGCATCGGTGGCGCGAGCCAGCGCGCCTGGCGTGGATCCGGGAACCTGCAGCAACTCGATCAGCCGGCCCAGCACCGCCTGACGCAGGTCGATCTCGGTCTTCAGCCGGCCCCGGCGCACTTCGTCCTCGACGGTCTGGACCAGATCGATGGTGGCCTGCACCCCGAAGTCGGCCTCGATCAGCGTGCGCTCCAGCGCCTCGAGGTCCGCGGCGTTCATGCCGCGGGCCAGCGCGCCGACGTCGGTCAGTGCGGCGCGCTTGAGCCGCTGCCAGAGCGAAAGTCTGGGGGCGTCGCCGATGCGGGAGGTCATGGCGCGGAATCTAGAGGCATCGGCTGCGGACTGTCAGCGGTCGGGATGCCTGAGTCAGCGCAACCCCAGGCGCCGGCGCGCGAACCATTCGACGCTGAGGCCGGCGATCACCAGAAAGAAGAGCCAGATCCATCGGCGGGTACTGGTCAGCCCCGCCGGTGCGGCCGCGGGCGCCTCGCGGTCGGTGAGGACCGCGCGCCGGGGCAGCCACTCCTCGGACCAGCGGTCGACGACTATCACACCGGTGCCACCCCCCTCGAGATCGTAGCGATAGCGGCCGGGCGCGAGCCGGAGTTCGGCGCGTCCAGCCCCGTCGAACCGGAGGGTGTCGCGTCGGACCGATCCTTCGCCGGTCACCGCCAGCGGAAGCACGCCCGGCGTTCCGCTCCCCGTCCATTCGAAGATCGCCGGCCGCCCGTTCGACACGACGGGGCGGACCGGGCGCGCCTTGCCACCGGCCGAGTCTTCGCTCGCCAGCAGCCAGGAGAGGGTGCTCGCCACCAGCGACCGGTATGCCTGCTCGCTCGACCCACCGCGGAACCTCCAGCGCCACAGGCCGTCGGCCGCGGTCATCACCTCGCGCCGGTGCCCGACCACCTGTCCGGTGAAGATGGGGCGTTCAGCGCCCCGACGTCCGAGCTGGGCGGCGAGCCCTACCCAATCGCCCACACCCGGCTCGATCGGCGTGATCTGCAGCAGTGGCGGGAAGGAATCGACCGGGAGTCCGAGCAGTGCGCCCGCGATCGGCGAATTGCCGTGGGCCGTCACGTACCACTCTCCCGGAATGAGGGTCTCCCCCCCCTCCCCGCTGGGCCAGCGCCAGATCCCCCGTGCCCGGCTGCCGGGGACCAGCTCGCGACCGCCTCCCTTCACGACCAGCAGGTCGGCACGCCGGGTCGCCCGGAGGACTTCGTCGCCGGAAACCGGCTGCACCGTTTCCATCGAACGCCACCGCCCCGCCTCGATGCGTGCGTAGCCGCGGACCGGAAGATCCGCCACCTCCCGGAGTGTGTTCAGCAGAAATCGGGCATCCCAGTCCGTGGGGCTCGCCAGCAGCACGACACCTGGCGTCGGGGCGACCCGCACCAGCCAGAGGCGGGCATCGTCTCGCGGTTCGCTGTCCGTCGAGTCGGCGAGGCCGACGCGGAGCAGCAGGTCGCCGCTCAGTCCGGTGCTCGAGAAGGGCAGCGACAGGCTGGCACTGCCGTCCGCGCCGAGCTGCACGGCCCGCCGCGCCAGGACCCGCTGGTCGAGGCGCACGGTCACCCGGGCGCTGTCGACGCGGGCGCCGTAGGCGCGAACGGTCGCGACCAGGCGGACCGTATCGCCTGCCGTGACCCGATCGGGCCCCTCCACGCTCGTGATCGCGAGGTCAGCCGCCGAATCGCGCCGGAAGGTGCGGATGCCAACCCGGGTGAGCGCCTCGGGCGGCAGCTCCCCCGCGTCGTCGAGTTCTCCATCGGTGACCACGATGACGCGACGGTCCGACGCCGCGGCGGCGCGAAGCGCCGGACCGAGCTCGGAACGCCCGAGGGCCGGCACCGTGTCTTCGACGGCGCGCGCATCTCCGAAGAGCCGCACCTCACCCCAGGCGCGGGCGGAGTCGCGGGCCGCTGGCCAGTGGCCCCCCGCGGCGGTCATGCTGAGGCTGCCATCGAGGAGTACCAGCGGGCGGCCGACGGCGCCGGTACGATCGGCACAGGTCAGATCCAGCAGGAGAAGACCCAGTCCGGTCCAGGCGATGGCGCGGGCGAGCGCCGCTGCCCAGGCCCGCGCGCCGAGACGCTCGAGTCGCCAGTAGGTGAACCAGGCGGCGGCAGCCGCCAGCAGGATCACGAGGACGAGGCGGAACACGCTATGTCACCGGCCCGGGGCAATCGGCAAGGCGCAGGCGCATCAGCAGCACAGGAGTGCCTGGGCCAGCGTGAACCGCTGCTCGTAGAGCGCCCGGCCGACGATCGCGCCGGCGAGCCCGGCGGCGCGGACCGCCTGGAGATCGTCGAGCGAAGCGACGCCACCGCTCGCGATCACCGACGCGCCGAGTCGCTGGAGCCGCGACGCGCCGTCGAGATCGGGGCCCGTCAGCATGCCGTCGCGTCCCACATCGGTGTAAATGATGGTCTGTGCTCCCTCGCTGAGTACTCGGCGGCACACGTCATCCACCCACAGCTCCGTGGTCTCGACCCAGCCGCGGATCGCGACCCGACCGGCTTTCGCGTCGAGCCCGATCGCGATCCGGTCGCTACCGGCTTCCGCCATCGCCACCGGCACCAGCGCGGGATCGGTCACCGCCGCCGTGCCCAGCACGGCGCGCGCGATGCCCAGGTCGAGCACGGTGCGGAGCGCCTCGAGCGAGCGGATGCCACCTCCCACCTGGATCTGCACGCGGGCACGGGTGGTCGTCGCGATCCGGCCGATCACGACCAGGTTCTCGCCGGTGCCAAAGGCGCGGTCGAGGTCGACCAGGTGAAGCCAGCGCGCTCCGGCAGCGATGAACTGCTCCGCCTGCGCTACGGGATCATCGTGGTAGGAGGTTTCGCGCCCGGGCTCGCCCTGACTCAGGCGGACGACGCGGCCGGCGCGGATATCGATGGCGGGAAAAAGCTCCACGGGCGGGGGCCCGGGCGGGCGGCTAGAAGCTGGCCCCGGCGACCGCACGACCATCGGCGCGATCGGCGTAGGCCGGAAACGCACCGTTCAGCAGCGTGAGCAGGCGGGCACGTTCGCGGTCGAAGTCGCGCTGTTGGGCGAGGGGAACCGGGTCACCACTGCCGAGATCGGCGTCGCGCGGTTCGCGGGCGACGCCGTTGACCCGAAACTCGTAGTGCAGGTGCGGCCCCGTGGCGAGGCCGGTGGATCCGACGTAGCCGATCACCTCACCCTGGGAGACCCGCTCACCCGGGGTGAGCCCGGTCGCGAATCCCTGCAGGTGTCCGTAGCGGGTGACGATGCCGTTCGCATGCCGGATCTCGATGAGATTGCCGAAGCCGCCGCTCCACTCGCGCCGGGTCACGACACCATCGCCCGCGGCCATGACCGGGGTCCCGGGGTTGGCCGCGAAGTCGATTCCCTCATGCCGGCGGACGATGCCGAGGATCGGGTGCAGGCGGCTGCCGCTCATCCTGGAGGAGATCCGCCGGAACTGCACTGGGGCGAGCAGAAAGGCCCGACGCAGCGAGCGACCGTTGGCGTCGTAGAAGCCCGAACTTCCGTCAGGAGAGGTCCAGCGGTAGCCGCTGAACCCCAGCCCGCCGATGACCATATCGCCCGCCAGCACCCGGCCGAACCGCACTTCACCTTCTTCGGACACCAGACGCTCGGCCACGACCCGGAAGCTGTCGCCCGGCCGGATGTCGCGGCTGAAGTCCACCTGCCACGCGAAGATATCGGCCAGATCCCAGGCGAGCCGCACCCGGTCCTCGGGGGCCAGAAGGGTATCGTCGACCTCGGTATCGAGCGCGTCATACAGCGACGTCGTGATGCGACCCTGGAGGATCACCGGCTCGACCCGCCAGACAATCGGTTCCGACGCGGCGTGCCATCCATCCCGCGAGAGCCGGAGTGCGACCCGCTGCTCCGGTCCAACCCGGAACACCACCCTTACCTGGCCGGTGTCGTCGGCCGGTCGCTGGAAGCTGAAGACCAGTCCGGAGCGGAGCCGCCGCGGATCGAAGAGCCCGTTCGAGCTGTTGCGATCCAGGGTGGGGATTGGCAGTCCCTGTCGGGTGAAGAGCTGGGAGACGGTCTCCCCCTGGCGCAGCGTGTCCAGCCGCTCCGAGAACAGCTCCTGGACCGTGGGCGTCGGAGTGACGCGTCCATTGAGCCAGGGCCAGCTGTCGTGGATGGCGAACAAAGCGGCCACGGCAAGAATCGCCGTGGCGCAGAGCATGGGGATCGCTGCGAGGAGAAGCTTCTTCACCTGTCAGTCCATCTGCCGGCGGATGAAGGTCGGAATCTCCATCTCGGGGACATCGCCTGCCGTCGGCGTGCGCCTGGGCTCGCTGCGGGCAGGCATCGTCGGTGACGTCAGGGGAGTCTGCGCGACGGGCGGTGGGGCAGGCATCCGCTTCCCGGTCGGAAAGTTGATCACCCCGGGCGCCGGCTTGGCGGGGAGCACCGGGGCGATGGCCGGCGTCTCGACCCGGTCGAATCCGGTCGCGATAACCGTCACGCGGACCTCGCCCTGCATCGACGGATCGGTGGCGGCGCCGAAGATGATTTCGGCCTCATCCCCCACCGCATCGTGGATGATGTCGTTGATCGTAGTGGCCTCACCCAGCGTGAGATCCGCGCCACCGGTGATGTTGATCAGCACCCCGGTCGCGCCGGAGATCGAGACGTTGTCGAGCAGCGGACTGGAAATCGCCTGCTGCGCCGCCTCCATCGCCCGGTTCTCGCCCCGGCCGATCCCGGTGCCCATGAGCGCCGACCCGCCGTTCTGCATGATGGTGCGCACATCGGCGAAGTCGACGTTGATGATGCCGGTCTTGGTGATCAGGTCGGCAATGCCCTGCGTCGCCTGCAGCAGCACCTCATCGGCCTTCTTGAGCGAATCCTGAAACGGGATGCCCTTCCCCACGACGGCGAGCAGCCGCTCGTTCGGAACGACGATCATCGTGTCGACCGAATTGCGCATCTCGGCGATGCCCATCTCCGCCTGCCGCATTCGCTTCTTGCCCTCGAAGAGGAACGGCTTGGTCACGATGCCGACGGTGAGCGCCCCCATGTCGCGCGCCATCTGGGCGATGATCGGCGCCGCTCCCGTGCCGGTGCCGCCTCCCATCCCGCAGGTCACGAAGACCATGTCGGCGCCCTGAAGCACATTGACAATGTCGTCACGATTCTCCTCGATCGCCTGCCGCCCGATCTCGGGACGGGCCCCGGCGCCGAGTCCGCGGGTCAGCTTCTTGCCGATCTGGACCTTGACGTCGGACTTCGAATTGGTGAGCGCCTGGGAGTCGGTGTTGACCGAGATGAACTCCACTCCGCGGAGTTGCTCTTCGATCATGCGGTTCACGGCGTTCCCGCCGCCGCCACCGACCCCGATCACCTTCATGCGCGCGTTCTGTGCGCCGGATTCTTCCAGCTCGAAGATCATGGGAGATTCTCTCAGAAGAAGTCCTGGAGCCACTGCCGCACCGGCCGAACGAATTTTTCGACCGCCTGCGAACTCCGCTTGCCCGACCCGAACGCCGCTCCCTGCGCCAGCTGCTTCGTCCCGTACAGCGCCAGCCCCGCCACCACCGCAAACTTCGGCGCCTCGACACTATCGGTCAGCCCGATGAGGCCCTGGCCGCTCCGGCCCACCCGGACCGGCATCGCGAAGACCTCGCGGGCCAGCTCGATGATCCCCGGCACCTGCGCCCCACCACCCGTCAACACCACGCCCGCCGGCAGCCGCTGATGATACCCCGCCCTGGTGATTTCGTCGTGGGCGAACTCCAGTGTCTCCTGCAGGCGCATCCGCATGATGTGCGCGAGGGTCTGGCGATGCGCCCCGCGAGCGCCCTGTCCCGGGGTACCGGGCAGCTGGATCACGTCGGATTCCGGCACCAGCGGCTCCCATGCCCCGCCCGAGCGCTCCTTCAGCTTCTCCGCTTCCTGCTGGGTGACCTGCAGCCCATGCACGATATCGTTGGTGACATGACTGCCCGAGATGAGCAGCGAGCCGGTGTGCCGGATCTTGCCGCCCTGAAAGATAGCCACGTTGGTGGAGCCGCCGCCCAGCTCCACCAGGGCACAGCCCGAGCTCCCGTTCGTCGGGCGTCAGCACCGCCAGGCTCGCGGCCAGCGGCTCCAGCACCAGCTCGGCGAGGTGGTAGCCCGGCCCCCTCCACACACTTCCTCAGATTCTGCGGCACGCTGGACAGTACGGTCACCAGGTAGACCTGCGCATCGAGCCGGGACCCGGTCATCCCGATCGGTTCGGTGATGCCCGGCTGCATATCGACCAGGTAGTCCTGCGGGATCGCGTGCAGCAGCTCGTGGTCCTTGCCCAGCGGCACGCTGGAGGCGACGTCGTTCACCCGGGCCACGTCACCGGTGCGGATCTCGCCGCCGGTCACCGAGACGACCCCGGTGGAGGTCTGCCCCGCCACATGCTCGCCGGCGATGCCGCAGTACACCGCGCCCACCTCGACCCCGGCCATCCGTTCGGCATCCTTCATCGCCTTCTGGATCGCCCGGGTGGTCTCCTCGATGCCGCGTACCACGCCGCGGCGGACCCCGACGCAGCGCTCCACCCCGACGCCGAGAATGCGGCAGACCGGAGATGCGATTGTCGCCCTGCACCTCGGCGATCACGGCGGCGACCTTGGTGCTGCCCAGGTCGAGCGCGGCGACGAGCCGGGTGGGCGACACGCTCATGCGTCCCCCCAGCGAACGACGACCTGCCCGGCGAAGCGCGCGTCCAGCTCCGTCCAGCGGCGTCCCTTCTTCTCGAGATCCTGCGCGACCGCCATCACGGCTCGAATGACCTCCGCCGGCGCGTCGGGCCGGAACCAGTACCGCTGCGTCTCCACCGTGAGCACGACATCATCGCCCGCCCGCCACGCCTGCACGACCCCGCCGAAGAAGGTCGGATCCGCGTCCCGCGCATGCGCCAGGAACCGCGTCACCACCGAGTCGGCCTCACGGACCAGCGGCAGATCGGGCGCGCCTACCGTCGGATCGAACGGCAACACCTGGCCCGCGGCGCTGACCGGCTGCAATCGCCCCCCGCGCATTACCAGTGCGATGGCGGGCGTCTCCTCGACCGTCACGACGATGGTGCCGGGGAGACGACGCCCCACGCGCACCCGGTCGAGCCCCGGCAGGGAGTCCGCCGCCCGCCGCACCGCACCAAGATCGCTGAAGATGCTCTCGCCCGCTCGGATCGGCAGTCTCCTGACAATCCGGTCCGCCTGCATGTTCCGGAGCCCGCGGACCTCGACCCGCTGAATCCGGAAGAACTCCGAGTGTCCCAGCAGCCGGGGGAGCCCCAGGATCAGCAACCCCAGCCCGGCGAGCGCGCCAAGGATCTTCCACCCCGGCTTGCTCAGGCGGCTCGCAGCCACTGCACCAGCTCCCGGCCGACTCGGGTGATGTCGCCGGCCCCGAGGGTCAGGACGACGTCCCCCGGTCGGGCCCACTCGAGAATCCGGTCACGCACTCGTGCCGGCTCGGGCTCGAAGATCACCTGATGCCCGCCGCGGCGCGCGACCTCCGCCACGGTGCGCCCGGTAACCCCCGGCATCGGCTGTTCGCGTGCGGCGTAGATCTCGGTCACGATCGCAACGTCGGCCGCCCGGAGCGCTTCGCCCATCGCCGTGCCATGTTCCGCCGTGCGCGAGAAGAGGTGCGGCTGGAAGACCGCGATGATCCGCCGCCCGGGAAAGGCCTGGCGGGCGGCGAGCAGCGTCGCGACGAGCTCGGTGGGATGATGGGCATAGTCATCGACGAAGGTGATCCCCGCAGCGTCACCCAGGCGCTCGAACCGCCGGCCCAGCCCGCGATAGCGTGCCAGCGCCGTCGAGGGCCGGCTCGAGGGGGCCACCCAGCGCGAGCGACCGACGCCCAACGCCGCGGTGGCATTGCGCAGGTTGTGCAGCCCAGGCACCGCGAGCGTGAGCGACACGCGCCGACCGTCCGGGCAGTGCGAGCGTCGGCGCGGCTCCCCTCGGCACCCTGCTGGATGTCGCTCAGTGTGAGATCGGCATCCTCCAGACCGAAGCGCCAGACCTTCGTGCCGAGCTGAGCCGCCACGCGAAGCGCCCCGGCATCATCCGCCCCGATCAGCACTCGCTCGGCCCGGCCAGCAAAGGTCACGAACGCCGCCTCCAGCTCCGGCACGCCCGCCGTAGCACTCGAGATGATCGGCCTCGACGTTGTTGACCACCGCGACCGAGGGGTGGAGCGTGAGAAACGCCTGATCGTATTCGTCGGCCTCGACCACGAAGAGCGCGTCCCCGCCGAGCCTCGCGTTGCCACCCCAGGCGTCGACCCGGCCACCGGCGAGGCCGGTCGGTGCGAGCCCGGCGGCGGTAAGCGCCTCGGTCGTCATCACGGTCGTGGTCGACTTGCCATGGGTCCCGGCGATCGCCACCGACCCGCCCGGCGTGGACCAGATCGGCGAGCGCCTGCTTGCGCGGGATGACCGGGATACCAAGCGCCCGGGCGTGGGCGAGTTCAGGATGATCGGGAGGGACCGCGGCGGTGACGACGACCGCGCGCACGCCGTCGAGGTGGGCAGGATCGTGCCCCTGCTGAACCACGGCTCCCAGCCGCGACGACGTCCGCGGTCGCCGAGATGTCCGGGTCGCAGCCGCTGACCGCGACTCCGCGGCGGCGGGCGACGAGCGCCAGAGCGCTCATGCCGGCGCCGCCGATGCCCATGAAGTGTACCGGGCGGGAGTCGGCAGGGTCGAACAGATCCATGTTGGTGAGCTAATCTAAAACCCCACCGAGAGTTGCGAAACCCTTTCGGGCTCAGAAGAGTGTCTCGAGATGGGCCACGATCTCCTCGACGGCGTCGGGGCTTTCCGCGGGCGTGTGCCGCCTGTGCCATCCGGTCGAGCTGCCGTGGGTCACAGAGCAGCGGATTGACCAGCTCGCCGAAGGAATCGGGATCGAGATCGCGCTGCAGGACCGTGAGGCTCGCCCCGGCCTCGCTGAGTGCCAGGGCGTTGAAGCGCTGGTGATCCTCGGCGGCAGTCGGGCAGCGGGATGAGGATCGAGGGGAGGCCCCAGGCACACAGCTCCGCACCGGTCATCATGCCGGCACGGGCGACGACCAGATTGGCGACCGCGTAGGCGTCGGCGATCGGGTCGAGGAAGTCGAAGACCTGGACCGCCGGTGGCCGGTGAAGGGACTTGAACTCGGCGTAGGATCCGCGGCCGGTGGCCCAGAGCACGGTGAGGCCGGCGCCGCCACCAGCCTCGAGCCAGCCTGCAACGGTGGTCATTGATCGCGTGGGCGCCCTGGCTGCCGCCGGTCACCAGCAGCGACTGGCACAGACTCCGTCGATGCCGAATCGACGGAGTGCAGCGGCACGGCGGGACGGATCGGGCGGAGTGATCGGATTGCCGGTGTCGAAGACCTCGGTGTTCCGGCCGAACTTGAGCCGAGCTCCGCGCCTCCGGCAGTCCGAGATAGACCTGCCTGCACTCGGCCCGAGAGCATGCGGGTGACGAGGCCGGGATAGGCGTTCTGCTCCTGCAGCGCGGTCGGCAGGCCTCGACGAGCGGCGAACCAGACCGACGGGTCCGGACGCATAGCCGCCGGTGCCGACGACCGCGACCGGCTGCTCTTCGCTGAACAGCGTCGGAGAGCCGGGAGAGGAGCCGGATCGCCACGAAAGGCCAGCGGACGTTCTTCCACCACTGGCGGCGGTAGATCGGCTCGACCGGGAGCAGGTGGTAGCGGAAGTCGCGGGTGGGGAGGAGCTGCGACTCGATGCCTCGCTCGGAACCGATCAGCACCGGCTCGATGTCGGGGCGCCGCTCGCGGAGCCGCGTGGCGATCGCCAACGCCGGCATGAGGTGGCCACCGGTGCCGCCGCCGGCGATGAATACAACTCTTCTGGCGCCACGAGTCATCGCGGCGCCACCATGATCAATCCTGGCGCCCACGGCGCCGCTCCGGCTTCCCGCGCATTCTTCCGATCGAGAGCAGAATGCCCGTCGCGACGAGCGAGACGACCAGGCTGGAGCGACCGTACGACACGAACGGAAGCGTGAGTCCGGTCGTAGGCATCAGGCTCAGGGTGACCGCCATATGCATGGCCGCAGTGACCCCGACTGCCGCGGTGAGCCCGGTCGCCAGATACTGACCGAACGCATCCTCTGCCGTCCTCGCAATCCGGAATCCGAGCCAGCAGAAGATGCCGAACAAGGTCACAATCAGGACGACACCGAGGAAGCCCCACTCCTCGCCGATGGCGCTGAAGATGAAGTCGGAGTAGGCGTAGGGAACGTAGCCGAATTTCTGCTGCCCCTGCCCGAAGCCGACCCCGAAGAAGCCGCCCGAACCGACGCCGACCAGCGACTGGTGAATCTGGGTCATCCCGTCGGCGCCGTTGATCCACTTGTTGATGCGGTCCATGCGGTACCCTGCCAGCTGAATCAGCTGCAGACCGCCGATCACTGCTGCCAGTCCGAGCAGCAGAAAGTGGCCGATCTTCGCCCCGGCCGTGAACAGCACGATCCCACCGAGCAGTGCGACCAGCACCGCCATCGACATGTTCGGCTCGAGCAAAATCAGCAACGATGTGATGCCGAGGATCAGCAGGAACGGCATCACGCCCTTCTGGAACTCCCGGACCTGCTCCCCCTTCTTGGTGGCGAGCATCGCCGCCCAGATGATGACCGCGAGCCGAACCACCTCGGAGGCCTGGAACTGCAACGGTCCCAGACGGACCCAGCGGCGCGCCCCATTGAGCCGGGGTGAGATGGCGTGCGGGGTAAACGGCAGAATGATGATGATCAGCATGACGATCGACCCCAGGATCAGGGGCCACGCCAGGGGCCGCAGCCGGCGATAGTCCATGCGGGAGAGCGTGATCATGAGGATCCCGCCGATCATTGCTCCGGTGAACTGGGTAAGCGCGTACGATCCGCCAACCACGCCACCGCCCTTCACCCGCACCAGACTCGAGGCCCCGTAGATCGTCGCAATCCCGAACGCGACCAGGGTCGCGGTCACAACCGCCAGCAGCCGGGTCTCCCACCGCAGCTCGCCGGGCTGACGCGCCGGATCGCTCACAGCGCCGCCACCGCAGCGCGAAACTGCGCACCCCGGTCTTCATAGTTCGTGAACATGTCGTAGCTCGAGCAGGCGGGCGAGAGCAGCACCACATCTCCCGGTTGGGCCAGTCGCCGCGCCTCCATGAGCACGCGGGCAAAGTCCGCCCCGGCGTCGACTACCGGAAGCAGGCCTGCGAGATCGCGGATCACCAGGGCACGCGATTCACCAAAGGCGATCACCCCTCGGCAGCGATCGCCTGCGGCACGCGCCAGCGCGGTGTAGGGCTCCCCCTTGTGGCGTCCGCCGAGCAGAAGCACGAAGGGACGCTCCATCGCCTCAACCGCAACCAGAGTGGACGCGACATTGGTCGCCTTGGAATCATTGACCCAGAGCACGCCGCGCACCGTGCCGACCGGTTCCATCCGGTGGGGCAGCGCGCGAAACGAGCGCAGCCCGTCGGCGATCCGTGCGACCGAGGCACCGGCGCGCGCCGCGATCAGCGCCGCACAGAGTGCATTGGCGACATTGTGATCCCCGAGGAGCGAGAGCGCATCTCGGCCGAGGAGCGGTGTTCCCGACAACACCAGCTGGCGGGCCCGGCGATCGTAGCAGGCCTCGGCCGGAGCGCGGAGGCTGAAGCGCAACCGCGTCCCACGCGTCGTCGCCGCGCGTCGCTCGACCTCGGGGTCATCCCCATTGGTGATCCAGCAGGCGGCGGATGAATCGTGCAGGTACAGCCGGTCCTTGTCGGCGTAGTACGCCTCGAGTGTCGGGTACCGATCGAGGTGATCCGGGGCCAGGTTGGTCATCGCGCCGATCGCGGGGACCAGGTCATGGGTATCGTGCAGCTGAAAGGATGACATCTCCAGCGCAATCCACGCCGGGTGCTCCCCGTCCAGCGCCACCGCGGCCAGGGGCCGGCCAATGTTCCCCGCAGCGAGTGCCGGGATTCCGGCCGTCTCGAAGAGGTGGCCGGTGAGCGCGGTCGTGGTCGTCTTGCCGTTGGTGCCCGTGATGACGGCGAACTTCACCCCCGGCAGCCCGGCATAGCCTACATCCAGTTCCGACACCACCGGCACACCTGCCTGCCGCGCGGCACGGACCGGCGGAGCCTCGGGCGGGACGCCGGGCGACACGACGCAGAGACCCGCTCGTGCGATGCGCCCGAGGTCGTGCCCGCCGAGCTCGATGTCGATCCCCGCGGCGCGCAGGCGCAGCTCCTCGCGGGCGGCGTCGGCGCCGAGCCCCTTGGCGAGATCCTTCGCCATGTCGGAGGCGTAGACCGCAATCCCCTCGCGCCGAAGCAGGAGACCCGCCGCCACCCCGCTCTTCGCCAGGCCGATGACCGCCGCCTCCTTTCCGCTCGCCCGCCACCGCTCGAAGCTCATCGCAGCTTGAGCGTGGCGAGGGCGATCATCGCGCAGAAGATGCCCAGGATGTAGAACCGGGTGACGACGGTGCTCTCGTGCCAGCCGAGTTTCTCGAAGTGATGGTGGAGCGGCGCCATGCGGAACACCCGGTGCCCATCCGCGTACTCCTTTCCGCGACTTCGCTTGTACCACTTGTACACGCTGGTCTGGAGAATCACCGAGACCGCCTCGGCGACGAAGACACCGCCGATGATCAGCAACAGAAACTCCGCCTTGAGCAGGATGGCGACCGTGCCGAAGGCACCGCCCAGCGCGAGACTTCCGGTATCCCCCATGAAGACTTCGGCCGGATGCGCGTTGAACCAGAGGAACCCGAGACAGCCGCCGAGCAGCGCCCCGCAGAACACCGCGAGCTCCCCGGCGCCGGGGAGGTAGAACAGGTTCAGATAGGCCGTCGCGTCGACGCGCCCGAGGAGGTAGGCGAAGAGCGCAAAGGCGCCGGCCGAGATGGCGGAGAGCCCGGTCGCGAGCCCATCCAGTCCGTCGGTCAGATTCACGGCATTGCTGCTGCCGGTGATCACGGTCGTCACAAAGGCGACGTAGAGCCAGGGCGCAAACGTCACGATCACGAATTTGAAGAACGGCAACGTGGTCGCGGCGGCGGGGATGGTTTCCGTGGAGACCACCGGGAAGTACAGCAGCAGGGTGCCAAGTACTACGCCGAAGCTGACCTGGCCGACCAGCTTCCACTTGGCCACGAGCCCCCGCGACTTCCCTTCCACGATTTTCAGATAGTCATCGAGGAAGCCGATCCCTCCCATCCAGAGCGTGGCCAGCACCGCGAAGAGGACGAAGCGGTTGCCGAGCTGGGCCCAGAGCGCCGTCGCAATCACCGTGCTGAGCAGGATGATCACGCCGCCCATGGTCGGGGTGCCCCGCTTCCCCTGGTGGCTCGCGGGTCCTTCGGCGCGGATCACCTGTCCGATCTTGCGGGCCCGGAGCCGCGCGATGATGGGCGGTCCGATCAGAAAGGCGAGCAGGATGGCCGTGACCGTGGCCCCCGCAGCGCGGAAGCTGATGTAGTTGAGGAGATTGAACAGGAGATAGTGCTTGCCCAGCGGCGCGAGCAGTTCTTGGAGCACATCGCCTCAGTGTGTCGGGTGATCCTGTCCGGTGAGGTAGGGAAGTATACGTTCGAGCGTCGCGCCACGGGATGCTTTGAGCATCACGAGTTCATCCCCGCGGAGCCGCGCCTTGAGCAACGGACCCATCGTGACGGCGTCCGGTGCCACCAGCAGGCGGTCGCCGAGCTTGGTGGCGTAGAGCTGCAACACCGGTACGAACTCGCCGACCGCGGCGAGCAGGTCGGGTTCCAGCCCCACCAGCGCCGCTGCCACCGCCGCGTGGTGGCGCGCCGCCTCGTTGGCCAGCTCCCGCATGGTTCCGGCCACGAAGACGAGTCGCCGCCCACTCCGCATGGCGCGCGCGGTCGCGATGGCGGCCAGGAACGACGCGGGATTGGCGTTGTAGGCATCGTTGATGATCGTGAGTCCCCCGGCCTCGATCACCTCGCCCCGGCCGCCGGGGATCCTGAGCACCCGAAGCTGCTCCGCAGCCAGGGCGAGGTCCAGCCCCAGCTCGGTCGCCAGCGCCCAGGCGAGCATGGCGTTGCCGGCCTGATGCTGTCCGAGGAGCGGCAGGGTGATACGCAAGCCATCGACGACGAGCGTCGGCCGCCCGGTGGAATCGACGCTGACCGACTGCGGAACCCGGTCCGCCCGCCCGAGGCCGGCGGTGAGCACCCGCTGCGCCCGCAGGCGGGCACCCTCGGCGAGCGCCGCCGGTTCGGTCCCCACGATCGCCAGCGGCACGCCGTCGAGCAGGTCGAGTTCCTCTGCCAGCACGCCCTCCAGGGATCCGAACCCATCCAGGTGCGAAATCGCGACGTTCGTCGTCACGGTCACCGAGGCCTCGATGATCGGTCGGAGCCGGAGCAGTTCACCCCGGACACTCGCACCCGCCTCGATAACCAGCGCCTCCGTATCCGCCGGTGCCGAGAGAATCGTCTTCGGCACGCCCACGAGATTGTTGTCGTTGGCCGGAGTGGCATGCACTCGGTACCGGGTGCGCAGCACCGCGGCACACATCTCCTTGGCGCTGGTCTTGCCGTTCGCGCCACCGATGGCGACGACCGGTCCCCCAATCGTCCGGCGCCTCGCCCTGGCCAGCAGGCCATATGCAGCAAGGGTGTCCGCGACGCGATAGAGCGCCAGACCGGGAACCGGCGGCGTCCCCTCCCGCACTACCGCGCCCGCCGCGCCCGCGCTGTGTGCCGCGAGCAGGTGGTCGTGGCCGTCGAAGCGCTCTCCGGTGAGGGCCACGAAGAGCGCCCCCGGCGGCAGCGCGCGGGTATCGGTCGAGATCGAAGTGAACTCCGCGGAGGCCGCTCCGGATTCGACGCCCAGGCCGAGGGCGTCGCGCACGACCGCGTCGGTCCAGTGCATCATCGGCCGACCAGCGCGTGGACGATGGCGCGTTCGTCGAACGGAACCTTCTCGGTTCCGATCACCTGGTAGGTCTCGTGCCCTTTGCCCGCGAGGAGCAGGGTATCTCCCGGCCGGGCGGCTGTCACTGCCGCGGCGATGGCCTCTCGCCGATCCACGAATCGCAGGTGAGGCGCGTGGCCCATCCCCTGCTCCACTTCGTCGATGATCAGGTCCGGATCCTCCGTTCGGGGATTGTCGGAGGTGACGATCGCCAGGTCGGAGAGCCGCGCGGCGATGCGGCCCATCACCGGACGCTTGCCACGATCCCGCTCACCCCCGCAACCGAACACCACCAGCAGCCGGCCTGGCGTCAGCGGACGCAAAGCCGCGAGGGCCCGCTCGAGCGCGTCGGGCGTGTGCGCATAATCGCGCAGCACGACCGCCGGCGTCGCCACGATCTGTTCCATGCGCCCCGGCACCTGGGGAGCAGCAGAGAGACCCGCCGCGATCGCGCCGAGCGGCAGGCCGAGTCCGAACCCGCACGCCGCTGCGCCGAGCGCGTTGGCGACGTTGAACTCGCCGAGCAGCGGGAGGGTGACCTGCGCCGTGCCTGCCGGGGTAACGAGCCGGAAGCTGCTGCCCGCATTTCCCAGCAGGAGCTCCTCCGCCCGCACCTCGGCCACCGCGCCGAGGCCGAACGAGATGCGTCGGCGGCCAGCTGGTAGCGCCGCCCAGGCGGGATCGTCGGCATTCACCAGCTGCACCCCGTCGAGACCGAGGAGTGTGTCGAGGCGGAGCTTGGCCGCGAGGTAGGACTCCATCGTCCCGTGGTAGTCGAGGTGGTCGCGGGTAAGGTTGGTGAAGATGCCCGCGGCGAATGTCAGCCCATCGAGTCGCCCCTGGTCGAGACTGTGCGACGAGGTCTCCATCGCGACCTGCGAGACGCCCCTCGCCAGCAGCTCGGCGAGGGTGGCCTGGAGATCGATCGGCCCGGGCGTGGTAACCGAGCCCGCCGTCGATTCGACCGGGGCACCTCGGCCGTCAAACGCACCCAGGGTCCCGATGCTCCCCGCGGTGCCCCGTGCATTCAGCAGGTGGCGGACGAGGGCGGTCGTGGTGGTCTTGCCGTTCGTCCCCGTGATCCCGACCAGCGTCAGCGCCCGGCCCGGGTCTCCAAACCAGCACCGACCCAGGGTGACCGCGGCACGCCGCCCATCGGTCACGACAATCTCCGGCACCCCGGATGTGCCCGGGGATTCGACGACGACCACCGCCGCCCCGCGGCGCACGGCGTCAGGCACGAAGCGGTGGCCATCGGCCTGCGAACCGCGTACGGCCACATAGAGCAGTCCCGGCCGTACCGCCCGACTGTCCGCCGTCACCCCCATTGGCTTCGGGACGTTCTCCGGTGCCGAGACCAGGAGGCCCTCGCGCCGCAGCGCCTCCAGCAGCTGCGCCATCGTCACCGCGGCTGCCATGGTCACTCCGCCCAGAGGGTCACGACCGCGCCCGTCCGGAGTGAATCCCCGGCTGCGGGCGTCGTGCGCAGCACCCTCCCCGACCCGCGGACCGCTACCTGGAAGCCGCGGCGGTGGAGCGCATTGGCGGCCCGGCGGAGCGTCGTCCCGGCAACATTCGGGACCAGCTGCCGGACCGAAGGGGGCGCGCTGTCCGGCGCCAGCGGCAGGGGGATGATCACCCGCCGTCCCTCCGGGACCTCATCGTCCGACTCATCGTCCGGACTCTCGGCCACAGCCGCCGCCGGCCCGGTGAGGCGGTTGCGATCGATCGCGCTCCGATCGGCCGCGAGCGCGTCCTCGAGCATGCCACGGGTCACGGGCGCCGCCGTCTGCCCGCCATACTTTCCCTTCTTCGGGTCGTCGATCTTCACGACGACGACCAGCTGCGGATCATTCGCCGGGAAGATGGCAGCGAACGACGCGTTGTAGTGGCCATCCTCGTAGGCGCTGCCGTCGTGCCGGACGGCAGTGCCTGTCTTGCCCGCGAGCACGTAGTTCGCGAGCTGCGCCGCTTCCGCGGTGCCCCCCTTCCCCACCACCGCGGTCAGATAGCCGATCAGCGTGTCGGCGACTTCCGGTGCGATCGCCCGGCGGACCGGCTCGGGCCGGTGCCGGTACGCGACCCGACCGCGGAGATCGTGCACCTCCCGGACCAGAGTCGGCGTGAGCAGGATCCCCCGATTGGCGATCGCGGCGTAGGCCGCGGCGAGCTGCACCGGGGTCAGGTCGAATTCATAGCCCATCGCGATGCTCGCCTTGCTGTACCCGTTCCATTTGTCAGGCAGCCGCAGTCCGCCTCGCGCCTCCGACGGAAACTCCACTCCCGTCGGACTGCCGAATCCGAAGTCGCGGAGGGCCTGGAACTGCTCGATGGCCGACAGCCGGCTGGAGAACTTGCCCATCGCAATATTGCTGGAGACCTGAATCGCCCGGGCCAGCGTCAGGTCCCCCATCTCCGGGTGGGCGTCGTGGATCAGGCGCGTGTCGCCCTGGGAATTCACCGGCATCAGCCACTGCCCCTTTTCCGCATACACCGCATCGGTCGACTTCACCCGGCCGTAGGCGAGCAGTGCCGCGGCGGTGAACAGCTTGGCGGTCGAGCCGGGCTCGAAGGGGTCGGTGAAGTAGGAGGCCTTGCTGCTGATCCAGTTCCCGTCGACGTACTTGCGCGACGCCAGCGCCAGCAGCTCCCCGGTGTGCGGATCGAGGACGACGATGTCACCCCCGAGGGCGTCGAACTCTCCCATCGCGTCGTCGAGCGCGCGTTCCGCAATGTCCTGCAATTCGGCGTCGATCGTCAGGTAGATGTCCCGCCCCGGCACCGGTGTCCGTTCCAGCCGGCCGGGCGACTGGTAGCGCCGGCCGCCCGGGTCCTTCAGCACGACGGCGAGACCGGGCGTCCCTGTGAGGGTCGAGTCGAGTGCGAATTCGATACCGCTCGCCCCCCGACCGCTGTCGGACGTGAGTGATCCGATGACACCACGCGCCAACCCGCCGGCCGGATAGTGTCTGGCGAACTGCCCCTCGAGGTAGATCCCGTGGACGCCCCGCAGTGGCTGAACCTCGCAGGCCACTATACGGCCCCCGGTAGGCCACCCACTTCCGGGTCGCGACCGCGCGCTGCACCTCTCCGAGCGGGCGGGTCGAGGGCGCGGGCGATGGTCCGCACATCCTGGCCCCGATCAACCAGTTCGTTGGGCGCGATCCCGACCGCGAAGTACTCCTGGGTCACCGCGAGCGCCACGCCGTTGCGATCGTAGATTCCACCGCGGCGGGCCGGGGAGATCACCTTCTCCTGGCGGGTCCGCTCGGCCTCCCCCCGCCAACGGGCCGCCTGGAACAGCTGCAGCTCGGCCGCCCGGCCCACGACCACCACCGCGGCAAGCGCCAGCACGGCCTGCAGCAGCGAAATGCGCGCGCCGGCTCGAGCCATCGTCAGCGGACGCGAGACTTGAGAGGAAACAGCACGAATTCGCTGTCTTCCGCCTTGTGCAGCCCCAACTCCTGCTCCGCCTTGTCGCCCAGCGCCTTGCGGCCGGTGGCGATACGGATGTCCCGCTGCAGGTTGGCGCGCTCCGCCTCCAGCGCGACCCGCTGCTCATGCAGCTTACCCACGCGGGTCGCCGTGAGGACGGCGGCGGTCTGACGCGCCTGGATAGCGACCGCGACCGCCAGGAAGACCAGCAGCCACAGCAGGACCCAATGGCGTCCTCTAAAGCTCGGCCTGACAGAAGATACGGAGGGTGGCACTGCGGGCCCTCGAGTTGGTCGCGAGTTCGGCGTCGGACGGCCGAAGGGGCTTCTTGGGATCGAGGCGTCCGAGCGGGCGGCCGCGACAGGTGCACACCGGCAGCTTCGGCGGGCAGATACAGCCGCGACACCATTCCTGGAATGCGTGTTTGACCACGCGATCCTCGCCCGAATGATAACTGATCACGGCCAGCCGCCCACCTGGTTGGAGGGCCTCACGCATCCGGGGGAGCGCCCGGGTGAGTCCGTCCAGTTCCCCGTTGACCTCGATGCGCACCGCCTGGAAGAGTCGGGCGAAATCCCCAGGTCCACTCCGCGGGCCGAGTACGGCACGAATCGCATTGACCAGGTGGTCGCTCGTGGCAAACGGCTCGCTCCCGCGACGCCGGAGGATCTCCCTGGCCAGTCGCCCTCCCTGACGTTCGTCGGCGTACTCGACGAACACCTGCTTCAGGTCGCCCTCCGGAGCGTGATTCAGGAAGTCTGCCGCCGATCGACCGACACCGCTCATCCGCATATCGAGCGGAGCCGCCGGCCGGAAGCTGAACCCCCGCGATTCGTCATCCAGCTGGTGCGACGAAACGCCCAGGTCGAGGAGGATGAAGTCTGGCTGAAAGTCGTGAATCGCCGTCAGCGCCTCGGTCGAGGCATACGGGAGCTGCAGGTACTGCACCTCGGCCCCGCCGAACCGCTGGCGCGCAGTGGCGATCGCCTGCGGGTCGCGGTCGATACCGAGCAGGGTGGCGCCCGCCTCCAGGAACAGTGCCCCGTGGCCTCCACCACCGAGCGTTCCATCCACGACGCGACACGCACCGGCGGCCGCGGCTGCGATCTCCGCGGCAAGGACGGGACGATGGTACGACGAACCGGTGGCGTTCACGGAACTCACGGGGTTCAATGCAGCACACCCCGCCCGCTGAGGCGGACAGGGTGGTAGGGACGGGGCTGACGGGGCTCGAACCCGCGACCTCCGCAGTGACAGTGCGGCGCTCTAACCAAGCTGAGCTACAGCCCCAAGATGAGGGCCGAGAATATAGGTCAGGCCATCAGCGGACGGTAGTGCCATCGCGGAGATGCAGCGGGCCGGGAGCGGTGCGATACCTCCCGCACCCTCCCGGCTCCTCACAGGGGTGCACGCGGCCGCTCTACTTGCAATACACCCGGATCATGGAGGCGGTGTGCGGCTTCATGCCGGTGAGGTACGCGATCATCTGGTCGCGGGCAGGTTTCTGCGCCTCGTAGGCGGCGGCGAGCCCGAACGCGGAGTCGGCTTCCGTCGTCATCGACTCGACCAGCCGGGCACCGTCGCACGACTTCCCGGCCTCGGCCTCCTTGTCCGCCTTGGAGATCAGGTTCACCAGGGACAGCCCCAGGAAGTGATTCGCAATCGGAGCGTACCGGCCCTGGGGGTTGGCCATCGCGATCACCCGGCGGAGACCCGTCGCGGCCGCGGTAAAGTCCTGCTGCGCCGGCTGGAGGTACGGCAGCGTCCCGTTGAGGAGAAGGCCGGAGGCACCTTCCTTGGCCGCGGCATCGCCGTACTGCACCGCAAAGTCGATGAACGGCGCTGCCTCCGCAGAGAGCTTGGCATCCTGCTTGGCCTTGGCCTCCTGCAGCGCGTAGCCGACAGCGCTGGTGGTGTCGAATGGCAGCAGCGCCTTGAGCGACACCAGCAGGCTGTCGCTCATCGCCCACCTGGGAGTACGCCCCCGCGACCTGCTTGATAATGGTGACGTTCTGCGGAAACTTCCCCGCGGCAAGGCTCGCATACTTCGCGAGCCGCGCCGTGTCAGGCACGACGCCGGCAGTGACCATGTACTTGATGAAGAAAGTCGTATCGGCCCGCGCCGAGTCGATCGCGACGATCTGCTCGAGATCGTCGAGCGCCCCGGTGTAGTTCTCCCGGAAAATCCGGGCATTCGCGCGGAGCTCGTACAGATCCAGATTGCCGCCGTCGAGCTTCAGGCCATCATCGGCCACCTGCTCGGCGATCTCCGGGTGCCCGTAGGACAGGAATTTCTTGAACGCAAGCTCACGCAGCGGCTGGTTCGTCGGCGCGATCAGCAGCATCTGCTTGAGCGCTTCGATGGTGCGGGCCGTGTCTCCCGCCAACTTCGAAACCGGACGCCAACTGGGTCCAGGCGGGCAGGCTGAGCGGATCGCCCTTCGTGGCGGTCTGGAAGTATTGCATCGCTTCGGTGCTGTCGGCCTTCTTGCCGCGCGCGAGGGCCAGCTGCCCGAGGCAGTAGTTGGCGAGTCCGTTGCGTGGGCAAGGACCAGCAGCGCCTTCTTGCGCCGACTGCGCCGCCTTCTCTGGCGCGGTCTTGGACTGGTCGACGCAGGCCTTCGCGTCCGGCCACGACTTCAATGCGGGCACGAAGCCCTCGGCCAGCTTGGCGCCGAGTACCGCGTGGTCCAGGATCTGCCCCTCCGGAGTCGTGACCACCGTCCCGGCATCGTCGTTGAGGCCGGCGAGCCGCGCGTTGACTGACGTGGCCACCATTGGCATCGTGCGAAAAGGTCGTGGCCACCAGCACCCGGGAGTTCAGGGACTGCGCCAGGCTCCTGAGCGGCAGCGGTCCGAGGATGGCATCCACCGGATACCCGAACTGCTTGAGCGCCTCGTTCATGTCGGCGCGCGTCAGAACCCGGAAACCACCCCCCACGAGCTTGTCCAGGCGGTTGCGTATTCCCTCGCCCGATCGCCACGGAGTGCACCGAATCTTCCGGGGAGAACGAGTACGGGTTGCCGACCAGCATGCGCACCACGTTGGCCGCGGTGGACTGGGTGGGCTGACGCCGGGTCGGGATCTGAGCGGACAGCGCGCTCGAACTTATTCCCACCACTAACAGGCTGCGAAGCAGACGGGCCACGCGCATCACATGGTCTCCACGAGAAGAGGGTCACCGGACAGCTGGTGCAACCGGCGTACCGGAATGATGAATCGAGTGGGCGAAGAGGGATTCGAACCCCCGACATCCTGCGTGTAAGGCAGGCGCTCTGAACCAGCTGAGCTATTCGCCCGGGACAAGCCCGGCTGCCGAGTCGCCCGGCCAGGCAACCCGTTCCGGTGCATCCATCGGTCGAGAACCGGCGCGTGTACGACTTAGAGCGCGATTCCGAGCGGGAACAGCACGCAGTAGCCCAAGACCAGCAGCGCCGCGGCTCCGGTTGTTCCTCCCGCGTGCAGCCACGAGTAGCCCGCTACAGGGAGACGACAGCCGCACCAAGGAGAAGGACGTTGAGACGCCCGAAGCGCAATTTCGGCCCGGGGGCAGTGAAGTCGGAACTTGGCATGGGGGTTGAGCTTACTGTGACGGGGGCTCCGGGTCAACCGGGGGCAGCGAAGCGGGTGGGGGCTGCTCGCTAGCGGAGGCCACGTCGTCGGGAATAATCCACCCCTGGTCGAGCGCCGCCCGGCGGGGCCGGTCACGCCGACGGCGATACCAGAGGAGCCCGCCGAGCCCACACGCGATCAACGACCACATCCCGCCAGCCACCAGCCAGGTGAGGATACTGTAACTGATGCCGCAGCGATGCCTGCCAGCCCTCCTCGAACCGGTCGACCGACAGCCCGGTGGAAGCCTCCAGCGCGGCCCCGAACTCCTCCCCGGCTGCCAGTCGCCGCAGCAGCGGTTCCAGCTCCCCCGGGGGGGGCCGGTGCCCGATCTCGGCCACCGCCGAGGCGGCGAGGGCATAGGCGAGATCCGCGGAATTCGCCCGGCCGCGGAGCATCCGGTCCAGCTTCCTGCAAGTCGGGAGGCTAACTGCCCGGCCAAGCCACGGCCAGATTGAGCTCCAGACTCGCCATCCGACTCCCATTCCCCCGACGCCCACGCGGCGTACCCCTCATCGAACCAGAGCGGGACCCGGCTGCGGATCGGCGTACGCAGCACCAGGTGCCCGAGCTCGTGACGAAGGGTCTGGTCGAGGTCCGGCAGGTCGGCGCGCAGCACGATGGTGCGGGCAGCGGGAAGGGCGACGCCCGGCGCCCCAGCCGGGCGCCCGCCCGGCGAGGTGGCCGGGCCAGGGTCGGCGGAATCGTTGACCAGAACCAGGGTGAAGGGCGGAGGCGGTATCGGCCGACCGAGGCCTGGCCAGTCGATGGGCCGCTCCGCACGCTTCGGCGAGGGCGATCCCGAGCGCCTGTCGGCTGGCGGGCGCGACGACCGTCACCTGCCCGACCTGGACCGAACCGGGCAGCGCCTGCAGGGTGAGAAGGGCGAGGGCTAGGAGGAGGACCGCGAGGGGTTCGCCTCCGCCACCGTAGTCCAGCATTTCCTTGCACCGCTTCCCCCAGGGATTGAACTTGTTGGCCTTCAATCCATCGGTCCAGGACTGCCTTGGCCGCGCTCTTGTCACCCGAGAACCACTGGGCCCGGCCCAGCTCGTAATATGCCTCGATCAGGTTGGGGCCGAGTTGCACCGTCTTCTGGAAGAAGGTCTGACGCATCCTCGAACATCTCGCGTTCCAGGTAGACCAGGCCGAGGTAGTAGTGGGCGTACAGCGTGGCCTTGCGGTCGTTGTCGAGCCGGATGGCCTTGGAGAGGTGCTCGATGGCCTCGCCGAAGATCCGCTTCTTGAGGCAGATGTACCCGACGTTGATCCGGGCCAGCGAATTGGCCGGCTCCCGCATCGAGCACCTTCGAGAAGGTGGCAAGCGCGTCGTCGTACTCCTCATGGAGCATCTGGGCCCACCCCAAGCAGGGACTGGGCCTGGATGTCGGTGGGGGCCAGGGTAGAGCGCCTTGGTCAGCGAGCGGATCGCACCGGAGTAATCGCCCGAGCGAGATCAGGCTCCAGCCCTTCTCGACGAACGTCGAGGCGCCGAGGTGGTCCTGCTGAATCACCGGTCGCGCCCCGGTGAACTGCGGTGCCTGAGCGCCGTGTCCGTAGTCGTCGCCATCTGCTTGTAGCGATCCACCAGCGCCCGGATTTCCTCCTTCACCTGTCCGATCTCGGTGAGCGCGGTATCGACCCGTTTGAAGAACGCGATGATCTCGCGCTTGACTGCTTCGCGCTCGGCGCTGGCGGTGGCCTGGTCCAGGCGAGCGGCCACCTCCCGATACTGTTGGCGAAACCCGGCGACTAACGGGTCCGTGGCTGGCGATTCACTCACGGCAATGCCTCGGAAAGGGCGAGACGCTCGGTGCTCGAGAGCAGGCGGGCGGCATTCAGGACCACGATCGTCCGTCCCGGGCGGGCGATGATCCCGCTGATGTAGGCCGCCGCGAGTCCGCGCACGATCGGCGGCGGCAGGGTGATCGTGCTGGTATCGACCCGCAACACCTCCACGACGAGATCGACGACGATCGCGACCTGCTCCTCCTCGTACTGCACCACCATCACCCGGGTTTCCTCGCGGTGGGTCGCCTCGAGGCCGAGCCGCTTGCGCAGGTCCACCAACGGAACGACCGTCCGGCCGTAGGGGACCACCCCCTCGAGAAAACCGGGGGCGTTCGGCAGCGTCGCGGGCGCTTCATACCGCAGGATGCGCTCGACCTGGAAGATGCTCAGCGCGAATTCCTGACTGCCGAGCCGAAAGATCACGAACTGCAACTCATCGCCCGTCGTCACTGCGGCAGCTTCCGTGGCAGCCATCGTTCGGCTAGCGCCCCCAGGTTGAGGATCGGGATCCAGCCATCGGGTCTTCGGAGCACACCGAGCGTCCACCCCTCGGTGCCCCAGCCGTCCGGATGCGGCAGGATCAATTCGTTCAGCGCCGCGTCGGCATCCTCCACCTCGAGGCCGATCCACCGGCCCGCGGCGGAAGCAAGCACCATCGTCTGCGCTCCCGCCCCCGCCGGACAGGTGCGAGCGCCGAGCAGCGCCCCCAGATGGAAAAGCGGGACCAGTCGGCCACGCGCGGTCAGCACTCCGCGCAGCGCCGCATGCGCGCCTGGCACCGACTGCACTGCGGCAACGTCGCTCACTTCGATCACGTCGACGAGCGGGATGCCGAGTCGACGGCCCTCGGTGCGAACCAGCAGAACCCCGCGGCCGTTCATCGCCGCGGAAGCTCGCGAACCAGGACGCTGGCGCGTTCGGCGATCGCGCCCAGGGGCAGCACGAGGTCGGCGCCCCCGGCCTCGTACGCCGCACCGGGCATGCCGTAGATCGTGGAGGTACCGCGATCCTGAGCGATGCCGACGCCTCCTGCGTCGTGAATGGCCCGCAGTCCCGCTGCGCCATCCCGGCCGAGACCGGTCAGCACGACTCCGACGGCCGCGGTGCTGAACACTCCTGCGACCGAATGGAACAGCGGGTCGGCCGCGGGCCGAACCCCCCACACCGTCGGTTCCTGGTCCAGCATGAGCCGCAATCCTCCTGGGCCCCGTTCCACCCGCATGTGGTAATCGCCTGGAGCGAGGTAAGCCGTGTCGCTCCGGACGTCGATGCCATCCTCGGCCTCGACCACCCGGAGCGCGCTCAGCCCATTCAACCGCTCGGCGAGGCTCCTGGTGAATCCCGGCGGCATGTGCTGCACGATGAGCGTCGCCGCCTCCAGCCCCGGTGCGAGCCCCGGCACCAGCTCGGCCAGGGCGCGAGGGCCGCCGGTGGAGGCCGCGATGGCGAGGCAGCGGCGCGCCTCTCCCGCAGGCCGCGCGAGCCCGGGATGCTTCCCGCTCGACCGTGGACGGGCGAGCATCGGGACCCGCCGGACATCGGCGGCAACAGCGGCGCGCAGCGCGCCGAGCAGCCGGGGCGCGATCCGGAGCGCGGAGACGCGACCGTGCGGATCGTCCTTCGGGACCAGTTCCACGGCACCCAGCTCGAGGGCCCGGATCGCAGCGGGAGATCCATGTCCCGCGTGGGCGCTGACGACGACGATCGGCAGCGGCGCCTCCGACATGATATACCCGATGGCGTCGAGTCCGCCGAGTTCCGGCATCTGCAGATCCATCGTGACAACGTCGGGGTGCAGCGCATGTACCTGTTCCAGGGCCTGCAGCCCATTGGAGGCGGTGCCCACGACCCGGAACTCTCCCGAGCCCGCGATCAGTTCACTCACGAGGCGACGGAAGAATGGGCTGTCGTCCACGACCAGCACGCCGGGGACGTCAGAGGACCTGTTCACTGTTCCCTACGCTCCGGACGGTGACGCGCCCCGCCCCGACATGGAACCACACGGAACGACCCACCGATCCACCGACGACCTCCGCGACGATCGGTATGGCCAACTGGTTCAGCACTTCACGTACCGCGATCACGTTCCGGTCGCCCATCTGCATCGACCCGGCGGGGACGAGATTCTGGAACATGCTTGCCCCGCCCACCAGGCGGGCGACCAGGCGTCGGCGATCGGCGCCGAGGGCGGTCAGCTCCTCCAGCAGCGCCGGCAAGGCCGTCTGTGGGAAGCGCCCCGGGTTGTCCCCCGACCGGCTGAGCGAGCGCGACGGGAGCAGGATATGGGCGAGCCCGCCGACGCCCTCCGCCGGATCGTGCAGCAGGATGGCGACGCAGCTCCCGAGCCCCAGTGTCGCCAGTTCAGCCGCACCCCGGGCCGAGCGGAATTCTGCGACGCGCACAATGATCGCTCCGTTCATCATGCGGCCTTCCGATAGATCCGCTCCCGCGGTTCTATGAGGTCGAACCGTTCGCGCGCCGGCCCGAAGATGGTCTCGACCTTGCCGAGCACCAGAATGCCGTGGGGTGCCAGCTGGTCGGCGAAGCGCTCCATCAGCCGCTCCTGCGTCTCCCGGTCGAAGTAGATCACCACGTTGCGGCAGAGGATGAGATCGAAGACCGTCTCCGTCGCGGCCGCTGCGGTCAGGTCGACACGCCGCACCTCCACCTGGGCCCGGAGATCCGGGCTCAGCGCAATCCTCCCATCGCCTGCTGGGTGGCAGGAGCGGGCACGCACCGCGCGGTCCACCTCAGCAAAGGCCTTTTCCGGGTACGTCGCGGCGCGGGCGCGTTCGAGCGACAGTCGGTCGATATCCGTCGCGTCGATATGTACCCGCCGCAACCACTCGGGTCGCCCCAGCCGCTCCAGCACCTCGGTGACGAGCATGATCAGTGTGTAAGGTTCCTCCCCGCTGGCGCACCCGGCGCTCCACGCCCGCAGCCGACCCTCCCGTTCCCCCAGCAGCTCCGGCAGCACCTGAGTCCCGAGCCACTCCCACATCTCCCGGTTGCGAAAGAAGGTCGTGACATTGATCGTCAGTGCGTCAGCGAGGAGATCCAGCTCGGCCGGCATCCGGTCCAGCATATCGAGATAGGCAGTGTAGTCGAGTGCGCCACAGGCGCGCATGCGCACCGCGATCCGCCGGCGCAGGCAGCGAATCCTTGTAGACGCGCACATCGAGGCCGGTGTGCGCCGCGATGCGCTCTGCCAGGGCGGCGAATCCGGGATCTCCCGAGGCGGTCACGCCGTCGCATCCAGGGTGTCGAGGTTGGCCCGCGCCAGCTGGTGGCCCGGATTGATCTCGGTGACCCGCTGCCAGCCGGTCCGGGCCCGTTCCCTGTCGCGCCGCTTGTAGGCGATGTTGCCCAGCTTGAAATAGAGATCGTCGCCCAGCTCCGGGTTCAGCTTGGCGGCCCGCTCGTAGGCCTCGAGCGCCTCGTCGTACAGCCCGGCCCGGTAGTGCAGGTCGCCGAGGTTCTTGAAGACCTGGGCGAGCGACGGGTCCTCGGCCAGCGCCGTGCGCAGCATCATCTCCGCGCCGGCGAGGTCGCCGCCGAGCTCGAGCAGGCAGGCGAGGTTGTTGCGCAGCACGGCGCTCGTCGGATGACTGATGACGCCTCGGCAACCTGCAGCGCGGCGATGAGGTCCCCCTGGCAGGCGGCGGCGAGCGCCATCGCCCAGTACCAGGTGGGGGGAGGGTCCGATCGGCGAGCAGCTCGCGGGCCCGCTGCAGCCGGCTGCGGCCACCACCGGGTCGTGGCGCTTGAGCGCGGTGACGCCCCAGGCGATCATGGGCCGTGCATCGTCGCGGGCCCGACGCCGCCTCGCCGTAGAGCGTCTCGGCCTCGGTCAGCCGGCCGAGCTGTTCCAGGGCGAACGCCAGATTGTGCAGCACCGCGGGCCGCCGCCCGCTCCGCTCGGCCGCCTCTGAGCGCCTCGACCGCATCGAGCCAGCGGGCCTGCCTGAGGGCGATGAGCCCGAGGTAGAACGCGGCGCTCGCCTCGTCGGGCCGGAGCTCCGCCACCCGGCGGAATTCGCGCAGCGCCTCGTCCAGCATGCCGGTCCTGAAGAAGGCGATGCCGAGGTTGCGGTGCTCCTTGACCCGGGCATCGGTGACCCGCGGCGGCACGGCCTTGGCGACCGAGGTCCCGACCCGCTTCACGTAACCCGCCGGTGATCAGGCCGTAGAGCGCCTTGGCCGCCTCGAACTCGACCAGCCCCGACTCCTCGACGACCTGGTGCACGTCGCGCGTGCCGTCGAGCAGGTCGAGCATCCGGCGCTGGTGGGCGGAGAGCTCGGCGTCCGACCCCTCGAGCCGGAGCCGGTTCCACCTCGAAGATCAGGTCGAAGCTCGGGATCTTCTTCTCGATCTGGCTCCACTCGTCCACCCGCCGGGCCCCCTCGAGCAGCAGCGACTCCGGGTTGATGGCGACGAGGAAGTCCTGCTGATCGGGCCGGACACCGGCCTCGAAGTTGAAGGTGCCCGGGATCCAGGTGAACAGGTAGTAGACCGCCTCCTCGATCTGGAGCCGCATGTACTCCTCGAGCTCGTCCCGCGCGATGACCCACCGAGTCCAGAGAATCTCGCCCAGCTCCTGTCGCGACGCTCCCCCTGGAGGCGGATCGCCTCCTCGAGCTGCCTCGGTGGTCACCAGCCGTTCTTGACGCAGCAGGTCGCCGAGCCGGTCGCGCCGATTGACGATGCGGCGTAGCTGATCCGGCCCTGGTCGAAGTAGATGTAGCCGAAGTTCTGGCGGTCGGCGACGGCCATGCAGCCGGTCCGCTTCCCGAGCGCGAGCAGCTGGAGCACGTCCGGAAGGCTGGCCTCCTTGAGGCTGCCCTTGATCGCCATCTCAGCGCAGCTCCTCGATCATCCGGTCGACTGATGTCGGGCCAGTCCCAGACCACCTTTTCGCGGCTCTTGACTGCCGGCGGCGAGAGCACGACGCCGCTGGTGCGGGTGCCGGTGGAGCGCCGGCGGGCGCGGCCGGAGCTCACCCTCCAGGACCTGCCGCGCGCCAGCGCCGCGGATGGGCGCGACCTGCTGCGGCTTCCGCGGCCGCTGAGCACCCGCTGCACCAGGCCCTGCAGCGCGCGCACCGAGTCGACCGCGCGGCCGGCGAGGTAGGTGGCCAGCGAGCTCGGTCTCGGCGGGATCCGCCCGCGTGTCCGAGCATCCGTGACACGATCGCCAGCCGGACCTCCCGATCGGGCGAGGGCAGCTCGACGACGAGTCCGCCTTCGAGTCGGGTGCAGCAGGCGGGTGTCGATCCCCTTCAGGTCGGCTGCGGCGGCACGACGCTGGTGAAGACCAGCTGGCGGCCGCTCTCGGCCAGCAGTTGAACAGCCAGAACAGCTCCTCCTGGGTGCGATCCTTGCCGGCCGAGCAGCTGGACATCGTCGAGCAGCAGCGCCGTGATCCGGCGGTAGCGTGCGCGCCACCAGTTGATCCGGTCCTTCTCGATCGCCTTGATCAGCTCGTCGGTGAAATCGCTGGTCTCCAGGCAGGCGACGACGGCGTCCGGGCGGGCGGCGAGCTCATTGCCGAGGGCGTGGAGGAAATGGGTCTTGCCGACCCCGGGGTCGCCGACGAAGACCAGCGGGTTGTAGGCGGCGCCGGGCTCGCTCAGCGATGTCGTGCGGCGGCGCGGAGTGCCACCCGGGTTCCGCTGCCGTCGGCGAGGTCGGCGAGCAGCCAGTGCGGCTCGGGCCCGGCGGCGGGAGCAGTCCCTGTCGCGCGCCTCTGCACTCGGCCTGCGCCTCGGCTCGACGCTGTCGGGATCGCGGAAGACGCTGTCGCCCGCCAGGGCGGGTCGAGCTCCGCCGCCTCGGCCTCCAGCACCTTGAGGCGCTCGATGTCGCCCTCGAACTCCCGCAGCACCGACTCGGGATCGACCGGGCGTCTCCTGGTTGAGCAGGCGCTGGCAGCCGCTGGTCCCGGTACCCCTCCCCCTCCCAGCGCTGCATCGCCTCCGCCACGCGTGCCGCGCCAGGCCTCGACCTGCTGGCTGACCGCGAGGAGACCTCGCTGAGGAAGGACCCGAACTCGTCGCCGCCGCCGGCCAGGTGCGGCACCGCGGAGGAGCCTCGCGGCCACCGACGGCACCCCGGCGGCCACCTCCAGCCGGGCCTGCTCCGCCGCCACGCGCGTGGCCGGCTCGTCTGGCCGAGCACCGCGAGCGCCTGCTGGGGATCAGCGGCGCCTCGTTGACCGCCTGCAGCGCGACCAGCCGGTTGAGGGCCCCGATCAGCTCGCGCACGCTCGCGTGACCCAAGCCGGCGACGGTCTCCAGCACGCGAGGGGTCGAAGGTCGGCGCTTCCGCTCCTCGGCCTGGCGCCGGAGAATCGCGACCCGGGTCTCGAAATCCGGGCGCCGCGATGTCGATGACCAGTCCGCCGGCGAACCGCTGGATCAGCCGTTCGTCGAGCGCTTCGATCTCGCCGGGCGGCGCGGTCGCTGGTCAGCACGATCTGGCGCCCGGCGGCGAGCATCGCGTTGGTCACCCGCAGCAGCTCGGCCTGCATCTCGCGCCGGTGGGTCAGGAACTGGACGTCATCCAGCAGCAGGAGGTCGACCTCGGTGAACCGGCGCCGGTAGGCGTCGCCCTGGCCGGCGGCGATGGCGGCGTGAAAGGTCTCGACGAAATCGTCGAGGGTGAGGTACTCGACGCGGAGATTCGGATTGATGGCCACGGCGGCGTGCCCCACCGCCATCTAGAGGTGGGTCTTGCCCAGTCCGGAGCCGCCGTAGATGAACAGCGGGTTGTAGACCGCGCCCGGGGACTCTCGCTCACGGCGCGCGCCGCCGTGGCGGCGAGCCGGTTGGCGGCGCCCACCACGAAGGATTCGAAGCGGTAGCGCGGGTTGAGCGGCGTGGTCACCCGACGCTGCCTCCGGCGGCCAGCCGCTTGAGCACCAGCTCCGAGACTGACCGCAGCGTCTCGAAGACACCCGTCCCCCGGATCGCGTCGGCCGGGAAAGCTCTTCAGGTCGCGGAAGTTCAGGGTCTCGTCCAGCTCCGGTCGGCGTCAGGATCAGGTCCGTCGGGAGATCCTGCTTGTTGTACTGCAGCACGACCGGGAACTGGCGCACGTCCACGCCCTGCTGCAGCAGGTTCTGCTGCAGATTCTGCAGGCTCTCGAGGTTGTCGTCCTGGCGCCGGGCCTGGCTGTCGGCGACGAAGACGACGCCGTCGGTGCCCTGCAGCACCAGCTTGCGGGTGGCGTTGTAGTAGACCTGGCCCGGCACGGTGTAGAGCTGGAACCGGGTGGTGAAGCCCGAGATGACGCCGAGGTCGAGCGGCAGGAAATCGAAGAACAGGGTGCGGTCGGTCTGGGTGGCCAGCGAGACCATGCGGCCGCGGCGCGGCTCTCGGGCACCCGGCCGTAGATGTAGTGCAGGTTCGTCGTCTTGCCCGACCGTCCCGGACCGTAGTAGACGATCTTGCAGGTGATTTCGCGGGTCGTGAAGTTCACGAGCGACATCGGTCTCACCGTCCGAAGAGCGAACGCAGGCTCGCGTTCAGCTCGCGTTCAAAGTCCGCGGCGAGCACTTCCCGCCGCTCGACGACTCGGGGGAGCGGCCGTCACCAGCTGCTCCACCATCCGGTCGAAGAAGTACTGCACCACGCCGAGCTTGGTTTCGGCACCGAAGACCACCAGGCCGACCCAGCGCGCTCGCGGCAGGGTGATCTGGGCCAGGAAGTGGGAGCGGGTGCCCCCTGGTGCACCAGCACCCGGAACTCCGGCCACTCCATCAGCAGCGCGATTTCCTGCTGACGACGCCATGATCCCGGCGCCCAGCGCCGCCGCCGACATGACATCGAGCGCCCGGGCGAAGCCGTGCTGCGCGATCACCTGCCCCGACGCTGGTCATCAGCAGCGTGAGTCGGGCGGACTTCGTCCACGAACGTCGCGGAGCGGTCCGAGACCCACCGCTCGATCGTCCGCATCAGGCGCAGTCGCTCCGCGATGCGGAGCATTTCGAGCCGGAGCCAGTCCCACCGGACGTCTGCGGCTCGCGACGGCCACCAGCACGAGATCGGCGGCGCGCGGGCGCCAGCAACAGGATCCTGTCGCGTCGGCCTGCAGGTGGAGGAAGCGGGGCAGCGCCCACGCGGGCCCCTCCGGCAAGATCGCGTCGCGCGGCTCCGCGAGGTTCGCCGCCAGGGCCGCGAGCGCCGTGCCCTTGACTCCCCCCATCAGCGATTCGGCCACGACCAGCCCGTCACTCGCGGACACGACCATGGCGCCCCGGATACCCCGGAGCCGGATGAGCGGCTTCGAGCAGGGGCTGCAGTAGCGGGTCATCGAGCCACGCTCCAGCCACAGCCGGGCCGCTTTCGCCGCCCGCTCGGCGATGAAGGTGAGCTGTCCGGCGGGTCGTCCCGCTTCCATCGCAGCGAGCAGGCTGGTATCGGCGGTGGGATTCACAGGCAGACGCTGCATCGTCCCGGCCTCGATCGCGAGATAACTCCATTCCCCGAGATCGAGCAGCTTCGCGGCCCGGCTGGCCTCGCGGGTGGTCCCGGCGAGAATCGCCGCGGCGCGATCGCTCACATCGTGGCCCGTCCGCGTCGACCAGCCCGCCACCGAGAGGGAGCCCGTCATGGTCGACCAGCAGCACCCGATCGCGGCCACCCTCGAGGCCGGCGAAGGGATCGCCCGGACTCACCGGCGTGGCTTTGGGTTCGTGCCCGCGGGCCGGCGGCTCGTCCGGCATCGGCGTCTCCCAGATCTCCCGTCCACCGGCGACTCGCTCCACCGCGACCCGGAGACCGTCGTCCTGAGGATCCAGCTGTGCGGCGAATCGGAGATGATAGAGCGCGTGCTCCGGCTCGCCGGCACGATAGTACAGGAACCCGATGCCCTTGTGAGCGCCGAGATGGCGCGGTGCGAGGCGAAGCACCATGTCCCACTCGTCGAAGGCGCTGGCGTAGTCCTGCGCGTCGGCGAGGACACGGGCGTACAGATCGTGCGCATCGGGCAGGTGCGGATACCGTGTCAGTCCCTGCAGGGCGACCTTCTGCGCCGCATCCACCTGGCCGCGCTGCCGCGAGCGCTTCGCCGAGCCGGAGGAAGACCAGGCTCGACGGGTCGGCGGCGAACTGTGCGGTCAGCGCGCGGATGTCCTCAGTCACGGGCGCTCCGAGAGCGAGATCGAGGGTGAGGGCCGCCTGCCGCAGCCGTTCCACCACCGGCGACCTGGGCCTCCTCCTCGGGCGGCTTGCGCGCGCAGACGTCTCCAGCGCTCCCAGACCTGTGCCGGCTTCGCGGAACCGGCCGGCCGCCGCGAGGGCGAGTCCGAAGTAGCCGCGGCGCCGGCGCGCGAGGTGGGTCGAGCTGCGCCGCATGCCACAGCGCCTCCGCCGCCTCGGCGGTAGCGCCGCGCGGCCAGCAGGGCCCGGCCGTACGCGAGATAGGCCAGCGCCTGGTGCTGGTGCGCGGCGACCGCCGATTCCGCGGCCGCACAGCGCCGCGGGAAGTCCCCGGCGACCAAGTGGGCCTCGACCTCACCGATGCAGAATGGGCAGCCCCGCGCTGCGGGATCGCCTCGATCGCGCGGCGCGGCGGATCCTCCAGCACAATAATCCCGGCGCTGGCCAGCCCGAAGAGCGTCTTGCGCGATGTCGAATTCGGGGCGCCCGAGCGCGGCGGCGAGATCGCGCACGTAGCGGCTCGCCGTCGACGATCGCCAAGCAGTCTCCCATTCGTCGGGCAGCAGGTCGAGCGGAGCCGCCCGTGTCGATCGCGGCGCGAAGCCGCGGCACCATCCCGAGGTGGGGGATCTTCTTCTCGATCCGTGACCACTCGTCGATGCGCCGGGCGGCCTCCATCAGCAGGAAGCCGGTCGGCGATCCGGATCAGCGCCTCGAGCGGCCAGTCCCCCTGACTTGCCCGTCCTGGAACGAGAAGTAGCCCTCCGACCAGCTCATCAGCTCGAAGACGACCTCCTCCGCCTGGCGCCGGACCTGCCTGGTGAGTTCCCGCTCGGAGATGGCCAGCTCTGCGAGACCAGGATCTCGCCCAGGCGCCGGTGGATCGCCGGCCTGCTGCATGGCCCGGGCGCGCATCAGGTCCGCCTTCGCTGATCTTGCCCGAGCGGACGCAGCATGGTGCCGAGCGGATGCGGATTGCTGTCGATCGCGGCCCCGACCACGACTGCCCTGCTCGAAGTACACCGTGCCCTGCGTTCTGCCGCAGCTCGGAGCTGACCCGCAGGTCCCGGTCTTCTGGCTCAGGTCGAGCAGCTGGAAGACGTCGTGGATGCCCAGTTCCTTGAGCGGTCCCTCGATCGCCATCGTCAGGCCGCCTGCGGGTGAAGATGTGCGGAGGTCGCGCGCCGAACGGGCGTGGGTGCGGGCCGCCTGCGCCTAGGGCCCCGCCGGATCGACCTGGACCGACCCGCTCCCAGGCGCGCACCGCATCGCCGTAGCGCCGTGACGCGGGCCAGGGTCACGCCACGATGGAACAGCGCCGCCGCGTGGTCGGGATCGAAGCTGAGGACGCGGTCGAAGGCCTCGATGGCGCCGTCCGGGCGGCCATCATCGAGCAGGCGGCGGCCGAGCAGCAGCGATGGCGTCGAGGTCCCACGGATCGGCGAGCAGAACCTCCACCATGAACTCGACTGCGGCCGCGGCGGACTCGGTCCGACGGAGCAGATCGGCCAGGGCGAGCGCGGCTTCCATGAAGGTCGGGCAGCAGGTCGAGCGCACGCTGATACGCCACCCGGGCGCCGACCCAGTTTTCGCGGCGCTCCTCGAGGCGGCCGAGCTCCACCCAGACCTGCGGCACCGTCGGGATCGAGCTGGAGCGCGGCCTGGTAGGCTTCGACGGCGCCGTCGACGTCGCCCGAGCTGCGGCGGCGACCCGGGCCTGCAGCTGCAGCAGATCGGCGCGCCCGGGCTCGAGCACCCGGGCCTGGCGCAGGGCCTCCAGCGCGGCCGCCGCGATGCCCCGCCGGCAGCCGGACCCGCGCGGCGACCACGAACGATCTCGACATCCTCGGGCGCCCGCTGCAGCAGCTCCTCGGCCATGCTCGACCGCCTCGGGCCCGCGGTCGAGCGCGAGGAGCGCGCGGACCTCGCCGAGCAGCGTCCGCGGCTGATTCGGGTCGAGGGTCCGCGACTGCCGGAACCGCTCGAGCGCCTCGCCGTGCAGGCCGCGCCGGGCATAGACCTCGCCCGAGCAGCGTCGTCGCGCGGGCCGGCTGGGTGCCGCGCGCGAGCGCCCGGTCGATCTGCACCGTCGCCTGCTCCAGCAACCCCTTGGCGATGTAGTCGGCGGCGAGCGAAAGCGGATCCTCGCACCAGGACCGGAGCCGGCGCCCGCTCGGCGGGATCCAGTTCGTCGAAGATCCGGTCGAGCAGCCGCTTGTCGAAGGGAAATCCTCGCCCACCTGTTCGGCGGTGACATCCGCCGAGATCTCCGGGACAATCGAAATCTCTGGATGCTCGTACTGCAGGTCGATCGTCAGCGAGTACTTCTGGGCGACGTAGAACGGCTCGAGCTCGAGCGCCCGCTTGGTGGCGCGCAACGCGCCGTCGAAGTCGCCGAGGTGGCTGAGGGTGAAGCTCAGATTGTAGTGGGCCGAGGCATTGGCCGGGTCAGCCTCGACCGCGCGACTGAAGGCGTGCTTGGCATCCTCGAACCGCTTGAGCTCCACCAGGACCAGGCCGACGCCGTTCCACGCGACGGCGTGGTGCGGGTGTTCGGCCAGGACCTGGCGATACGCCTCGAGGGCGAGCTGCAGGCGACGGCGATGGAACAGGGCAAGGGCGAGATTGAGCCGGGGCGCGACCAGCTCAGGCCGCAACCGCAAGCGCGCGCTGGAAGGCCTCGAGCGCGGCATCGCTCTCGGGAAGCTGGGTGCGGAGCACCCCAAGATTGTTCCAGCCGAGGGCGTACTCCGGATCGGCGGTCACGGCCTGCTCGTAGGCCATCGCGGCCTCGTCCCGGCGACCCGACTGATGCAGGCAGATCCCGCGCTCATTCCAGAGCTTGGGGGAGGCCGGGTCCTCGGCCAGCAGCATGTCGTAGAGCTCAAGCGCGGCCGCGAGGTCGCGCCGCAGCAGGTGCACCTCCGCCATCGCCTGGCGCACCAGGCGCGGATCCTCGGCGGCATCGAGCGCCAGGCGATACTCCCGGAGCGCCTCGACGTAATAACCCTTCTGCCGGAAGGCGAGCCCGAGGTTGAAATGCGCCAGCGTGGAGCCCTCGGCCACCGCGGGGCGCGGCGCTGAGCCCCGGGTACCCGCGACCCCCGGGCCCGTGGCAGACTCGTGCGTGGCGCCGTAGCGGCTCAGCGCGAGGTTGTTCTGGGCGCGCGCGAGCGTCGGGTTGAGTGTCGTGGCTCGCACGGTGGCGGCGCGCGCCTTTTCGTGCTCGCCGAGATCGCCATAGACGAAGGCCAGCAGGTAATACGCGTCGGCGTTGTCCGGATTGCGGAGGACCGCGGCCTCCAGCGACTGCCGGGCCTGCTCGGAGAGCCCGCGATTGTAAAGCGCCTCGCCATAGTAGAACAGGGTGATCGAGGAGTTGGGATCCAGCACCCGGGCGCGTTCGAACGCGACCGTGGCCGCCTCGAGATTGCCACGCCCGCGCTCGGCGAGGCCCAGCTGCAGCAGCGTCGGCACATCCTCTGTCTTGCGCTCGAGGATCTGCCGGAATTCGGTCGCCGCGTCATCCCATTGGCCCAGCGCCGCGCAGGTGCGCCCCAGCTCCCAGCGTGCGCTGCTGTCCGAAGGGTCCCGCCGCAACCGTTCGCGCAGTTCCGCCAGCCGCCGGTCGTAGTAGCCCGTGGCGTGATAGGCGATCTCGAGGTTCTCGGTGGCGACCTGCATGCGCGGATCCAGCTCGAGCGCGCGGAGGAACTCCTCGATCGCCTCTGGGATGAGGCCCTTCTGGTAGTAGAGAACGCCGAGATTGTTGTGCGCCCCCGCATCGGCGGGATCGATGCGGCGGGCGAACGAGCGAAGGACCGTGAGATCGCGTTCCGATGGCGCGGGCCCGGTCACCATGGCCTCACGTCAGCCGGATGGCGTCGAAGATGGCCCGGAGGCTGGCGAGATCGGGGAGCAGCAGGAAGTGACCGCGCAATTTCAGTCCCGGATCCTCGAACAGGAACTGCGTCTCCACGCAGAAGACGAAGTCCCGGTCATACCCGAAATTCATGTAGACAGAGGTGAGGACCGCTCCCATGAGGTCGATGGCGAGACTCGGCACCGAGGGGACCAGCATCATGCCCATGAAGTCGGAAAGCGCGTTCATGTACGCACTCGAGAGAATGTTGCCGACTTCCTTGAGCCCCGACTGCTCCATCTCCCCGAACGAGCCGGTGGCGCCGGGGGCTCGGCGCAGCAGGATGTCGCAGAGGTTGCGGGCGCAATCTTCGGGAAAGAGCACCAGCGTCCGCCCGGTGAGGTCGCCCATCATGTGCATGAGCACCGCGGCCACCACGTCGTCCGGCTTCCCGAGGATTTCGGGAACCTCCTCCAGCCGTACGATATTGACCTCGGGGACCGAGATCATGATCCGGCGGTTGGTCAGTTGCGACAGCGCGGTCGCTGCATGTCCCGCGCCGATATTCGCCACCTCGCGCAGCGCGTCACGCTGCAGCGCGTGGAGTTCCCTCACGTCATCCATGCGGGCCTCCTCAGACCAGCGCCGCGGGATCCACGATCAGCGCCGGGGCTCCATCCCCGAGGATCGTGGCCCCGCTGAACAGCCGGGAGCGTTCCCATCGGTGCCTCGAAGGGCTCCACCACAATTTCCTGCTGGCCGAGCAGGGCATCCACCACGATGGCCGCGCGGCGGCCGCCGACATCGAGAATGACGGCCGGCGACCGCCCCGGAGGGCGCGGCCCCGTGACTCCGAAGCGTTCACGCAAGCGCACCGTCGGAATCAGACCGTCGCGCAGCACGTAGGCTTCGCTCCCCGCCAGCGCGGCGACCCGATCGGGGTGATACTCGACCGTCTCGGCGATCCCCGCCAGCGGAATCGCATACCGCTCGTCCCCGACCTGCGCGAGCAGCGCCCGCACAATCGCCAGCGTCATTGGCAGGCGCAGGGTGAAGACCGACCCCTGGCCCGCGGTCGTCGCCAGATCCACCGAGCCGCCCAGGGCACGCAGCCGGGAGACGACGGCGTCCATCCCCATGCCGCGGCCGGAGACGTCGGTCACCTGCTTCGCCGTGGAGAAGCCCGGACGCGTCACCAGCCGCAACAGCTGATCATCGCTCAGCTCCAGCACATCATCCGCGATGAGTCCGCCGCGCTTCGCCACGGCGAGGACCTGGTGCCGGTCGATCCCCGCGCCATCATCCGCCACCCGGATGAGTACGGTGGTCCGGTCACTGGACGCGGTCACCCGGATCAGCCCCTCCTCCGGTTTCCCGTTCGCCAGGCGATCGGCCACCGATTCGATGCCGTGATCCAGCGCGTTCCGGAGCAGGTGAATCAACGGCTCCCCGATCTCATCGAGAATCGCGCGGTCGAGCTGCGTCTCCTCGCCTTCGACCTCGAACCGGACCCGCTTGCGCAGCTGGCGGGCCAGATCCCGAACGACCCGCGGGAAGCGATCGAACACCTGCCACACCGGCGTCAGCCGGGCCTGCACCACCTCGCCATATAGCTCGGCGGCGATCCGGCCGATTCGCGCGCCCACCGCCTTGAGCTCAGGCGACTCCGCCGGATCGGCCAGCTCGGCCAATCGTCCCTTCGCCACCACAAGTTCGCCGACCAGATTCATGATGGCGTCGAGCCGATTGAGATCGATGCGGATCTGCCGATTGCGTCCGGTGCTCCCGGCGCCCCGCCCCAGGCCAGCGTCGCTGATCTCCACCTGCTCCACATCCCCCGCAGTCTGCAGGGCGGCGATCAGGGCCTCATCCGCGGTGACACCGGCAAACTGGAAGCTGAAGCGACCGTCGAACTGGTCCTGCTCCAGCCCACCCAGCGGCGGCTGGACCCCAGTCACCGTCCCCAGTCCCTCCGCCTTTCGAAGCGCGAGCATCGCGCGGGCACCTTTCATCGCCGCGCCGGAGCGGATGGTCACCCGAACCTCGCGGCCCACCATGGCGGCGGCGGCCGCCGGTCCGGGCCTGGGGTTCGCCCAGCGCCCCGTGGGCGACGCGGCGGCGGCGTCCAGCTCGGCGAGCAGCAGCGCGAAATCGAGCCGCGCATCGCCCCCCTCCATCGCGCGCGCCGCCCCCTCCTCGAGGCCGTCCACGATGCGAAAGAACAGGTCGATCAGCTCCCTGCCCGAGGCGGGATCGCTCCGGAGCTGATCCAGAATCGATTCGCTGCGGTGGGCCAGTTCGGTAAGGTTCGAGTAGCCCATCGCCGCCGCCATGCCCTTGAACGTATGCATGGCACGGAACAGACTGATGACGGGCTCGGCGCTGGCCGGCGATCGCTCCCAATCCAGGAGCGCCTGCGCGCACGCGCCGAGCTGCTCCCGACTCTCGGTGAGGAAGAGGGCTGCGTACCGGGAGAGGTCCATGTCGGCGTCAGCCGAGGACGCGCTGAACCGCTTCGAGCACCCGGGATGGCTGGAACGGTTTGACGACGAAATCCTTGGCGCCCGCCTGGATCGCCTCGACGACCAGCGCCTGCTGGCCCATCGCGCTGCACATGAGAATGCGGGCCTCCGGGTGATCCTTGCAGATCTCCCGGACGGCCTCGATCCCTCCCATGTCGGGCATCACGATGTCCATCGTGACCAGGTCGGGTTTGAGCTGCCGATACTTCTCGACTGCCTCGCGCCCCGTCTCCGCCTCCCCGACCACTTCGAAACCGGCCTGGGCGAGGATGTCCGAGATCATGGTGCGCATGAAGATGGCATCGTCGCAGACCAGCACCGTGTGGCTCACACATCCCTCCCTGGTACGGTTGCCATCAATCGCCGTTTCCCTGGCTGCCGGCGGGAGGCGTCAGCCCACCGCCGGCGCGAGTATCGCTTCCGCATCGAGCACCGCGAAGACCTGATCGCCGTGTCGCCCGACCGCCGCCACCAGCCGGGGATCCACGCCGGGCATTCCTTCCCCGGCGGCAAGCTCCTCCGCGGTCACCTCCACGAGGTCGAGTACCTCATCGACCGCGAGACCGTAGACCCGATCGCCCCGTTCCATGACCAGGATCGATTGGGCCATCACTGCAGTATCGGCGGTCCCCACCGCGCGCCGGGCATCGACGACGGTCAGCAGCGTACCCCGAAGGTTGACCAGTCCGGCCACCGAACTCGAGGCCCCGGGAATGCGGGTGGAAGGCGCCGCGGGGATGATTTCCCGCACCGATGTGGCGCGCGCGGCGCACACCAGTTCTCCCACTCGGAACAGCACCAGTCGAATCGGTCCGGAGTCAGCCATGTGCTTCAAAGAAAAGAAGATACCGAAGGGCTTCGGCCGGAGCAACGGCGTCCCGGACCCCCATGGCTGCCGTCAACAGAGGCGCCAGATCCGCCGGCCATTCCGCCCGGAAATCGAGCGCTGCCCCGCTGATCGGATGCCGGAATTGCAACCAGGCTGCATGCAGCGCCTGTCGGGGGGCGAGGCGTTCGAGTGCCTCCGCCAGGGGGCGCTGGGTCCCGCCGGTCATCCGGCGGCTCCCTCCTGCGCCGTAGACCGGATCTCCCACCACCGGGTGTCCGACATGCGCGAGATGAACCCGGATCTGATGCGTGCGGCCGGTATGCAGTTCCAGTCGCAGGAGATCGACCAGTCCGTATCGGGCGACCACATGCGCATCGGTGCGGGAGGCACGCCCCTCCTCCGACACGATGATCTTCTTTCGATCCTTCGGATGGCGCGCGAGCGCGGCTTCGATGACCAGGGGGCTCGCGTCGAGGTGGCCCCAGCAGAGCGCCGCATAGCGGCGGGTGATCCGCCGTGCCGCGAGCATGGCGCCAAGCCGGCGATGCGCGAGGTCGCTCTTCGCGATGACCATGAGGCCGGAAGTGTCCCGATCGAGCCGGTGCACGATGCCGGGCCGGCCCTCCGCGCCGCCGGCGAGGGTCGTCCCGCGGGCCACGAGGGCGTTCACCAGGGTATCGTCCCAATGTCCGGGTGCGGGGTGCACCACCAGGCCGGCCGGCTTGTTGATGACCGCCAGGTGCTCGTCCTCGAAGACGAATTCGAGTGCCATCTCGGTCGCGACCAGGCGGCGCGGCGGGGCCGAGGCTGGAAAGGTGACGGTGATCCGTTCACCTCGGGCGAGGGGCCGTGAGGCGCGCGCCACGCTGTCATTGACGGCGACGTGCTGGTCGGCGACGAGGCGGGCGGCCTGAGTCCGGGAGAGCTGCAGCTGATCGGCGAGGAACCGGTCGAGGCGTTCCGTCGCCGGAGCGAGGACGGAGAAGGTCAGCAGGGAGTGGAGAGCGGGGAGCGATTCGTCGGGCACACCTGCCGAGCCACTCCTCACTCCTCGCTCCGGACGGCGGCGACGGATTCGGGGGGTATCGGCCGGCCTGGGTCACTGGAGGCGGCCTCACGCCGGGCATCTTCCCGCCAGAGCGAGACGGCGAGCGCGATGGCGCCGCAGCTCACTGCCATGTCTGCCACATTGAAGGTCGGCCACCGGTGGGCCCCGATCCCGACATCGAGAAAGTCGACCACCCCATGACCGGACCGCACCCGGTCCACCAGGTTTCCAAGCGCCCCGCCGCTCACCAGGCCCAGCGAGAGCTGGCGGAACCAGTCCCCCGGCTCGGCGGCGCGATGGTACCGGTACAGGAGCACGACCGCCCCGAGGGCGACAGCCATGAAGATCCAGCGCGACAGCGGCCCGAGGTCGAGTCCGAAGGCCGCGCCGGGGTTGTAGACCAGGCGGAGCTGGAAGAGGTCCCCGAGGACGGCACGCCCGGCGGAGCGGAGCAGTTCCCGCTCGGCCAGGAACTTGGTCACGATGTCGAGCGCGAGGGCGATGAGACCGGCACCCCAGTAGAGCCGCCGCTCAGCGCCGCTTGCCATTCTCTTCTTTTTCCTTGCACTCGATGCAGAGCCGGGCGTGCGGAAGGGCGTCGAGCCGCTCGAAGTTGATTTCCTTCCCGCAGGTGTGGCAGAGGCCGAACTTGTCCGGAGTCTTGTACAGCCGGCGGAGCGCCTCGTTGACGTGCCAGAGATAGCGCCCTTCCTGCGAGGCGAAGAGAAACTGCTTCTCCCGCTCCATCGCGTCGGTGCCCTGATCCGCCATGTGCAGCGAATAGCTCGAGAGATCGCCATCCGAGCTCTGGAGGGTCGCGCTGAAGGACTCGTCGTAGTGGCCCAGCTCCTTCATGACGCGGGCCCGTTCTTCCATCAGGCGCTTCTCGAAGTGGGCGAGCTGCTTCTTGTTCATGCCTCTATCCCTGCCCGGGCTCACTATCCCGGGCGTTGGTTAGGCGACGGCCGCGTGCCGCCGCAAACTGAAAGTGACGTCGTGGCCATCCACGTCGACGGATTGCCGGAGATCGGCATCCGCCATCCCTGCTCCCGTCTCGAGATGCCGGGCCAGCGTCTCGCTCATGATGAAGTCGCGATGCGCCGCGACCGCCGCGACGACTGCCGCGGGCCCCGCTATGCTGAGCGCGATGCGGTCACTGACCGCATAGCCCGCTTCCCGGCGCAACCGCTGCGTGTGTGACACGAGTTCCCGCGCGAGGCCCTCGGCGGCGAGGACAGCATCGATGGTCGGGTCGAGCGCGGCGACATAGGGACCGTCGCTCGCCACCAGCCAGGTGGTCGCCACCTCCCGCTCGACCACCACATCCTCAGGAAAATACACCACTTCGGTCCCATTCACATGAAGGGTGGTCTGCCCCCCGGTCTCCAGCACCCGGAGCTGGTCGGCGGTCAACCGCTTCCACGGCCTTGGCGACCTCGGGAGTCTGCTTCCCGTACCGCTTGCCGAGCGACCGGAAGTTCGCCTTGCCCTTGAGCCGGACCAGTTCGGTGTCCGACTCGGCGATCTCGATCCGCTTGACGTTCACTTCCGATTGGAGGATGCCGAGGAGCCGCTCGAAGGCGGGCCCCCGGACGGCAACCGGTACGGCCACCTGCATCCGGCCCAGTGGCTGGCGCACTTTGAGCTTGCCGGACTCCCGCGCGGCACGGGCGAGCGAGGCGAGGCGACGAATGGCGTCCATCCCCGCGCTCAGGCCTTCGTCGCCCGGTGGCTCCGGAGCACGACCGCCGGTCGCGGCAGCCGTTCCGTCACCCGCGTAGTCGGGCCACCCGGCCAGGTGCACCGAGGAATCCGCCAGTGCCCGGTGCAACCAGTCGCTTGCGAATGGGGCCGCCGGCGCGAGCAGGCGGCTCACGGCGATCAGGCACTCCCGGAGCGTGGTCACCGCGGCCGGATCGGCCTCGCCGTCCGGGGCCCAGAAGCGATCGCGGTTGATCCGCACGTACCAGTTGGACAGGTCGTCGACCACGAAATCCATCAGGGCCCGGACGCCGGCGGTGGGGTCGTACCCTGACCACGCGGTCGTGACGGCGCGAATCGTTGCGTCGAGCCGGCCGAGCACCCAGCGGTCGGAGTCGGGACGGGCCGACCGCGCAGGCACGGCGTCTACCCGCCCGGCGTACAGCCGGAAAAACTCGTAGGTGTTGCGGAGCGCACGGAGAAAGTCGCCGGTGACCTGCGGGATCTGCTTCCGATCGAATCGCTTGGGCAGCCAGACCTGGCTCGAGACGAGCAGGTATAGCCGCACCGTGTCGGCGCCGAACTCGCCGATCATCTCCCACGGATTGACGACGTTCCCCTTCGACTTGGACATCTTCTGGCCCTCGGCGTCGAGGACCAGCTCGTTCACGATCACATTCCGGTAGGCCGGGACTGTCGAACGCCGTCGTCGCGATCGCCAGCAGCGAATAGAACCAGCCGCGGGTCTGGTCCACCCCCTCGCAGATGTAGTCCGCCGGGAAATGGGCCTTGAACTCGGCCTCGTGCTCGAACGGATAGTGCCACTGGGCATAGGGCATCGACCCCGAGTCGAACCAGGTGTCGATGACCTCGGCCGCCCGGCGCATCGTGCCGCCGCAGCGCGCAGCCCCAGTGGTAGCGCGTCGATGTAGGGCTTGTGCGGGTCGAAGTCCGCCGGCAGCGGCTTGCCCCACCGTTCCGCCAGTGCGGCATAGCTGCCGATCACCTCGACGTGCGCAGCATCCGCGTCGCAGCACCCAGACCGGCAGCGGCGTGCCCCAGTAGCGGTCGCGGGAGAGCGCCCAGTCGACGTTGTTCTCCAGCCAGTCGCCGAACCGGCCGTCGCCCACCTCGGGCGGCTGCCAGTTCACCGCCGCGGTTGATCTCCAGCATCCGCTCCTTGACCTGCGAGGTGCGGACGAACCAGCTGTCGCGGGCGTAGTAGATCAGCTTGCTGCGGCAGCGCCAGCAGATGCGGATAGTCGTGCTCGTACTGCTCGGTCCTGAGCCAGCGGCCGTCGGTCTTGAGCCGGCGGATGATCAGCTCGTTGGTCTCGTCCGCGGTGACCAGCTTCCCCTCGATCTCCGGCCAGGTGGTGCCCTTGAAGGTGCCGTCGGCCCCGACGGGGCGGACCAGCGCGAGGTCGTGGTCCTTGCCCGCAGCGTAGTCGTCGGCGCCGAAGGCCGGCGCCATGTGCACGATGCCGGAGCCGTCCTCCGCGGTCACGAAGTCCGCGGCACGACGACGCGAGTGGTTGCGCGTCCCTTCGAACGGCACCACCTGCGAGCGGACGGGTATAGCGGAGCCCGACCAGCGCCGTGCCCAGCACGCGATCTACTCACCGTCAGCTTCTGGGCGAGCCGAATCAGACATCAAGACCGTGGAGACCGACGGTCAACTGCAAGAGCCGTGGCCCGCGCGCTCGCCACGACGAGGACTGCGCCCGAAGCCATGCGCCTTTGGGCACGCGGAGCGTCGACGTACTCCATCTCCGGATGCACCGCCGCCGCGACATTGCGACGGCAGGGTCCAGGGCGTCGTGGTCCAGACCACCAGCTCCCGGCCGCTGCCATCGGTCGAGCGGAAAGGTGACGTAGATCGACCGGTCCTTGCACCTCTTCGTAGCCGAGGGAGAGCTCGTGGCTGGACAGCACCGTGCCGCAGCGGGGGCAGTAGGGCAGCACCCGGTGGCCGCGGTAGAGCAGCCCCTTCTCGAACAGCCGGTCCAGCAGCCACCAGACCGACTCGACGTACTCGTTGGTGTAGGTGACGTAGGGGTGCTCGTAGTCCAGCCAGTAGCCGATCCGGTCGGAGAGCTGCTCCCAGTCCGCCTTGTAGGTGAAGACGCTCTGGCGGCAGAGCGCGTTGAACTTCTCGACCCCGAACTCCTCGATCGCCTTCTTGCCGTTCAGCTTGAGCTGCTTCTCGACCTCGATCTCGACCGGCAGGCCGTGGGTGTCCCACCCGGCGATCCGGGTGACCTGCCGCCCCTGCATCGCGCGGAAGCGGCAGATCAGGTCCTTGATGGTCCGCGCAGAAGACGTGATGGATGCCCGGGCGGCCATTGGCGGTGGGCGGTCCCTCGAAGAAGACGAACGGCTTGCCCGTCGCGGGTCTGCGTCGTGCGTCCTGCGGAACAGCCCTTCGGCCGCCCACTGCGCGAGCAGTTCGCTGTTCGAGTTCGTCGGCGGTGCCGGCCGGGCCAGGCGGCGAACGCCATCCGCGAGGCGCTCCACGAGGCGGGTCGACCAGGCGGGTCAGCTGCGGCTCGGCCCGGGCGGCGGTCGCGATGATCGTGGTGATGTCGGCCGGCTCCAGCGCGTCGGGGAGGCACTGATCGGTCACGATCGACAGGCCGAGCACCTTCATCCCCTCGTGCACCGCGACGATCACCTCCGGCACCGTGGACATGCCCGACCACGTCGGCGCCCATGGCGCGCAGCATCCGGTACTCGGCGCGGGTCTCGAGATTGGGCCCGGGCACCGCGACGTAGACGCCCTCGCGCAGCACGATCCGCTCCTGCGAGCGCGACGCGCGCGCGCCATGGCCCGCAGACCGGCGTCGTAGGGCTCGGACATGTCGGGGAAGCGCGGGCCCGAGGCGGTCGTCGTTGGGGCCGATCAGCGGATTGTCGCCCAGCAGGTTGATATGGTCGCTCGATGAGGACCAGGTCGCCGGGCGCCCAGAGCGGGATTCATCCCGCCGCAGGCATTGGAGACCAGGAGGCAGCGGCGCGCCGAGCGCGTGCAGCACCCGCACCGGGAAGGTCGACCTGCTGGAGCGAATAGCCCTCGTAGCGGTGGAAGCGGCCCTGCATCGCGACCACGCGCCGCCCGCCCAGGGTGCCGAGCAGCAGGCGGCCGGCGTGGGTCTCGACGGTGGAGAGCGGAAAGCCGGGAATCTCCGCGTAGGGTCGATGGCGTCTGACCTTGATCTCCCCGGCCAGGCCGCCGAGCCCGGTGCCGAGGATGATGGCCGCCTCGGGCTTGAGCGCCGAGCGGCCGCGAATGGCCGCGGCCGCCTGCTGGATGCGTCGACAGAGACGTCGGCGTCCGGTCATGCCTGGCGCTTGAGCAGCAGCTCGGTCTGGACCTGGTGCATGACCTGGCTGTGGACCTGGTAGCCCTCGACCTCGCCGAGGTGGCGCTCGAGGAGGGCGCGGAAGTTGGCCAGGTAGGTGGCGAACTGGCGGTGCAGCGTCTCGAAGCCGCTCGCGCAGCCTCGCTCGTCCTCCTGGGCCTGGGCCACGATCCGGAGTGCCTCGGCGCGGGCCTCGCGCAGCATCAGCTCCGCCTCGTGCTCGCGGCTGCCCGCGAGTCCTCCCGCAGCTGCTGGGCCGCGACGAGCGCCTCGTTCATCGCCCGTTCGCGTTCGCGGAAGGCCTTGAGCTGCTCCTGCTCCGCTGCGGACCCGCTCCTCGAGCTGGGCCCGCTCGCGCAGCAGCCGCTCCAGCTCCTCGGAGACCCGCTGCTTGAACTCATCCACCTGGTGCCGGTCGTAGCCGCGGAATCGCCGCTCGAACTCCTGGCTCCGCACTTCGTGCGGCGTGAGCTGAAAGGCTGTTCTTCCGTCATGGGTGACGCTCTCCAAACAACAGGGTACCCAGCCGAACCATCGTCGCGCCTTCCTCGACGGCGACGAGATAATCGCCCGACATGCCCATCGACAGCTCCGGCAGCACCGCCCCGCGCCGCTGGCATCGTCGCGCGCTCGCGCAGCCGCCGGAAGGCCTCGCGCTGGCGCTCCGGATCCTCGGCTCAGCTCCGCCATCGTCATCAGGCCGCGCAGTTCGAGCGTCGCAGCCCGCCGACCACCTCCACCAGCGCCCGCCAGCGCCTCGGGCTCCACCCCGCCCTTCTGGGGCTCCCCGGAACAGTTGACCTGGATGCAGCACCGGCTGGCGCTGCCGGCGGCAGCCGGCGCGCGAGCTCCGCCGCCAGGTCGACGCGATCGACCGAATGAATCAGCGCGAAGCGACCCGCGGCGTGCCTGGCCTTGTTCTTCTGCAGGGTGCCGATCAGGTGCCACTCGACCGGGACGATCGGCCAGCGCCTCCTGCTTGCTGCAGCGCCTCCTGCACCCGGTTCTCGCCGACGGCAGTCGAGCCCGGCCGCTCGCCGCGGCCGCACCGCCTCGGGCCCGTGGGTCTTGGTGACCGCAACGATCGGACCGGATGGGTCCAGCCCCGCCGGGCCTGGTGCTCCGCGATCTGCGCCCGGACTCGGGGCACGCGATCGGCCAGACCCGGGTAGAGCATGGCGGGCAAATCTAAGCCGGACGACGAGTTAGATGAAGGGCCAGCCCGGCCGGCCGGGACCCGCAGCTGGGTCAGCGCGACGGGTCGACTCCCCGACCGGACGGTGCGCAGCAGGCGACTCAGCAGCGTCGCGCTCGTCCATCGCGGGCTTGGTCGACAGTTCCGCCGGCACGCTCCAGGTTCTTGACGAGCGACGTCGCGCTGATGGCGCCGGCCCGGTCGTAGTGATCGGCCAGCCGCGTGTACGGCAGGGAGAGATTGCCGGCGATGCCCCGCGCCGTCGGGTCGAGCCCCTCGGTCGCCACGGGTCAGCAGGTCGGCATAGCGGAAGATCTGCCAGGCCAGCGTCTCGGTGGCCGGCACGTCCAGCGGTGCGCCGAGGACGTGCGACGGGTCGACTCCGGGCGCCGTCGTGTCGATCGGCTGCGGTCTCGAGGGCATCCCCATCCCCCGCTGGATCACGTTTCGGTCGAGGCCGGCGAACTCTCCGCCGGTCGTCAGGGCCCACACGATCGGCCGCCGGCCGAGGTTCTGCTGGAGTACCCGGACCACGACGATGTCGTTGGTGTAGAAGACCGTCCCCGCGGGATAGGTCACCCGCATCGGCCCGATCTGCATGCAGCGAATCCTGGCAGCAGGATCGCGCCCTGCGCGCGGCGATCTGTGCATCGGTCATCGAGTGGGGCCCAGGTCGGGCCACCGGATGCCGGCCCCTGCCAGAGGGCGGCGCGGCCGCCTCGTCGAAGCTCGAGTCGGATACTCGCGGAGCTGGCGCATGTACCAGTCGGTCTGGGCCAGCGCCAGGCAGACGACGGTCACGTCCTGCCGGATGCCCGCGACCTCCTGGGCCCACCAGAGCGGAAAGGTGTCGTTGTCGCCGTAGGTGAAGAGAATCGCCGTACGGCGGCACCGAATTGAGCAGGTCGTAGGCGAAGTCAGCCGGGCAGGCGGGCGTCGGCGCCGTGCCGGCGACTGGCGGCGGTGAAGTTGAGGAGAAAGGGCAGCGCGGCGATGCCGAACACCGCGGCCGCGAGCACCACGGGCGGAGGCCGCCACGCTCGAGCGGCCGACGGGCCAGCGCCACCAGTCCGAGACCGGCCCACCAGCCCCACACGATGAAGCTCACGACGAAGAAGTAGTCCCGCTCGCGGACCTCGTGCTGGCGCGAGTCGGGGATAGAGGTCCCGAGCCAGGCTGAACCCGATCTTGAAGTTCATGTACAGCATCAGCACGAGCCCGGTGGTCAGGAACAGCGTGAAGCAGAGCCACCAGGCGGCCCGATCGGTCCGGCGCTGGAGCAGAGCCCGCTGCAGCCCGAGCCAGGCGAAGCAAAGCGTGCCCGACGTGCGCCAGCGGAAACATCGGCCTGCCCACCGAGTACGCCGCCGCGGATGCCATTGGCCCACTGCCAGTCGAAGTACTGCAGGTAGTTGATCAGCTGCAGCCAGAGGATCCCCAGCGTGCGGCCCGGGTTGTCCGGGCCGTGCAGCACCGTCGGGTCGTCGAGCGGGGTCCGGACGGGATACTGGGCCCGCCGGATGACCAGCGAGGAGGGAGTTCCAGTTGTCGGGCTGCGCCTCGTTGAGCGGCGGGTGCTGGCCGGAGCGGATGAACAGGAAGAGGTAGGTGGTGATGCCGAAGACGGCCGCCAGCGCGACTGCCGAGCAAGCCGAAGGCGCGCCGCGCCTGCCAGGCGAAGATCACGCCAGCCGAGCAGAGCACAAGCCGCCGAGGACGGTCGAGCAGTGGTGCTGCCCAGCCCCATCCGATCAGCAGGGCCCAGGTACCCGCCACCACCGCGACCTGCGCCCATTCGCGTCGCCGCACGGCACGGGCTGGCCGCCGGGCGCTGCCATAGTCGCGGCACAGAGGAACGCCACGACCGCCGGCCCGACCAGCAGCGCCAGCAGGTGATTGCCGATCGAGAGTCCGGCGAGGTAGAGAATCAGCAGCAGCAGGTGCGGGGCCCGGGACGTCCCCGCGGCGGCGACGCCAGACAAGGCAGAGCCAGCAGATCACCGCAATCGTGAACGTGGCCGCCGCGTAGACCTCGGTCTCGTTCGAGTTCTGCCACTGGGTGAAGGTGAACGCCGGCGATGACGGCCGCGGCGAGCGCCCCACCCTTCCGGACCAGCGTCGCCGCGCTGCCCGGGAGATCCGCGTTGGCGCGTGCGAGTGTCTCGTGGACCACCAGGAAGAAGAAGCCGGCGCCCAGCGCGCTGAGCAGGGCGCTCAGCAGGTTGGTGCGCTGGGCGTACTCCCCGAACGGAATCAGGGTCGCCCCAGACGTGGGCGATCATCACGAAGAGCGGCGTGCCAGGCGGATGGGGAATGCCGAGGGTCCGGGCCGCGGCGATGAACTCGCCCGCGTCCCAGAAGGTGACGGACGGCGCGAGGGTGACGAGGTAGCCGGCGAGGACCAGCAGCGCGGCGAGTCCGGCCAGCGCGTAGGGCGGGCGTCGGGTCATGGAGCCGAATGATGGGTGTGAAAAGTCGCTGGCACGGTGCCAGGTCGGGCGCGAGCAGCGTTAGGCACCTTCCAGCACCCCGGACGGCGTGCGCCACGGCCAGCGCATCCCGGGTCATCGCGACGTCGTGCACCCGGAAGAGCCGGGCGCCGCGCTCGTAGGCCAGCACACAGGCGGCCGCCGTGGCCACGTCGCGCTCGCGCGACGTCGCGACCGGTGAGCACTGCCGAGGAAACGCTTGCGCGAAGGGCCGACCAGGAGCGGGCCGCCCAGCGACGAGCAGCGCTCGGCAGCCCGTCGAGCAGCGCGCAGATTCTGCTCGGCGGTCTTGGCGAAGCCGAATCCCGGGTCGAGCACGATCGCGTCCGGCGCCACTCCGGCGTTGAGGGCGCTATCGAGCGCCTGGCGCCAATTCGGTCACGTACGCCGCTGACGACGTCCGGCGCATACTCCGCATGATCGAGGCGGGCCATCGTCTGACGCGTGCCCCGTGAGTGCATCAGGATCGCCCCGCGCCCCGGCCCTGCGACCACGCCGCGCCATCGCGGCATCGAGCCGGAAGGCGGACACGTCATTGACGATCGCGGCGCCGGCCTCGAGCGCCGCCCGGGCCACCGCGCGCCTTCACGGTATCGACCGAGCAGGGGAGCGTCGGGTGGCGGCGGACCAGCGCCTCGACCACCGGAAGAACGCGGCGCCGCTCCTCCGCGCTCGGCACCGGTTCGCTCCCCGGGCCGGGTGGACTCGCCCCCGAGATCGAGCATGGCGGCCCCCTCGGCGAGCAGCCGCTCGGCCTGGGCCAGGGCCGCGTCCGGCTGCCAGCGAACCGGCCGCCGTCGCTGAAGCGGTCGGGAGTGAGATTGAGGATGCCGACGATGACCGGCGGATCCAGCGGGATGAGGCCGCGGGCGGTGAGCCACGGCTCGGCCGGTTCCGGCGTGAGCAGGGCCAGCCCGAGTGCGATACCTCGGCCAGTTCCGGCGGCACGATCCAGGGTCGGGCCAGCGCGCCGAGGCGGGCATAGGAGCCGGCCAGCATGGCCCAGTCGTCACCGGTGATGACGTCGAGCCCGAGCTTGGCCGCCGTGCGGACCAGGGCCTCGAGCATGCGTGGCGTCGTCCAGTCCGGAAAGCACAAGGGCCGAGACCCGCATTCCGCGGCCGCCGCGTCTGATTTGCCTGGTCCCACCCCCGGGCGCGCAGCGTGTCCCGAACGGCCCGCGGCGAGTGGATCGCCAGCGGGGTGACGATCACGCGCCGGCGGGTTCGGCCGGCGGAGCGCCGAGGATCGGGGCCCGCTGCGGCGGCCTGGTCGGGCCGCGGCGCATCGGCGGCCGGCGGGTGCCGGCGGCGGAGTGGAAGGGCGCCATGGGCGGCAGCGCCTTGCCCTGCGCAAGGAGGTCGATGTCCTCGCGGTCGATGGTTTCCCGCTCGAGCAGAGCGGCGGCGATCTGGTCGAGCAGGACCCGATGCTCGGTGAGAATCGTGCGGGCCTTCTCATGGGCCTCATCGAGGAAGTGCTTGACCTCGTCGTCCACCATTTCGGCGGTCCGCTCGGACACCTCGCGGCGCTGCCCGAACTCGCGGCCGAGGAAGATCTCCTGCTCGCGGTCGCCGATCGCCATCATGCCGATCTTCTCGCTCATGCCGAACTGGGTCACCATCCGCCGGGCGATCGCGGTGGCCTGCTCGATGTCGCTGCCGGCGCCGGTCGTCACCTTGTCGGGTCCGAAGATCAGCTCCTCGGCCACCCGGCCGCCGAACGCGATCGCCAGCCGGCCGATCAGCCACTCCTTGGTCTGGCCGTAGCGGTCCTTGTCGGGCAGGGACATCATCAGGCCCGAGCGCCCGGCCGCGCGGCACGATCGTGACCTTGTGGATCGGATCGGTGCCCGTCGGTCTTGAGCGACACGACCGAGTGGCCGGCCTCGTGATACGCGGTCAGGCGACGCTCCTCCTCCGACAGCACCAGGCTCTTCCGCTCGACGCCGAGCATCACCTTGTCCTTCGCGTCCTCGAAGTCCGGCATGTCCACCAGCGACTTGTTGCGCCGGGCCGCGAGCAGCGCCGCCTCATTCACCAGATTGGCGAGATCGGCGCCGGCCATGCCGGGCGTGCCCTTGGCGATGGTCTCGAGGTCCACGTCGGCGGCGAGCGGAATCTTCCGGGTGTGGACCCGGAGGATTCCCTCGCGGCCGCGCACGTCGGGCGCGTCGACCACGATCTGCCGGTCGAACCGGCCGGGCCGGAGCAGCGCCGGATCGAGCACGTCGGGACGGTTGGTGGCGGCGATCAGGATGACGCCGTCGTTCGACTCGAAGCCGTCCATCTCGACCAGCAGCTGGTTGAGGGTCTGCTCGCGCTCGTCGTGCCCGCCGCCGAGGCCGGCGCCGCGGTGGCGCCCGACGGCGTCGATCTCGTCGATGAAGATGATGCACGGCGCGTGGGCCTTGCCCTGCTCGAACAGATCGCGCACCCGGCTGGCGCCGACGCCGACGAACATCTCGACGAAGTCCGAGCCCGACATCGAGAAGAAGGGGCGGCCCGCCTCGCCGGCGACGGCCTTGGCCAGCAGCGTCTTGCCGGTGCCCGGCGGGCCGACCAGCAGCGCGCCCTTGGGCAGACGTCCGCCGAGCCGGGTGAACTTCTGCGGATCCTTGAGGAACTCGATGATCTCCTGCGAGCTCGACCTTGGCCTCGTCCGCACCGGCCACGTCGGCGAAGGTGACCTTGGGCGTGTCGCCGGTGAGCAGCTTCGCCTTGGACTTGCCGAACGTGAACGCCCGGTTGCCGCCGGCCTGCATCTGGCGCAGCAGGAAGAGCCAGAGCCCGATGATCACGATCCAGGGCAGCGCGGCCAGCGATGAAGCTGGCGATGCCGACCTTCGGCTCCTTGGCCGAGATCGGGACCCCGGAGCGCTCGAGGTCCGCGAGGAGCTGCTCGCTGTTCTTGATCGGCAGCAGGACGGTGAAGCCCTTGGCCGTCCGATCATCCTGGGTCACCGGATCGATGAAATCACCCTCGAGCTGCTTGCCGTCGTACACGATCGACGTCGCGAACGTTGCCGGCCTCGAGCTGCTGCTTGAAGCGGTATAGGTGAATTCCTGCACCGCGCTCTTCTGATTGTTCATCAGCTGGAAGAGCGCCACCGCGACGAGCGCGACGAGGAGCCAGAGCGCCAGGTTCTTGCTCAGGCTGCGCCAGTCGGGGCGGGGCGGCGTCGGAGGCATGCGATCAGCCATTCAAACCAAGGTCCGCGATGTACGGGAGGTGTCGGAAATCCTCCGCCCGATCCAGGCCGTAACCCGACCAGGAACATCGGCGGAGCCATCGAACCCGTGAACCGGATCTCGGCACGGGGGAGCGATATGCTTGTCCAGCAGGGCGCAGATCGCCAGGCTCCGAGGCCCCCGGGACCGCAATCGGTCCATCAGGGAAGCCAGCGTCCGACCGCTATCAATTATATCCTCAACGAGCAGAATATGTCTCCCGGCGAGGGCGGCTGCCGGTTCGTAGAGCAGCCGGACCTGCCCGCTCGATTTGGCCTCGGTGCCATAGGAACTGGCAACGAGGAAGTCCACCTGGAGCGGCCGCTCGATCGGCCGGACCAGGTCGGCCAGGAAGATGAAGCTGCCCTTGAGGAGCCCGATGAGCAGAAGGTCCCCATCCGGATAGGCCTGGGTCACTTCACGCCCCAACTCCCTGACCCGGCGTGCGAGCGTGGCCTCGTCGTAGACCACCTGGCGGATGGCGCGGGTGCCGGTGCGCGGATCAGCCACGCGGTTCGACATCAATCCGGATCGCGGCGGCCCCTTCCGCCGGTAGGAGGACCGCGGATCGGCATACGCCGGGAATCCACGCCAGCGAGCCCGCTCCTTCAATCAGCGGCCAGCTCAGCCGGGCGCTCCGGGGCACCCGCGCATCCTGAAAGCAGCGCACCGCCAGCCGGTGACCGGTACCCCCGAGCGGGGCCAAACGATCCCCGGGCTTCCATGGGCGGAGCGCCAGTGTCTCCGGGATGAACCAGGCGGTGTGACCGTCGCGCGACTGCAGCGCAGGTGCCCGTTCGGAGGTCCAGCGGATTCGCCAGGGTCCGAAGCTGGTCTGACCCTCAGGGGCGGCGAGCAGTTGGGGTGTGCCGGCCAACCGGCCAGCGGGCCGGACTACCCGCAAGCGACCGAACGCCAACTCAAACCGCCAGCCGTTTGAGAGATCGGCGGTCGCCCCGCTCTGCGCGAACGCCAGCGCTCCGAGGGCCCGGCGCACGCGGGTGGCGCCGGCGGGTGCTCCCGCGGCCCGCCCCAGGCTCTCGGCCAGGCGCGCCGCCAGCGTGCCCGGAAGGTCGAGCAACACCGGCCAGACGACCGAGCAGATCCCCTGCTCCGCCGCTGCGTCGAGCCCAGGCCAGCACCAGAGGGCCTCATCCCAGGCGCGCCGGTCCCGGGCGGCGTGCCGCCGCAGGTCACCGAGCCTCCGCCCGATGTCGGGGAGGCGTTCGGCGAGATCCGGCAGGAGCGCGCTGCGGATCCAGGAACGGAGATGGCGAGGATCCTGGTTGGCGGGATCATTCCACCAGCGGAGCCCACGACGCCGGCCGTAGCGCTGCAATGTGCCTCGGGAGAATGCCAGCAGCGGGCGGGCCACACCGCGCTCCCGGGTCGGCATCCCGGCGAGGCCAGCAGGGCCGGATCCCCGAAGCACCCGCATGAGGACGGTCTCGCGCTGATCGTCCGCGTGGTGGGCCGTAAGAATCCATCGGGCGCCGAGCCGTCGACGCGAGGCGCGCAACCAGCGGTACCGCGCGGCGCGCGCCCGGGTCTCGCTGGCCGCGGCGCCGAGCTCGAGCCGGGTGGTGACGAAGCGGAGGCCGTGGCCGCGCGCCAATGCCTCGACTTCGTGCGCGACGAGCGCACTCTCGGGCTGGATCCCGTGATCGATGTGCGCCACGATCAGCTCGAGCTTGTGGTGCTCCCGGCACTGCAGGAGCAGATCGAGCAGCACCACGGAATCAGATCCGCCTGACACTGCCACCAGCACCCGGCCAGCGCCAAGCCTGAGGCTTGCGAGGTGCTCGGCGAATCGATCGAGGACACGCATTCAGGAGTGGGGCTCCGCCGACTCGCTCGCTTCGAGATGGAAGCGCGGAATCTCGGCATTGAAGGTCTCGCCGTCGGCGCGGTGGAAGTGGTACTCCCCTTCCATATACCCGTTGGCGGACTTGAGCACACAGAAGCTCTGGTACTCGTGGACTTCACCTGTTGCGAGGGTGGGCTGCTCCCCCACCACGCCCTCGCCTTCGACCGCGGTCTCCTCCCCGATGGAATCGTGAATGAGCCACCGGCGGGAACGCAGCTGGGCCGTCACGGTTCCCACGTTCTCAATGCGGACAAAGTAGGCGAAGACGTAGTGCTGCTTGGAAGGGTTCGACCGCTCGGGGAGGTAGACCGGCCGGACCGTGATCCGGATTCCCTCCGTCAGTCGGTAATAGAACGGCGCTGGCGACATGGTCGAAAACTAAAGGGATCAGCCGCCCGCCGTCAGCTGGAATCCTGACGGCAGGGGCTGGCGCGCTTCAGCGCTCGGCTACGGCTTGACGGCCGGTCGGCGCTTCCCTTGGCGAAGTCGCCCGCCTTGACGATCGTCACCTTGGCCGGGTCGATGTACTCGCCGCATCGCGGCGTTGATCTGGTCCGGCGTCAGCGCCGCCACCCGCTGCTCGAAGTCGGCGTCGAAGGAAAGGGTGCGGCCGACGAAGAGATCGTTGGCCAGCTGGCCGGCGAGCGACGCGATCCTGCGAGCGCTCGACCTGCCGCGATCTGCAGCCACCCCTGCTTGGCCTTGTGCACCTCGTCGGCGGTGAACCCATCCTTGAGCACGCGGTCGATCTCCTCGCGAAGCGCCGTCTCGAGCCGGGCCGGCGTTCTCCGGCGCATAGATCGCATAGGTCTGAAATCCGCCCGCCTGGTCGAGCGGCGCTGGCGAAGAGACCGAGCCGACGCCGTAGCTGATCCCCTCCTTCTGCCGGATCCGGTCGGCCAGGCGCGAGTTCAGGATGCCGCCGCCCAGCATGTAGTCGCCCAGAGCATGAGCGCGGATAGTCGGGGTTGTCATCGCGGATCGGCAGATTCTTGCCGGCCAGGAAGAACGCGTTGGCCTTGTCGGGCGTCTCGATGGTGATCGCGTCCGCCTTCACGTCCCTGATACTCCGTCGGGATCCGCACGAACGGCTGCGCTGCTCTTCCAGGCGCCGAACAGTTCGGTGGCCAGGGCCGTCGAGCTCGGTCCGGTCGAAGTCTCCGACCACCGCCAGCTCCCCATTGGAGGCGCCGTAGAACTCGGCGTAGAAGCGGCGCACATCGTCGAGACGTGGCCGCCGGTGTAGTCGGCCACCTGCTCGTCGATGGTCGACGCGTACCGCGGATCGCCCTTCGGATCGGGGTTCAGGTAGCGCTGATACGCGTTGGACCTGGGGCCGTCGGGTCGGACGTTCTCCTCGATGCCGGCCAGGTTCTCCTGCTGCAGCTCGTCGAATTCCTTGGCATCGAAGGCCGGCTCGCGGAGCACTTCGCCGAGCAGGCGGAGGGCCGGCGCCAGGTTGGGCCGGGTGGTCTCCATGCCGACCCGGAGCGTGGTGGGCCCGCCGAAGACGCTGACCCGTGGCCTTGAGTCGGTCGAATTCATCCTTGATCTGCTGCCGACTCTTGGTGCGGGTGCCGCGCAGGAGCATGTCCGCCGCGAGGTCGCCGACGGTGGCCTTGCCCTGCAGCGCCTCGCGGGTCCCGAAGCGGAGGGTGATGCGCGAGGTTGACCGTCTGCCCCGCGTTCTGCTTGGGCAGCAGGGCCAGCTTCATCCCGCCCGGCAGGGCGCTGACTGGTGGTCCGCGCATCGATGTTGGCGGGCGAGGGATCGAATGCCTCGCCCACGGCGAGCGCGGTGTCGCCCTTGTAGTCCTTGACCAGCAGCGCCGACGTCGGGAGTCGGCGGAATCTCGGCCCGGTCGGGCTTCTCGGTCGGAATGAACTCGCCCCAGGTGGCGTTGGACGGCTTGAGGTACGCCGCCGCCACGCGGGCCACGTCCTCGGCCGTGACCGCCTTGATCCGGTCGCGATTGAGGAAGAGCAGGCGCCAGTCCCCGATCGACACCCACTTCGGTGAGCGAGAGCGCCGCCTGGTCGGAGTTGTTGAGGGTCAGGTCGATGCGCTTGAGCATCCCGGCCTTGGCCCGCTCCACCTCCTCGGCTGTCGCCGGTGTGGCGAGGACCCCGATGATCGCCTCCGCCATCGCGGCCCGGGCCACCGAGAGCGAGTCCTCCTTGCGGACCGTGCGCCGAGGCGACCAGGGTGCCCGGCTCCCGGAACTGGTTGGCGTAGGCCGAGACGCTCGGCGGCCTTGCCCGGGGCGACCAGGCCCTGGTACAGCCGGCCCGAGGGCGCGTCGCCCAGGACGTGGGCCAGGACATCCACCGCGGCGAAATCGGAGTCGGCGCCTGACGGGGTGTGGTAGGCCACCGTGACCACCTGCACGTCACCCACCCGGCGGAGGGTGACGCTACCGCTCGCCGTCCTGCACCGGCTCCCGGGTGTAGGTCGGGTAGATCTTGAGCACCCCGGTGCGGTCGGGCCGGGGAATCCGGCCGAACTTCTGAACCACCAGCTGCAGCGCCCGCCTCGGAATCGATCTTGCCCGCCACCACGAGCACCGCATTGTCCGGCTGGTAGTAGCGGCGGTAGAAGTTCTTCAGCCGCTCCACCGGCACCCCCTCGATGTCGGACCGGGCCCCGATCGTCGAGTTGCCGTAGTTGTGCCAGAGGTAGGCGGTCGACAGGACCCGCTCCTCCAGGATCCCCGCCGGGGTCGTTCTCGCCCAGTTCGAATTCGTTCCGCACCACGGTGAACTCGGTCTTGAGCGCCTTCCGCGGCGATGAAGCTGTTGACCATCCGGTCGGCCTCGAGATCGAGGGCCCAGACCAGGTTGGAGTCGCTGGCGGCGAAGGTCTCGAAGTAGTTGGTCCGGTCGTACCAGGTCGTGCCGTTGGGACTGGCGCCATGCGCATCGAGTTCCTGCGGGATGTTGGGGTGGCGCGTCGAGCCCTTGAACAGCATGTGCTCGAGCAGGTGGGCCATGCCCGGTCTCGCCGTAGCCCTCGTGCCGCGAGCCGACGAGATAGGTGATGTTCACCGTCATCGTCGGCTTGGACGGATCGGGGAACAGCAGGATCCGCAGCCCGTTCGCCAGCAGGTACTCCGTGAGTCCCTCGACGGACGTCACCAGGGTGGCACGCGGCCGCGCGGATGTGACGACTGGGCGGCGCGGCCGAGACGGGGTGGTGGCCGGCGGCGTCTGGGCCAGCAGTGGCGCCAGCGTGAGCGCGAGCAGGACGCCCGTTAAGCATCGGTGCACGAAGGCGGGCAGGCATCAGCAACCTCATGAGAGAGTGAAGACTAGCAAGCGACGATGATTTCAGGGACAGGTACCGCCGGTGATCAGCCAGCACTTCGTAGTCGCCTGACCCTTGAAGAAACGGAGGAGCAGATCCGCCACCTTGGTCTCCCCCGAGGTGCTCGGGTGCGTACCGTCGGCTTCGACATCGGTCAGGAGCCACTGCAGGCCATCCGATCGGCCGGCGGCGCCGTCGGTCCAGAGGTACGGGCCCCAGCCGACCCACGGAGCCACCCCGGTGCTGTAGTCGAGATCACCGGTCGCCGGGTCGATCTGTCCCTCCCCGACGCCATCTGCCGGATCTGGGATTCG
>CAVSEC010000016.1:0-86926 GCA_963726955.1 uncultured Gemmatimonadales bacterium | reverse complement strand
CCGATCCGGTCGTCGGGGCAGACTTTCCGGCGACAGGCCCCTTCACTGAACCATCCGGACAAAGGCCCCTGCGTGGCGGACGCCGTTCACCGACTCACGTCCGCCCTCGCGGGCCGCTACCGCATCGAACGCGAGTTAGGTGCCGGTGGCATGGCCACGGTCTACCTCGCCCAGGACCTGCGTCACGATCGCAAGGTCGCGATCAAGGTGCTGCGGCCGGAGCTGGCCGCGGTTATCGGCGCCGAGCGATTCCTCTCCGAGATCAAGACTACGGCGAACCTGCAGCATCCCCATATTCTGCGACTGTTTGACTCGGGCGCAGCGAGTACGGTAGCCGATCCGCCCGACGACCCAACCGCCCAACTGTCCAACCCCCTCGCCCGACCGCCAAACCGTCCAATCGCCGAATACCTCTACTACGTCATGCCCTTCATCGATGGCGAAACTCTGCGCGACCGGCTGAATCGGGAGAAGCAGCTGCCGATCGCCGACGCGGTGCGGATCGCCACCGAAATCGCGGGCGCGCTGGACTATGCCCACCGCCACGGCGTAATCCACCGCGACATCAAGCCGGAGAACATCCTGCTGCACGACGGCCGCGCCCTGAGCGTCGCCGACTTCGGCATCGCCCTCGCCGCGAGCAAGGCGGGCGGCACCCGCATGACGGAGACCGGCATGTCGCTCGGCACGCCGACCTACATGAGGCCCGAACAGGCGATGGGGGAGCGGGAGATCACCGCGCGGACCGACGTGTACGCGCTGGGGCGTGTGACCTACGAAATGCTGGTGGGCGACCCGCCCTTCCTCGGCGGCACCGCGCAGGCGATCGTCGCCAAGGTGATGACCGAGAAGCCGGCCGCGCCAACCCGGATGCGCGATACGATCCCGGCCCAGGTCGAATACGCCGTGCTCACCGCGCTGGCGAAGCTGCCGGCCGACCGCTTTGCGACGGCAGCGGAATTTGCGGCGGCGCTCGGCGGCGGGACGACCGACGGGCCATGACTCGTACCGCGTACCTCTCGCCGCGACGCCCGGGCCTTGGCGGCGGGTCAGCGCCATGTTAGCCATCGCGACCGTCGCTCTGTTCACGCTCTGGATTTGGGGCCGAATCGCTACCGCTCGACGGGGCCGGCGATCTACGACGCCGCGCTCCCCGACAGCGTCCCGATCACCCTTGCGGCCACGATCACCGGGACGTCGTACGGCGAGCCGCCCCGCAACATCTCCATCTCCGCCGCCGGTGACTTCGCGGTCTACGCCGCACGACATGGCGATTCCACCGGCCTCTGGTACAGCAGCCTCCGGGACGGGACTGTGCGCCCGATCCTCGGCACTATCGGGGCGACGGCGCCGCGCATCTCCCCCGACGGCGCCCGGGTGGCGTTCCTCATCAGGGAGCACCGATCATGGTGGTGCCGATCGCTGGCGGGGAAGCCCGCCGGCTGCTGCAGGCCCAGGCCACCATGTCGCTGCAGTGGATCTCGGCCACCGAGCTGCTCGCCGTCGATCTCGACGGCAACCGCGCTCAACTGGCTCGATCCGGAAGGCGGCAACACGCGCACCAAGACCATCGTACGCTGCGCCCTCGGCCAGTGGATTCCGGATTTGCGACAGCTGCTCTGTTCCTACAACCGGATCGGCACACTGGTCAACCTGGAAACCGGCAAGCAATCGACCATCCGCTCGGCACGGCCCGACCGGTCGCCGGAAGTCTGCTCGCAGGAACCGCCTACCGGCTCGTGACAGCGCTACCTTCGTCTACCTCTCGGTCGATGGCAAGCTGGTCGCCGCACGGTTCGACCCCGCCACCCAGTTGGTCCAACGATCGGTGGCGCTGGTCGCCGGGATTCGGCGGGAGGCGATCGGTGAGGCGCAGTACGACATCGCGGCGAGCGGCACCCTGGTCTACGCCCCGGGGGTGGATGCGACCGTAGGCCGAATGGTGAGCCTGCATCCGGGGGGCACGCCGCAGCCGTTGCCGATGGAGCTGGGGGATTTCCAGCGCTACGACCTGAGCCGGGACCGGCGCTGGCTGGCGGCGGTGGTGCAGGCCGCGGATGGGACCGACCTTCGGATCTACGATCTCCGCGATGGGCAGCAGTTCACCTGGCGTACCGCCAACCGCTGTGGAGCCCCGATGGGGAGCGACTGGTGGTGGCGATGCGGGACTCCACCCGCTGGAGCCTGCTGCGCGGGGCACCGAGTTCGGGCTCCCGGCCGGACACGATCGCGGGGTTCGAGTACGCCCCGAACGCACTCGACCCGATCGATCTGCACGACGACCACTCCGCCATCGCCCAGGACTGGGGCGGTTCGGTGGTGACGCATTTCGATCCGAGCATCGCGCACCCCACCTTCGACACCGTCATCACCGGCGCCAGATTCGCCTCGGTGTCGCCGAACGGCAAGCTCATCGCCTATCAGTCGCAGGACGGCGGTCGGATCGTGGTCACCGCCTATCCGGTGGCCGGACATCGCTGGCAGCTGGCCTCCGATGGAGTTGAGCCGCTCTGGCTGTCCGCAACGGAGGTCCTCTACCGCTCGGGGGTATCATGGTATCTGGCCCGTCTCAATCCGGAGACCGGCGAGCCTGTGGGCGCGCCGACCTTCTGGGCCAGGGACCCACGCTTCTCGGACACCTCCGGCTGGTCCAACCGTCCGACGCACGACGGCGGAATCATCTACGTACAGGGACCGGCCGAGACGAGTGCTCGGTACTTGCGCGTGGTGCCTGACTGGGTGACGCAGATGAAGGCCGCGGTGGACGCGGCGAATCGTTGAGCGAAACGCCCGCCCGACTCACCGCCGCCCTCGCCGACCGCTACCGCCTGGAGCGGGAATTGGGGCAGGGCGGTATGGCCACGGTGTATTTCGCGACTGACCTCAAGCATCAACGCGGGGTTGCCATCAAGGTGCTCCGGCCCGAACTGGCCGCGGCGCTGGGCCCCGAACGATTCCTGCGTGAAATCAGGATCACGGCGCAACTCGATCATCCCCACATCCTGCCTTTGCTGGACAGTGGAGAGGCCGGCGGCTTCCTCTATTACGTAATGCCGCTGGTCGAGGGCGAATCGCTCCGTGACCGGCTGAGTCGCGAGGGCCAGCTTCCCCTGGACACTGCACTCCAGTACACCCGCGAGGTGGCCGACGCTCTCGGCTATGCCCACGAACGCGGAGTGATTCATCGCGACATCAAGCCCGACAATATCCTCCTGTCAGGCGGTCATGCCCGGGTGGCCGACTTCGGTATCGCCCGCGCGGTCGACTCCGCCGGCGGGGAAAAGCTGACCGAGCCCGGTTTCGCCGTCGGCACGCCGGAATACATGAGTCCCGAGCAGTCGATGGGAGACCGGAATCTCGACGGGCGCAGTGATCTCTACGCCCTGGGCTCGGTGCTGTTCGAGATGCTGGCGGGTGAGCCTCCGTACACCGGACCCACTGCCCAGGCCATCATCGCCAAGCGAATGACTCAACCGGTGCCCTCGATCCGCACCCTGCGGGACACGGTGCCGGAGAGCGTCGACCGGGCACTGGCCGCAGCGCTGGCCCGGTCGCCGGCCGACCGATTCGCGACCGCGGCCGAGTTCACCGCGGCGCTCAGTCCTTCCGCCGAGGTGGAGGGGGCTCCAACCGGTGGGCCGGTGCAGGAGTTCTGGGTCGCGCGGTGCTCCCGTTCCGGGTTCGCGGCGGGAGCGCCGATCTTGAGCCCCTCGCAGAGGGGATGACCGAGGCGATCGTGACCGGGCTCCTGCGCTTCTCCTACCTCCGGGTCCTCTCGCGCCGCTCGACCGCGAGGCTCGCCGGCGAAGCGATCGACGCCCCACCGCCGGCACCGCCTTGGGCGCACGCTATGTCATGGAGGGGAGTTGCAGCAGGCCGGCTCGGCGCTGCGGGTGTCGGTTCAGCTGGCGGACGCGCACTCGGGCGCCCAGCTCTGGTCCGAGAGGTACGATCGTCCGTTCAGCCCCGAGGCGAGCTTCGCGCTGCAGGATGAGCTGGTCCCGCGCATCGTCTCCAGCGTCGCCGACGCGCATGGTATCCTGCCGCACACCCTCAGCGACTTCCAGCACCCCGACCAGCACCATCCAGCACCAGGCGCTGCGCAGCACCTCGGATACGGCTATCGCATGACCCCCGAGGAGCATGCCACGGTGCGCGCCGGCCTGGAACGGGCCGTCCAGCAGGCCCCGGGGTACGCCGATGCGTGGGGCATGCTCTCGCTGCTGTACACCGAAGAATTCTCCAACGGCTTCAATGCCCGGCCCGATCCCCTCGGGCGCGCACTTCAGGCGGGCCCGGCGGGCGGCCGACGCCGCTCCTTCGAGTGCGCTCTCCTACAACGCTCTGGCCCGTGCCCTGTTCTTCCGTAAGGAATTCCCTGCCTTCAGGATCGCGGCGGAGCGGGCCATCGAGCTCAATCCCTTCAATGGCCCCACGCTGGCCGGCCTCGGCGCCATGATCTCGTATGCCGGCGACTGGGAACACGGGTGCGCCATCGTCGAACGGGCGATGAAGCTCAATCCCCGGCATCCCGGAGGATACTGGTTCGCGCCCTTCTACAATGCGTACCGCCAGGGCGATTACCGTGGCGCGCTGAGCATCGGTCTCAAGATCAATCTGCCGGAGTTCTTTGCGACGTTCGAGGTCCTGACCGCAGTCTATGGACAGCTGGAGGAGCGCGACGCCGCGGCCAGGAGCCTGCGAGAACTCCTCCGGCTGAAGCCCGATTTCGGGGCGACGGTGCGACAGGATCTCGGCAAGTGGTTTCATCCGGATCTGGTCGAGCGCCAGATCGACGGGCTCCTCAAGGCGGGGCTCGAGGTCGCAGGGGCTAAGGCCCCGCCAGCTTCTGTCTCACCCCGCCCGGCGGGGCATTCGGTGGCCGTGCTGCCCTTCATAAACATGAGCGCCGATCCGGAGAACGAGTATTTCAGCGACGGCATGACTGAGGAGCTGATCTTGGTCCTGACCCGAACCGAGGGGATCCGGGTCGCATCGCGCAGCTCGGTCTTCGTCTACAAAGGGCGGAGCGAGGATGTGCGGGTGATCGGGCGCGCGCTGCATGTAGACACCGTGGTCGCGGGCAGCGTGCGCAAGGCGGGCACACGGATCCGGCTGTCCGCGCAGCTCACCACCATTGCGGATGGCTACCAGGTGTGGGCCGATACCTACGATCGGGATCTCTAAGCGACGTTCGCGGTGCAGGATGAAGTCTCCCAGGCCATCGCGCGTGCGCTCCAGGTGCGCCTGGTGCCGCGCACCGACCGAGTGGCGGGAAGGAACGGCACCGAAAATGTGGAGGCGTACACCCACTACCTGCGGGGGCGATTTCACTGGGGTCGGCGCACCGAGTCGGAGATCGCCAAGGGGCTTGTCCACTTCCAGCAGGCGTTGGCCCTCGACCCCGGGTATGCCCTGGCCGAGATCGGCGTGGCCGATTCGTACAACATCATGGGCTTTTACGACTGGCTGCATCCTGCGGAGGCGTTCCCACGGGCGCTGACCGCGGCCAATCGCGCGCTGGCGCTGGACGACTCCCTGGCGGCGGCCTACTGCTCGCGCGCCTATGTGCGTCTGTACTACGAATGGAAGTGGTCCGCCTCCGAGGAAGACTTTTGCCGGGCCGAAGCGCTGGCGCCGGCGTACGCCACCGCCTCCCACTATCATGGCAACCTGCTGATTCAGCAGGGCCGCTTCGCGGAGGGGAGAGGCCGCCATGCGGCGGGCCGTAGCCAGCGAACCGCTCTCACTGATCGCCAATGCCGCGGTCGGATGGGCCTTGTACTACGCCGGGCGGTACGACGCGGCGATCACCCAGTACCGCAATACGATCGAGCTCGACCGTACCTTTGCGATGGGTCACCTCTGGCTGGGGCACGCCCTGGTGCAGATCGGCGCGTTCGAGGAGGCCATCGCGGAGTACGAGGCGGCCATTCCGCTCTCCGGCCGGAGCGCCATCATCATCGCCTCGCTCGCGCGCGCTCATGTCGGTGCCGGGCGCCGATCCGCAGCGGAGCACCTGGTCACGGAGCTGGACGCGATGGCGGGCCGACGGTTCGTTCCCCAGTACTACATCGCCGGGACCTTCGCCGCCGCGGGGGATCGCGATGAGGCGTTCTCCCGCCTGGAGCGAGCGCTCGCGGAGCGGGAACATGAGCTGGTCTTCCTGGTGGTGGATCCGGCGTTGGCCTCCCTCCGCCCCGACCCGAGGTTCGCCTCGCTGGCGACGCGCATCGGGCTCTGAGGGCACCGACGTGCTCCGCCGCCTGCTCGACTGGCCCATCCGTCCTTCTGCTCGCATCTTACCGGTGAGTTCCTCCCCAAATCGCAGGCACTCCTGTGACACTCGCGGCACTGCAGGCAGCCCTGTCGGACCGCTACCGCATTGAGCGGGAGCTGGGCCAGGGCGGTATGGCCACGGTCTACCTGGCCGACGACCTCAAGCACCACCGCCGGGTCGCGATCAAGGTGCTCAGGCCGGAGCTCGCCGTCGGCGCTCGGCCCCGAGCGCTTTCTCCGCGAAATCGAGATCGACCGCCAGCCTCCGCCATCCGCACATCCTGCCGCTGTACGACTCCGGGCGAAGCCGGCGGGTTCCTCTTCTATGTGATGCCGTACGTGGAGGGCGAGATCGCTCCGCGACCGGCTCACGCGCGAAAAGCAGCTCCCGGTCGACGATGCGCTGCGGATCGCCCGCGAGGTGGCCGACGCCCTGAGCTACGCGCACGGCCGCGGCATCATCCACCGCGACATCAAGCCGGCCAACATCCTGCTCGAGGCGGGCCACGCGGTGGTGGCGGACTTCGGCATCGCGCGGGCGATCGACGTGGCCGGCGGCGACCGGCTCACGGAGACGGGTATCGCGGTCGGACACGCCGCTGTACATGAGTCCGGAGCAGGCGGCTGGAGAGAAGCGAGCTCGACGGTCGGAGCTGACCAATACGCCCTGGCCTGCGTCCTGTACGAGATGCTGGCTGGTCAGCCGCCGTTCACGGGGCCCGACTGTCCAGAGTGTCACCCGTCAGCACTCGCCGCCGATCCGCCGCAGGTCCGGCAGCTGCGCCCCTCGGTTCCCGAGGAGGTGGGGACGTCCCTCCAACGCGCGCTGGCCAAGGCCCCCGCCGACCGGTTCGGCGACGTCAGCGCGTTCGCCGCGGCTCTTGGCGGGCAGGGGGGCGGGGACAGTCGGGACCTCGGCCCGCTGGGCACTGCCCCCCCGCCCCGCCGCCCCCCGGGCCCTCATGGCGGTCCTGGCCTTCGGTGTGGTCGCGTGTCTCGCGATCGGACTCATCCTGCTGAACTCCCGGACTCCGATACCGCTGCAGATCGGCCGACGCACCCAGGTCACGCTGGACCCCGGCCTCGAGATCGACCCGGCGCTCTCGCCCGACGGGAAGTTCATGGCCTACTCGGGGCCCGAAGGTGAGCTGGAGGTGCGCCAGGTGGAGGGCGGAGTCGCCGATCCCCGTGGTGAAGAACGGTGCGGGCGAGGGCCGCTGGCCGGCCTGGCTGCCGGATGGACAGCGCCTGGCGTTCATTTCGCCCCGCGGAGTGGAGCTCGTCTCTGCCCTCGGCGGGGTGCCTCGCCTGCTGGTACCGTCGACCCGCCCGATACGCGGTGTGGCCCTCTCTCCCGACGGTCGTACCCTCGCATTCGGCGTCAACGACACGCTCTATGCCCAGCCGATCGACGGCGGAGCCCCGCGCATCATCACCGTCGTTCGGGAGCTGCACTCGCCGGCCTGGTCGCCGGATGGTCGCTGGATTGCCTTCGTCTCGGGCAACGTCCAGTACGTCAGCACCGGTGACCTGGGCAACATTGCACCCAGCAGCATCCACGTGGTGCCCGGCCGGCGGGGGCGACAGCCGGTCAGCGTCACCGAAGAGGAGGCGATGAACGTGAGCCCGGCCTGGGCCTCCGCAGCCGCTGCTCTTCGTCTCCAACCGGGACGGTGGCCGCGACCTGTACCAGGTGCGGCTCGGGCATTCGGGAGTCCCGGCGGGAAAGCCGCTCAGGATCACGACGGGGCTCAACCCCTTCAGCATCGCCCTGTCGCGCGATGGCAGCCGTCTGGCCTACGCCGCCTTCACCGAAACCTCCAATGTCTGGTCGATCCCCATCCCCTCGGGGAGCGCGGTTTCGGTTTCTCGGCCCGCCCGGTCACGGTGGGCAACCAGATCATCGAGAATCTGGGGGTGTCGGCGGACGGCCGATGGCTTGCCTTCGCTCCAATCGCGGCGGCTCTACCAACTCTACGGCAAGCGGCTCGACTCGGCGGACGCCCTGCCTCAGCAGGTGACCTTCGACACCCTCCCGTCGTTCTGGGCCGCCTGGTCGCCCGATGGCCGGGAGATCGCCTTTCACCACTTCAACGGGGAGCGCCGCCAGATCTTCGTGATCCCCTCGGAGGGCGGCACCCCTGTGGCGGTCACCGACGGCTCCGAGGATAAGCGGACGCCCGAGTGGTCGCCGGATGGCCGGAGCCTCCTCCTGCTGACCAACTGGGGTACCAAGCCCGCGCTGCACATCGTCACCAGGGGCGCCGACGGCCGCTGGTCCGCGCCGCGTCCGATCCACGTGGTGATCGGCCAGGACACCGTGACCCCGTCGCTCTCGGCGTGGTCGCCCGACGGGCGCTTCCTCGCCTGTGGCTGCGGCGATGGTGGCCTGGTCATCGCCCCGGTCGCGGGAGGCCCGGCGCACCGTCTGCCGTCACCCTACTCGACCGCCTGGTGGGCCTTCCCCCAGTGGTCCGCGGACGGCAAGACCGTGTTCCACATCACTGGAGGACTCTGGCCGGGTGGCGGCGGTGATCGCCGTCCCGGTCGATGGGCGGCCACCCAGGGTCGCCGTGCGGTTCGACAACCCGACCCGCCCCTGGCACCGGTTCGGGTTCCGGGTCGCTCCGGGCAGATGTTCTTTACCCTGGGAGACCGGCAGAGCGACATCTGGGTGGCGGCCTGGGGCGAGCCGTGATGACCGCCGGTTCTCGCCTCCCTCTTCGGCCTGCCGGCCCACCGAGGCGAGCAGTGCACTGTCCCCACGCTCGGAATACGCAACGGGTAGCTCAGCGGACTTCGGAAAGCATCCCCGAGGCGCGTCGACCCGATGGAGAAGAGCTTGATTCATGAGTGACGCTCCCTCTCGCCTCACCGCCGCCCTCGCCGACCGCTACCGCATCGAGCGGGAGCTGGGCCAGGGCGGCATGGCGACGGTGTACCTCGCGCACGACCTCAAGCACGACCGCCAGGTCGCGATCAAGGTGCTGCGCCCCGAACTCGCCGCCGTGCTCGGCGCCGAGCGGTTTCTCTCCGAGATCAAGACCACGGCCAACCTGCAGCACCCGCACATCCTGCCGCTGTTCGACTCGGGCGAGGCCGACGGCTTCCTCTACTACGTCATGCCCTTCGTCGAGGGCGAATCGCTGCGCGACCGGCTCGACCGCGAGAAGCAGCTCCCGATCGACGACGCGGTGCGCATCGCCTCGGAGGTCGCCGGCGCGCTGGACTACGCCCACCGGCACGGCGTCATCCATCGCGACATCAAGCCGGAGAACATCCTGCTGCACGACGGACGCGCGCTGGTGGCCGACTTCGGCATCGCGCTGGCGGTCCAGCGAAGGCGAGCGGCACCCGGATGACCGAGACCGGGATGTCGCTCGGCACGCCGACCTACATGTCGCCCGAGCAGGCGATGGGGCGAGCGCGAGATCACCGCCCGCTCCGATGTCTACGCCCTCGGCTGCGTGCTCTACGAGATGCTGGCCGGTGAGCCGCCGTTCATCGGGCCGACGGCGCAGGCCATCGTCGCGCGGGTGATGACGGAACAGCCGCGCTCGCTGACGCTGCAGCGTCGCACCATTCCCGCCCAGGTCGAAGAGGCGGTGCTCCAGGCACTGGAGAAGCTGCCGGCGGATCGGTTCGCGACGGCGGCGGAGTTTGCGGCGGCCCTGGCCTCGCCCCGCAGCACCTTTTCCGCTACGGCGCATCGAGCGGGAACCGATGTGCGTATCGCCGTCCCCCTCGCCCGCCGCACCGCCGCCCGCACCCTGGGACTCCTCGCCGCCCTCGCGGTCACCGCCATCCTCGCCGTGTGGGGCTGGTCGCGCCCCCGTCCGACGGCACCCCTCGCGCGATTCGTCGTGGCGCTCCCTTCGAGTCAACCGCTGGTGGCCGACGTGGATGGCTCCTCGCTGGCGATCTCACCCGATGGGCAGCACTTCGTCTACACCGGCGCGTCGGCGAATGGCGCGAAGCAGCTCTTCGACCGGGAACTGGGGCAACTCGAGGCCAAGCCGATCGGCGGGACGGAGGAGGCCATCAATCCGTTCTTCTCCCCCGACGGACGCTGGATCGGTTTCTCGACCGGCAACAAGTTGAAGAAGGTGGCCCTGGCCGGTGGTGCGCCGATCGCGATCACGGATGCCTTCAACAATCGCGGCGCCACCTGGGGCTCGACGGACGTGCTGGTCTACGACCTCTCGAACACGACAGGCCTCTCCGTCGTCGCCGCGGGCGGCGGCACGCCGGAGGTGCTCACCACCCTCGATACCGCCCGCCAGGAGATCAGCCACCGCTGGCCTTCGATGCTGCCCGGCGGCAAGGCGGCGCTGTTCACGATCTGGCGATCCACGGTCGACAATCCCATCGAGATCGCCGTGGTGTCGCTCGAGACCCATCAGATCAAGCGGCTGATTCCCGGCGGAACCCACGCGCAATACGTGCCGACCGGGCACCTGGTCTACGGTACGCTGGATGGTGCGCTGATGGCCGTGCCCTTCGACCTCGGACGACTCGAGATCACCGGGACACCGGTATCGATTCTGCAGGGAGTGCTGGCCAAGGCGTCCAGCGGCAACAGCGATTTCGCGGTGTCGCCCGGCGGCACCCTGGCGTACGTCTCGGGCAAGGCCTCCTCGGCGACCCTGGCCCTGATCGATCGCGCCGGCAAGGAACAGCCCCTCGGCGTTGGCGGCATGCTGACCACGCCGGAATCCCCCCGCTTCTCGCCTGACGGCCGGCGCATCGCCCTCGACGTCGCCGGCACCGGAACGGCATTCGACATCTGGATCTTCGGCATCGGCCAGTCCACACTGACCCGCTTCACCTTCGGAAGCAACGGGCGCTACCCGAGCTGGTCACCGGACGGCCGGCAGATCCTGTTCTCCGCGGAGGCTCCGCCTGCGCGAATCCGGAGCCTGTTCCTGAAGGCGGCGGACGGCAGCGGCGAGGCCAGCCTGGCGGCGAGTGGTCCCGGCCAGCTGTTCGAAGGCGTCCTCTCCCCGGACGGCCGCTATCTGGTCTATCGGGAGAATCAGAACGAAACCGGGACCATGGACATCTTCGCGCGGCGCCAGAGTGGCGATACCACAACGCTACCGATCGTGACCACGCCGTTCAACGAACGGGGGCCGATGTTGTCCCCGGATGGTCACTGGCTTGCCTATACCTCGAACGAGTCGGGCCGCGACGAGGTCTATGTGCGGGCCTTTCCCGGGCCGGGGGGTCGGTGGCAGGTCTCCAACGACGGCGGCTCGGAGCCGCTCTGGAATCCCAACGGGCGGGAGCTGTTCTTCCGATCCACCGATCAGTTCGTGGCCGTATCGGTACGCACCTCACCTTCCTTCGAGGCCAGCAGTCCGACGGTCCTGTTCAGCGGCCGGTACCTGAGCAACGTCAATCACACCAACTACGACGTCGAGCGGGATGGTCGCCGCTTCCTGGTGCTCAAGTCGGGCAACGAGCACGCCGATCTGGTCGTGGTGCTGAACTGGTTCCAGGAGCTGATGCAGCGCGTCGGGAAATGATGGACTTCGAAGACCTCGCCCCGGGCACCCACGCATTCGTGCCCGACTGGAGCATCCATGGTCATCCTCGATGAGCATGCCGTCCAGCGGCTGCTCCACTTCCAGGATCTCATCCCCGCCATGGCGCGGGCGCTCGCGGACCTGTCCGCGGGCCGCGTGGTGCAACCGGTGCGCGTCGTCCTCCCCGTGTCCCCATTTCAGGGCTACCTTGGCGTCATGCCGGCGTATGCTGGCGCTCTCGGAGCCAAGCTGGTCACCTTCTATCCCGACAATGAGGGGATCCCAACCCATCACGCGCTGATCCTGCTCTTCCGCCCCGAAACCGGAGAGCCGCTTGCCGTAATCGATGGGCGACTGATCACCGAGATGCGGACCGCCGCCGCCAGCGCGGTGGCCACCCAGCTGCTCTCCCGGGCGGATGCCTCGGTGCTCGCAATACTCGGCTCCGGCGTGCAGGCGCGGAGTCACCTGGAAGCGCTCCGGCTGGTCCGCCCTATTCGAGAGGTGCGGGTCTGGAGTCCCCGCAACCGCGAGGGGTTCGCCCTCAGCCACGCGGTGCGGGCGACGGCGACGCCGGAGGAGGCCGTCCGCGGGGCGGATCTGGTGGTCGTCGCCACCAGCTCCCGGACGCCTGTCCTGTGCGGCCGCTGGCTGTCGCCGGGTACGCACATCAATGCCGTGGGTGCGGTGCGGCCGGAGTGGAGAGAGCTGGACGACGAGGTCCTGAGCCGGGCCCGACTGTACGTCGATTCCCGCGAGGCGGCGCAACAGGAGTCGGGTGACGTGATCGCGGCGCCGGCGACAGTGACAGAGATCGGTGAGGTAATCGCCGGAGTCCAGCCTGGCCGGCAGTGCGCGGAGGAGATCACCCTGTGGAAGTCCGTGGGAGTCGGAGTCGAGGATGTCGCCGCGGCGTCGCTGGTGTTCCAGGCGCACCAGGCATCCTCGCCCTCAGCGTGATGCCATGTCCATGAGCCTTGCACCGGTCCGTCCCGTCACCCTGGCCGAGATCCGGGAGGCGCGGGTACGCGTGGCGGGAACCATCGTGCGCACCCCGCTGGTGCGGCTGGAGCTGGGACCGGACTCTCCCGACATCCGGTTGAAGCTCGAAAACCTGCAGCCGATCAACGCCTACAAGCTGCGCGGCGCCGCCAACGCCGTGGCGCTGCTCTCCGAATCCGAACGCCGGCGTGGTGTCTGGACCATCAGCGCCGGCAATGCCGGTCAGGGTGTCGCCTACGCGGCTCGGCAGGCGGGTGTGCCCTGTACGGTCGTGGTGATCGAGACCGCGCCGGCCTCGAAGATCGAGCGGATGAAGGCGCTGGGCGCGACACTCATCGCGGTGCCCTACGCGGAGGCGTGGCAGGCGCTGGAGTCGCGGTCGTATCCCGGGGCCGAGGGGACGTTCATTCATCCGTTCGATGACCACAATTTCATTGCCGGTCATGGAACGATGGGCCTGGAGATTCTGGAGGACGCGCCTGACACGGTTGCCGTGATCGCCAGCATCGGCGGCGGCGGCCTGATCACGGGCGTCGGCAGCGCGATCAAGGCGCTCAACCCCGGGATCCGGCTGTGGGGGGCGGAGCCGGAGACGGCGGCGCCCGCGGCGCGCTCCTTCGCCATGGGATCGGCGCAGCCGTTCACGGAATGGGAGGCATCCTTCGTGGACGGCGCCGGCGGCCGGAGCGTCTTCCCGCGGATGTGGCAGCGGATGCAGCCGCTGCTGGACGGGTGTATCGTGGTCAGCCTCGAGGAGACCCGCCGGGCCATGCGCCTCATGGCGGAAAAGGCGCGGGTGATCAGTGAAGGTGCGGGCGCCCTGCCGCTCGCGGCGGCGCTGACGGGAAAGGCGGGTCGGGGCCCGATCGTGGTGATCGTCTCCGGCGGCAACATCGACTTGATGAGATTTGCCGAGCTCATTGGCGGGGCGGCATGAGCGAGATCATGGCCGGCCTGCTGCATCCGCACCTCCGGGCGCTGCTCGATTCCTGCGGGTGATCACTTTGTTGACGCAGATCGTAGCGATACATGTGGTGTGTGAGGCAACCGCGCATTCCGCGGCACCCTGCCGGTCGCCGGTCGCGACCGCACCCAGAAACGTCGCGGGTATCCTGTTGTCATTCCTGCACTTGAGGTTTTCGCCGTTGAGCAGGCACGCCCCCTGCTTTGATAGCTGTTCCCCCACACCCCGAGTCTGCAATGCCGACCCCGCCTCCCGCGAAAGCGCCCTTCACCCCCATTCCGCGAATTCCCACCCTGGCCTGGGCGCTCGACAAGCACGCCGCCAGCAACTCGTCGGTCAATGAGGAGGCGAGACGGGTCCTCCGCACCCTGATGAACAACACCGGGGCGGTCGAGGGTTGTGCGGTCGTGACGTCCGACGGCCTGCCGGTTGTGACGGTCTTTCCCCAGGGCACCGACGAGGACCGGGTCGCGGCGATGGCTGCGGCGCTGCTCAGCTTCGGCGAGGGGATGGCAGTCGATCTGCGCCGGGGCGAGGTGCAGCAGGTCTACGTCAAGGGTGCGGCTGGCCTGGTGCTGGTGCAGCGGGTGAAGGAGGATGTGCTGCTCCAGGTCATCGTGGGCGCCGAGGCCAAGCTGGGCCTCATCCTGCTCGAACTGAAGCGGGCGACGCAGGAGTTGGCACGCGTCCTGTAAGTCGGTACCCTGACTGTCGAGCGAGGCTCCAATCCAGCAACGCCACGATTTCATGAAACGTTTCTGCGGAGCTCGCATAGGGGCGGGCCATCTTGCGGAATCGACTTTTTCGTGGCATTCGTTACCCTCGGTCTGGACGTTTCCCAAACCACGAGCCCCTCATGCCGCTCCACCAAATCCCGTTGAAAGCACCCTCGGGTTCCGCCCAGCGGACCCAGCCGATGATGTGGGCCGCGGAGCCGGGCGATAGCGCCTCCGCGTCGGTCATTGAGGAGGCGCGGCGGGCGCTCCGCACCCTGATGAACAACACCGGGGCGATCGAAGGAAGTGCGGTCGTGACCTCCGATGGCCTGCCGGTTGTGACGGTCTTTCCCCAGGGCACCGACGAGGACCGGGTCGCGGCGATGGCCGCGGCGCTGCTCAGCTTCGGGGAGGGGATGGCGGCCGATCTGCGACGCGGCGAAGTGCAGCAGGTCTACGTCCGGGGCACCGCGGGCCTGGTGCTGGTGCAGCGGGTGAAAGAGGATGTGCTGCTCCAGGTGATCGTGGGTGCGGAGGCCAAGCTGGGCCTCATTCTGCTCGAACTGAAGCGGGCGACGCAGGAGTTGGCACGCGTCCTGTAGGCCGGCGCCCTTCCCGTCGAGCGAGGCTCCAATCCAGATGCGCGACATCACCGAGGAGGACGTGCCGGCCGCGGGGCAGGCACGCACTCTCACCTTTCATGACGGCACCTCCCGGTGCGTCATCACCACCGACATCGAGACCCCATTCCCCCGGGGGAGATCATCGTCTCCCGCACCGACCCGGTGGGCATCATCACCGACTGCAATGATGCGTTCGTCCACATGTCGGGCTACTCCCGGGCGGAGCTCCTAGGCGAACCGCACCACATCCTCCGGCATCCGGACATGCCGGCGTGGGCGTTCAAGGACCTCTGGGAGACGCTCGCGCGGGGCGAGCGCTGGCACGGCTACGTGAAGAACCTGCGCCGGGACGGCGGCTTCTACTGGGTCTATGCGACGGTCGTCGCGAACATTCGCCATGGCCAGCTCGTGGGGTACACCTCCGTCCGCCGCGAACCGGCCCGGAGCAAGGTGGAGTCCTGCGCCGCGCTCTATGCCAGCCACCCGCAGGAGGTGGTCGGTGTCCGTCACGGCTGAGCGGTTGCACTTCGCGGTCAGTCCGGACTTCAACGCCCGCGAGCTTTCTCCCTGGTTCGTGCTGAACACCCGCCTGCAGCGGATGAGCGGTCTCCGGATGCACCTCGACCTGCACAGCGACTTCGCGACGCTCCGGGCCGCCGCGACCCGGGACGAGCTGGACCTGATCTACGCCAACGCCTTCGACACCGCACTCCTGGTCCGGGAACGGGGCTTCGCGCCGTTGGTGCGCCCCACCAATCGGCCCGACGAGGCGGTGATCGTGAGCGCCCGCGCTTCCGACCTGACCGAGCTGGAGCAGTTGAGCGGCGGGGTGCTGGCCGGCGCCACCCAGGCGCCGGAGGTGGAGGCGATCTGCCGGGTGATGCTCGAGCCGGTGATCACCGAGCCGGCGCTCATCCACACCCAGTGCTTCGACAACTACGTTCGCGTCACGCGGGGGGTGCTGTCGGGTGAGGTGGAGGTGGGGTTCCTGCTTGCGCGGAGCTATGTGCACCTCTCCCCGATGATCCGGGACCAGCTCCGGGTGCTGGCGGAGAGCCGCATCTCGGTGGTCCGCCACGCACTCCTCGCGGGGCCGCGCCTGCTGCCGCTCAGCGGATCGCTCCGCCAGGGACTGCTCGCCATGCGCGAGGGCGAGCGCGACCGCGCGCTGCTCGTGGACCTCGATCTGGCCGACGGGTGGGAGGAGATGACCGGGGAGGACGCGGAGTTCATGATCGACCTGATCGATACCCTGGTGGCCTGAGCGGCACTCACCCCAGTCAGTCGGCCGTCCCGCCCGCCGCTCGCACCCCCCTCTCGGCGCGGTGAGAACCTCGACGCGGAGCTCCCCCCATGTGCCGCAACATCCGCACCCTGCACCACTTCGATCCTCCGGTCACGGAGGATGAGATCCGGGCCGCGTCACTCCAGTTTGTGCGAAAGGTGTGCGGCTTCGCGAAACCCTCCGCGGCGAATGCGGTCGCGTTCGACCAGGCCGTCATCGAGGTGTCGGCGAGCGTCCACCACCTCCTCGCCGCCCTGGTGACCGCGACGCCCCCGAAAAACCGGGAGGTGGAAGCGGCACGGCGCCGGGCGCGCGCCGCCGGGCGATTCCAGGCCGGGCGGAGGGACCATGCCCCCGGGAGCGGCCCGCACCTTCCCCATCCGAATCCATGATGCCGCGGTGCGACCCGCTTCCTGACCGGAGCCTCGGGTGATCACCCTTCGCCCCGTCACCCTTGAACGCGACGGCATCCGCCTCGAGCCGCTCACCCCGGAACATCACGACGGCCTCGCCGCCGCGGCGGCGGATGGCCGCCTCTGGGAACTCTGGTTCACCTCGGTGCCGGCGCCGGCGCAGACGCGCGAGTACATCGCAACCGCGCTGGCCGGTCAGGGAACGGGGAGCATGCTGCCGTGGGCGGTGCGGGAGCTGAACGGCGGGAGCATCGTGGGGTCGACCCGCTACCACGACATCCTGGTCGCGGTGGACCGGGTGGAGATCGGCTGGACCTGGTACGCCAGGTCGTGGCAGCGGAGCCACGTCAACACCATCTGCAAGCTACTCCTGCTGGCGCACGCCTTTGACAGCCTCGGCTGCAAGGTCGTCGGGCTGCGCACCGACAACTTCAATTTCGCGTCGCAGCGCGCGATCGAAGCCCTCGGCGCCAGGAAAGACGGCGTCATCCGGCATCACCATGCGCGGCCGGACGGCTCGGTGCGGGACTCGGTGATCTACAGCATCCTTGCCGAGGAGTGGCCCGATGTGCGGCGGCACCTCGAAGGTCGCCTGACACGGCATCGGGAGACGCCGCGCTCATCGTGATCATCCGCTCCGATCGAGCGCGGCGCTGATGTTGGCCAGCCCCGCGCGAAGTTCCTCCCCGCCGGGCCACCCGAAGCCGATGCGCATGTAGCGGTCGTCCTGCTCGAACCAGTGACCCGGGCCCACCCAGGTCCGGTACTCGCCGTTCAGCGTCTCGTAGAAGCGGACGACATCGACGCCGGCGTCGGCGCGGATGCGCGGAAAGGCGACCACGCCCCCCGCCGGCTCCACCCACTCCATCCGCTGCTCCGCCCGCGATCCACTCCCGCACCACCCGGCGCCCGCGCGCACCTCGGCGGCGATCGCGGGCAGCTCCGCGGTCGCGGCGCGCGGTACACCCGATAGGCGATCTCCTCATCGAGCACCGCGCCGCAGATGAAGATCTGCTCCTTGGCCGCGAGGAAGCGCTCGTTGAGCGTGCGGTCGCGGGTCATGAGCCACCCCACGCGGAGCCCGGGCAGCCCGTACGCCTTGGAGAGCGAGGCCACGCTGATCACCCGCTCGCTCAGCGCGGTGGCGAACGGCCGCGGCCGGGGCCGTCGCGAGATCGCGATAGGTCTCGTCCACGAGCAGGTACGCCCCGCGCGACTCGACCAGCTCGACGATGCGCGTCGAGCTCTTCCGGCGTCGAGCACGGTGCCGGTGGGGTTGTGCGGCGTGGTGATGCTGACCAGCCGGGTCTTCGGCGTCATCGCCGCGGCGATGTCGCGGCGGTGTACCGCCAGCCGCGCTCGAACGACAGATCCACGAAGGAGATGTCGCAGCCGATGGCGCGCGGCGTCTCGATGTTGGTGGCGTAGTTGGGGCGCAGCACCACCAGGTGGTCGCCCGGCGCGAGCAGGGTCGTGGAGACGATGAACAGCGCCCCCGCCGCGCCCGGCGTCAGCAGCACCTGCTGCGGCGAGCAGCCGCCCCTCGTCGGCGAGCAGGGCCGCGCAGCGCGGGGTGACCGCGATGGTCGCCGTAGAGCAGGATCGTCCTGCCGAGATCGACGTCGAGGCCGAGGTCGCCGAGCACCCGGTCGCGCATGGAGCTCTCGGCCAGATTGCAGGCGATCGCGATCGTAGCCGGTCTCCTCCGGGGATTCGACCTCGATCGGCATCCGGACGTAGCGCATGACTCTCCGCTGGGCGTGGGTGCGTCGGTCGGGTGGCGCGCTACCCGTCGGCCCGATTGATACCGGGGAGGAGCGGTTCGCATGCCAGGGTGCGCGGCCCGCTGCGGTCACAGACGGCGTACTTCATGTAGCCGCGGTCGGTGTTCTCGCCCCACCCCTGGTAGTCGTCGTCTTCGCCGTACATCGAGACGCCCGCGAATTCTCCCTTCGCATTCAGGACATAGAAACTGAGGCTGAACTTGGGGAGGCCATTGGGGTGCAGCAACCGCTTCTCGACGGTGTTGGAGCGAACCCGCTTGAGGGCGTCGAGGCCGGCGTCCTTGGGATGCATGCCGTGCCGGAGATTCTCGATGATCAGGTACGAGGAGAGGTTGTAGAGATTCGCCTCGCCCCGCCCGGTCGAGCCCGCCGCACCGATCTGGCCGTCGACGTAGAGCCCGGCGCCGAGTATCGGCGAGTCGCCGACCCGCCCGGGGATCTTCCAGGCGAGGCCGCTGGTGGTGGTGACGCCGCAGATCTCTCCCCTGGCATTGATGCCGTCGCAGTTGATCGTGCCGTGCACCACCCGGGAGTTGAGCAGCCCATCCCGGTACAGTGAGTCGAGGACTCGTCGGTTCAGCTCCGAGCGCTTCTCGGGATCGAGGTAGTGGCCCGGATCCGATTTCCGCTTCCACTCGAGCCACGCCCTGCGGGAGTGTTCGGTGTTCAGGTCCGCCTCGATCGGTACGCCGAAGGATCGCGCAAAGGCCTGCGCCCCCGCGCCGACCAGCAGATGATGGTCGGTCTGGTCCATCACCAGTCGGGCGACCTTCGACGGCGTGCGCACCCCTTCAAGCGCCGCCACGCCGCCGGCCCGCCGCTGGGGTCCGTGCATGCAGCAGGAGTCGAGCTGCACCACGCCATCGGCGTTGGGGAGGCCGCCGTAGCCGACCGAGTCTTCCTCCGGATCGAGTTCGGTGATGTTCACCCCGGCGATCAGCGCATCGAGCACGTCGCCTCCCTGAACCATCTGATTGTAGGCCTGCTCGACGCAGGTGACCTTCCCCCCATTCTTGTACCAGTTGCCGTTCATCGACGAGATCACCACCGGCTCCGCCGCGGTGGAACGCCGGACCCACGGCGCCCCCATCGGGACCGGGCCGGCCGTGGAGCCGACGACCAGGCCGGCGGCGGCGCTCTGTTTCAGGAAGTCGCGGCGGGAGACGGACATGAGACACTCCAAGCGGGGGAACGGGGGGACATCGCCGGAGAACATGGCTCCTCCCGGCCCATCCGGCTAGCGTCGACGACAACCGCCCGCGGCCCTTGCGCATCGGGGCGGGGGCTGCCAATTACCGGGCTGGCGGTTCGAGGCTCTCTCACCCTTCTGCGCGGCTGTCCGGCCAGGATGCTCGTCAAACTTATCAACCGCGTCGGCGCGCTGGTCGGGCCGGTGGAGACCTCCCGGGTCGAGAAGAGCGACGCCGAGTGGCGCGCGCAACTCACACCGGAGCAGTTCGAGATCGCCCGGGGGAAGGGAACCGAACGGGCCTTCTGTGGCACCCTGCTCGATAACAAGCGCGACGGCACCTACGCCTGTGTCTGTTGCCGGTTGCCGCTCTTCTCCTCGGGCGCCAAGTTCGAGTCCGGAACCGGATGGCCGAGCTTCTTCCAGCCGGTGGCGGCGGAGAATGTGACGACGCACCGGGATGTGGGGTTCGGGATGGTGCGTACCGAGATCCTCTGTGCCCGCTGCGATGCGCACCTCGGGCACGTGTTCGACGATGGCCCCCCTCCGACCCGGCTCCGCTTCTGTGTCAACGGCGCCGCCCTGATCTTTGTCGACGAGGCGCAGGTCGCCACGCTCGCCGACCCTGCCGCGCCGGAGCGCTGAAGCGCCGTGATGCCACATCCTCTCCGGATCGGGCTGGTCGGCGACTACGATCCGGCCGTGACCGCGCATCAGGCGATTCCCCTCGCGCTCGCGCTGGCGGAGGCGGAGGAGGGAACCTCGCTCGACATCGAGTGGCTGCCCACCGAGGAGCTCCAGGCCGGGCATTCGCTCGCCGCGATGGACGGCCTCTGGTGCGTCCCCGCGAGCCCGTATCGCAGCATGGAGGGCGCCCTCCGCGCGATCCGCTTTGCGCGTGAGGCGCCGCGTCCCTTCCTCGGCACCTGCGGGGGATTTCAGCACGTCCTGGTCGAATATGCTCGCAACGTCCTCGGCTGGCGGGATGCCGATCACGCCGAGACCGCGGCGGGCGCCGGACGGGCGGTGGTGACACCGCTCGTCTGCGCGCTGGTCGAGGAGACGAACCTGGTGCAGTTCACCCCCCGCTCCCGGCTGGCCGAGGCATACGGACGACTGGAGGCGGAGGAGGGGTATCACTGCAGCTATGGACTGAATCCGACGTTTGCCGAGGCGCTCACCGCGGGCCCGCTGCGCCAGACGGCGATCGACGCGACCGGAGAGACCCGCGCCGTGGAGCTGGATGGCCACCCGTTCTTCGTCGCCACCCTGTTCCAGCCCGAACGCACCGCGCTCACCGGCGCGCTGCCGCCGCTGGTGCGGGCGTTCCTGCGGGCCGCTGCCTTGCACGCCCGCACGCTGTACTGACCATGATCCCGCGCAAGCCGTGGTTCGAGCGGCGCTTCAGCTTCGACCTGCCGGTCTCCGCTGCACCGGGGATCATCGAGCGCCTGCGCGGCACCCCCGTCAGGCTGGAGCACCGCCTCAGCGGCCTCACCCCCGCGCAGCTCACCGCTCGCCACGGCGATCACTGGTCACTCCAGGAGAACGCCGGTCACCTCGGTGATCTCGAACCGCTGTGGATGGCGCGGGCGGAGGACCTCGCGGTGGGGCGTGCCTCGCTCCATCCGGCGGACCTGGAGAACCGACAGACCTGGGGGGCGAACCACAATCAGGCCGCCCTGGCCGTGCTGCTCGCCCGCTTCCGTGAGGCTCGGCTCGATCTGGTGACCCAGCTCGAGGGGGCGGATGAAGCCGACTGGGAACGAAGCGCCATGCACCCGCGGCTGCAGACCCCGATGCGACTGCTGGATCACGCCTTCTTTGTCGCCGAGCACGACGATCACCACCTCGCGACGATCACCGGCCTGCTCCGTTACACCTTCTGACCGCAGCGCCTACTGGAGCTCGCCGACCCAGGCACCGGGCGGTACGAGATCGCCATCGCCGTGAAACCCTCGGGCATCGATGAGCTCGGCCCGGTCTACGGCGTCGAGCCCGGTTCCCGGATCCGTACCGCGGCGCAGTCTCGTCCTGTGCCACAGGCAGCAACCACCCCAGGAGTCCCCATGCCGCCACGCCCTCGCGCCGGGGCGCCTCTCGCCCTGCTACTATTGCTCTCACTCAGCCGCAGCGCCTCGGGATCCGCCCAGGGCCCCGCACCGATCCGAGACTCAATCGACCCGGAGCACGCCGTGACGACCCACGCCACTGGCACCTTTGACGTGAAGCTGACACCCCGCGCTCCGGACGACAGCACGGACCACTCCGCGCTGGGTCGGATGGTGATCGACAAGCAGTTTCATGGCGACCTCGAGGCGACCAGCCAGGGCCAGATGCTGGCGGCGATGTCGAGCGTTCAGGGTTCCGCCGGCTATGTCGCGATGGAACGGGTGACCGGCACCCTGCACGGCCGGCGCGGGAGCTTCGTGCTGCAGCACAGCGGGACGATGACGCGAGGAACGCCGCACCTCTCGGTGACGGTGGTCCCCGATTCGGGCACCGACGAGCTCACCGGCCTCAGCGGCACCATGGAGATCATCATCGAGGGCAAGCAGCACTCCTACGATTTCGACTACACGATCACCCCGGCACCCTGAGTCCCGGCCCCGGTCACTCATTCCGCCTCACCCAAGGCAGCCCATGGCATCGATGGAACCGCAGTCGCTGGCCAATCACAAGCGGATCGTCCCCGGCTTTCACCAACTCGGCGGCGCGCTGGTTCTCGCCTACCTCGTGGTGGCCTTCGTCCAGCTCTTTCGCCAGCCGGGCCTCGACAGCGTCGGTGGCGTGCTGGTCGCCCTGATCCTGACGGTGCTCGGGTGGTATGTCCGTGTCTTCCCGCTGGTCGCACAGGACCGGGTGATCCGCCTCGAGGAGCGGCTGCGCCTCGCCCGCCTGCTGCCCGCCGATCTGCAGCCGGAGATCGCCTCGCTCACCGTCGGCCAGCTCGCGGCGCTGCGTTTCGCCTCGGATGCGGAGATCCCCGGGCTGGTCCGCCGGGTCATCACGGAAGGACTGACCTCCCGGAGCGCGATCAAGGCGCTCATCACGAACTGGCGCCCGGACTACCTCCGGGTCTGATACCGCGGCATACGCCACCCGATCGGCACGCATGCTCCGTCGCGGCCTGCTCCTCCTCATTGCGGGTCTGGGCGCCTGTCAGGCGCCGCCCCCGGTACCAGTGGTTCCGGTGGCGGCCCGCTGGTGCGACCTGTTGCCGAGAGCCGGCTTCAAGGCGCTCGAGCGGGTGCCGGTCCGGTCCGACTGGTTCGAGGTCTACCGGGTTGATCCCGGCGTCTTTGCGATCTACGAACCGGCGCAGTTCCAGGAGGTGATCTCCTATCTCATTCTTGGCACAGACCGCGCCCTTCTCTTCGACACCGGACTCGGCATCGGCACGATCAGTGAGGTCGTGCGGGAGCTCACGCCGCTCCCCGTGACGGTGCTCAACTCGCACACCCACTACGATCATGTGGGCGGCAACGCCGAGTTCCAGCAGATCCTCGCGCTGGACACGCCGTTCACCCGGAAGAACATTGCGGGCTTTGCGCATGTCCAGCTCGCGGGTGAAGTCACCCCCGGCGCGCTCTGCCGGCCGATCCCGCAGGGTGTCGACTCGGCGGCCTTTCACACCCGCGCATGGACGCCGACGACCTGGATCGCCGATGGCGATCGGATCGCACTGGGAGGGCGCAGCCTCGAGATCATCACGGTGCCGGGTCACACGCCGGACGCGGTGGCACTGCTCGATCGCGCGGCCGGCCTGCTCTGGACCGGCGATACCTACTACGAAGGGCCGATCTGGCTCTACGTCCCGGAGACCGACCTCGACGCCTATCAGCGTTCCATCGACCGGCTCCTTCCTCTGGTGCCGTCGCTCCGGAAACTGCTCTCGGCGCACAACCAGGCGGTCGCGGACCCGCACCGCCTGCTGGCGGTCCACGACGCCATGGCAAAGGTGCGCGCCGGGAGAGTGACCGGCACCGACAGGGGCAACAACCAGATCGAGTTCCGATTCGAGGGGTTCTCGATCCTCACCTCTCGCCAGCTGCTCGCGGGGGAGCACGGCAGCACCACCATCGGGGGGTCGGGGCTGACCACATGGCCCTGAGTGGGAGAGCCGGCCGGATCGCCTGCGTCATGCCTGAAATCTATCTGCGCACGCCGGGAGAGCTTATGCGCCGCTTCGTTCCGATCCTGCTGGCCAGTCTCATGGCCTGCCACTCCGCTCCGGTCTTTCACATCACCCCGGTGCGGCCGGTGGCCGAGCTGCGGGAGGAGGCGCTGCGTGCCACGCCACCGGCCGAGGCGGGTCCCTTCCGGCCGTCGGATCTGGTGGAGGTCGTCAGCCTCGACTCGACGATCCACCTGGACATCCGCTACGCGACCAGCCGCAACTTTCTCAGTACGCCGCTCTATAGTCAGGCGCGCGCCTTTCTGCAGCGCCCCGCCGCGGAGGCGGTCGTGCGGGTGCACCGTGCGCTCCGGGCCCAGGGCTACGGGCTGCTGATCCACGATGCCTACCGCCCCTGGTACATCACCAAGGTCTTCTGGGATGCCACACCGCCCAGCCAGCACGACTTCGTCGCCGATCCGGCGCACGGCTCGCGCCACAACCGGGGTTGCGCGGTAGACCTCACACTCTTCAATCTCCGCACCGGCAAGCCGGTGCCGATGCCGAGTCTCTACGACGAGTTCTCGCCCCGCGCGAATCCCGACTACACCGGTGGCTCGGCGGAGGAGCGGCGGATGCGCGACTTCCTCCGCTCCGCCATGGAGGCGGAGGGATTCACGGTCTACGAGCATGAGTGGTGGCACTTCGACTACAAGGACTGGAAGGTCTATCCGATCGGCAACAGCCGTTTCGAGGAGCTGCATGGCGCGCATTGAGCGCGCCGTCCGTCAGGCGCCACCCGCCGGCTTCCGGAGGCGACCGCCCAGCTTGAGATTCACGATGCCGATGCTCCCGACGATCATCGCCGCGCCGACGAGCAGGCGGAGGTCCACTTTCTCGTCGAGGAAGAGCGCCCCGAGCGCCAGTCCGATCGCGGGGATGACGTAGGTCACCATGGAGGCCCGCCCCGCGCCAAGGGTGCTGACGATCGAATAGAATATGAGGTAGGCGACAAAGGTGTTGAGCAGGCCGAGGGTGAGCATCGCGCCGGCGACATGAGGTGTCAGGCTGCTCCAGGGGGCCGGCGCCGGACCGCCGAGGAGAGGAAGGCCGTAGCAGATCGCGCCGCTGATGGTGGCGGTCAGGGCCATGGCGCCAGCGGAGAGCACGATCGGGTCCAGCCGGTTCTGGATCGCCTTGCGGCTGTAGGTCGCGCCGAGGGCGTAGCAGAAGCAGGCGAGCACGATCGCCATCTGGCCGAGGAGGTGGCCCGCCGGATCGGTACCGGCGACCTCGGCCGCGGTGCTGCGGCTCGCCAGTACCAGCAGCCCGAGGAATCCGATGACGACCCCGGCCACCTTGCGCGGGGTGATCCGTTCGTCGTGAAAGGTGTAGTGCGCCACCACCATCGTGAACAGCGCTGCGGTCCCCTGCAGCACCGCTGCCAGTCCGCTCTCGACGGTCTTCTCCCCCCAGGTGATGAGCGCAAAGGGCAGCACGGTATTGACGACGCCGACGATCAGGAAGTCGCGCAGGCTGGCGCGATCGGTCGGAATGCGCTTGCCGCGGAGGTAGACGATCAGGTTGAGTCCCAGCGCCGCGATCCCGGTCCGGGCGAAGACGACCTGAAAGGTCGAGAGCTGCTCGACCCCGATGCGGATGAAGAGGAAAGAGGAGCCCCAGACGAGCGCCAGAATCCAGAAGCCGATCCACGCCCGTCGCTGAGTCACCGTGGGCCCCGAGTGCCATGTGGGGCGATGCGCCGGGTCCGCCCGAGGGTGCGGCCGCCATCGCGGAACGAATAGTAGGAGAGCCGTCCTCCCCGTCCAACACCGCTCCCGGGCTGGGTGTCGCCTTGTTCCGCTCCGCGCCGTCCCCTACCGTTCCGCCGTCAGCAGTCCTCCACTTCCCTGCGCCACGAGGTGCCCCGATGCTGCTCCCGGATGTCGCGGCGACGCGCGTGCTCCGGGCGGATCGGCGCGGCAGCTCCTGGCCGGTGATCGTCGAGACCGCCGACGGCCTCAGCTTCGTCAAGCTCCGCGGCGCCGCGCAGGGCACCGCCTCGCTGGTGGCGGAGGTGATCGTCGCCGCGCTCGCCGACCGCCTGGGTCTGCCGGTGCCGTCGCGGCGCGTGGTCACCTTTCCGCCCGGGATCCCGACCGACGATCGCAACGATGAACTCGCCGACCTGCTCCACGCGAGCACCGGCGAGAACCTGGGCTTCGAGTATCTCGAGCCGGGCCGCCCGTTCCAGTCGAGCGACATGGGGTTGGTCAGCCCCGACTTTGCCTCCCAGGTCTGCTGGCTCGACTGGCTCGTGCTCAACCCCGATCGCACTCCGCGCAACCCGAACATCCTGGTGCAGGGCCGGCGCCTCTGGCTCATCGATCACGGCGCCGCGCTCCCGTTCCAGCACAACTGGACGGCCGTCTCCGAGGCGACGCCGCACCGGCTCTGGTCGGTCTCGGGGCACGTGCTGGCCGCCGCCGCGACTCGCCTGCGCGACTGGGATCCGATTCTCACCGCGCTTCTCCCGCGCGCGGCGCTCACCGACGCCGTGGCGCAGGTGCCGGTCTCCTTCCTCCGGCCGATGCTCCCCGACCAGGCGGATGCCGACCGGATCGAGCGCCGGCGCATGGCGTACGAGGCCTTTCTCTGGAAGCGACTGCGCGGATCGCACACCTTCGAGGCGGTGGGCGCGGCGGATCCGGTCGTTCCCTGAACGCACTGGCGCCAGCGACCCTCGCCCGGCACCTTTCGGCGCCGTGCATTCTCGACTCGCCGACCACCTCTCAGGATTCCCCTAGAGCGCTATGCCCGGCACTGCCGGCCACCCTCCCCTCGACAGTCGGCCGCTGCCCCCACCCGGCACGCGCTCCCTCCGCCTGATCGCCGCCTTCAAGTTCGTGCAGACGCTGCTGCTGACCGGCGTGGCGCTCGCGACGCTCAACCTGCTCCGGCCGGAAGTGGCGGCCGATGTGCAGGAGTGGGTGGGCGACATGCCGCTGGATACCCAGCAGGACCTGGTGCGCCGGGCGGTGAGCTGGATGCTCAATCTGCACCGCGGCCACGCCGAGACCCTCGCCGTCGGATCCCTGGTGTATGCGCTGCTCTTCGCCGTCGAAGGGATCGGCCTCTGGCGCGGGCTGCGGTGGGCCGAGTGGCTCACGGTCATCGCGACGGCGTCATTCGTGCCGATCGAGATCTATGAAGTGGTTCATCGTCCCGCGTTCATCAAGGCGCTGGTGATCGTGGTGAATCTGCTCGTGGTCGGGTTCCTGGTCCGCAACCTTCGCCAACGGCCCGAGTCGCCGTGAGGGTCGTCGCGGTGGGCGAGTGTACCCTGGATCGCTACCCGGCGCTCGGTGCGACCCGCGTCGGCGGGATCTCGCTCAACTTCGCGATTCAGGCACGCCTCGCCGGCGCCCACGAGGTGAGCCTCGTCAGCTGCATCGGGACGGATGCCGGCAGCGACGCGATCCCGGCGTGGCTCCGTGATGCCGGCGTCTCCACCAGCGCGCTGCACCAGCTCCCCGGGCGCACCGCCTCCCAGGTGATCCGCCACGCCGCCGGCGCGGAGCGGTTCTTCCCGCCCGGCGGCTATGATCCCGGCGTGCTCGTCGATTTCCGGTTAAGTGAGGCGGACCTGGAGGTCATTCGCGCCGCGGATGTCGTGGCGGTCCCATGCTTTCAGGAGATCGCCCATCTCTTCGATGCGGTGGTGCAGGACACTGCTCGGCGCGGAGTCCTCGTCGGCGATCTGCTCGATGGCGCCGAGCTGGGCGCAGATCTGGCCGGGATCGAGCCGCTGCTGGGCGCCTTTGACCTCCTCTTCCTGAGCGGCGGCGCGGCGGCGGTCGGCCGGCTGATGACGCACTGCGAGCGGAGCGGTACGCTGGTCGTCATCACCCATGGCGCGGCGGGCAGCACCGCGCTGCTCAACGGCCACTGCCACACGGAGACTGCCGTCCCGGTGCCGCTCGAGGAGCGGGTCGACACCACCGGATGCGGAGACGCCTTTCAGGCGGCCTTTACCGTCAGCTACTTTCGCGAGCACGATGTACCGGTGGCGCTCCGCGCCGGCGCCGTCCAGGCCGCGCAGGTAATCCGTCACCTCGGTGCGACCGCGGAGCGCACCGGGGCATGAGCCGCTTTCGGACGCTCTTTCCGACCGGCAAGCCGGTCATCGGGATGATCGCGCTGCCACCGATGCCGGGCTACCCCGCCTTTCACTCCATCGATGCTCTCGTCGAGGCCGCCCTCGCCGATCTCGATGCGCTGCAGTCGAACGGAGTGGATGGCGCGCTGATCGAGAACGACTTCGATCAGCCGCACACCATGCTCGGCGGGGCGGAGATCCACGCGGCGATGACCAGGGTCACCAGCGAGGTCGTCGCCCGCGCGCGGGTTCCGATCGGGGTCGAGGTGCTGCTCAACGACTGGCGCGCCTCGCTCGCCATCGCCGCCGCCACCGGCGCCCGCTTCATCCGCATGGACTTCTTCGTGGACCGGGTGCTGACCAAGTGCGGCCCTTTCGAACCGGAGCCGGCGGCGGTGCTCGAGTACCGGCGGCGCATCCGCGCCGAATCGGTGCTGCTCTTCCCCGATCTGCAGGTGAAGTACAGCTCGCCGATCGGCGGGCCCAAGCCGCTGGCCCAGTCGGCGCGTGAGGCGGAAGAGGCAGGTGCCGACGCGGTGATCGTGACCAGCCACGAGACCGGGACCGGCCCCACATCCGACGACCTGCGCGCCGCCCGCGGCGGCAACCTGCCGATCCTGATCGGCAGCGGGCTCACTCCGGCCAACGCCCCGCACCTCATGCCGCTCGCCGACGGGGCCATCGTGGGGACCGCGCTCCGCAGCGGCCGAGCGGCCACCGACCGGGTGATCGCCACGCAGGTCCAGGCACTGGTGGAGGCGGTACGCTCGGCGTGACCGCCGCGCCCTCGCTCAAGCGCCGGCTCGGACTCGCGGCCGTCATGGCGCTGGTGGCCGGCAACATGCTCGGCTCCGGGGTTTTCTTTACGCCGGGCGAACTCGCGGCCCTCGCGCAGCATCCCTGGCAGGTCCACTTCATCTGGGCGCTCTGCGGTCTGATCAGCCTCTGCGGAGCGCTCACGCTCGCGGAGCTCTGCCGCCTGCTCCCGCGCGCCGGCGCGAGCTACCACATCATCCGCCAGGGCTTCGGTCCGCTCTGGGGGTTCCTGCTGGTGTGGATGGAGCTGTGGGTCAGCGGCCCGGGGTCAGTGGCCGGCGTCGCAATCGTCTTCGGCGAGTTCATGCACCGCGCTCTCGGCACGCACGCCTCGATCACCCCGGTCTGGTGGGGAGTGGCCGCGATCGGTTTCTTTGCCGCCATCAATCTCGCTGGCGTCACCTGGGGCGGCTGGATGCAGGTCCTGGTGACCACGGTGAAGATCGCGGGGATCGTGGGACTGATCGGCGGGGCGCTGCTGTTCGCTCATGGTGCGGAGGCGGCAGGCACCGCGGGCAGCGGCGCCGGGCCGGCAGCCGATGGCCTCCTGCCAGCGTTCCTCGGCTTCTTCCGCTTCGCGGGCCTGGGCGTCGCGGCGGTCCTCTTCACCTACGATGGCTGGATCGATGTCTCCCACGTCGCCGGTGAGGTCCGCCACCCGGCGCGCGATCTGCCCCTCGGCCTGGGCCTCGGTGTCACGCTGCTGACGTTGCTCTACCTGGTGGTGAACGTCGCCTATCTCAGGGTGGTGCCGCTCCCCGCGATGCGGGAGGCACCGACCACCATCGCGGCGACGGTGGCCACCGCCGCCTACGGACCGCGCGGCGGGCCGTGGCTCGACGGGCTCATGCTGATCTCGATCTTCGGTGCGCTCGGCGGACTGGTCATGACGCTGCCGCGACTCTTCTATACCCTGGCGGCGGCGCATCTCGAGACGGCGACGGGACCGTTGCGCTGGTTCTTCGCGCGGCTGGGCCGGGTCTCGCCCCGCACCGCGACACCGAACGGCGCGATCCTCTTCACGGCGGGCGCGGCGATCGCCGCCCTGGGCTTCTTCGGGTCGTTCTCCCGCCTGGTCAACTTCTTCGTGGTGCCGTTTCAGCTGATGAACATCCTGATGGTCGCCGCGATCTTCCGGCTGCGCCCCGCCGCCGGCCCCGAGGCGGGCTACCGGACGCCGGGGTACCCCTGGACGCCCCTGGTGTATATCGTCGTGATGGCGGCGCTGCTGCTGAGCGCCATCGTCGCCCGCCCGCTGGACACCCTCATCGGCGTTGCACTGGCGGCGACGGGTGTGCCGGTCTACCTCTGGCTGAGCCGACTACGGCGCGATCCATGAAACGGACGGCTGGCATGACACCCTACCGCGCGGCGCTCGGGCTGCTGCTGCTGACCGCGGCCTTCCCCTCGACCCGGGCGACCGCGCAGAGCCGCATCGTCCACGACTCGGTCTACTCGGCGGCGCTCGAAGGCAATCTCGTCGGAGACAGCGCCACGCGAGAGGTCCTCGTCTACCTGCCCCCATCCTACGATCAGGAGCCGGAGCGCCGCTACCCGGTGCTTTATCTCCTGCACGGCTTCACCTCGCTGCCGAGCGAGTGGCTCGATGGGAGCTACCCCGGCCTCAATCTCCAGACGATGATGGACAGCCTGATCGTCGCCGACTCCCTCGGCGAATTTCTCATCGTCATGCCGGACGCCAACAGCCGCCTCGGCGGCGGGTTCTACACCAACTCGTCGGTGGCGGGGGGATGGGCGGACTTCGTGATGCGCGATCTGGTGGACTATGTGGATCGGCACTATCGCACCCAGGCGGACCGCGCGCACCGGGCGCTCGCCGGGCACTCGATGGGCGGCTACGGCGCGCTGGTGCTCGGCTTTGCGCAGCCCGCGCGTTTCGGGCTGCTCTATGCGATGAGCCCCTGCTGCGTCTCCCTCGAGGGGGAGCTGGCCCCGGCCAGCGAGGCGTGGGCGCCGGCCGCCCTTGCGGAGTCGTGGAGCGTCCCGCGCACGCCGGCCGGGCTGCGTTTCATCGTGGCGCTCGCCGCCGCACTCTCCCCGGCGCCTGACAAGGCACGGCTCTACGGCGAGCTCCCCTACGAGCCTGACTCGGCCGGCCGCCTCCACCCGCGGCCGGCGGCCCTGGCGCGCTGGCGCAGCCGGATGCCGATCGGCCTGCTGCCGCTGTTCGTCCGGAGCCGGGAGCGGCCGGAGCTGTACCTGGAGCTGGGCACCCAGGATCATCTGCCGAGTGTGCCGGCCGGCGTGGCGACGCTCACCCGCGCGCTCGACCGGGCCCATGTTCGCTACAGCCTCTCCCGGTTCGATGGCGGGCACGTCGACCGGATGCCGGAGCGGATCAGCGGCGCCCTGCTGCCGACCGTGGCCCGATTCTTCACGTCGGCGCCGTAACGGCGGCATCGGCGGCGAAGGCATTTCACCGGAGCACGTCCATGCAGGAGCGGGTCGTTGTCATCACGGGCGCGAGCAGCGGCATCGGCGCGGCGCTCGCTGAATTGCTCGCGGGCTCCGGGGCGTCGGTGGTGCTGGTGGCGCGGCGGGCGGAGCCGCTGCAGACAGTCGCCGCGCGTTGCGCCGGCCGGGCGCACCCCATCGTGGCCGATGTCACCGTGCGCGCCGAGGTGCGCCGGGTGGTCGCGGAGTCGATCGCCCGGTTCGGGCGCATCGATGTCTGGGTCAACAACGTCGGTCAGGGGATCACCCGGGTGCCCTCGGAGCTCACCGACGAGGACCTGGACGAGATGATGCGCGTCAACGTGAAGTCGGCGCTCTACGGCATGCAGGAGGTGCTGCCGCACTTCAAGGCGCGGAGCGCCGGGCAGGTGATCAACGTCTCCTCCATGCTCGGGCGGATTCCGTTCGCGGTGATCCGATCGGCGTACGGCGGCGCCAAGCACTTCCTGAACGCCCTCACCGCGAACTTCCGCGAGGAGGTGCAGCAGACTTATCCCGGCATCGTCGTGACGCTGGTCTCCCCCGGCGTGGTGCACACCGACTTCGGCGTCAATGCGCTGCATGGCGGGCCAGACTCGCGGCAGAATCCCGATGGCCAGAGCGCGGAAGAGGTCGCCGCGGTGATCGCCGGGGTCATCGCCTCGCCCCGGCCCGACATCTACACCCGGCAGCGCTCTCGCGATCGGGTCCTGGGCTACTACACCAGCACCGGTGTCGATCCCTGATGCGCTACCACTTCTACACCTGCGATGTGTTCACCGAATTCCGCTTCGGCGGCAACCCGCTCGCGGTGCTCCCGGCGGCGCAGGGGCTCTCCGATCGGCAGATGCAGCAGATCGCCCGGGAGTTCAACTTCGCCGAGTCGACCTTCGTGCTGCCGGCAGAGCAGGGGCACACGCGGCGGGTGCGGATCTTCACGCCGACGACGGAGGTGCCCTTTGCCGGGCACCCCAACATCGGTACCGCCTTTGTGCTGGCGTCCACCGGAGAACTCGGCGCGATCGAAGGGACGGTGACCGTCACCTTCGAGGAAAAGGCGGGAATCGTGCCGGTGGCCATTCACCGCCGGCCCGATCAGCAGTTCTGGTGCGAGCTCTCGGCGCCGGAGTCGCTCTCGATCGGCAAGCGGGTCGCCGTCGAGGCGCTTGCCGCCGCGGTGTCCCTCGCGCCGGAGGATGTCGTGACCGACACCCACCTGCCGGTCGTCGTCTCGGTCGGACTGCCGTTCCTGGTGGCGGAGCTCAGGGATCGCGCCGCCCTGCAGCGGGCCCGCAGCCACCCCGTCGGCATCGATGCGCTGGTGGCGCTGGGCATCGTCCCCGACATTCACCTCTATGTGAAGAGTGACGACGACTTCGCGCTCCGGGCCCGGATGTTCGCGCCGCTCGACGGAATCACCGAGGACCCCGCGACCGGCAGCGCCAACTGCGCCCTCGCCGCGCTGCTCACCCACTGCATGCCGGACGCCGACGGCCACTACCGCTGGCGCATCGCGCAGGGTGTGGAGATGGGCCGGCCGAGCGTGCTGGAGGCGAGCACCGACAAGCGCGATGGCAAGGTCGTCGCCACCCGGATCGGCGGCCTGTCGGTGCTGGTGACCGAGGGGACGATCGCGGTCGACTAGGCCGCCGCGTCCGCGCTCGAGGGGAGGGGCGCCGCCTTTCCCTCGCGCGCCCCCGCCCTTTACTTTCGCCCATGCGAACTCTCCTCCGGCTCCTCCCCGTCCTGATCCTCGCGGCCTGCGGCGGCCACGCCGCTCCCGCCGCCACCCCGGTCGCCCTGACACTCCCCGATTCGACCATCGTCCTCGATGGCGCGACCGGCGCCCCGCTGAGCAACGCCGAACTGCTCCGCCGCATCGGCGCGGCGGACTTCGTGCTGCTCGGCGAATACCACGACAACGCCCGCGATCATCGGGCCCGGGGCACCCTGATCACCGTCGCCGGCACCCGGCACCCCGGCATCGTCTTCGAACAGTTTGCCGAGAGCAGCGCCCCGATTCCGCTCCCGGCCGCCGCAGATTCGATCGAACCCTGGCTCGATCGGAACGGCTTCGACCGGAAGGGATGGCGCTGGCCGATGCACCAGCCGGTCATCGACGCCGCGGTCGCCGGCCACAGCGCCATCTGGGGCAGCGGACTCTCGCGTGACACGCTGCGCAGCGTGGTGCGCAACGGCCGCGATGCCTCGCCGCCCGCGCTCCTCCGGCTGATGAATCAGGCGCCACTCGATGCCACGGCGCAGGCCGCGATCGACAAGGAGCTCTTCGAGGATCACTGCGGCAAGCTCCCCGCGAATATGATGGCGGGAATGCGTGCCGCCCAGGAGGTGCGCGACGCCTCGATGACGGCGGCCCTCCTCGCCGCCGGCGCCCAGGGTCCGGCGTGGCTCATCGCCGGTAACGGCCACGTGCGGACCGACATGGGCGTGCCCCGGCTGCTGCGGGCCGTCGCGCCGACCAAGTCGGTGCTGGCCGTCGGCTTCCTGGAGCGCGGCGCCGATGGCGCGCTCCCCGATCAGGCGGAACGCCGCCTTTACGCCATCGTGGTGATCACGCCCCCCGCCCCGCGCGAGGATCCCTGCGCCGGCATGTAGCGCTGCGATCGATCGCGTGCCCGGCACCTCTCATCCAGGCAGCGCCATGTCCAAGGGACGGCTCGAGGCGTTCAGCGATGGCGTCATCGCCATCATCATCACGATCATGGTGCTGGAGCTGCGGGCCCCGCACGGCGACAGCCTGGCGGAGCTGCACCCCCTCTGGCCGGTGCTGCTCAGCTACGCGCTGAGCTACCTGAACCTCGGCATCTACTGGAACAACCATCACCACATGCTGCACGCCACCCGCCGGATCAGCGGGGCGGTGCTCTGGGCCAACCTGCATCTGCTCTTCTGGCTCTCGCTCTTTCCGTTCGCCACCAGCTGGATGGGTGATTCGCACTTCGCTCCGGCGCCGATGGCGTTCTACGGCGCGATCCTACTGGCCGCGGCCATCGCCTACAAGATCCTGCAGACGGCCATCATCCGCGCCGAGGGCCCGGGCTCGCTGCTGGCTCGTGCGGTGGGCAGCGACCTCAAGGGAAACCTCCCCTTCCTCGCGTATGGCGCGGGAATCGCCGCCGCCTTTCTCAGCCCCTGGATCGCGGGTGCGCTCTACGTGAGTGTGGCGCTGATGTGGCTGATCCCCGATCGGCGCATCGAGCGGGTTCTCGCCGACGCCCCCCCAGGGCGGATTCCGACGCCATGATGGGCGAATACCACCCCTCTGCCGAGAGCATCCGGAGGAGCGGGCGGCATGTCGCCTTCGGGCCGTACACCCTGCAGGCGGCGATCGCGGCGGTGCTGCTGGCGGGTCCCCCGGACATGCGCTAACATCGGCGCATGGATGATCAGATTGTTCGAGATCTGCACCGCCGGCTACGCGATGTCCTCGGCGATCAATTCGAAATCGGGGCACTGCTCGGTACCGGCGGATTTGCTGCGGTCTTCCGCGCCCGGGATCCGGTGCTTGGCCGGGACGTCGCGATCAAGGTCTTCGACCCCGCCCTCTCACTGAGTGCCGCCGCCGCCGACCAGCTCCTGGCGGAGGCCCGGCTGGTCGCGTCGATCGAGCATCCGCACATCGTCCCGCTCTATGAAGCCGGGTCCCGGGAGGGGCTGGTGTACCTGGTGATGCGCTGCATGCCGGATGGCACGCTGAGCGACCGGCTGGCCCGTACCGGCCCCCTCCCTGCCGCAGACCTGGTACGCCTTGGCGGGGAGGTCTCCGACGCGCTCGCCGCCGCCCATGCCCAGGGCGTGGTCCACCTCGACATCAAGCCTGCCAACATCCTGCTCGATCCGCACGGTCACGCCGCGGTGAACGACTTCGGCATCGCGCAGGCCATCGCGCACTCCGGCGCGGCGCCGAGTGGCGTCTCGAGCGGGACGCCGCACTACATGAGCCCCGAACAGGTCGCCGGTGACCGTCTCGACGGACGCTCGGACGTGTATTCGCTCGGCGTGGTGCTCTACGAGGTGGCCACCGGGACGCCGCCGGTGGGCGGCGACTCATCTGCGCAGGTCATGGCGAACCAGCTCCGTCAGGCACCGGCACCCCTCGCCACCGCGGCGCCCGACCTCCCCACCGCCCTGGCGGGAGTGATCACCCGCGCGCTCGCGAAGGATCCGGCGGCCCGCTGGCCGTCGGCCCGAGAGATGGCCGACGCGCTGCGCGCCGCCGGCTCCGCAGAACAGCTCCTCACGCCCAGGATGGCAAGCCGCCGCACCCGGCGCCGATGGTACGCTCGGCTCGCGATGGTGCTGGGGGGTCTGGTTGTCGGGGTCGGCGTGATTGCCTTCCTTGTGATTCGTACCCTGCAGGCGATGTTCTCCGGCGAGCCGCCTGCGCTGGACGCGACCGGCAGCGCGATTCCCCCCGCGATCCTCGATTCGGCCCGCAGCCTCGGTCTGCTCACCGATTGCGATACCGTGACCTACCTCTTCGCCCGGCACGGTGATGGCGTTCGGGATGCGCTGATCGTCACGACCCGCGATCTCGTCATCGCTCGCCACGGCGCCGCGCGCCGCTATGCCAGGGCCACCGACTTCGACATCAACTTGAATCGGGCCGGAGAGCGTGCCGCGGTGCTGCTCCGATACCGGACCACGAAGCAGACCGACACCCTCTACGATTCCATCACCGGCATCGAGATGCAGAGCCTGGGGATTGCACTCAAGAAGGTGCTGGCGGACCCGCCGGCCAGGCCCTAGCCGCCCCCGCATGCCCAAGCCCGCTGCCCCCACCTTCTTCCCCACCCCCTCCGGCTTTCGCGCCTGGCTCGGGAAGCATCACCGCACCGTGCCGGAGCTGCTGGTCGGCTTCTTCCGGAAAGACAGTGGCACGCCGAGCATCACCTGGCCGGAGTCGGTGGACCAGGCGCTCTGCTTCGGGTGGATCGACGGGGTGCGGAGGCGGGTGGATGAGGAGCGCTACAGCATTCGCTTCACCCCGCGCCGGGCCCGGAGCATCTGGAGCGCGGTGAACATCCGGCGGGTGGAGGAGCTGACGGCCGTGGGGCTCATGCAGCCGGCGGGGCTCGAGGCCTTCGGACGCCGCTCCGAAGCGACGTCGCGGATCTACAGCTACGAGCAGCGGCACACCATCGTGCTCGACCCCGCGCATCAGCGGCGGCTGGAATCCAATCGCAAGGCGTGGGCCTTCTTCCAGGCACAGCCCCCCTCCTACCGCAAGGTGGCGCTCTACTGGGTCGTCAGCGCCAAGAAGGAGGAGACCCGGCTCCGCCGGCTCGAGACCCTGATCGCGGCCTCGGCGGATGGGCGCAGGACGCACTAGCTCTCGCCGTCGCCGGCTCCGTCGAGTAGATTGAAATCGCTCGGTCCCTCCCCCCGACAGATCCCAACGCCGTCGCCGCACCGGAGCACGCCATGCCCATCCGCTTCACCCTGAACGGGACCTCCCAGAGCCTGGATGTCCCGCCCGAGATGCCGCTCCTCTGGGCGCTCCGCGACGTCGCGGGCCTCACCGGCACCAAGTACGGCTGCGGCATGGCCCAGTGCGGCGCCTGTACCGTGCATCTCGACGGTCAGGCGGTGCGCAGCTGCTCCACCCCGATGCGCGCGGTGGACGGCAAATCAGTGACCACGATCGAAGGCCTCTCGGCCGACGGCAGTCACCCGCTGCAGAAGGCCTGGGTGGCGGAGCAGGTGCCGCAGTGCGGCTACTGCCAGTCGGGACAGATCATGAATGCCGCCGCGCTGCTCGCCACCACCCCGGCGCCCACCGACGACCAGATCGACGTCGCGATGGCAGGGAACATCTGCCGCTGCGGGACCTACAACCGCATCCGCTCGGCGATTCATCGCGCCGCCAAGGAGGGCTGATGTCTGCCGAGACTCTCACCCGCCGCAACTTCCTGGCGCAGAGCGCCGCTGCGGGCAGCCTGATGCTGGCGGTAGATCTTCGCGGCCTCACCTCCCGTCGTCCCACCGGTCCGACTGAACGACGGGCCGACGGAACGTTTGCGCCCAACGTGTTCGTGGAAGTTGCCTCTACCGGAGAGACCACGCTGTGGGTGAGCAAGTCGGAGATGGGGCAGGGGGTACGCACCGCGCTGCCCATGATCCTCGCCGAAGAGCTCGACGCCGACTGGTCCAGGGTGCGGATTCGTCAGGCGGACGCCGACCCGAAGTACGGCGAACAGGTGACCGGCGGGAGCATGAGCATCAGCGACATGTGGAAGCCGCTCCGCACCGCCGGCGCGCAGGCCCGCGAGATGCTGGTCGCGGCCGCCGCCATCCGCTGGGGCGTCGCCGCCGCCGACTGCAGCACCGAGAGCGGCGCGGTGCGGCATGCCGCCAGCGGGCGGCGCCTGGGCTACGGCGATCTCTCTGCAGCTGCCGCCGCACTCGTGGTCCCCGAGTCGCCGCGACTCAAGGAGACGGCGGCGTATCGCATCATCGGCCGCTCGATCGCCGGCCTCGACACGCCTGACAAAGTCACCGGCCGCGCCAAGTTCGGCCTCGACACCCGGCTTCCGGGGATGCGCTTCGCGGTAATCGCCCGCTGCCCGGTGATCGGCGGTACGATGCGGGGCTTCGATGCGTCCAGGGCGCGGGCGGTCGCCGGAGTCATGGATGTCGTCGAAGTCCCGAACGGGGTCGCGGTCATCGGGGATACCACCTGGGCCGCCATGCAGGGACGCAACGCGCTCGAGTGCCAGTGGGAGGATGCGGCGCACACCCGGCTCGATTCGGAACGCATCTCCCGCATGCTCCATGACCGCGCTCTCATGGCCGGCGCGCTCGCCCGCAACGACGGGGATGCCCCCGCGGCGCTTGCCCGCGCGGCGAAGACCCTCGATGTGTCCTACGAAGTTCCATTTCTGGCGCACGCGCCGATGGAACCGATGAACTGCACTGCGCTGGTCACCGGCGACGGCTGCGAGCTCTGGGCCCCGAACCAGTGGCCCGATTGGGCGCGCACCGAAGCTGCCACGGCGATCGGGATGCCGGTGGAGAAGGTGACGTTGCATGTGACGCTGATGGGCGGGGGCTTCGGCCGCCGGCTGCTGCCGGACTACGTGGTCGAAGCGGCGCAGGTCGCCAAGGCCGTCCCGAGCACGCCGGTGCAGCTCGTCTGGAGCCGGGAGGACGACATGCAGCACGGCTGGTTCCGGCCGGCGAGCGTGCACCGGATGCAGGGCGGGCTCGACCGGACCGGTCGCCCCGTCGCCCTGCTGCACCGGGTGGTCGCGCCGTCGATCTCCGAGCAACGCTGGCCCGGCTCGGTGCGGAACGGCCTCGACGGCGACGCGGTCGAGGGCGCCCAGGACATCGCCTACGCGGTGCCCAATCTCCGGGTCGAGTACGGCATGCTGCAGACCAATGTGCCATCGAGCTGGTGGCGCTCGGTCTATACCTCGCAGACCGTCTTTGCCAGCGAGTGCTTCATCGACGAGCTGGCGGAGCTCGCCGGCACCGATCCGCTCGTCTTTCGGCGCGCGCTGCTCACGGAGTCACCGCGGCACCGCGCGGTGCTGGACCTCGCCGAGCAGGCTTCCGGCTGGAGCACCCCGCTCCCGGCGGGCCGGGCGCGCGGCATCGCGCTCAACCGTTTCTGGACCGATACGATCGTGGCCGAAGTCGCGGAGGTCTCGATCGACGACGGCAAAGTCCGGGTGCACCGCGTCACCTGCGCGGTGGACTGCGGCCTGGCGGTGAATCCCGATGGCGTAAAGGCGCAGATCGAAGGAGGCGTGATGTTCGGCCTGAGTGCCGCGCTCCACGGTGCGATCACGGTCGAGGGAGGCCGCATCCAGCAGAGCAACTTCCACGACTATCGGGTGGTACGGATGCCGGAGGCGCCGGTCATCGAGGTGCATCTGATGCCGAGCACCGAGAGCCCCAAGGGCGTCGGGAGAACCGGGACTGCCGCCGATCGCGCCCGCGGTGGCGAACGCCGTGTCGCGGCTGACGGGCACGCGGGTGCGCACGCTGCCGATCGTGGTGTAGTGGGGCCAGAGGGGTGAGCAGGCAAAGAGGCGCGGTGACGGATGGTCCCGGAGCGCGCGTGGCTTCGCGGCGAAGTGTCTGAGCAGATCGCCTCGAGAGCGAAGGCCGAGCGCGCGGAGGGGCCGTCCGAGCCGCGCCCGGCCGCTTCTCGGGATGACCTGGTGGAGACTCACGTTCCCCGTTCCTTTTCCTCTATCCACCCCTCCAATGCGCACTCTGTCACTGCTGGTGGCGCTCCTCCTCGCCGGCGCCACCCGGCTCCGCGCCCAGGCGCCCGCCGATTCCGCCGCGACTCCCCCCTCCGCCGCGGACCTCGCCGCGGGCGAGCGGGTCTTCGAGAGCCAGTGCGTCCGCTGCCACGGGGTCCAGGGCACCGGCGGCGTGGGGCCGACCCTCACTCATGCGCGGCTGCGCCGCGCGCCTGACGACGCGGCGCTGGTCGGGGTGATCCAGAATGGACTGCCCGGGACCGCGATGATCGGATTCTGGAACCTGTCGGAACCCGAGGCGCGCCAGGTGGCCGCCTACGTCCGCTCCCTCGGCCGGAGACCGCGGGAGATCGTGCCCGGAGATTCGCTGCGCGGCGCCGGCCTCTATGCCGGCAAAGGCGACTGCGCCCGCTGCCACATCCTCGATGGCCAGGGCGCCGGCTGGGCGCCGGACCTGAGCGAGGTCGGGCTCCGACTCTCCGGCCTGGGCCTGCGGCAGTCGCTGCTCGATCCCGGTGCGGCACAGCCGGTCTCGCCGCTGCCCGCTGCTCACGGCCCCTATCCCGCCTTCCTCGCGGTGGAGGCGACCACCCGCTCCGGTCGGGTGATCCGCGGGACCCGGGTCACGGAGGACGACTTCGTGATCGTGGTGCGTGAGGCCGACGGGCAGCTCCGCTCGCTCGACAAGATGGTGCTCCGCCGGCTCGAGAAGTTCCCCGGCCGGAGCCCCATGCCGTCGTACGCCGGCAGCTTCAGCGCCGAGGAGCTGGACGACCTGATCGCCTATCTGGCGAGCCGGCGGGGGGAGCCATGAGAGCGTTCGCCCTCGCGGCGGCGACCATCGCCGTGACTGCATGCTCGCTCGAAGCCCAGGTCACCGACGCCCGGCTCCGGGCCGCCCGCCACGAACCGGCCAACTGGCTCACCTATTCCGGTGATCTCGGCGGCCAGCGCTACTCGCCCCTCCGTCAGATCACGCCGGCCAACGTGGCTGCGCTCCGGCCGGCGTGGGTCTACCAGGCGGGCGAACCCGGCATGCTGCAGACCAGCCCGGTGGTGGTCGATGGAGTCATGTACCTGACGGAGTTCCGCGGCCACGTCGTCGCCCTGGATGCCCGCACCGGCCGGATGATCTGGCGCTATCAGCTCGCCCTGCCGCCCAAGGTCCTTACCCTCGGATTCGGCCCCACCAACCGGGGCGTCGCAGTGCTGGATTCCACCGTCTACGTCGGCACGCCCGACGCCCGTCTGATCGCGCTTGATGCCCGCTCCGGCGCGCTTCGGTGGAGCGTGCCGGTGGCGGACAACGCGGCGGGCTACTCGATCACCGCGGCGCCGCTCGCCTTTGGGGACCTGGTGCTGGTGGGCATCAGCGGGGCGGAGGCGGGGATCCGCGGCTTTCTCGATGCCTACGATGCACGGACCGGCGAGCGCCGCTGGCGCTTCTACACCATTCCCGCCGCCGGCGAGCCGGGCGTCGAAAGCTGGGGAGGCGAATCGTACAAGACCGGCGGCGGCTCCACCTGGGTCACCGGCAGCTACGATCCCGTGCTCGGGCTGGTGTACTGGGGCGTCGGCAATCCCGGCCCCGACTGGAACGGCGACAGCCGTCCCGGCGACAATCTGTATACCTGCTCGCTGGTGGCGCTCGATGCAGCGACCGGCCTGCTCCGCTGGTACTTCCAGTTCACTCCGCACGACACCCACGACTGGGACGCGACCGAGATCCCGGTGCTGCTTCGATGGAGCGTTCAAGGGGAAGCCGAGGCAGTTCGTCGCGATGGCCAACCGGAACGGCTTCTACTATCTGCTCGACCGGGTGACGGGGGAGTTCCTGGCAGGGGAGCCGTACATCCGGCAGGGGTGGGCCGAGGGGCTCGATCGTCTGGGCCGACCGATCATGCGGCCGAACATCGAGCCGACCGAGCGAGGCACGGTGCTCACCCCGAATCTGCACGGCGGCACCAACTGGTTCAGTCCGAGCTACAGTCCACGCGCTGGTCTCTTCTATGTCGCGGCGCGGCAGATGGGCTCGACCTACTTCAAGTACGACGCCAGCTACAAGCCAGGCACCTACTTCATGGGCGGAGGCGAATCGGAGTTCGGTGGCGACTCGGCGCAGGGATCGGTGCGTGCCCTCGATCCCCTTACCGGAACGACCCGATGGAGCTTCCCGCTGCACTCGCCGCCCTGGGCGGGGTTGCTCTCGACCGGTGGCGGGCTGGTCTTCGGGGGCAGCAACGAGGGCGTCTTCTTCGCGCTGCATGCCACGACCGGTCGCCCGCTCTGGCACTTCCAGATGGGGGCCCAGCTCAACGCCAATCCGATCGCCTTTGCCGTCGATGGCCGGGAGTATATCGCGGTGGCGGCGGGGATGACGCTGCAGGCCTTTGCGCTGCCGGGAGCGCGGTAGGTCCGGGCTGGCGGCGCCCCTCCCGGGGTCGCCCGCCCCCCCCGGGCGGGTGGCCGAGGTGCTCCGTGAGCTCGGCCTGCAACACCTGCTCAACCATTCGAGGCTGGAGCCGCTGGAAGACCACCTCCACCTCGGCGGGCGTCTTCACTTCGAGTGTCTCACGTGATTGTCATCCCGAGCAGGGGAGAGATCTCTCCGCGCTCCGAGCCGAGCCAGAAGAGATCCGTCGGTCGCTGGGCTCCCTCGCGATGACAGCATGCGCAGGGAGCTGGGTGTCGGGGCCGCGATGAATCACTGCCCCGATGCAGACTCGGCGAAGGCTTGCGAGTCTGTGCGAGATTGTCACAGCCCGCCCCAGTCTCGACCGTAGCGCGGCTCCAGCACTGATCCCGGATTGAGGAAGCGTGGTTCTCGCCGCGCACGATTCCTACAGGTCCACAAACAACTCCTCCAGCTCCAGCGCCATCGCCTCCTCCGCACCCTCCGGCTGCCAACGCAGCGTCCCGGTCACTCGCCTCTCGCCGGCCCCCGGCCGGCAGATGAACACCGCCCGCTCCCACCGGTCCACCAGCCAGACCTCCGGCACTCCCAGCGCCAGATAGGCGTCCCGCTTGTAGCCACGATCATACATGCGGGAGGACCGGCTGAAGACCTCGACTGCCAGCCAGTGCGCCGAGAGGTCGGTCCACGAAACATCCTTCCTGATCGGACCGGGAAAGACCAGCAGGTCGGGTTCGAGATGGGTCTTCGGCTTGCGCTCGATGACCCCGGGCCCCGTGACGTACGCGCGCGGCCCGAGATAGTTGGCAAGGGCGACCTGCAGCCGCGAGGCGATGAGCTGGTGCGGCGCACCGGGCGCGGGGGTCACGAGCAGGAACCCCTCGAGCAGCTCGTAACGCTGCCCGTCGTCCGGGAAGCGCGGCAGGTCGTCGAGGGTGTATCGAGGCACCGGGAGAGGCTGTAGCATGGCCATAGTATCGGCTCGGCGGACTGAAGCCGGCAAGCGGGCATACCCTACGCTGCGACGCGGCCGCGGCCTTTGCGTACCCGCGTACGCCACCCCGGCGCGCAATGCTGCGAGGCGCCATCCTGGTGTCCAAACTGCCGCCTACTCCTCCCCCGCCGCCTTGGCGATTCCCGGCGCCACCAGCGCCGCCATCACTCGATACCCCGCCGCGTTCGGGTGGACACCGTCCTCCGAGTACTCCGGGCGCATGCCCTGCCGGTTGTCGGCCATTGCCGAATGGAAGTCGACGTACACCGCGCCGTGGCCTGCTGCGTACCGGCGGAGCCAGGTGTTGAGCGCGACAATCTTCGGCGCCGGCATCAGCCCGGGCCGCCAGGGATAGTCGTATACCGGCAGGACCGAACAGAGCACGACCCGGATGCCGTTCGCCTCCGCCATCTCGGTCATCGCGGCGAGGTTGTCCTCGATCATCTCCAGCGTGGATGGCCCGGTATTCCCGGCGATGTCGTTGGTGCCGCCAAGGATCACGACGACCCTCGGCGCCAGCGCGACGACATCCTGATGAAACCGCAGCACCATCTGCGGCGTGGTCTGACCGCTGATCCCCCGGCCGATGTAGGGCTTGCCCGGAAACTGTGCCGCGAACAGCGGCGCCCACCCCTCGGTGATCGAGTTGCCCATGAAGACGACCCGCACCTCGTCAGGCGCCGCGGGCCCGAGCGCCGCGTTGGCCGCACGGTACCGCCCCAGATTGGCCCAGTCGGGCGACTCCGATTGAGCCGCGAGCCGGGCGGCCGCGGCGAGGATGGCGAGCGCGAGCGTCATCGATTTCATTGCAGGGCCGGAGTGGAGGAGGGGGACGCTGTGACCAATCTTGCGCTCAGGGGGTCTCCAGGGAAGGTGCGAGGAGTGTACCCGCCACCCGGGATGTGTCCTCTGGAACCCAATGGGAGTCACCACAGCATGCGAACCCCACTGCTCACACTGGCCCTGTTCGCGGCAGCCGCCTGCTCGGACGCGAACGGTCCCACCACCTATCAGGTGGAAGCCGCACGCTCCCGCTGGCGGATGCAGCAGATCCACGATTACCAGTACCTCTATTCCCAGTCCGGCTTCTATACCAACATCTCCGATCGGATCATTCGGGTCCTGGTACTGGCGGACACCGTCCGCGCCGCCCACGATACGCTCACCGGGGACAGCCTCTCGACCGCGGGCGGAGCCTTCCCGTCGGTGGACGGTCTCTTCGAGCTGGCGATCTCCGGGATCGATGGCGGCATCCTCACGACGATCCGCTTCGATCGGAATCTCTCCTACCCCACCCGCCTCGACCTCGCCGGCTCGCCCGACGCCACCGGCAGCATCTTCGCCTCCGAGGTGCAGGCGCTGCTGACGGCCTCGTCGCCGAGGAGCGCGCCGCACTAGCGGCGCCCCATCCCGCGCCCCTCGGCTGGCCCCGGTCAGCCGAGCTCCTGCTCTCAGCCCGCCTGTCGATTCCTCTCCTCCCGGTTCGTCGTAGTGGGTGAAGCCTCCCGGTTGTTCCCTCAAGATGGCTTCAGCGCTAGAGTTACCGCAGACCACTCGGGCATGCGCTGTAACCGACGACACTCGACCAGTGAGAGAGAACGCCATGCGATTCATGATGCTGATGATCCCCAAGGGCTACGGCGAGGCAGCCGCGGACACCCGGCCCGACGCCGAGCTGGTGGCCGCGATGATGAAGTACAATCAGTCGCTCAGTGATGCGGGGGTGCTGCTCTCGCTGGACGGCCTCCATCCGCCGGTAATCGGTGCGCGCATCACGTTCGGCAAGGGGAAGCCGAAGATCGTCGACGGCCCATTCACCGAGGCCAAGGAGCTGCTCGGTGGCTACTGGATCATCCAGGTCCGCTCCAGGGCGGAAGCGGTGGAGTGGGCCGCACGCTGCCCCGCGGCGGATGGAGACATGATCGAGGTCCGGCAGGTCTTCGAAATGTCCGATTTCCCCGCCGACGTGCAGGACGCGGCCAGGGACTTCAAGCTGTAGCATGGCGACTGGCGAGGTCCGGGACACGATCGAGGCCGTCTGGCGCATCGAGTCGGCGAAGCTGATCGCCAGTCTCGCCCGGATGGCCGGCGACGTGGGTCTCGCCGAGGACCTCGCCCAGGACGCCCTGGTCGCCGCGCTGGAGAAGTGGCCGGCGGCCGGGGTGCCTGACAACCCGGCGGCCTGGCTCATGGCCGCGGCTCGGCACCGCTACATCGATCTCTACCGCCGCCAGAAGCTGTTCCAGCAGAAGCAGCCCGCCCTGAGCATCGAGCTCGAGGCCCGGCGGGAGCCGCCGCCGGACCTCGCCGCCCGGCTCGACAATCCGGTGGGCGACGAGCTGCTGGGCCTCATCTTCGCCGCCTGCCACCCGCTGCTCCCGACCGAAGCCCGTGTCGCGCTCACCCTCCGGCTGCTTGGCGGGCTGACGAGCGAGGAAATCGCCCGGGCCTTTCTGGTCCCCGAACCGACGATCGCCCAGCGCATCGTGCGCGCCAAGCGCACCCTGCGTGACGCCGAAGTGCCGATCGCCGTCCCGCGCGCCGACGAACTCACGGAGCGGCTCACCTCGGTGCTAGGCGTGATCTATCTGATCTTCAATGAGGGCTATGCCGCGACGGCGGGCAGCGACTGGATGCGCCCCGCGCTCGCCGAGGAGGCGCTCCGCCTCGGTCGCATCCTGGCGGCGCTGATGCCGAGTCAGGCGGAGGTGCACGGGCTGGAGGCGTTGATGGAGATCCAGGCCTCCCGCACCGGCACCCGCGCCGATGCCTCGGGGCGCCCGGTGTTGCTGTACGATCAGGATCGTTCCCGCTGGGACCGGGTGCTGATCGGACGGGGGCTCCTCGCCCTGGAGCGGGCGGATGCGCTGGGTGGGGCCGCGGGCCCCTATACGCTCCAGGCGGCGATCGCCGCCTGTCACGCGCGGGCGCGCAGCAACGCCGCGACCGACTGGCGCCGGATCGTCCAGTTGTACGATGCGCTCACGGTGATCGCGCCCTCGCCGGTGGTGACGCTGAACCGGGCCGTGGCGGTGAGCATGGTGGACGGGCCGGCGGCGGGGCTGCAGGCGCTCGAGCCCCTGGAGCGCGAGCCGGCGCTGGCGCAGTACCATCTCCTCCCCGCCGTGCGCGGGAATTTTCTCTTCACGCTCGGCCGGTTCGATGGGGCGCGGAGCGCCTTTGAACGGGCGGCCGAGCTCACTCAGAATCTGCGCGAGCGGGAGCTGCTGCTGGAGCGCGCCGCCGGCTGTGCGCGTGCCTGACGGACGGGCTCGCCCAAACCCGGCAGCGGTCCTCCTGGAGCCCTACCCCAGGTTTTCCTGCTCGAACCGCGGGTTGGTGTGCACGTCGAGCAGCCGGAGCGTGGCGTCACCGACGTTCACGAAGCTGTGGATCTCGCCCGCCTTGACCACGAAGATGTCTCCCGCCGTGCCGTCGACGTCCGTCCCATTCACCGTCCAGCGGCCGCGCCCCTCCTGCACAAAGACGATCTCGTCGTAGGGGTGACGGTGGGGCGGCGCGCCCCGTCCCGGCGGCGCGTGCACCAGGTACACCGAGACCGCGACATCGCCCTGGTCCGCGCCCACGAAGTTGTAGGACATCCCCCGCAACGGCAGGTCCTGCTCGCGGGTGCTGTGCATCGGGCGGTCGGCTCCTCTCCGTGAACCGCAGTAGCGAGGCGTTCGACAGGCTGGTGCGGGAATAGTATCCCGATGGCCGTAGCCGTCGCGACGATCGTTTCGCGAACGCGCACCGTTGACAGGTGACCATTTGGTCACCTATCTTGGTCCCGTGATCGACGACGACCTGGTCTTCCGTGCCTTGGCCGACCCGACGAGACGGCTGCTGCTCGACCGGCTCTTTCAGCGCGACGGCCGCACCCTGCTCGAACTGGAGGCCGGTCTCGACATGACCCGCTTCGGGGTCATGAAGCACCTGCGCCTGCTGGAGGAGGCCGGGCTGGTGATCACACGGAAATCGGGCAGGAACAAGCTGCACTTCCTCAATCCGGTTCCGATTCGGCTGGTACACGACCGTTGGATCGACAAGTACACCGAGCGCCGGGTCTCGGCGCTCACCACGCTCAAGCGAGAACTGGAGAAGGGCGCATGACGACGACCGCCACACAGGCAATCCCGACGCAGGTCTATCGCATCTACATCAGGGCCACCGCCCAGGCGATCTGGGACGCGATCACCCGGCCGGAATGGACGGTACGCTACGGTTACAACATCAATGCCGAATACGATCTTCGCCCCGGCGGGAAGTACCGGGCGCGGCCCTCCGCCATCTCCCGGGCGCGCGGCGAACTGCACGGTGTTCCCAGCCCGGATGTGATCGCGGAAGGGGACATCCTCGAGGTCAATGCGCCGTACCGCCTGGTCACGACCTTTCGCTTCACGATCCCCGCCGAGGCCGCAGCAGAGCCGACGACCCGGCTCACTTACGAGATCGAACCGAAGCCGGATGGCACCTGCATGCTCACCGTGACCCACGATCTGGACGGCGCGCCCATCATGGCGGCGATCGTCAGTGGACAAGGCGGCGCAGCAGGCGGCGGGCACGCCTGGATCCTCAGCGATCTGAAGACGCTGCTGGAGACCCAGAAGGCGTTCGCGGAGTAACAGCAAGACAGCTCCACGAGTGGGGTGGCGGGCACCGCAGCACCAGTGCCCCCGCCCGACCCCCGCCCGATCACTCACGCCGCTAGCAGGCCGCACTGGCGGGTCAGAGGTAGCTCATCCACGACCGGGGGTGTTCACCTTTGGCGCCGGCGTACCATCGGCAGAGCGGATACATCCCCGCGACGACCACCACCCAGATGCCATACACCACCGGCAGATCGAAGCCCCACCCGGGCGGCTGGCTGAATGGAAAGTGGCTCAGGTCGGGCGATTCGAACATCCAGTGGACCGCGCCGAGCCGGGCATAGCAGAGCAGCACGGCAAGCAGGTGAATCACCGGGAGGTGCAGCAGGAAGTAGAAGAGCGGTACCTGTCCGAAGACCCACGCCGGTCTGGTGAGGCGCGGACGACGACCGTCGAGTGCGGCGAGGAGTCCAAGCGCCGGCCCCAGGGTCATCAGCAGAAAGAGCAGCGACGGCGGGTACTTGGTGGTATTCAGAATGGAGAACAGGGTGCGGTCGACCGACGCCTGAACGCTCCAGCGAGAGGGATCGCCGTAGATATTGACACCGCGCAGGGAGACAAAGGCGAGCAGGAGCGTGCCAGACGCTCTCCAGAGCAGGCGCCGCCGTCGTTCCGCATCCCATTGATACACCATCGACAGCCCGTATCCGACCATGGTCACGCCGACCCAGGGTATCAACGGATAGGCGATCGCCACGGTGAAGACCGGGGTTGCGACCAGCAGTCCCGGCGCGTGCAGCCAGGTCCACACCGGTGCGAGCAGGCCTAGCACTCCCGCGGGAATCGGGTCGAACAGATTGTGAACGAGGATCATGACCGCGCCGATGGATGCCACGGTGCGCGGGCTGAAGCGAACCAGCCCGGCGAGGACGATCATCGCCCAGCCGAGCGCCCAGAGCACGGTGAGTACCGTGACATGGTAGTCGACATTGAACTGGAATCCGAAGCAGCGGACCACGACCCATTCGAGGCACAGGAGCCAGAAGCCCCGGGTGATCAGGTGGCGGGAGAGCTGCTCGGTGGATCGGTGCGCTCGCGAGAGCCCCGCTCCGAGGCCGGTCAGCAGGAAGAAGGTCGGGGCGCAGAGATGGGTGATCCACCGGGTGAAGAACAGCGGAGCGCTGGTCGTCGCGGGGTCGGTAGGATTGAGGGCCACATGTCCGAAGAAGTCGCGGACATGGTCCAGCGCCATGAGGATCATGACGATACCGCGCAGCACATCGATCGCTGCGAGGCGCGGAACTCGCTCGATCCCCGGGCGATCAGCCTCGGACCCGGGCAGCGCGATCATGGAAGTCGCCCCAGGGCCGTCTCGAGGTGTTCGCGGCAGCTCCGCGCGAGCTTGAGCCGAGTGCCATCCCTCAGGATCACCACCGAATCGCCGTGGAAATAGGGCTGGATCTCCTGAACCTGTGCCAGCCGCACCAGCGTCGACCGGTGGATCCGGACGAACTCCGCTGGATCAAGCTCCCGCTCCAGGTCCTTCATGGTCCCCCTGTGGAGGTGACAGGTGTGCCCTGCCTTGATGCGCAGATAGTCGCCCGCGGCCTCGATCCAGTCGACCTCCGCCACGGGCACAACCACCGCCCGGCCCCCCGTCCGGATGACCAGCCGCTCCCGCCACCGGTTGGTCGAGGCCCGGCGCATCCCCGAGAGCAGATCGACCAGTGGCCCGGCAAGCGCGCCCACCTGCCCCTCGCGTACCCGCGCCTTGGCGTGCGCGAGGGCGCGGTGGAACCGCTCGTCATCGAACGGCTTCAGCAGGTACTCCACCGCATGCAGCTCGAAGGCCTGGAGTGCGTGCCGATCATACGCCGTCACGAAGACCACCACCGGTAGCTCCTCGGGAGCGAGGTCGGTGAGCAGGGTGATCCCATCCAGCGCAGGCATCTGAATATCCAGAAAGACCAGCTCCGGCCGGTCGAGCCGGATCCGGGCCAGTGCGCTGCGCCCGTCGGCACACTCGCCGATGATCTCGATCTCGGGGTCGGGGAGCATCAGGACTCGCAGCGCGTCTCGCGCGGCCTGTTCGTCATCCACGATCAGTACCCGAACCGGTGCGATCACGTCCTACCTCCGTTGCTGGCCCACGTCTTGAAAGGCATCCCGAGGCGAACCTCGTGTCCACGAGTTCCGACCGGCAGAAATTCCAGCTGGCCCTGCATGCCGTACAGGCGGCGAAGCCGAGCGGCGGTGTTGGAGAGCCCGATGCCGGTGGTGCCCGGTTCGGGAACCGGTTCAGCGAGAACAGCGCCGTCGTCGCGGATGACGATGCAGAGCTGCGACCCGGACCGCGCCGCCTCGAGCCGGATCAGGCAGGGGCCCGGATTCGGAGCGACGCCATGCCGGATGGCATTCTCCACCAGCGGCTGGAGGAGCAGATGGGGCACCGCGGCATCGAGCGCGCCGGGATCGACCACGAACTCGACCACCAGTCGGTCCCGAAAGCGGATCTGTTCGATCTCGAGATAGCTGCGGGCGAACTCCAGCTCCTGGCGCAGCGTCACCTCCTGCGCGGTGGCGCGATCGAGCACCCGCCGGAGCAGATCGCCGAGCCCGGTCACCACCCGGATGGCCGCGTCGCGGTCGCCGGTGCGGACCAGCGCTCCCACGGTATGCAGCGCGTTGAAGAGAAAATGCGGCTGCAGCTGCATCTGCAGCGCCTGCAGTTCGGCGCGCGCGAGCTGGGTCTCGAGCTGTGAGGCAGTGAGTTCGCGGGCCCGCAAACGGTTCTGGTGCTCGATGACCAGGCTCACGCTCAGAATGGCGCAGTAGACCATGGCATCCGAGAGCGCCCAGCCGACGAAGAGCTGCATGGCCCGCACCGCCGCCGGTCGCGGAACCGCGGGGGGAGGCAGGAGCGGCAGCGCGAGGTAGGCGTAGCCGGTGTTCAGCACATAGGCGAGGAGGAGGCAGGCGAACAGGTGCACCGCCACGCTCCGGAGCCAGATGTCACGTTCGAACCGGAAGCGCCGCCCGAGCCAGAGAATGCCCGGCGTCGCGAGGGCCCAGGCGCCGGCGAGCGGCAGCTGCGTGGCAAGCGACGTCATCCAGGGGAGCGGCGTCCCCCGTGACAGGGTGTAGCTCACATGCTGCTGCGCCGCGCCGACCAGCCCGTAGAGCGCCCAGACGCCGATGACGATCACCCACGCAGGCAACCGGCGCGGCGTGGCGGAGGGGGCCGGCATCAACCGGGACCGCGGGGCCGACCGGTGCCGATGAGCACTGCGATCGGCAGGCCGACCATGCAGGCATGCTGGAGGGAGTTGATGGCAAAGGTCCATGAAAGGAACGGAACGGGCCGAGCCTGACTGAGGGGGAGTACGATGAGATCCATGGACCACCAGATGACGATGCCGTAGCCGAGACCGAGCACAACGCGGCCGCCGCGCTCCGCGGCGAGGCGCCCGATCGGCGCCAGGTGCCGGATGGCTCCGACATACAGCAGGGTCCAGATCAGCGCGATCGTCAGGTGCAGCGCTCCGCCGAGCAGGGCAGCGGCCCATCCCCCCTGGTAGGCGGCCCTGCCGAGGAGGCCGCTCGCGATCGACTGCAGCAGTTGGGCGGTCGTGAGCTTCTGCCGAACCACCACCCAGAGGACAAAGACATACGAGAAGTCGAGCAGGGCCACGACCGCGGCGGCGGTCGCGACCCGGGAGACGATGCCACCGGTCGAGGGTGCCGGGGAGAGAGGCTGGGCCATCCGAGCACCTTGGGGAGTCGGGGAAGAAGGGGTCCGCCACCGTCGCCCACACGCAGGGCCGTCGCGGTGCACCGCCCAACGCTAGGTGCCGAAGGTTCCCCGCTCAAGCGAGTTGCGACGAAGGGCGGCCGTGGCGCGACGAACCGCGCTTAGCGCCCGACCGCCCGACGCCGCGACCCCGATCGGCTACGGTCGATGCGATGCCGGCGTCGCCACGAATGCGAGATTCTTTCCGCTGGCCTGATCGAAGAGCCGGCCGGTGATCACCCCGTCGTCATTGATGTCCTGGGCGAAGGTGATCAGGTTCGGATAGCCTGTCCCGACCACGGTGTTGAGGTCGGTCATGACCCCGTGGTCCCACAGGAAGCCGCGACAGCTCCCGGCGGCGGTGCAGGAGATGCCGACGATCTGACCCTCTTCGTTGATGCCATGGGCTTCACTGGTGGCGTCGCCGGGGAGCAGCCCCAGATTCCGGAGCCCACCCCCCCTGGTCCAGAGAAAGGCGCGCTGATTCGGAGTGCCATCGAAGTCGCCGGTGGTGTCGGAGAAGCCGACGATATCTCCCCGCTCGTTGATCGCCATCGGCGTGTTCCACGCGACCCCTCCGAGGTTGCCGATGTCGGTCACGCTGCCGTGATCCCAGAGCACCGCATGCCTCGCGCTGAATTTGCCGACCGCATCGTTGCAGTCGCCCGAGATCCCGGCGACCTGTCCCCGGTCGTTGATGGCGGTGGCGGCAGAGGTGGAATCGCCCGGGAGCGGCGGGAGCTGCTGGGTGCGGCCACGCCTCGGCTCCCACATCACCGCGCGGAACTGCAGCACCTGCGGCGCGGTGCAGGTCGGATCGTGCACCGTGGTCTCGGCCCAGCCCACCACCTGGCCGCGATTGTTCACTTCGGTCGCGAAACCGTTATTGCCACCCAGCGTCGGAAGAGACTTCATGACGCCCTTCTCCCAGATGAACCCGAGACAGCTCTGCCCGGCGGCGGCCGGCAGGAATGCGGTGCAGCTCCAGAGCTCTCCCAGCGGATCCGGTGCGCCGGTCTCGGAAATGCCGACGATCGTGCCGCTCTCATTCTGGCCAGGCCAGGTGACGCTGCTATTGGGTCCGCCGAGGGTCCCGAGGTCGGTCAGCGCGCCACCGCGCCACAGGACCGCATGGCGGTACCCGCTTGCCAGGAGGGTGGAGTAGCCAGCCGCGACACCCTGATTGTCGATGCTGTTGCCCCGGCTCGTTCCGCCGAGCGTGGGAAGGATGGACACGGTGTAGCCTGGTGCCGACCGGACGCGGGCGAGGGAGTCGACCGGTTGAGTCAATCGGGCTTCGTTGGAGCAGCCGCCGAGCGCGGCGATGAGGAAGGCAGAGGTGAGTCGGCGCATCGAATCCTCCTGCAGAGTGAGACGGGGTGGCCGCGTGACCTGACGCGGGGCGGTCCATGCGCGCCCACCATAGGGTGCCGCTGCGGGCGTTGCTCGCCGCATTCGGACCCCGTTTCACCCGGGAAGGATGGCACTCACCTGCTGCTCGACCACACGAGATGCGAATCTTCTCACGCCGGTCCGGATCGGTGTACCAATTCCGTTCCGATCACTCTGGGACAACGGCTCGCTGTCCTCCGTGGCCAGCCAGAGATGCATGGCCGCATACGCCCGCCACGGACGCCACGCCTCGATCATGGTCGGTGCGCCTCCGAGGCAGCGCCGCGCCCGCGGGGCGCACTCAGTGTTCCTCGACGCGCCGCGCGAACAGATCGGGGCTGGACGCTGCCCGCTGCACGATGAGCTCCGCGGTGGAGCGGCGCAGGCCGACACGCTGGGTAAGTCCCCCGATCGCGACGGCCGCATCGGTCCACCGTCCCAGCTGGATCGCGCCGTCGGCGACCGCTCCGGCAAAGTGGTGCACCACGGACACCAGCTGGGATGGCACCCCCGCTGCCGCGAGGCGCGCGGGAGTGGCGCCGGCCACCTGTGCCGGAGTGGGAAAGAGATGCCGGAGCTCCGGCTGAGCGCCTCGCATCGACTCGCCCAGAGCGGCGGCCAGCGCGCCGAGCATCGGCGCCGGGGGGATCTTCGGTGCGGTCTCCTGCAGCAGCACCCGGAGTCCCACCTCGAAGCCATCGAACGCTCCGGGCGCGCGGACCCCTCCGCGCCGGAGGACGAGTGGGCCGAGACCGGTTCGGGTCAGGTGCTCATCGATCAATTCGGGCTCGGCATCGAGGTCGAACAGGGCCCGGATGCGCGGCAGGAGCGCCATGACGGCGGGGAGCAGTGTCTCGGACAGTGTCAGGCGGATAGAGACGGCAGCAGAGCTGCCCTGATGAGTCCGGGGTGCCGCCTCGACCCGGATCGTTCCTGCGTGAGCGCCGATCCGGACGGTTCGGGAATAGAACCGGTCGGTCACCCACTCGATCCCGGGAATGGCCTGGTGGTGGAGGGCGCGGAGCAGGGCGCTCCAGGCGAGTGGTGGACGGTAGCCGAGGGCCAGGACCACGTCGTCCTCCGGACCGGATGCCTGGCTCGTCGCGAGGGGCCGGCCACGGCGCAGTGCCGTGGGATTGAGGCGATAGTGCTGGCGGAACAGGGTGTTGAAGCGACGCAGGCTCTGGAATCCGCTCGCAAACGCCACCCGGGCGACCGTCATGCCGGTATCGGTGAGAAGGTGCTTGGCGAGCAGGAGTCGGTGGGTCTGGGCGAGTTCGATGGGGGAGACGCCGAGCTCGTGATGGACGGCGCGACGCAGCTGTCGGGCGCTGACGCCGAGTTCCGTGGCGAGGTCATCCACCGATCGGCCGTTGAGGGCCCCCGCGGCGATACGGGCGGCGGCCATCTGCGCGAGTCTCGGCACGGCATCGACGCTGGCTCTACCGGGCGCGAGCTCCGGCCGGCAGCGCAGGCAGGGTCGATATCCCGCCTGTTCCGCCGCCGCCGCGGTCGCGTAGAATCGGCATCGGTGCAGTGGAACCCGCCGGGCGGGGCAGACTGGGCGACAGTAGATCCTGGTGGTGACGATCGCAACAAAGAACAGCCCGTCGAACCGGGGATCGCGGGCATCACAGGCGCGGCGGCAGAAATCGGGATCGAGGATCATCGGCGAGGAAAGCATAGCACCCGCGATGAAAGAATTCTCGCCACTTTCGGACCCGGAACCGCTGGTGCGGCGCCGGGTGGTCATCCGAGTCGTGGCAGGTCGAGCGGGGCTGACGGAACGGCCGGCGCCCCCCGCAGCACGTGCCGGGCCCACCAGAGCAGCAGCAGGAGCGCGAGGACAGCGACGGCGGTCATGCCTCGCTTCGGCGTGGATGGCATACCGAACTCGAGCACCGGTGCGGCGGCGATGTAGCAGAACAGGGAACCGGCGATCAGCGCCACGCGGTGCCGATCGGTTGCATCCCGATGCAGCAGTTGCCAGCGGATGAACCAGAGGATGGCGAGGATTCCCGCCCCCTGCAACAACAGGGTCAGGCTGGCGGGGCGGGCCGTCGAGGCCATGCCGAGCGGGAGCAGGAGATTCGCCATCTGCGCGGTGGCGCCGGCGAGGGCGAACCCCGCGGGCGGGAGCAGCGGCACGGCATGCGTGACAACGACGCTGCCGCGAAGCCGGTATGCCAGCACGATCAGCGCAATGACGACGAGCAGGCTGCCGAGCACCAGCGCCACTGCCGGGCGATAGGGATGAGCCTTCGTCGCCTCCTCCGACAACATGAAGCCGACCAGTGCGGTACGGGACAGCAGGATCCCGAGCGAAGCGAGCACGATGCCGCGTCGCTGCAGGAGTGCCCTGTGCCGGAATGCCGGCCAGCAGAGGTCCACGATCGCGATCGGAAGCAGGATACTCATCGTCGCGTGAAAGAAGGTCATGTCGACGGCCCACGGCCATTGGACGCCGCCGTACAGACCGTAGCCGGCGAGCGGCCCCAGTCCGGCATGGTTCGGATTGAAGAAGGACTGCATCGTGGTCCCCTCTTCCCAGATGGCGTAGGCGGCGGCCAGGAAGAGCACCGACCACTGCGCCGACCAGCGGACTCTGGCCTCGCGGATGAGCAGCGCGCCGCCGCCGTAGAAGAGGACCAGGACCGCGAGGGCGAGTGGGTTGAAGAACTGGAGCGGGGGATTGGAGCCGGAGAGCAGCTCTCCGAGCGCGGGAGAGAGCAGCATCAGCGTCCCGATGATTCGCGTTTCCTGCTTCACGCCGACCTCCCGGTTCCTGGCCACCCATGCCGGTCGCATGGGATGCTGGTTGACGATCGGCGACCCGCGTGCGCCACACCCGGTGTGTCGGCGCTCTGGCCGAGGCGCGTCAGGTCAGGCAAGATTGAGACACTTGGACACCAGGAGAGATACGACATGAAGCAGCGTGAGGTTACCGCGGCCGGCCCACGATGGCGAATGGCGATGGTCCTGCTGATGATCGGGGGCACACGCTCCCTCGCGGCACAGCTGTCACCCGCCGACTCGGCTCAGCTGGTGACCACGACGCGTGGGCTGATCGGAGCCATCACCCCGGGCGACACCGTGCCCTGGGCGCGCGCGCTGGCGCCGGAGTGGTTCCTCACCGACGAGGCGGGGAGCCGGCTCGGACGGGCCGAGTTTCTCGCGTCGATGCACCCGCTCCCGGCGGGACAGGCGGGGACGCTGACGTTCGCAAACTGGCACCTGACGGGATCGGGGCCGGTGGCGGTGATCAGCTATGATATCGACGAACGGCACGACTACTACGGCCAGCTGCTGTACACCCGATTTCACTCGACCGATACCTACCTTCGGCGGGGCAGCCGATGGTGGCAGATCGCGTCTCAGGCGCTGGCGCTGCCGCGGGTCGTCGCCGGCGAGCCGATTGCCGACTCCCTGGCGCGAGTCTATTCCGGGGGTTACCGGCTCACGCAGGGCATTACGCTGATGATCATCGCCGACGACTCGGGCCTCGTGCTGGCGCGGCCAGGGCGGCCCACCCAGCGGCTCAGGGCGCTCGACGCCACGATCTTTGTGCGGGACAGCATCCGCGGCTTCTGGGTCTTCGAGCGCGAGGCCGGCGGCGGCGTATCGCGCCTGGTCAACTGGAGGGACAACAACCCGGTGGTCTGGACCCGGGAACGCTGATGCCGCCGCCGATCCTGCCAGGTCGCTGGGGCTGGCGACCGCGAGATCTGCAGGTGATATGAGGCTGTCCCGAATCACTCACGTCAGGAGCTCATCATGTCCCAGGTCACGTACACCCGGGTCGGCCGGATCGTCAGCGCGCTGACGGTCCTGTTCCTGCTCTTCGACGCTACGATCCACCTGATCCGGATCGGACCGGTCGTGGACGCCTTTGCCGAGCTCGGCTTCCCCATCGGCGTCGCGGCGCCGCTGGGGGTGGTCGAGTTGATCTGCCTGACACTCTACCTGATTCCACGTACGGCCGCGCTCGGCGCGATCCTCTGGACCGGCTATCTGGGTGGCGCCGTCGCCGCCAACCTCCGAATCGGAGCGCCGCTGGTTTCGCATGTACTCTTCCCGGTCTACGTGGGGAGCGGTCTCTGGGCCGGCCTCCTGCTCCGGAACGAGCGCGTCCGGGCACTCTTCCCTGTCCAGTCCCGGTCCTAGGCCAGAGGAGTAACGATTCAGGTGGAGCCCCGGGCCTCTGCTCGATCGGACCACGGCGTGTGGCTGGCGGCGACGCAGGCGTCGGTTGTATGACCAGCCCACACGGTACGACTCGGCCCATGTGACCAGACCTCCTCGATCGGTCCAGATCCTCGATATCGACGGCCTCCCCGTCGCGCCGCATCAGGCGCTCAATATCCGGGTCGAGTCCCTCATACGGCGCGCCATCGTCGCCGGGAGTATCGTGGCGGGGGGAAGACTGCCCTCTTCGCGTGCGCTCGCTCTGGACCTCAAGGTCTCACGCCACACGGTGGAACGCGCTCTGGCTCAGCTCGTCGCGGAGGGGTTCCTGGCCCGCCGTCGGGGATCGGGCACATTCGTGGCGAGCGATCTGCCTGACCGAGAGCACCCCCCGCGAGGAATGGAGCGTGCGCGCGCGGGCGTCATGGCGACTCCCGTACTTTCCGCGCGAGGCGCGATCATCGCGGCCTACCCTGGCCACCGGGATGCCACGATCGGGATGGCCTTCACCCCGTCGATTCCGGCGCTTGACCTCTTTCCCCGCCAGATCTGGTCACGACTCCTCTCTCGTGCGGTCGGCCGGCCCGGCGTCGAGTGTCTGGCGTACGGCGCGAGCGGTGGCCTCGCCGAACTCAAGCGGGCGATCGCCGCGCACGTGGCGGGGAGCCGCGCGGTGAGGTGTGTCGCGGATCAGATCATCGTCACCAGCAGCGCCCAGCAGGCGGTGGATCTCGTCACCCGGGTCCTGCTGGATCCGGGCGATGCCGTCTGGGTCGAGGATCCGTGCTATCGGCCGGCGGTACAGCTTCTCAAGGCCGCGGGCGCCAACGTGTGTCCCGTTCCAGTGGATGCAGACGGCCTGGACGTGCAGGCCGCCCTGGCGATTCAGCCGGCGGCGCGCCTCGCCTACGTCACGCCATCCCATCAGTACCCGAGTGGCGGGATGATGTCGCTGCCCCGACGGCTGGCGCTTCTCGCCTGGGCGAACCGGGAGCAAAGCTGGATCATCGAAGACGACTACGACGGCGACCTCCGCTACGTCGGCCGCCCGCTCGCCGCGCTGCAGGCGCTGGATCCGGCGGGTCGGGCGATCTATGTCGGCACCTTCAACAAGATGATGTTCCCTGCGCTCCGGCTCGCATACCTGGTGGCACCGCCTGCTCTGGTCGATCCACTCCTCGCCGCCAAGCACATGATGGATGGCCATGCGCCTGGCCACACCCAGGCCGCGCTCGCGGCGTTCATCGAGGACGGACACCTCGCGACGCACCTGCGTCGGCTGGTGGGCGAATATGACCAGCGGCGCCGAGCGCTGCTCTCCAGCCTGGAGACGCTCTCGGACGAGCTCGACATCGGGCCATCCGGCGCGGGGCTTCACCTCACCGCTTGGCTTCGCACGGCGTCCGATGACCGGCACATGGCCGCGGAGTGCGCCAGGTCGGGCGTCGATCTTCACCCGCTCTCCCCCTTCTACCTCGGCCCTCCCCGCTCGGGGTTCGTGATGGGCTTCGCCTGCTCTCGTCCGGCGCGCACTCACGCCGCCATGCGCATCGTGGTCCAGGCGCTCCGGTCGCCAGCGTCGAGCCCACGGGCAGTGGTCCGGTAGTCGCCCCCCAAGTGGTCCGTCGGAAACTGTTCGAGTGGTCCGTTCCACAGGCACCACCGCGCCTTATGTTCCGCAGGTCATCCACTCGGGTCACGCAGCTGCCGCTCCCTGTCGCGCCCTGTGCCGTGGTCCCCTCGACTCCACGCTCAGGCACTGTCGGAGTCCGCACGCCTGAGCCGACCACTGATCCATGGTCCATCTGGTGGATGGTCGACCGCTTGCCATTGGGTCCACTGGACCCGCCGTCTCGCGACGGATTGAGGAACGGCATTGGTCTGTTCGTGGCCCAAGACACGTTCCAGGCCACGCCGGTCCACTTTCGTTTCCTGTCGCCGCCGATCACGTCGAAGTCTGCCCCTCGGGAGCAGGCCTTCTCACCGGACGGGAGGAAGAGCTGGGTGACCAACTGGACCATGGGCTTCACACGGTCGGCGGCGTGAGACGAATCCCGGCCACCCTGGCGCTGGTCCTCGCCTGTGTCACGACCCTCCGGGCGCAGGCGCCAGCCCCCTCTGACAACGTCGCGGTCCTCGGCGACTTCCCCATCGTCGAGTTCCGGCGCTATACGATCCGGGCCGGGGGACGCGACGACTTCGCCCGATACTTCGAGAGCTACTTCCCCGAGGCGTTCGAGCAGCTCGGCTCGGTCGCGGCCGGCTCGTTCTTCGTGCGCGGGAACAGCACCGGCTTCACCTGGATCCGGGGGTACCACTCCATCGAGTCCCGCGCAGTGATCAACGCCGCCTTCTACTACGGGCCGCTCTGGCGGGAGCACAAGGCGACGCTCAACGACCTGATCGACGACTCGGACAACGTCCTCCTCCTCAAGGCGCTCTCCGCCGACGGGATGGTGCCGATCCTGCCCGCCGTGGACCCGGTCCGGGAACCGGCTGGTGCCCGGGGAGTGGTCGTGGCCGTCATCTGTCAGCTCACTGCCGGAACCGCCGATTCGTTCGCCAGGGCAGCGGTGCCGGTGTTCGCGAGGTATCGCGCGGCGGGGGTGAAAGAGGTGGGCGTCCTCGTCACCCTCGATGTCCCCAACAACTTCCCCCAGCTCCCGGTTCGCACCGACGGGCCCTACCTCGTCTGGCTCGGGCTGCTCAAGGACAATGCGGCGCTGGACGGATTCCGGATGGTGGCGGACCCGGCGATGGCGACTCTCACCGGCACCGGCATGCTGCGAGGAACACCGGAGCTGGTCGTGCTCGATCCCACGCCCAGATCCAGGATGCGATGGCTGTCGGCGGACGGGAAGTAACGGACGACTCTCGAGGAGAGACCAGCATGATCACCCATCGATCGCGGATTCGCGGCATCGCGGCTGTTGGGACCCTGACCGCCGCGGTGGCGTCCGCACTGTTCCTCGCGCCCGCCGCCGCCCAGACCGGAAAGCCAACCATGGCGCATGACGCGGGAGTCGCCGATCACAGGCATGACTGGGACTGGCTGGTCGGGCGCTGGAACGTCCGGCACCACCGGCTCAAGGGACGGCTCGTCGGCAGCACCGAATGGGAGGACTTCCCCGGCACCTCCACAATGTGGCTCACCCTCGACGGCCTCGGCACCGTGGATGACAACGTGCTGGAGATCCCCGGCGGGACTTATCGCGCCGTCGGTATGCGCGCGTTCGACGCCAAGACGGGTCAGTGGTCCATCTGGTGGCTCGATGGCCGGAATCCCACCCACATCGAGCCGCCGGTGCGGGGCGGCTTCAAGGACGGCGTCGGAACCTTCGTCGGCGACGATAGCCTGAACGGCAAGCCGATCAGGATGCGCTTCCAGTGGTCGAGGATCACTCGCGCATCCGCACGTTGGGAGCAGGCCTTTTCGCCCGATGGGGGGAAGAGCTGGGAGACCAACTGGACGATGGAGTTCTCCCGGGCCGAGAACCAGAATCGTCGGGAGCGGTGAACTCACCCAGCGCGATCGCCGCGCTGTTCCTGGTATGTGGCCTCGTCCCCTTCCAGCTCCGCGCCCAGCGGAGTCCGATCGGGCCGCGGGACGGGTCGCACGACTTCGATTTCGAGATCGGCTCCTGGCACACCCGCTTGAAACGCCTCCAGCATCCCCTTAGCGGCTCCACCGACTGGATCGAGTACGATGGCACCTCGATCATTCGACCGGTGTGGAACGGCCGCGCCAACCTGGTGGAGCTGGAGGTGGACGGCCCCACCGGCCACATCGAGGGGCTGTCCTTGCGACTCTACAATCCCGAGTCCCGCCAATGGAGCCTCAACTTCGCCAATGCCGGCGGCGGGAGCATGAGTGTTCCCACGGTAGGCGAGTTCAGGAACGGGCGAGGGGAGTTCTACGACCAGGAACCGTTCAACGGCAGGATGATCCTGATCAGGAACGTCTTCACCGACATCACGCCGGGGTCGTATCGGTTCGAGCAGGCCTTCTCGGACGACGGGGGGAGGACCTGGGAGGTGAACTGGATCGCGCTGGACACAAGAAGTGAGGAGTGAACGGCAAGGCGGAGAAGGACACTCCGGCTGAGCGCAAGAACGAGACCGACGTACCGATCGCCCACCGCCCTCGCCACACTATCTGGTCTGGTCCCCAATTCGGCAGCCTCCCTTCCTCTGGCCCTCCGCGCTCACTCTCACCACCTTACACGGCGGTTCTCCATACCCGACCCCTGCTCCCTGGCTTCCCATGCCCGACGCCCCGAAGAAGAAGGCTGTCCGCAAGCGCGCCAAGGCCGCCCCCGAGCCGCGGGGGCTGACGCCGAAGCAGCTCACCTCCACCCAGTTGCCGGCGCTGCTGGAACGGCTCGGCGAGCAGATCGTTGAAGACGGCGGCGTGGTCATCGGCGCCTATCGGGAGCCGCTCGGCTCGCAGTGGCAGCTCCTTGCGGGGCTCCCGCTGGAGAAGGTGGCGCCGACACCCTATCAGCGGGATCTCTCCGAGCCGCACGTCGCTCGTCTCGCCGATGCCATGACCCGGCTGGGGCGCTTCATGGATCCGGTCATCGCGGTGCGGAGCGGGGAAGGACAGTACTGGACGCCGAACGGGAATCACCGGCTGGCGGCGTTGCGGGCACTCGGCGCCCGGACGGTGGTGGCCCTGGTCGTGCCGGAGCCCGAGGTGGCACACCGGATCCTGGTCCTCAACTGCGAAAAGGCGCACAACGTCCGCGAGCGGGCGCTCGAGGTGATCCGGCTCGCCGACGCGCTGGTCCAGCTCGACGACCGGGCGGAGAAGAGCTACGAGACCGAATTCGAGGAGCCATCGCTGCTGACGCTGGGATGCTGCTACCAGCAGAACGGCCGGTTCTCCGGCGGGGCCTATCATCCGGTGCTCAAGCGCTGCGAGGCGTTCATGGGCTCAAAGCTCTCGACCGCGCTCGCCACCCGGCGCGAACGGGCCGAGAGGCTGATGGAGCTGGACGCGGGGGTGCAGGAGGCGGTGGCGGGGCTCAAGGCGCGCGGCTTCGAGAGTCCGTATCTCAAGGCGTTCGTGCTGGCGCGGATCAACCCGTTGCGATTCACGCTCAAACGGGGCCAGAAGGCCGACTTCGACGAGACGATCGGCAAGATGCTCAGCGCCGTGAAGAAGTTCGATGCGGGGAAGATCCGTCCCGACCAGGTGGCGCGTGCGGGGGGAGCGCCCGAGGGGGCGGAGTAGACACCGGGGCCGGGGTGAGAGCGGGTCGCCCCGGCCTGCGTCCCTCTCCCATTGGCCCACGTCCCGCCGATGCATCACTCCGCCAAGAGCATCATCATGACCCACCGCTCCGCACTCGCCGTCGTCGTCCTCTTCACCGCCGCCTGTGGCGACGGGCGCACGCGGCTCGCCCTCACCACGCCCAGCATCGACACGCTGCCGGGCGGCATCGTGCGGGTCCGCAACGCCGGCCCCACCGCCTGGACCACGGACACGAGCGGTTGGCGCCTGATCGAAGACCTCACGATCACCGGCGCAGGTGATTCCGTGGCCGAGCTGTCGGACCCCTCCGGACTCGCCGTCGACAGCGCCGGCCGGATCTATGTCAGCGATGGCCTCGTCAAGCTCTTCGCGCCGGACGGCAGGTTTCTGCGCGTCATCGGCCGCGAGGGCGCGGGGCCGGGCGAGTACCGCGGCGCGGACATCGCGACACTTGGCGATCAGCTCGTCCTCGAAGACCTGCGAGCGTCGCGCCTCTCGGTCTTCGACTCGTCGGGGAAGTACTTGCGGAGCTGGACGATCTCCTGCTGCGCGCCGAGTCCGCCCGCGGTCGACTCCACCGGGCGGATCCTGGTCCGCGTGCCGGCCGCCGGCCTCGATGAGGGCCGCGACTGGTGGCTGCGGTTCGCTTCCTACGGCGGCACGCCCGATACGGTCTCCGCACCGCATGGTCCCCAGTCCCCTCAGTGGAAGCTCAAGACCGGCGCCGGCGGGTGGAGCGGCACCATCCCGTTCACGCCCATGGGCAGCGTCGCTCCGAGCATGCATGGGGGATTGCTGTACGGGTGGGGTGGGAAGTACGAGATCATCCGGACCCGCAACGGCCGGGATACGACGCTGCTTTTCGGCCGGAGCTGGACCCCGGGGCCGGTCTCCGACGCGCGGCGGAAGGCCGCCGTCGACTACTACGTCAGCTTCCTCTCCAAGAACGGCCGGAACATGGGGGGCGTGGATTCCTCCGACGTGGTGAAGACCTTCCACCTCGGTGATGTGCCGAGCACTGCACCGGCCTTCACGGCCCTGCGCGAGGACTCGGACGGCAATGTCTGGGTCTTCACCGACCCGGGCGACGATACCCTGCATACCAGCTTCGATGTCTTCGATGCGACCGGCAGCTACTTGGGGCCGGTGCGGGCGCCGACACCACTCAAGTCCTACCTGGGATATCTCGCCTGGGGGAAGGATGTGCTCTACGCCATCGAGCAGACCGGCGAGGGACTCCCGGTGGTCAGGCGCTACCGCATCGTGAAGAGTCCCACCAAGAGCTGACCGTCAGGAGGGTGACGCGGCGAAGCGGGCACCTAGCTCGGTGCCCCACCGCGCCGTATTATCCAGCCAGCATTCCCTCCCACGCCGGGGCTGTCCCTGTCCAACCCGTCCGACCGACTCACGGCCGCACTCGCTGACCGGTATGCCCTTCGAGCGCGAACTCGGCGCCGGCGGCATGGCCACCGTCTACCTCGCCGAGGACCTCAAGCATCACCGCAAGGTGGCGGTCAAGGTGCTGCGCCCCGAGCTGGCCGCGACGCTCGGCCCCGACCCGCTTCCTCCGCGAAATCGAGATCGCCGCCCAGCTGCAGCACCCGCACATCCTGCCGCTGCTCGATTCGGGGGAGGCCGACGGCTTCCTCTACTACGTCATGCCGTACATCGACGGCGAGTCGCTGCGCGAGCGGCTCAGCCGCGAAGGGCGAGCTGCCGGTCGCCGAGGCGATCCGGCTGCTCCGCGACGTGGCCGACGCGCTCGTCCTACGCCCACAGCCACGGCGTCGTCCACCGCGACATCAAGCCGGACAACGTGATGCTCTCCGGCCGCCACGCCCTGGTGACGGACTTCGGCGTCGCCAAGGCGGTGAGCGAAGCGACCGGCCGCAACAGCCTGACCACCGTCGGCGTCGCGCTCGGCACCCCGACGTACATGGCGCCGGAGCAGGCCGCCGCCGACCCGCAATGTCGACCACCGCGCCGACATCTACGCCGTCGGCGTGATGGGCGTACGAGCTGCTCACCGGCCGGCCGCCCTTCGTCGGGATGACCCCGCAGCAGGTGCTCGCCGCGCACGTCACCGAGGCGCCCCGACCGGTGAGCGAGCATCGGACGACCTGTCCGCCGGCGCTCGCGGAGACGGTGATGCGCTGCCTCGCCAAGCGCCCCGCCGACCGGTGGCAGAGCGCGGATGAACTGGTCGAGCGCCTCGAATCGCTGGGCACGCCGAGCGGCGGCATGACGCCGACGCAGACCCAGCCGACCCGGGCGGTTCGGATCGAGGACGCCTGGTACCGTCACCCCGGACGCATGGCGGGGACCTTCCTGGTGGCCGCGATCGCGCTGCTCGGTGCGGTCTACTTCCTCACGATCCAGCTCGGCATGCCTGACTGGGTGCCGTGGGCCGCCGCGGCGCTGGTGGGTGCCGGGCTGCCAATCATGATCGTGACTGGCCTGGTGGAGCGGCGCCGGGAGAAGGCCCGCGCCACCGGGATGTATTCGGCGAGTGGCGAGACCGGGATGCAGCGGCACCTCACCTGGAAGCGGTCGCTGCGGAGTGGCTACCTCGCCTTCGGCGCGCTGGCAGTGAGCGCCATCGTCTACACCGCGATGCGTCTGCTGGGCATCGGGCCGGTCGGAACCCTGATGGCATCGGGCAAGCTGAGCGAGAAGGACCAGCTGATCGTCGCCGACTTCGACAATCGCACCCGGGACTCGACTCTCGCAGCCTCGGTCACCGAGGCGTTCCGGATCGACCTGAGTCAGTCGCCGACGATCCGCATCCTCTCCACCTCGGCCGTGACTGACGCGCTCGGACGGATGCAGCAGCCGGCCAATGCGCCGCTCACCCCGGCACTCGCCCGCGACCTCGCCCAGCGTGAAGGCGCCAAGGCCGTCGTCGCCGGAGAGATCAGCGCGGTGGGGCGGAGCTACGTGCTGGTCGCGAAGATCATCAGCGCCCAGGACGGGAGCGAGCTGATCGCGATCCGGGAGACGGCGCCCGACGACGCAGGCATCGTCGCCGCCATCGACCGGCTCTCCGGCAAGGTCCGGGAGCGGATCGGCGAGTCGCTTCGTACGATTCGCGGCGGCCAGCCGCTCGAGAAGGTGACGACCAGTTCGCTCGAGGCGCTCCGTCTCTACAGCGAAGCCAATCACCTGAGCGATCAGGGCGAGGCCAGCAAGGCAATTCCGATTCTCCAGCAGGCCATCGCCCTCGACAGCAGCTTCGCGATGGCCTGGCGCAAGCTCGCCGTCGCGCTCGGCAATGTCGGCGCCAGCCTCGAGGAGCAGGCCGCCGCGACGACGCGTGCCTATCAGCACCGCGACCGGCTCCCGGAACTCGAGCGCGAGCTGACCACCGCCTACTACTACGACCGGGTGGATTCCCGGCCAGAGCTGGAGGAGGCGGCCTACCGCCGGATCCTCGCGGTCGACCCGCTTAACGATATCGCCCTCAACAACCTCGCGTTGACGCTGGGATTGTCGGGGCGGTTCGCCGAGTCGGAATCGCTTGCGGTCGTGGCCGTCAACAGTCCCGGCAGTCTCGGCAATACCGTGATGCAGCTGCTGAACGCCCAGCTCGCCCAGGGGAAGTTCGACGCCGCGCGGCAGACAATCGCCAACTACGGGAAGACCGCGCCGGGCTCACCGATCTATCTGCGAGGCAGGACGATGGTCCTGCAGGCGACCGGCCCCGTCGACAGCGCCAGGCGGGCGCTGCTCGAGATGGGGCTCCAGGTACACTCGTCCGATTACCAGAGTTTCATGCGCATCGGATTGACCCTGCTCGCGCTGCAGCACGGGCGCCTGACCGAGGCGGAACGCGAACGGGAGGCGAGTATTGCCCTCCAGGTGCAGCGCGGGTTGCCAGGCCAGGCGCTTTTCTTCGAAGTCAATCGCGCGCGGCAGTTGCTCTTCTTCAGTGGGGATTCCGCCGCCGCACTCCGGGTGCTGCAGGACGCGCTCGCCAGGTATCCGCTCAAATCGATCCCGCCACTCGACCGCCCCTACGGAACCCTCGCGACCGTCTATGCCATGGCTGGGAGAACCGCCGAGGCCAGGCATCTGCTGACTGAGGCGGAGTCGGCGGTGCCGGAGGGGGCGCGGCGCGGGGATGCGACCTGGTATCAGGGGCGCGGCTGGCTGGCCCTCGGCGAGGGGCGGCCAAAGGATGCGCTGGCCGAGTTCCGGGACATCGCCCGCAAGGGACAGCGCGCCGAGTGGGGGCATTGGGAGGCCGGCCTCGCCTTCGACCGCGCCAACCTCCCCGACTCGGCACTGGTGGAGTATCAGATCTCGGGCGATTCCGTCGGCTCCGGCTTCAAGAGCCAGGTCGCGCCCTGGGTGCAGGCACCGAGCCTCAAGCGCCTCGGCGAGATCTACGAGGCCAAGGGCGACAGGGCCAAGGCGATCGAGAATTACACCCGCTTCGTCGAGCTCTGGAAGGACGCCGACCCCGTGCTCCAGCCCGCCGTGCGCGAGGTGAAGGAGCGGCTGGCGAAGCTCGCCGGCGAAGCGAAGTAGATTCGCACCACTCCCCTTGCGCTTCTACAGGAGACACCGTAGTCTCCTGTAGAAGACGAAGGGGAACCCCATGGCCGATGAACGACTCGAGCTCCCGCAGGGCACGCTCGATCTCCTGATCCTCAAGGCGCTCTCGCTCGGGCCCAGCACGGCTGGGCCATCTCCGAGCGGCTGCAGCAGGTCTCCCGCAGCAGCCTGCAGATCCCCCAGGGCTCGCTCTACCCCGCGCTGCACCGGCTGGAGCGCCGCGGCTGGATCTCGGCGCGCTGGGACGCCTCCGACAACAATCGTCGCGCCAAGTTCTACGAGCTCACCCGCACCGGGCGGGAAGCAGCTGAAGGCCGAGGCCGAGGATTGGCGCCGCCTGACGGTGGCGGTGGACCTCGTGCTCGGCATGAGCTGAGCGAGCGATACATGCTATCAGAGATCGTCAGCGAGATCCGCTACCGGCTGCGGGCGCTGTTCCGGCGCTCGGCGCTCGAGCGCGAGCTGAACGACGAACTGCAGTTCCACCTGCAGCGGGAGCCGGGACAAGCTGGTGCGCGATGGCGTGCCGCCTGACGAGGCGCTGCGCCGGGCACGGATCGCCTTCGGCGGTGTGGAGGTCGTGAAGGAGGCGAGTCGCGACAGCCGGGGCGTCACCTGGGTCGAGCAGGCGGGACAGGACCTGCGCTACGCGCTGCGATCGCTCCGGCGGAACCCGGGGTTCAGCCGTCGGCGTGATCCTGACCCTCGGGCTCGGCATCGGGGTCAACGCGGCGATGTTCGGCATCGTCGACCGGCTGCATGTTCCGCACGCCGCCCTACCTGCGGGAGCCGGAGCGGGTGCACCGGGTCTATCTGCAGAGGACCAGCCGCAACGGGCCGACCACCGAGCGCACCACCGAGTACACCCGTTATCTCGATCTGCGGCGCTGGAGCAGCGGCTTCTCCGACTTCGCCGGCTTCAGCACCCGATCGCTGCCGGTCGGCGTGGGCACCGACTCACGTGAGATGCAGGTCGGCACCGTCTCGGCGACTCTGTTCGACTTCTTCGATGCGCGTCCGGTGCTGGGTCGCTTCTTTGTTCCGGCCGAGGACACGGTCCCGGTCGGCGCGATGGTCGCGGTGCTCGGCTACGGCTACTGGCAGACCAACTACGGCGGCCGGCCGGATGTGCTGGGCCAACCGGTCCACATCGGTACCGTCGACTACACGATCATCGGTGTGGCTCCCCGCAATTTCATCGGCGTCTCGGAGGACGGGCCGCCCGCCGTGTTCATTCCCATCACCGCCTACGCCGGCACCTTCCGCGCCGGGCCCAACATCTCCAACTACTACACGAAGTACAACTGGGGGTGGATGGAGATCCTGGCCCGTCGAAAGCCGGGTGTCAGCCTCGCGGCGGCGAACGCCGATCTGAGCCACGCCTATCTGCAGAGCTGGAACTACGAGTCCAGTCTGAGCTCGGCGCACACGCCATCGGAGGCCGCGCACCCCACGGCGATCGCCGGTCCGGTCCAGGCCGAGCGGGGCCCGAACCGGAGCACCGTGACCCGGGTGGCGGGCTGGGTGAGCGGTGTCTCGGTCGTCGTCCTGCTGGTGGCCTGCGCCAATGTGGCCAACCTGATGCTCGCGCGTTCGGTGCGCCGGCGCCGGGAGATCGCTCTGCGCCTCGCGTTAGGCGTCGGCCGCGGCCGTCTGATCGTGCAGCTGCTGACCGAGAGTCTCCTGCTGGCCGGCTGTGGCGGACTCGCCGGCCTGCTGCTGGCGCAATGGGGCGGCGCGGTGCTCCGGGCCCTCTTCCTCCCGCTGGGCGCGCCGGGCGGTGCGCTCGCCGATGCGAGGACTCTCGGATTCGCCCTGCTCGCCGCGGCACTGGCCGGGACCCTCACCGGCATGGCGCCGATCCTCCAGGCCCGGCGCACCGATCTGGTCGAGTCGCTCAAGTCGGGCGCCCGCGACGGCGGCTATCGCCGCTCCCGGACCCGCACCGCGCTGCTGCTCCTGCAGGCCGCCCTCTCGGTGGTCCTGCTCGTGGGGGCCGGGCTCTTCGTGCGGAGCCTGCTCAACGTCGAGGCCCTGCGGCTCGGCTACGACGTCGACCCCGTGCTCTATGTCTATCCCAACGAGCGGGGCGCGAAGCTCTCGGAGCCGGAACAGGTCGCGCTTCGCCGCCGACTGCTCGAGGAAGCGCGCGCCACCCCTGGGGTGGTGCAGGCGGCCCTCGGTCTGACGGTCCCATTCTGGGATACCTGGACGGAGAACCTGTTCGTGGCGGGGATCGATTCGGTGGACCGGCTGGGCAGCTTCACCATCCAGGCTGGGTCGCCGGAATTCTTCGCCACCGTCGGCACCCGGATTCTGCGCGGCCGTGGATTCACGGCGAAGGACCGGAAAGGCGCCCCGCCGGTGGTGGTTGTGAGCGAGGCGATGGGCCGGGCACTCTGGCCGGGACGGGAGCCGCTGGGCCAGTGCATGCGCATGAGGAGCGATACACTGCCCTGCATCACGGTGGTCGGCGTGGCGGAAGACATCAAGCAGAATCAGATCACGGACGACTCGGGACTCAACTACTACCTGCCCATCGAGCAGTTCCATCCCGAGGCGGCGGTGGTCTTTACCCGGATGCGCGGCGACGCCGAGGCGCAGAAGGAGGCCGTGCGGCGCCAGCTGCAGCCGCTGATGCCCGGGGACGCCTACATCACCGTGAACTCGATGCACGAGATCGTCGACCCCGGGATCAAGTCCTGGCGACTCGGGGCCACGATGTTCCTTGCCCTGGGGGGTCTCGCGCTGCTGCTCGCAGCGATTGGACTCTACAGCGTGATCGGCTACGATGTGGCGCAGCGAACCCACGAACTCGGCGTCCGCATCGCGCTCGGTGCACGACTCGGGGACGTGGTCCGACTGGTGGTGGGCGACGGCCTCCGGGTCGCGCTGGTCGGCATGGCGCTCGGCGGATTGGTGGCGCTTTGGGCGGGCCGCTGGATCGCACCGCTCCTCTTTGCCCAGTCGCCCAGGGATCCGCTGGTCTTCGGTGCGGTGGCCGGCGCCCTGCTCGCCGTGGCGCTCGTCGCGAGCGCGATTCCCGCGCTTCGGGCTACCCGGGTCAATCCCAACGAAGCGCTCAGGGAGGAGTAGGGGCTGAACGTGGATTGAGGCCGAGTCTGATTGCGCACGAACGGGATCGCCGTCCCGCCCTCCCGTCCGATCCTCGCCGGAATCTGGTATCTTCATGGCGACCTCTTCCTCTGGGCGTGCATGCGCATTCTGGTCACCGGCGGCGCCGGCTTCATCGGCAGCCACACGACGGTGGAGCTGCTGAAGGCCGGCCACGAGGTGGTGGTGGTCGACAACTTCAGCAACAGCAAGCCGGAGGCGCTCCGGCGGACCGAGGAGCTGGCGGGCAAGCCGTTCGTCTTTCACCAGGTCGACCTGCTGGACCGCGCCGCGCTGGATGAGGTCTTCCGCCGTCACCTCGTCGATGCGGTGATCCACTTCGCCGCCTTCAAGGCGGTCGGGGAATCGGTGTCGCAGCCGCTCCGCTACTACCAGAACAACATCACCGGCACCCTGGTGCTGTGCGACGACGATGATCAGCGCACGGCGTCAGGACGATGGTCTTCAGCTCGTCCGCCACCGTCTATGGCGACCCGGCGACGGTGCCGGTGCGAGAGGACTTTCCGCTCAGCGCCATGAATCCGTACGGTCACTCCAAGCTGATCATGGAGCAGGTGCTCCGCGATCTGTACCGGGCGGACCCGACCTGGAACATCGCGATCGCTCCGCTACTTCAACCCCGTCGGCGCACACCAGAGCGGCCGGATCGGCGAGGATCCGAACGGGATCCCCAACAACCTCTTTCCCTACATCACCCAGGTCGCGGTGGGCAAGCTGCCGAAGCTGCGGATCTTCGGCGGTGACTATCCCACACCGGATGGCACCGGTGTCCGCGACTACATCCACGTGGTGGACCTCGCGATCGGGCACCTCAAGGCGCTCGAGCGGCTGAGCGGACGGACCGGCTGCACGCGCCTACAACCTCGGCACCGGGAGAGGCAACAGCGTCCTGGAGGCGGTCCACGCCTTTGAGCGCGCGAGCGGCCGGACGATCGCCCACGAGATCGTGGCGCGGCGCCCCGGGGACGCGGCGAGCAGCTACTGCGATCCATCGCTCGCCGAGCGGGAGCTGGGCTGGAAGGCGGAACGGGATCTCGATGCGATGTGCCGGGATGCGTGGCGGTGGCAGAGCCAGAACCCCGATGGCTATCCGACGTAGCCGCCTGCGTCCCCCTTTCCCTCGGGCGGGCACGGAGGCCCACCCTACATCCCCGTTCCCCTTTCTCCGTTCCGCTTGCCATCCCCTCCGGTCGAGGCTAACCTAGCCGCCTCCCTCCACACCTCGGGGCGGCCTTTTCATGACGTACGGAATCCCGCACGGACCTCGGATCGCGTCCGTTCTCCTCCTCCTCGGTTCACTGGTCGGCGGACTCTCCTGCGCGGGTGAACCGCGCACCGGGACCTTCGTCAGCATGATTGACAACCAGTACACCGCGGCGGTCACCCGAGTGCCTGTCGGCGCCCGGGTCATCTTCATGAACGTCGGCGCCAATCCTCACAACGCCGTCGCCACCGATTCCACCTGGAAGACCGCGCTTGAGATCAAGGCCGGCAGCGAAGAGACGCTGGTCTTCGATCAGCCCGGCGTCTTCCATTACTACTGCACCTTTCACGGCACCAGGGACGGCAAGGGCATGGCGGGGGTTGTCGTCGTGGGTGACGTGGTCTACAGCCCGAGCCCGAAGGGGATCATTCCGCCGGTTGCCCTCGCGACGGGAGTCACCCGCCACGTCCCGAAGGACTATCCCACCATTCAGGCCGCGGTCGACGCTGCCGATCCCGGCGACCTGGTCCTGGTGGAACCCGGCGTCTACAAGGAAGAAGTCACCGTCACCACGCCGTCGCTGGTGATCCGGGGGACCGACCGCAACGCGGTGATCATCGACGGCGAGTTCGTGCGCGGCAACGGCATCCAGGTCCTCGCCGACGCAGTGGCGATCGAGAACATGACCGCCCGCAACGCGCGCCTCAACGGCTTCTACTGGAGCAACCTCACCGGCTTCCGGGGCGCCTGGCTCACCGCCTACAACAACGGGGACTACGGCATCTACGCCTTCGGGGCCTATCGACGGTCTCTTCGAGGACTCCTACGCCTCCGGCTCGCCCGACTCGGGGTTCTACGTCGGCCAGTGCTACCCCTGTCACATCGTGATCCGCCGAGTCATCGCGGAGCGCAATGCCCTGGGATACTCGGGCACCAATTCCGGTGGTGAGATGTACGTGGTGAGCAGCACCTTCCGCCACAACCGGTCCGGCGTGGTGCCGGCATCGCTCGACATCGAGCTGCAGGCACCGGAGCGGGAGACGACGATCGCAGCGAATCTCGTGGCGGACAACGGCGCCAGGGATGCGCCGGCGTGGGCGCTCCCCGGGATCACGACGGGAAACGGGATTCTCATCGCGGGTGGTCTCCGCAATGTGGTCGAACGCAATGTGATCATCGACCAGAGCCAGTACGGTGTGCTCGTCACGCCGATGCTCGACAAGAACTTCTACCCCGCCCGCGACAACATCCTCCGCGACAACACCATCCTGCGCTCGGGCCGCGCCGATCTCGCGCTCTCCGGCCCGAAGAGCGGCGGCAACTGCTTCAGCGGCAACACCAGCACCAGCAGCGCGCCCTGTCGGGAATTGTCCTCCTGCAGCGCTGCGGTCGTCTGCGGCTGCCGATCGACTACGACGTGTTGCGCCTTCGTGGCGCTGGTCCTCGTGCGCGGCACGCTCATCCAGTCCGCCACCTTCCCCGACTGGAAGAGCCAGCCGGTGCCGCCGCCGCAGCCCTCGATGCCCGATCCGCGCACCGCGCCGGTACGTCCCGCGATGCACGTCTTCGACGGCCTGCACTTCGACGTGGCAGAGGCCGGCTCCCCGATGATGCGACGGATGCCCTCGCGGCGCCGGGGCGCTCGGGGCCGGGATTGCACCTCTCGCTCATGAACAACGCCACCTTTCTGCTCCTCCCGCTGCTGCTGGTCTGGTGGCTCTGGCTGCTGTTCCGCCGCCGTCCGGAAGGAGCAGCCCCGGCGCTGGGGCCCGCTGGTGGTTGCGATGCTCGGCGGTATCGTGGTCTACGTCATCGTGCTCGCCGCGGTGGCCTATCCCTTCGGACGCGACTTCTGGCGTTGGGCATCTCCCGCCGCGACTTCCTCTGGCTCACGCTCGGGATTGGCGGTGGTGCCGGCGCGATGTGGCTGCTGCGCGAGCGCCCGCCCCGCTTCCGGCCCACGCTCGACCCCGCCTCCCCGCGCCTCGCCCAGGACAGCGCCTACGGCGCGATGACCGCACCCGCCCGATGAGCTGGGCGCGACGGCGCTCGACGACCGCACCTATCCGCCGCCGCGGTCCCGGCGGACCGCAGACCATCGACCTGACCGTGGAAGAGCTGCAACTCGCGGTCGGGTCGCGGCCGCACGATGGCGGCATGGACCTTCAATGGCAGAATTCCCGGTCCGATCATCCGCGCCACGGAGGGCGATGCCCTGACGATCCGGGTGCGCAATCTCGGCGCCCGCCCGCACAACCTGCACTTCCACGGCGCCCACGCACTCCCGTCGGATGGCTGGCAGCCGATGCCGCCCGGGGGTAACGCCGAGTACCGATTCACGCGCCGGGCCGGCGGGGCTGCATCCCTATCACTGCGACATGACGCCCGCGCCCGAACACATCTCGCACGGGCTCTACGGGGCGTTCATCGTCGATCCGCCGGGCGGGCGGCCGCCGGCGCACGAGGTGGTGCTGGTCGCCGGCGGACTCGACACCGACGGCGACGGTCGCAGCGATCTCTTCGGATGGAATGGGGTCGCCGGGCTATTACATGAAGTACCCGCTCAAGGTACGCGCGGGCGAACTGGTGCGGGTCTACCTCGTGAACATGGTCAGTGACGAGCCCCAGCTCTCGTTCCACCTGCACGCGCAGGTCTTCGACGTCTATCGGAGCGGCACCGGTCGACGGCCGGACGAGAAGACGGACATGGTGACCCTGGCGCAGGCAGAACGCGCGATTCTCGAGTTCCGCCTGCCTGACCGGGGCCGCTACATGTTCCACCCCCACCAGGCCCGCATGGCCGAGCGCGGAGCCATGGGGTGGTTCGCGGCCGTCTAGGGGTATCCGGCCGGGTGCGTGGTCACACCGCCCGCCGGCAGATGCTCGGTGAGGTAGCGGGTCAGCAGCGAGAAGAGATGCAGCGTCGTCCCTTCGCCCTCGAAGATGCCGTGGGTGCGATTGGGATACGCCATCATCGTGAACGGCTTGTTGGCCGCGACCAGCGCGTTGACCAGGCGTTCGGTGCCCTGATAGTGCACGTTGTCGTCGCCGGAGCCGTGCACGACCAGCAGATTGCCGCTGCAGCCGGTCGGCGAAGGTGACCGGTGAACTCGTGCTTGTAGTCCGTCCGCATTGTCCTGCGGCAGCCCCATGTAGCGCTCCTGGTAGATCGTGTCGTAGCAGGTGCACGTCCGGCACCGGCGCGACGGCCATCCCCGTCTGGATAGACGTCCGGAGTAGCGGAACATCAGGTTGAGGGTCATCGAGCCGCCGCCGCTCCAGCCCCAGACCGCCGAAGCGGGTGGAGTCGACCCAGGGCCAGTGGCCGATCGCCCGCGCCGCGCCGGCCTGATCCTCCGATGCATACACCCCGATCTTCCGGTAGATCGACTTGCGCCAGGCCCGTCCGCGCGAGCGATGGGGTGCCGCGATTGTCGACGCGTGATGACGGCGTAGCCCTGCTGGGTCAGCATCAGATGCCAGGCGATCCTTGGCGTACCAGCTGTCCGTCGCCGTCTGCCCCGCGGGCTCGCCATAGACGTGAAGAGCACGGGATACTTCTTCGTGGAATCGAAGTCCACCGGATACATGACGAAGCCGTCCAGCGTGACGCCGTTGCCGGCATCGACCCGGAAGAACTCGGCTCGGCCCCTGCTTGAGCAGGGCGAAGCGGTGCTTGAGCTCGGTGTTGTCCGCCAGGGTGCGGACGACATCGTGCGTGGGAAGGCGGACCAGTTCGGTGACGGGTGGTGTGGTGAAGCTGCTGTACATGTGCACCGCGTATTGCGCCCCCGGCGCGACGCTGTAGTCGTGCGTCCCCGGCTGGTCGGCCGGCGAGAGTCGCTCCGCGGGTGCCGAGCCGTCGAGGCGGGCGCGGTAGAGATAGCGCTGCGTCGGGTTGTCGGGCGAGGCGGAGAAGTAGAGCCAGCCGCCGGTGGTGTCCACGGAGACGACATCGGCGATATCGTACGCGCCCGCCGGTGATCAGCCGGCGCTCCTTGCCGTCCCGCGACACGGTGTAGGCGTGCCGCCAGCCATCCCGGTCGCTGAACCAGAGCAACCGCTTCCCGCCCTCGAGCCAGGTCCAGTCGTCCACCACATCCACCCAGGCGCTGTCGTGGTCCACCAGCATCGGCGTGGTCTGGCCAGTCTTCACGTCGCCCAGGAGGACGGTCGAGCGTGTTCTGCAGCCGATTGAGGTGCTGCATGACGATCTGGTCGGAGTTCGAGGCCCACTCCATGCGCGCGAGGTAGATGTTGCGCGGGTCGCCGGGCACCTGCATCCACTTCGTCGAGCCGCCATCGGCGTTCACCACCCCGATGCGCACGGAGGAGTTGGTGGTGCCGGCCTTGGGATACTGCACCGACTTCACGAACGAATAGAGGCTGTCGGTATCGTTGATCAGCAGGAAATCGCGCACCCCCGACGCATCCAGCTGCCAGTACGCGATCCGCTTCCCGTCCGGGCTCCAGCGGAAGCCGTCGCGGTCGTCGAACTCCTCCTCGTACACCCAGTCGAAGGTCCCGTTGATGATGATGGCAGAGCCGTCCTTCGTGAGCGGCGTGATCTGCCCGTCCGCGATGCGCTCGACGTAGAGGTTGTGCTCCCGCACGTAGGCGACCCGGTCTCCCTGCGGCGAGAACTTGGCGAACATCAGGGTCGAGGGGGCGGCGTTGCGGCCGCCGAGCTTCGTCAGCTTCCCGTTGCCAAGATCGAGGACCCAGTAGTCGCCCCGGGTGTTCTGCCGCCAGACCCGGGCGGTGTTGGTGTAGACCAGGAGCTTCCGTCCATCGCTCGAAAACCGGAAGCTCGCCATGCGGAGCGGCACGGTGTCGCCCGGCGGGGTGAGCTGCTCGCTCCGCACCAGCACGGTCTTGTCACCGGTTGCTGGATTCACCCGGACCAGGTCCGGCCCCTTGGCGCCCTCGCGGCGGTCGTATGAGTAGTAGGCCTGACCATCCGGCGTCCAGCGGATCGGCGGCACGTAGTCCCCGCTGAAGAAGTCGGAATTGAACAGCCGGTCGAGGGTGACGATGGAGGAGTCGGTGGCGGCCGCGACGTCCTGAGCATGCAGGGACGGTGCGGAGGCGAGGACGGCAAGCAGGGTCAGGCGACGGAACATGATGGCCGGGCCGGGTTGAGGTGATAGCAACTAAACCGCCCGGCTGGACGCGAGTCCAGACCGGGCGGTTTCAGACAACCTGTGGCGCCGCCATTCATGGCGGCGCTCCCAGGTCTAGTACCGGTAGTGATCCGCCTTGTAGGGCCCCTCGACCGGCACGCCGATGTAGTCGGCCTGCTCCTTGGTGAGCTTGGTCAGCTTCACGCCGAGCTTGCCGAGGTGCAGCCGCGCCACCTTCTCGTCCAGCTTCTTGGGCAGGACGTAGACCTTCTTCTCGCTGTACTTCGTGCCGGAGACGGTCGGCTTGCCCAGCGCATTCAGGTGCAGGTCGAGCTGGGCCAGCACCTGGTTGGTGAAGCTCGAGCTCATCACGAAGCTCGGGTGGCCCGTCGCGCAGCCGAGATTGAGCAGCCGGCCCTCGGCCAGGATCAGCACGCTGTGGCCGTCGGGGAAGACGCACTCGTCGTACTGCGGCTTGATGTTGATCCGCTGAATCCCCTTCACCTTCTTGAGGCCGGCCATGTCGATCTCGTTGTCGAAGTGGCCGATGTTGCCGACGATCGCCTTGTCCTTCATCTGCGCCATGTGCTCGGCGGTGATGATCTGCTTGTTGCCGGTCGCGGTGATGAAGATGTCGGCGGTCTCGAGCACGTCTGTCCAGCGTGGTGACCTGGTAGCCCTCCATCGCCGCCTGCAGCGCGCAGATCGGATCGATCTCGGTGATCACGACCCGGGCGCCCTGGCCCTTGAGCGCCTGGGCGCAGCCCTTGCCCACGTCGCCGTAGCCGAAGATCACCGCCACCTTGCCGGCGAGCATCACGTCGGTGGCGCGGAGAATGCCGTCGGTCAGCGAGTGCCGGCAGCCGTACAGGTTGTCGAACTTGCTCTTGGTCACCGAGTCGTTGACGTTGATGGCCGGGAAGAGCAGCGTGCCCGCCTTCATCATCTCGTACAGCCGGTGCACGCCGGTGGTGGTCTCCTCGGAGACGCCCTTGAGGTCCGCGGCGACCTTGGTCCAGCGGCCCGGGTGCTTCTTCTGCTCCTGGCGCAGCAGGTCCAGGATGACCCCCCACTCCTCGGAGTCGCTGGCGGCGTCGAACGCCGGGACTCTTGCCGGCCTTTTCGTACTCGACGCCCTTGTGGATCAGCAGGGTCGCGTCGCCGCCGTCATCCAGCAGCAGGTTCGGGCCCCGAGCCGTCGGGCCACATCAGCGCCATGTCGGTGCACCACCAGTATTCGGGCAGGGTCTCGCCCTTCCAGGCGTAGACCGGGAATCCCCTGCGGGTCTGACGGCGTGCCATGCTTGCCGACCGACCACTGCGGCTGCGGCGTGGTCCTGGGTCGAGAAGATGTTGCAGCTCACCCAGCGCACATCGGCACCGAGTTCGGCCAGGGTCTCGATCAGCACCGCGGTCTGCACCGTCATGTGCAGCGAACCCATGATCTTCGCGCCGGCCAGCGGCTGCGTTCCCGCGTACTCCTTGCGGATCGCCATCAGGCCGGGCATCTCGAACTCGGCGAGCCGGATCTCGTTGCGGCCGAACTCGGCCAGCGAGAGATCCTTGACCTTGAACGGTTCACGTCCGGCGTCGCGGGTGGCCTGGAACGGGTGCATCGTCATCACGCTGGTTGCCATCGGTGTGTCCTCGGGTTGAAAATCGACTTCGTCCGGGCGACCCCTGGGGTCGCCCGCGCTTCATCGGTCGCGGTGAACGGTCTCCATCGAGAACGCCGGCAGGCAGACCGCCACATACTCGGCCCCGCCCGGCTCGGGTGAACTGTATCGGACCCACTCCCCCGGCCCGGTGATCACCGCCTGACCCGCCCTGACATCGAGCGCCCCGGCCGCATGCTCCACCCGGAGCAGGCCACGCAGCACCACGGTGACCTCCTCGAACGCGGGCCGCTGTCCCGGCTCCCGCCACCCTGCCGGCGAGACCATGCGGGCCACGCTGACCTCGGTGTGCCCCGAGCGCACTCGTCCGGCGTATTCCTCGATCCGCTTGGGCGGTTCGCCCGCCGCCTGCACTACGGCCGGAGCATCGATCAGTCGCGGCATAGGCTCCTCATTCGATCGGCTACCGGGTGCCGGTCGCAGTGAACACCATCGGTCCCTTGGCGCTCGACTCCGGCGCGATGGCGCCGTAGCGGCATCCGGTGAGCCCCGCCGTGGCCATCCACTCCATCACCTCGGCCTCCGCAAACCCCTGCCACTGGTGTGCCATCGTCTGCCGGTACTCGGCCCGATCGTGCGGCATCAGGTCGGTGATCATGAGACGGCCCCCCGGCTTGAGTGCCCGGGCCGCCTCCGCAATCGCTCTGGCCGGCTCCGCCAGATAGGGGAGCACCAGCACCAGAAAGGCGGCGTCCAGTTCTCCATCGGCTATCGGCAGCTGCTCGAGATCCCCACGCCGGATCTCGACCGTGCTCAGCTTTCCGACCCGGGCGCGCGCGGCCCGCAGCATCGCCGCGGAGGCATCGACCGCGACGACTCGGCCGACAAAGGGGGCGAGCGCCTGCGCGAGCTGCCCGGTGCCACACCCCAGATCACCGACCACCCACTCACCACCCAGCAGTCCAAGGAGCGGCAACAGCTCGGTGCGGCCGCCGAAGAGATCGGCGCGGAGCCCGTCCCACTGGCCGGCGGCCGTGGCGAAGAACTGCTCCGAGCGGGCCCGTCGTCCCGCGAGCACACCGCGGAGCCGTTCGACATCGTGCGCCACCGCGGGCGCCTCCGACACCTGCTCGCGAACCACCTGCCAGAGGCGACGCGCACCGGGCTCGAGATCCGCCAACGGCATCCGGTAGAGGCGGCTCGCCCCGTCGGCGCGGGACACCACCCAACCGTCGTCGGCCAGCACCTTCAGGTGCCGACTGGTCGTGGACTGCGGCAGCTGCAACGCATCGCAGAGCTCGGAGACGGTGAGCTCATGCTTCTCGAGCAGCAGCAGCAGCCGGTTCCTCGTAGTATCCGCCAGGGCCTGCAGGCGGGTGACAATCGTGGCGCCCAGACTCCCTCCAATATGCATCCTGATATCCGGATAATCAAATATGATTCCCGGGCTGCGTCAAGCCTCCGAGTGCCGCTGCCGTGAGGAGGCGCAGGGCCGATGCTGGCGGGCGTCGGTGCAGAGCGGGGTGAACAGGCAGGGGGATGTCCGACCTGACCATGCAGAGCAGGCCAGAGGTTGTGTGCGGGATTTGTTTCCGAGTCCGGGGGGGCGCCGACGGTGAGATCCTGGGTGGGGCATCCAGTGGAGGATGGCCAGCCCCCGGGGACGCGCGTGCCTCGCGAGGAGCACTCGAGAAGCGGTGACAGTCCCGCCTGCGGTTGCGGTCACCCAGCCGCGTGATTCCCGGGCTGAGTCGAACCCGCCTTCTCCTCCCCCGCTGAGTGCCGGCGACTCAGAGAAGGAGTGATTCCACCTCGCGCTCGATCAGCTCCGGCTTGTCGGTAGGCGCGTATCGATGCAGCACCTCGCCATCCGAGCCCACCAGAAACTTGGTGAAATTCCACTTGATCGCCTCGGTTCCGAACACCCCCGTCCGTTCCGAGCGCAGGAGCTGGTACAGCGGGTGGGTCCCCGGGCCGTTCACCTCGATCTTGGCGAAGAGCGGAAAGGTGACATCGTAGGTGAGCTGGCAGAACCGCCGGATCTCCGCGTCATCGCCCGGTTCCTGGTGCCCGAACTGATCGCAGGGAAATCCGAGCACTGCGAATTTCCGCGTCCGCAGCCGGCGGTACATCGCCTCCAGCCCCGTGTACTGCGGCGTGAATCCGCACTGACTGGCGACGTTCACGATGAGCAGGACCTGTCCGCGCCAGGGCGCAAGCGTCTGTACCGTGCCGTCGATGGTGGTTACCGGGATGTCATAGATCGTCATGCACACTCCCAGGAAAATGCAGCGCTAGTCTGGCTGGGGGTCGCCGGTCCACCACCGCCGCCGCCCGGTGGGGGCGTGGAAAGGATTCACCACCAATGCGGTGTCTCCCAGGTCGGGGCGGAAGGGTGGAAGCAGCAGGAAGCCGAGGCCGAGCAGCGCGACCAGCGCGCCGGACCCGAGCGTCAGGGGCTCCACCGTCGTGGGGCCGCCTGCGGGCGCGGCGACGCCGAAGCCGAATGTGGTAGCGACCGCCGTCCCCGCGAAAGTAGCGCCGAAGCCCAGCAGACGCATGAGCACATTGAAGGCGCGCCAGGTGAACGGGTCGCTCTCGGTCACGCGGTCAACGGATCCCGACCGGTTTCGATCATCTCGGAATAGAGTGCCAGGCCTCGCTTGAGCTCCAGTACGATGCCGGGCCGGTCGGCGGCGGGCATCGACCAGGCGTATTCCAGCATGTGGTGCACCAGCGCCACGGCAAACCCGGCCTGGCGGCGCCGGACATCGGGGGCCACCTGGGGTGAACGGGCGGCCATCAGGCCCTCGACGAGCCCCACGATCGTCAGGTGCAGTTCATCGGTCAGGCACGATGGCCGCCGCGGATCGCTGGTGGCGTAGTAGACCGGCAGGTACGCCGGTTTCCGCTCCATGAAGTCCGCCAGTGGCGTGATGATTCCTTCCACCATGGCCGGAATCGGCACCCGATCGGCGCCCGAGGTCATGGCCCGCTGGTTGATGCGGCGCATTTCCTCCTCGTACCGCATTCCGAGCGCCCTGACAATGGCTTCCTTGTTGGGAAAGAAGTGGTAGAACGAACCGACCGATGACCCGGCCCGCTCGGCGATCGCATTGGTGGTGGTGGCCTCGACCCCCAACTCGGCGATGACCGCCTCGGCGGCGTCGAGAATCTCCTCCACCCGCCGCTCTCCCCGTTCCTGCTGCGGCAGGCGTGGCGCTTCGGCCGCCTTTCGCGTGGTGCGCGCTCGAGTCCCAACGCCCTTCGCCATACTCACTTACCCCCACCTGGCAGGGCCGATCAGCCGTCCTCTCAGTCACCCGACAAAAGATCGCAAGGAATCTCGATCTTGACAAGTAGAGCTGTGCCTCTATTTTGCAATCACGAACTAGAGGCAAAGCTCTAGTACGGGTCGGCGCCCCGCGCCGCCGAGTGCCCCGAACATGGAGGTTCCAATGCTGCGCCCTGTCCTTGCATCGCTCCCCTTCCTCGCAGTCCTCGCCGCCGGGCCGGTGAATGCCCAGCAAGAGGCGGTGCCGGTTGCCCTTCAGTTGGCGGCGACCCGGTCTCACGTCCCGGCAGTCGCGGCACCGACCCAGCAGATCTTCACCCTGGCCTGGGTCGATGAGCGGCTGCCGGTCTCCCTCCGGGGGGACACGCCATCGGCGCCTGGCCCGACCGGTCTCAAGCCGCGTCGGATCTTCACGCTGACATGGCAGCAGGTCCCCGGCGACCTGGTCGCGGTCCGGCCGGCTCAGCCGGTGAACCAGGGGGAGTGCCAGATCGTGACCCTGGTGGCGGAACCGCGCCGGTGAGTCTCACCCTGGGCCGCTGGCTCGCGGCGCTGAGCGCGGTGGTTGCCCTGGGCGGCCACCCGCTCCTGGCGCAGAACTCCCCCCTCGACGATTACGTCGCGGAGGGGCTGCGCCAGAACCTTCGACTCAGCGCCGACCGGATGGCGCTGCAGCGGAGTGGACAGGCGGTGCGCGAGGCCGATGGCCGGTGGCTTCCATCCCTGACCCTCAACGCCCGCTATTCCGAGCGCTCGGGAGATCTGCTCGATCTTGGCCGACTGGTGAATCCGGCATACGCCGCGCTCAATCAACTGATCGGACAGCCGGCGTTCCCTACCGACTTGAGTCTCCGGCTCCCGATGCGGCAGGAGACCAGTCTCCGGCTCACCCAGCCGCTGTTCGAGCCTCGGGTGGTGGCAGGCTCGGCCATCGCCCGGGACGCAGAGAGTGCTGTCCGGGCCCAGACGGCGGAAGCCATCCGGCGGCTCGCCGCACAGATCCGGCTCGCCTATCTCGACTACGCGCGGGCGTCACGGGTGGAAGATCTGCACCGCGCGACGCTCGAGCTGCTGGGCGAGAACCTCCGAATCAACCAGTCGCTGGCCGATCACGGCGCGGCCACGCCCGACGCGATCCTCCGGGCCCACGCCGATCTGAGTGAGGGCGAACAGCGGCTGGCCGATGCCGGGCGAATGAAACAGGCAGCCCGCGAGTCCTTCAATCTCTTGCTGGAGCGACCCCTGGAAGACTCACTGGAGCTGGCCCCGGACTCCTCGCTCGGTCTGGGCCTGACGGTGTCGCTGGACAGTGCGGTCGCCCTTGGGCTCCACGGGCGGGAAGAGCTCGCCCAGCTCGACGCGGCCATCGGTGTCGCGGAGGGGAAGCGTCGCCTGGCGAGCGCGGCGTTCCTGCCCTCCCTGGTAGCAGCGGTCGACTACGGGATGCAGGGCGAGGTGTACCGCGTGGGCGGCAGTCACGACTACCTGGTGGCGTCGCTGGTCCTGCAGTGGAACCTGTTCAACGGCGGCCAGGACCAGGCCCGTCGCAATCAGGCCCGGCTTGAAGCCGAGGAAATCCGCGCTCAGCGGGCAGCAACCGAGCGGCTGGTCACGCTCGAGGTACGCACCGACTGGCAGGCAGCGAGAGTGGCCGGTCATGCGATCGCGAGCGCTAACGATCGGCTCGGCAGCGCCGAGCGGAACTACACCCTGGTCGAGCGGAAGTACCGGGAGGGGGCCGCGACTCAGGTCGAGCTGATCGACGCGCGGACCAGCTTCACCGCCGCCCAACTCAACCGGATCCTGACGACGTACGACTACTTCTCCCGGTGCGTGGAGCTGGAACGCGCCGCGGCCCTGTACCCTGCCGATCCGATCATCATGGGAGTTCGTCATGCCGAAGCATCCTGAGTACCAGAGGCGGCCAACCCGGTGGCTCCTGCTGCTGGCCACTTCGGCGCTGGCCTGCAGCGGCGGAGCGGCGGAAACGCTCCCGGCAGCGGCACCGCACGATAGGGGGATACCGGTGACGCTCGCGGCGGTGACAGAGACCACCCTCGCGCAACCGATCGTGGCGACCGGAGTGCTCGGTGCCAAGGAGGAGATACCGCTGGGGTTCAAGATCGGCGGGGTGGTCGCACGGGTGCTGGTGGACGCAGGCGAATCGGTGCGCGCTGGTCAGCTGCTGGCGGAGCTGGAGCAGCCCGAGATCGGTGCGGAGGTGGCCAAGGCGGAGGCGGGCGTCGTGCAGGCTGAGCGCGACTACACCCGGGCGACGGCGCTCTATCGGGACAGCGTGATCGCCAGGGACCGGTTCGAGGCGGCGGAGACCGGAATCGCGGTCGCCCGCGCCAACCTGCGGATCGCGCGGTTCAACGAACAGTACGCGACCATCCGGGCACCGGCGACGGGAACGATTCTCCGCCGCCTCGCGGAGCCGGGCCAGCAGATCAGCAACGGGGCCGCCGTGGTGGTGCTCGGCAGCCGCAGCCGGGGGCAGGTGGTGCGGGTAGGCCTGCCGGATCGGGAGCTGGCGCGGGTGCGGGTCGGTGATCGGGCCGAAGTCCGATTCGAAGCCGATGCCGGACGTGCAATCGGAGGACGAGTCACCCGGATCGCGGCGGCCGCATCGCCGGGTAGCGGGGCGTGGGAGGTGGAGGTGCTGCTCATAACGCCCCCACCGGTGCGCGGAGGGGTCGCGTCCGGATTGATTGGGCGAGTGGAGATCCAGCCGCGGCGCACCCGGGCGGCGCGGGTGGTGCCGATCGAAGCGTTGCTGGAGGGCGACGGCGACAGTGCGGTAGTCTACAGTGTCGATGCCGTCCGATCGACGACCGTCGCTCGCCGGCATCTGGTGCATGTGGCATTTCTGCAGGGAGACCGCGCCGCGATCGCCTCCGGTCTCGACGGTGTCAACGACATTGTGACGGCGGGAGCAGGTTTTCTGTCTGACGGCGCGACGGTGACGGTCGTCTCCGGTCGGGAGTCGCGCCGATCCGGCCCGGCGGGAGGTGTCCCGTGAGGCTCGCGGAGTTTTCCGTCAAGAACTTCCAGTTCACCATCGTCATCTTCCTGATGGCGGCGCTGCTGGGCCTGAACGCGCTGCACACGATCCCTCAGGCGGAGGACCCGACCTTCCCGGTCGCCAGCTTCACGATCGTGGCGGTGTACCCCGGCGCCACACCGGCCGACATGGAACAGCTGGTGGTGGATCCGATCGAGGCCCGGATGAACGAGCTGGATGACCTCAAGAAGCTCAAGAGCGAAATCCAGGATGGGCTCGCGGTCATCGGCGTGGAATTCGAGGCGAACGCCCCGGCGGACAAGCGCTACGACGAGGTGATCCGCGAGGTCAACGCCCTCCGGCCGACGCTGCCGGCGGAGCCTGGCCCGGCTCGACGTGCAGAAGTTCGACGCGAGCCGAGTCAATATCGTGCAGGTGGCGCTGGTCTCGGAGGCGCGGCCGATGTTCGAGCTGGCGGAGCGGGCCCGGCTCCTCAAGGAGCGCCTCGAGCGGGTGTCCGGGGTACGCACCGTGGAGCGGTGGGGCTATCCCGAGCGGGAAGTCGTCGTCTCGCTGGATGCAGGGCGGCTGTCCCAACTCCGGATGCCGGTCTCGCAGGTGCTGGGGGCGATCGGTGGCGAGAATGTCAACATGCCCGGCGGCACGGTCAGTGCCGGGCCACGCGCATTCACGGTGAAGACCAGCGGGAGCTATCGTTCGGTCGAAGAGGTGCGTCGGACGGTGATGCACCGGAACCGGGCGAGACGCGGTCGCGCTCGGCGATGTGGCCACGGTGGCGTGGGGGTACGGGGACGCCCGGCATCTGGGACGCTACAACGGTCAGCGCGCGGTGTTCGTCACCGCCAACATGAAGGAAGGGGAGCGCATCGGGGATGTCCGCGATGCGATCTACCGCGAGCTGGACCAGTTCGAGCCGACACTTCCAGCCGGAATGCGGCTGGAGCGGGGCTTCGACCAGTCGGCGAATGTCCAGCGCCGGCTCAGCCGGTTGAGCGAGGATTTTGCCATCGCGATCCTGCTGGTGCTGGTGACGCTGCTGCCGCTGGGCCTCGCGCGCCTCGGTCGTGGTGATGATCTCGATCCCGCTCTCGCTGGCGATCGGGGTGGCGCTGCTCCACGTCACCGGCTTCTCCATCAACCAGCTCAGCATCGTGGGCTTCGTGATCGCGCTCGGGCTGCTGGTGGACGACTCGATCGTGGTGGTCGAGAACATCACCCGCTTCCTGCGGCTGGGCACGAGCCGCCAGCGAGGCGGCCATCGAGGCCACCCGCCAGATCACCGTCTCGGTGCTCGGGTGCACCGCCACGCTGATCTTCGCCTTCCTGCCGCTCCTCGTCCTCCCCGGCGCCGCCGGCCTCTTCATCCGCAGCATGCCGGTGGCGGTGGTCTTCACCATCCTCGCCTCGCTGCTCGTCTCGCTGACCATCGTCCCGTTCCTGGCGAGCCTGCTCCTCAAGGAGAGCGGGAGCACGGCAACCTCTCTTCCGCGCGGCTCACCTGGGCGATCGATCCTACCGGCCGGTGCTGCACCGGCGCCCTGGCCCGGCCGCGGGTGACGCTGGTCGCGGCCCGGCGCTCCTCGCCGGCGAGCGTGGCGCTGGTCCCGGCCATCGGCTTCAGCCTCTTCCCCAAGGCGGGCCTGCCGCAGTTCCGGGTGACGGTCGAGACGCCCGAGGGGGCCAGCCTGGCCGAGACCGACCGGGCGGTGCGGCTCGTCGAGCGGGTGCTGGCCGGCCCGCCCGAGGTGCCGCCCGTGATGGTGAACATCGGGCGGGGCAACCCGCGCGTCTACTACAACGTGGCTCCCGAGCAACGAGAGGCCGGCTGGCGGAGGCGTTCGTGCAGCTCGGCACCCGTTCGACCGGCCGGACACGCCCCGAGCTGTTCGACTCGCTGCGGCGGAGCTTCGACCGCTACCCCGGGGCGCCGGATCGAGGTCACCGAGTTCGAGCAGGGGCCGCCGGTCGACGCGCCGGTGGCCATCCGCGTGCTGGGCGAGGACCTCGACGCGCTGGGCCGCTCGCCGCGCGGGTGGAGGCGGTGCTTGCGCCGACGCCGAGGGCCCCGCTACGTGCGCAACCCGTCCCGCGACCGGAAGAGCGACCTGCGGGTCGTGCATCGACCGCGACCGGGCGGCGCTGGTGGGCGTGCCGTCGCTGGACGTGGACCGCACGGTGCGGCTGGCGGTGGGCGGCTGCGGGGCGGGCCGCTACCGCGAGCGGGCGGGCAGGACCACGCCCGACGTGCGGCTCACCTCCCGCGGCGGGCGGCCGCACGCTCGCCGGCGAGCCTCGGCCCCCGGCGCCGGAGGTGCTGGATCGCCTCTACCTCGCGGCGCCGGCGGGGGCCAGGTGCCGCTCCGCCAGGTGGCCGCTCCGGCGCTGGAGCCGTCGCCGGCCCGCATCTACCACTACAACAAGGAGCGCAGCGCCACCGTCACCGCCGACGTGCGGGAGGGCTTCAACACCGACCGGGTCACCCGGGCGGTGCTGGACCCGCCTGGCCGCCGAGCGCTGGCCGGCCGGGCTACCGCATCGTCCCCGCCGGCGAGATCGAGAGCCGGCAGGAGAGCTTCGGCGGGCTGGGGGCGGCCATCATCGTGGCCATCTTCGGGCGTCTGGCGGTGCTGGTGCTCGAGTTCCGCACCTTCCAGAGCACGCTGATCGTGGCCTCGGTCATCCCGCTCGGCGTCGTGGGCGGGCTGGTGGCGCTCTTCCTGCGCCGGCAACACCCTCTCCTTCACCGCCACCATCGGCTTCGTGGCGCTGATCGGCATCGAGA
>CAVSEC010000015.1:0-116276 GCA_963726955.1 uncultured Gemmatimonadales bacterium | reverse complement strand
TTGTCGGTGCGTCCCGCCTCGGCCGGGGCGGGTGGAAGCGGCGGCGGCGCGTCGCCGGCCGCGGCGTCCACGGTCCGCACCTCCTCCACCACCCGGATCACGCCCGGCTGCTCGGACTGGGTGGCCTCATCATCCTGCCCCCGCTCGCCCAGCACCCGCACCAGCTCCTCCAGCGTCGTGTGCCCCTGCCACATCCGGTCCAGGCCGCTCTCCCACAGTGACTGCATCCCCCCCTTCCGGGCCTGCTGGGCGATCACGTCCGGCGTGGCGCCGGCGTCAATCAGGCGTGACACCTGCTCGTCGACCGGCATGATCTCGACGATGCCGAGTCGGCCGCGATAGCCGGTACCGCCGCACTTCTTGCAGCCGTTCGACTTGCGGGGCGCCGGGGTGCCGGGCCAGTCGGGTGTCGGGCGCGCGCTGGCCGGCAGGTCCTCCACGGCCAGTGGTGTCGCACAGTGGGAGCAGACCCGGCGCACCAGGCGCTGCGCCAGGATGCCCCGGAGGACCGACGCGATCTTGAAGCTGTCGACCCCCATGTCGCGCAGCCGGACCACCGCGCTCGGCGCATCGTTCGTGTGCAGGGTCGAGAGCACGAAGTGGCCCGAGAGCCCGGCCTGGATGGCGGTCTTCGCGGTCTCCACGTCACGGATTTCGCCGACCAGCACGATGTCGGGATCCTGCCGCAGGACCGAGCGGAGCGCCGTCGCAAAGGTCAATCCCTGGGCTTCGTTCACCTGGATCTGCGACGTTCCCGGCAGGTCGTACTCGACCGGGTCCTCCACCGTCACGATGTTGACCTTGCCGGTCTTGAGCTGGTTGATCGCCGCGTACAGCGTGGTGGTCTTGCCACTGCCGGTTGGACCGGTGACGAGCAGCAGCCCCTCCCGGTATCCGATCAGACGGGTCAGCATCAGCCGTTCCCGCTCGCTCAGGCCCAGGTCGTCGATCGTGGAGCGGAGATTGGTCTTGTCGAGGATACGGATGACGACCTTTTCGCCCCGACGGGCGATCGGGATCGTCGAGACCCGCAGGTCGACATGCTGCCCGTCGACCCGGATGGAGGCGCGGCCGTCGTGCGGGTGCAGCGGATCGGTCACGTCGAGCCGCGCGAAGATCTTCGCCCGGCGCACCAGCGAGGACCCGGCCGACCCAGGCAGGCGCATGACCTCGCGGAGCACGCCATCCACCCGGTACCGGACCACCGTGGCCCCGTCTTCCGGCTCGGCGTGGATATCGCTCGCGCCCTGACGCACCCCTTCGGAGATCATCGCATCGACCAGCTTGGCTACCGGCGCGTCGAGTACCGGGTCGCGCGCACTGCTGGGCTCCACCTCGAGGATCGATTCCACGTTTGAGGGCTCCAGCCGGCCGAGCAGCCGCTCGATGCTCTTCTCGGGGCGATACACGATGTCGATTTTCTCGAGCAGCAGGGACGGACTGGTGACCTGGAACTCCACGTCGCGGCCAGTCATGAACCCAATCGCCTGCTCGGCGTTCAGATCGCGGGGGTCGGCGCTGGCGAGACGGATGCGTCGCTCGTCCGCCCACAGCGGCAGGACCTGGTGCTTGCGGGCCAGCGACTCGGGAACCAGCAGCGCCGCGCGTGGGTCCGCCCCGGAGAGATCGGCGATGGGGATCTTGTACTGTGCGGAGATCGCACTGAGCACGGCGTCGTCGGTGGCGTGTCCGAGGGCGATCACCGCCTCCCAGACCGTCTCCCCGTCGGCGCCCGAGAGCACACGCTCCACTTGGGCCCGTGTGAGCACCCCGGCATCTTCCAGTGTCCGTGCCAGCCAACTGTCGGCCGGCAACGGCCCCCGTGCGACCTGCTCGATCACAATGGTCCTTGGACGGTACCCGGGGTCCGACCCGGGTCCATCCGGTTCGGTTGAGGAGGTCTGGCTCGGGGACTACGTTTGAGCCAGCGTAGACGCAACCCTGTTCGCCTCCCCACTATCGGCTGCCCGCCGCCAATCCTTTATGCGTCCCAATTCCCTCGCGGTGCTCGGCCTCGGCGCGATCGGCGGCTCCGTGGCCTGGCAGGCCCGCAAGGCCGGGATCCCATCGGTCATCGGCTACGCTCCCGACCGCGCCGATGGGGTACAGGCGCTCCGGTCGGCCGCGGTGCACGACATCGCCGACAGCCCGGCACGCGCCGTCCACGGCGCGGACCTGGTCGTCCTCGCTGCACCCCCGCAGGCCATTCTCGACCTCCTCCCCGTCATCGTTCCGCACCTCGCTCCCGGCGCGCTGATTACCGACGTCGCGAGCATCAAGCTGCCCATGCTGGCGCGCGCCCGACAACTTGGCCTCGACCGGCGCTTCGCCGGCAGCCACCCGTTCACCGGTACCCACCTCGCAGGCTGGGCCGGTGCCCGGCCCGATCGATTCACCGGGGCCATCGTCTATGTCTGCCAGACCGGACCCACCGGCGAGGAGGTCGCCCGCGAGGTGATGCACTTCTGGCAGGATGTGCTCGGCAGCCATCCGGTGCTCACGGATGCCCAGGCTCATGACACCCAGCTCGCCTGGACCAGCCACCTGCCACAGGCCCTCGCCAGTACCCTGGCGCATGCCTTGGCACGGGAGCCAGCCCTGCGAGGTGCGTCGTGGGGGACAGGGGCGCGCGATACCACGCGGCTCGCCGCGAGCCCGGCCGAGATGTGGGTGGACATTTTCCTGATGAACCGGGGGCCGGTCTGCGGCGCGCTTGACCGGGCCGCGGGAGAGCTCGCCACGCTCCGCACCCTCATCGACCGGGGGGATCGCGCGGCGCTATACGCCTACCTGGAAGAGGCGGCGCTCTTCCGTCGCCGGCTCGACGAGACCGGGGCCGTCACCGATCCCACCGCCCGCCACCTGCCGCCTTCGACCGAGGGCTGACGCCCTAGGACTCCACGTACAGCGTCACGATCCCGGTCGCGCCGTCACACGCGGCCACGATCTCCGGGTTGCCGCTCCCGCCCAGCAGGTTATTCACGGCGTCGCAGACGGCGGGGTCGTGGGTGAACACCTGCACCATCTGGGTGGATTGCTCGACGCCTCCGCTCATCCAGGTCGTGTGGCGCCAGGCGAGATCGAACTCGGGCTGACTGAAGCTGAACCCCGAAGGCAGGTAGGTGACCAACTCTGGCGGGACGACACCGGTGCTGCCACCAGGTGCCCAGTCCCCGGTGGTCTCGTTATAGGCGAACGCGGCGTGGCGAATGACATCGAGCGCGCCGATGGCCTCCGCCGCCGTGGCCCGTTTCCGGACCGCGGAAAACTTCGGCATCGCGAATCCCGCCAGGAGCGAGATCACCATGACGACGACCATCAGCTCGAGCAGCGTGAAGCCCCGCTCAGTGCGTGTCATGATGCATCCCTCGGCTGCATTTGGGCCTCGGCGTTCCGGCTGCTGCGGTACAAGAGTGCATGGGGGCCGGTGCCGAGCCGGAGTTCGTACGCGAGGTCGGCCCACGCGGTGTAGGTCACGAACGGAACATTCAAACCCAGCTCGGCGAGATCACGTGGAAGGCGGGCGGTCGTCCGCCGGAAGTCCTCGATCTCGAGCGCGATGGCCAGTAGCTGTCGCTGGCCGGTCAGCGGGGCCTTGGATTGCTGGAGCCGCGCGTGGGGCGGACCGGCCAGCCAGGACGGGTTGCCAAACCAGACATAGGCGGAACTGGCGGTGAGCACCAGCAGCAGGGAAGGCATCAACATCCGGCGCCACAGCGGTGGTCGGGCCACCTCCCGGAGCGCAGCCTTCGCGGCTTCATGCTTGAGCACGCCGGCGTAGGCCGCCTGGAGTTCCTCCATTGCCTTGGGTGGTGTCACCGGGCGGGCCGCGCCCCCGGCTGAGGCCGAGGCCGCCGTCGGGGTCGGGACCGCTGCCGGCCGGCCCGCGGCAGGGGGTCCTGGCTGACGCGCTGGAGGTGCGGGGGGGGCCGGCGCCGTCGCCTGCTCCGCCTCGAGAAACTCCCTCAGTGCGCTCTCCAATGACGGCTCGCTCGGCTGGCCTGGTGTGGACATGGTGTGGACACCTTTGAAATACGTACTGGTTGAGGAAGCTCCCCTCGGCCGGTAGTCTTCAGCGCATCCGTCGAAAACGTGCCGGCCACGACCGTCGACATTAGTATCGGCGCTGTCGATGCTCCCTTGAATGCAGGGCCCGTTCCCGCTTGCCGAGGTTCTGATGCACGTCCGTGGCACCATCCGCGTCCCTGGGGACAAGAGCCTCTCGCATCGTGCGCTGCTGTTCGCCGCCATGGCGAAAGGCACCAGTCATGTCGGCGGCATGCTGACCTCCCTCGACGCGCGCTCCTCGGCACGAGTACTGCGCCAGATGGGCGTTACCGTCTCCCCGCTCACTGCAGAGCGCGTGGTCACGATCACCAGCCGGGGCCGCCTCCGCCAGCCGGAGGAGGTCCTCCACTGCGGCAACTCCGGTACGACCACCCGTCTGCTCCTCGGCCTGCTCGCAGCCCACGCATTCCGGGCGACGCTCACCGGCGATGGCTCGCTCCGCCGGCGCCCCATGCGCCGGGTCACCGTGCCCCTCGCCGAGATGGGCGCGAGGATCACCGAGCAGAACGACCGAGGCACGCTGCCGGTCACCATCCGCGGCGGCAAGCTGACGTCGCTGCGCCACGTCATGCCGGTCTCCAGCGCACAGATCAAAGGGAGTCTCCTCCTCGCCGGCATGGCGGGTGGAGTACCGGTGTCGGTCCACGAGCCGCACGGCCGCTCCCGCGATCACAGCGAACGACTGCTCCGCGCGTTCGGCTATGCGGTGGACGAAGAGGACGGCTGGATCCACTTCCGACCTACCGGGGTCGTGACGCCGTTCGACATGCAGATTCCCGGCGACCCCTCCTCGGCCGCATTCCCGGTCGGAGTGGCGGTGCTCGCCGAGGGAGGCGAATTGCGGCTCACGGGCGTCTGTGTGAATCCGACCCGAGTCGGCTTTCTCGCCGTGCTGCACCGCATGGGTGCCCGCGTGGAGGTGGACCACGCCACGACCGCGTTCGATGAACCGGTCGCCGACCTCGTGGCGCGGCCCGCGATACTCAGGTCGACCGAGGTGTCCGCGGGAGAGATTCCCGGCCTGATCGACGAGATCCCGATGCTGGCTGCGATCGCCACCCGCGCCGAGGGGACCACGATCTTTCGAGAGGTTGGCGAGCTGCGGGTGAAGGAGAGCGATCGCCTGGGGCTGATCGCCGGGAATATCCGCGCGGTGGGGGGCAGTGCGGAGGTGGTTGGCGACGATCTCCACGTGATCGGCTCTGCGGCGCCGCCCCGTGGTCGCGTCGTCACCGAGGGCGACCACCGAATCGCCATGGCCTTTGCCGTCCTCGGTACCGTGCCCGGCGCGGCAGTCCGGGTGGACAACATCGCCTGTGCCGCCGTCAGCTTCCCCGGCTTTCCGGAGATGCTCCGGAAGATCCGGGGCTGATGCCCGCGCGCGTCATCGCCATTGATGGCCCGGCCGCGAGCGGCAAGTCCTCCACTGCGGATGCGGTCGCACGGGAGCTCGGCTTCGCCCATCTCGATTCCGGGGCGCTCTACCGGGGCGTCACCCTGGTCGGCATCCGCCAGTTCGGCGCGGTGCCGGGCGGTCCGCTGGAGGCCAATACCCTCCTCCTTGCTGCCGAGCGCCGAGGCCTGGCGCTGCACTTCGACGGCACGGGCTACGCTGTGTACCTCAATGGCGAACCCGCCGACGAGGCGATTCGCGCCGCACAGGTAACGGCCCTGGTCTCGGCGGTTTCCGCGCTGCCCGAGGTCCGGGAGTGGGTGAACGAGCGGCTGCGCGGGCTCACCCGGGCAGGCCAGTCGGTGGTCGTCGATGGGCGCGACATCGGTACCATCGTATTCCCCGATGCAGGGCTCAAGATCTTCCTCACGGCCTCTCCACGGACCCGGGCCGCCCGGCGCCTCGCCCAGCGAGGACAGGCGGGGGATCCGGCGCTGGTCGACCGGGAGACGTCCACCCTCGCCGCCCGGGACGAGGCCGATTCCTCTCGCGCCGTTGCTCCGCTCAGAATGGCCGAAGATGCGGTAGCGGTGGACGGCACCGCGCTGAGCTTTGAGGAGCAGGTGTCTCGCATCGTGGCGCTCGCCCGCCGCCGGTTTGGCTGAAGTTCGGCCCCCGGTGTCCCCGGTTCTCTTGTTCTGACCCACCCCCAGCGCTACGTTTGCAGGCTCCCCAGACCGGCACGTCCGCCGGACCGGGACCTTCACCGTCTGCCCGCGGCTCCGATGGCGCGGCCACCTAGAGGTACGTTGTGACCACCGAACGATCCACCTCCACCGTTGACCGCATCCAGTCAGCCACCGGTCTGCGCGTCCGTCCCGACCTCTACGATGAGGACTACTCCGAGGACGAATACGAGCAGATGCTCTCGATGTACGAAGGGACGATGTCCCAGATCGTCGAGGGCGAAATCGTCAAGTCGAAGGTTCTCCGCGTCACCGACAGCGCCGTCATTCTCGACGTGGGCTTCAAGTCGGAGGGCTCCGTGCCCCTCGACGAGTTCAAGGAGCCACCGCAGCCGGGCGACGAGGTGGAGGTTTTCCTCGAGCACCTCGAGGACCAGGAGGGCGCAGTCGTGCTCTCCAAGAAGAAGGCCGACTTCATGCGGGTGTGGGAGAAGATCAAGCTCGCCCACGAGTCGGATCAGCCGGTGATGGGAACGCTGGTCAAGAAGATCAAGGGTGGGGTGGTCGTCAACCTGATGGGCGTCGATGCCTTTCTGCCGGGCAGCCAGATCGCGCTCCGCCGGGTGCCGAACATCGACGAGCTCCTCGGCCAGTCGTACGAGTTCAAGATCATCAAGCTCAACAAGCGCCGGCGCAATATCGTCGTCAGCCGTCGTGTGATACTGGAGAACGAGCGGGCTCACAAGCGCGAGCACCTGATGAAGGAGCTTGCCGTGGGTCAGGTACGGAAGGGGATTGTCAAGAACATCACCGACTTCGGGGCGTTCATCGACCTCGGCGGGGTCGACGGCCTGCTGCACATCACCGACATGTCGTACGGCAGGGTCTCGCACCCGACCGAGATGGTCGGCATCGGCCGCGAAGTGGAGGTCAAGATCCTCGACATCGACTGGCAGCGCGAGCGCATCAGCCTGGGCATGAAACAGCTCCAACCATATCCTTGGCAGAAGGTCGCCGAGCGGTATCCAGTGGGCACCCGGGTGCAGGGCAAGGTGGTGTCGATCACTAACTACGGCGCCTTTGTCGAACTGGAGCCCGGGATCGAAGGGCTGGTACACATCTCCGAAATGTCGTGGACCCGGAACGTCCGCCACCCGTCCAAGATCGTTTCGATCGGTGAAACCATCGAAGCGGTGGTGCTCAAGGTCGACGAGAGCGAAGAGAAGATCTCCCTCGGCATGAAGCAGACCGAGCAGGATCCCTGGACAATTCTTCCGCTCAAGTACCCGGTCGGAACCCGGCTCAGCGGCAAGGTGCGCAACCTGACCAGCTTTGGCGCCTTCGTGGAAATCGAGCCCGGAATCGACGGCCTGATCCACATTTCCGACATGTCCTGGACCAAACGGGTGCAGCATCCGTCGGAAGTCGTGAAGAAGGGCGACGGTGTCAACGTCGTCATCCTCAACATCGACGCGGATAACAAGCGTATTTCCCTCGGCCTGAAGCAGGCGGAGGAGGACCCGTGGCTCAAGATCGGGGAGACCTTCCCGATCGGCACCGAGATCCAGGGCCGCGTCGCCCGCCTGATGGACAAGGGCGTGGTCGTGGACCTGGGCAACGACATCGAGGGCTTCGTTCCGATGTCCCAGCTCGGCATCGCCAACATCGAGGAGCCGGGCCAGGCGGTGAAGGAAGGCCAGGCGGTCGATATGAAGGTCCTCGAGGTGGATCCGATTCATCACCGAATCGTGCTGGCGGTGGTCGGCTACCCCGATCTCCCCATCATCCCGCCGAAAAAGGTCATCATCGACGAGACGCCGGCCGAGGAATAGTCGGGCGGCAGGTCCAGTTCCGGAGGCGGGGGCCGTGATTCGATTCACGGCCCCCGCCTTGGTATTGTCGGGCAGACTGCGCGTCCTGCATTGAAAAGCGACGGACTGTCAAATTTCTACTTCTTCTAAGATGTTGTGGTATAACAGTATAGATTTGTGGCACGCGATTTCCTTTACAGTACGCTTGCCCCATCAGGCGAGGGATCAAATGAAGATGCCAAAGTGTGTGATGCCGCGAACCGTCCGGGTCGGTCGGTCGAGCGAGGCCGGCATGACCCTGATCGAACTACTGGCGGCGCTCGCGATTGTCAGCTCACTGGCAAGCATGGCGATTCCCAAGTATCGCCAGTTCGTCCAAACCGCTCGCACCGCGCGGGCCCTCGGCGACATTCAGGCGATTGAGACCACCCTCGATTCTCGCGACTCCCTTCCCGACGACCTCGCCTCGACCGGCCAGAACCTCTCGGACCCATGGGGTCAGCCCTACATCTATGTGAAGTTCCCCAACGGGGCCCCGCGTCTCGACCGCTTCGGCGTGGTAACGAACACGACCTACGATCTCTACAGCGTTGGCCCGGATGGCGCGTCGTCGGCCTCCCTTAATGCCGGCGTCAGCGTCGACGACGTGGTCCGCGCCAACGACGGCGGTTTCATCGGTCTCGCCTCCAAGTACTGATCGACCCGGAGATCTCCATGAACCAGAAACCTGTCGCTCCAGCCGATGCCTCCGGACCCGAGGAGTCACTGCTGCCGGACGAGACCCCGAAGTATCGATCGGTGGCGGACGGCGAGCTGCTGACGACCTGGTCGCTCGACGACTTCTTCTCGTCGTTGAATCCCGTGATGCGGTTTCCGGCGCGGATGCGACGGAAGCAGGCTGAGGCTCCCGCCGGCGTGAGCGGTCTCCCGTGGCTCGACACCATCCGGGTTCCGAAGGGCTTGATCGGCGTGGCGGTCATCCTGATTCTCGGGGTCTTCGTGGTCAGACCACTGGTGCTGTCGGCGTCCGGGGGGGGAGATGCCAGCAATTTCTCGCAGGCCTACGGCGTATGGCAGGCCAAGACGGGGAAGTACGCTGGCCGCATGCTCGAGGTGGGCGAGCACAGCATCGCCTTCCGGACCAGCTCTGATTCGCCGGACTACTCCTGGCACCGGATCGAGAGCGTGACCTTCGCCGGGACCCAGGACTCTACGCTGTTCACCGTGGTCTACGACGAGGAAGGGAAGACGGCTGAATTCGCGTTCTGGCTGGTCCAGCACGACGTCCCGATCATCCGCTTCCTGCACCAGCCCGACACCATCTGGGACAAGACGCCGTACGAGCCGATCGCACGCCCGAAGGTCTGAGATTCAGGTCTCGTCCGCATTCGGGGCCGGCACTCCGAGTGGAGCGTCGGCCCGCTCGTGTGGCCGCCCTTCCGCAGCGTTCGTCCCGCCTTAGCTTTGAGTGCATGTCCAATCCGCGCCAGCTTCTCGATGAGCTTCATCACAAGCAGGCCCTTGCCGAACAGGGCGGGGGGCCGGAACGCCTGGCCCAGCAGCACCGCAAGGGGAAGCTCTCCGCCCGCGAGCGACTCGATCTCCTGCTGGATCCCGGGACCTTTGTCGAGCTGGACCGCTTCGTTACTCACCGTTGCACCGATTTCGGCCTCGAGCAGCAGCGGGTGCTCGGCGACGGGGTCGTCACCGGGTCGGGTCGCGTGCACGGGCGCCTGGTCTACGTCTTCTCCCAGGACTTCACTGTCTTTGGCGGTTCCCTCTCGGAGACTTTCGCACGAGAAGATCTGCAAGGTCATGGATCTCGCGGTCCGGAATGGTGCACCGGTCATCGGGTTGAACGACTCCGGTGGCGCCCGGATCCAGGAGGGGGTCGCCTCGCTCGGCGGCTATGCCGACATCTTCCTCCGCAACACCCTCGCCTCCGGTGTCATCCCCCAGATCTCGGTCATCCTCGGCCCCTGCGCGGGCGGCGCCGTCTACAGCCCGGCCATCACCGACTTCGTATTCATGGTGCGGGGCGTGAGCTACATGTTCGTCACCGGCCCGAACGTCGTGAAGACGGTGACACACGAGGAGGTCAGCTTCGAGCAGCTCGGTGGGGCCGACATCCATGGGGGCACCAGTGGTGTCGCCCACTTCGTGCACGGCTCCGAGCCGGAAAGCCTGGCTGCGGTGCGGACCCTGATGTCCTATCTGCCGCAGAACAATCTCGACGAAGCTCCGGCGCACCCCGGCGCCGAGGGCGACGATCCCGCCGATCGCCGCGAGGAGCGCCTGCTCGACCTGATTCCCGACAGCCCGAACAAGCCCTATGACATGCTCGAGGTGGTCCGACTCGTTGCCGATCGCGGATCCTTCTTCGAGGTCCAACCGGACTACGCCGGCAATATTCTGACCGGGTTCGCCCGTCTGGGTGGGCGCTCGGTGGGGATCATCGCCAACCAGCCGGCCGTCTTGGCCGGGGTGCTCGATATCAGCGCGTCCCTGAAAGCCGCCCGCTTCATCCGGTTCTGTGACTGTTTCAATCTTCCGATCCTCACCTTCGTCGATGTCCCCGGTTTTCTGCCTGGCGTGGCCCAGGAACATGGCGGGATCATCAAGCATGGTGCCAAGCTGCTCTATGCCTATTGTGAGGCGACCGTGCCAAAGCTTACGGTCATCACCCGCAAGGCGTACGGTGGCGCCTACGACGTGATGAGTTCCAAGCACATTCGCGGTGACGTCAATCTCGCATGGCCCACGGCAGAGATCGCCGTCATGGGTCCCAAGGGGGCCGTCGAAATCCTCTTCAAGCGGGAAATCGACCAGGCGCCGGACCGGGATCTCGAGACCACCCGTCGTATCGCGGAATACACCGAGACCTTTGCGAATCCCTACCTCGCTGCCTCACGCGGGTATGTCGATGACGTGATCGACCCCCGCGACACCCGCCCCCGGTTGATTGATGCGCTGCGGTCGCTCGCGACCAAGCGGGATCGCAACCCGCCGAGGAAGCACGGCAACATTCCGCTGTAGAGGCGGCCGGGGTCATGTCACGTGGGATCTTCCCCTAGCGCATCCCCGCACCCCGGCCTAGTTTGGTCCCCGATGTCCACCCCCTGGAATCGTCAGCTGATCGCCCTCGCGGGGTTTGTCGCCATGCCCGGCCTGCTCGCCGGCGCAGGGCGCTCTCGATCCCACCGTGGCACCCCGTGCCGCCCAAATGGCCTCCGCGGGCCAGCGGACCAATGCGACCGAATTGCTCGGACGCTATCTCGCCACCGCCCCGGATGACGGTGAGGCCTGGCTCGAACTCGGCCGCTTTTACATCCTCGACAGCCGCGACTGGCACCAGCGGGGCCACGTCGGGGAGCCGTCGGCGGCGTTCTTCCTCGATTTCGCCGCGACCGCCCTGGACGCCTCCCTCCGGCTCCCCACTGATTCCGCGCTCTACCTCCGTGCCATGGTCGAGATGGACCGCGCTGCGATGCAGGTCGAAGATGACGGGTGGCTCGGAGCCCGCGCACAGCTTCACGATGCCGGAAGGTGTCGAGCCTCCCGCCTATGTGCTGGAGGCCGGCCGCAACCTGGTGAACTCCTGCCCGCATGGGCGGGGTGCTGGTCACCGGCACCGAACTCGAGGCGGTCGCCGCCTGGAGCGCCGTGCTCGGACAGCCGCAGTCGGGAGGACCTGATTCTCTTCCTTCCGGCACGCTATGACGAGGATTCGCTGTATCGCCTGCAGATGGCCGCGGCGCTTGAAATTCACTCTGACCTCCCGGTGGCCCAGGCGCTCACCGAGGTGGCTGCCCGACGGCCAGTCTGTCTCTCTCCCGGCACCGACGATGCCGTGAGACCGCACCTCCCGCTGATCGCCTTTCGGCTGGTCCGGATCGCGGGGCCCCAGGCACCGGAATCGCCGGAGCCACTCGGGATCATCGAGCTCACCGCCGTGGAACGCTCTCGCTCGAGCGGTCTCAGCGGAGAAGTCGTCTCCCTCTATGCCCGCGCAGCCACCGGCAATCCGCTCCTCTGTACCTCGCTGCTCGCTCCGCTCGGCGCCGGTCGGCGCGGCGCCTGCGGCCGCTGACCGTCCCACTCCCCCCACCCCCGATGGCTCTGTTCCGCCGCGTCCTGGTCGCGAATCGCGGCGAGATCGCTCTGCGCGTGATCCGCGCCTGCCACGAGGAGGGGCTGGAGGCCGTTGCCGTGTATTCCGACGCGGACCGTCTCGCGCCCCATGTCCGCGCGGCGGAGTTTGCCGTGCCCATCGGCGGGTCGGCGCCCGTTGACAGCTACCTGCGGGTCGACCTGCTGCTGCAGGCCGCCCGGGACACCGGAGCCGGGGCAGTCCATCCCGGCTACGGCTTTCTCGCGGAGCGAGCGGCGTTCGCCCAGGCGGTCACCGAGGCGGGGCTGGTATTCATCGGCCCGCCTGCCAGCGCGATCTCGGCCATGGGAGACAAGACCGAGGCCCGGCGGCGCATGGCGGCCGCAGGGGTACCGATCGTTCCGGGTCTCACCGCGCCGGTTGGTGGCCTCCACGGAGCGCGGGAGGCGGCGAATGAGATTGGCTATCCGGTCCTGGTGAAGGCCACTGCCGGCGGTGGCGGCAGGGGGATGCGACTTGTCCACCGCGCCGAGGATCTCGAAGGGGCGCTGGCGACGGCCGGCTCAGAGGCGCAGAAGGCCTTTGGCGATTCCAGCATCTATCTCGAGAAATATGTGGCGCGCCCGAGGCACGTCGAGATCCAGGTGCTCGCGGATCACGAACGCACGGTCCATCTCGGCGAACGCGAGTGCTCGGTGCAGCGGCGGCATCAGAAGCTGGTCGAGGAAGCGCCATCCGCGGCGGTCACGCCGGAGCTTCGCGAACGCATGGGGGCCGCCGCCGTCGCTGCGGCCCAGGCGGTCGGGTACCGCGGTGCCGGGACCTGCGAATTCCTGCTCGCCTCCGACGGGTCCTTCTACTTCCTCGAAATGAACACCCGCATCCAGGTGGAGCACCCCGTGACCGAGCTGGTCTACGGGGTGGATCTGGTGCGTGAGCAGTTGCGGATCGCCCAGGGACTCCCGATGCGGGTGCCGCTGGGCGCACTCGTGCCGCGCGGGCTGGGCCCTCGAGTGCCGGATCACGAGCGAGGATCCTGCCAATGGGTTCCTGCCGGCGACGGGGACGGGTCGAGTTCCTCCGGGTTCCCGCCGGCCCCGGCGTGCGGTGGGATGGCGGGGTCGAAGTCGGCAATGACGTCACGCTGCACTACGACTCGCTGTTAGGCAAGGTCATCACCTGGGCGAGCACCAGGGCCGACGCGATCATCCGGATGCGCCGGGCCCTTGCCGAGCTGGTGCTATCCGGCGTCGCGACCAATCAGGCGTTTCACCTCCGGCTCCTCGAAGACGATGCCTTTCTCCGCGCCGACATTGACAGCCAGTTTCTGGAGCGGCGCCCCGACCTGTTCGAACCGGTGGCGGATGCCACCCGGCTCACCGCCCTGGCGATCGCAGCGGCGCTCGCGGAGGAGGAGGCCCGTCTGAGCCGGCGACCCGCGGTGGCCGATGCTGCCTCGGCCGGCACGCACTGGGTCCGGGCCGCGAAAATGGAGGGCCTACGCTGACGCGGATCCTGCGACTGGCCGGAGGAGGGGACGGGGTGGGGAGGCTGGCGGACGGGCGTACCGTGTTCGTTCCCCGCACCGCTCCGGGCGACCTGGTCATCCTGTCCGGACTCCGTACCCATGCGCGTTTCGCCCGCGCGCGCCTCGGTGAACTTGTGGAACCCGGACCGGGCAGGACCACGCCGAGGTGTCGGCACTACTTCGGGGACCAGTGTGGAGGCTGCCAGCTGCAGCACCTGGACTATCGGGTCCAGCTGGAGATCAAGCGGGGGATACTCGAGGATGCCCTCCACCGGATCGGACGACTCGACGTGACGGTACCGCCGCTAATCGCCGCCGACGATCCCTGGCACTACCGGAGCCGAATCTCGCTGGCAATGGGACCGGGGCGGCGGCGTCGTGGGGTTCCATCCGCTGGACCGTCCGGACGATGTCTTCGCGATGGAAGAGTGTGCTATCGCCGCACCCGGACCTGCTGCAGCTCTTGGACGCCCTGCGCCCGGGGTTGCATCACTTGCCGCCTGACACGGAGCAGTTGGTGCTCCGCATCGATCGGGACGGCGGGCTGCATGCCGTGGTCCGGGCCCGCGGAGATCGGGCGTGGAGCGGCGGACCGCGTCTTGCCGAGGCGGCGGGTTCGCCGCGGGGTTCCGGTCACGATCTGGTGGCAGCCGGCCCAGGGCGCGCTCCGAGTCGTGGCGGGGACAGCGCGAGGCGTTCCCCGCCACGGTGTTCGAGCAGGTGCACCCTGCGCTCGGCCGACCGGATCCGCCGGGAAGGCATCGACCGCCTTGGTCCGAGTCGCCGGCCGACACCCTGGGATCTCTACGCCGGCATCGGCGAGACCACCGACCGCCTCGCCGCGATGGGTGCGACGGTCGAGAGCGTCGAGCTGGACCGCCGCGCGGTCGAGACCGCCGCGCGCCGCGGACGAGCATCGTCCGCGGGCCGGGAGCCGTCCCAGCGTCCGCGATCGGCCGAGATCGTGAGGCATGTCGGTCGGGTGGAATCGCTGATCAGCCATCTGCGTGACCCCGTCGCGGTGATCGCCAATCCACCCCGCGGAGGGATGGACCCGGCTGGTGACTCAGGCGCTAGGTCCGTCAAGCCGACGGCGGCATCGTCTACATCTCCTGTGATCCGGCGACGCTCGCCCGGGACCTCGGCCGACTCTGTGGAACGGATGCCGCCCAGCCTGGCCCCTACACACTCCTTCGATATCCAGGGCTACGATCTCTTTCCGCAAACGGCCCACCTCGAAACCGTCGCCGTGCTGGAGGCCTGAGTGAAGTACTTCGTCACCATCGGGGCGAAGGAGATCCCGGTCGACGTCGATGGCGAACTCGCGATCAGTCGACGGGGGAGACGTCCGGGCCCACCTCTCCGTGGTGCCGGGTACGCCGCTCCGCCACCTCCTGATCGGCAGCGAATCGCTCGAGCTCATGATGGAGCGTGCGGAGCGAGGGGTGTGGCGTCTCGGCGTGGCGGGCGCCAGCTACCTCGCCGAGGTGGAGGACGAGCGCACTCGCCACATCCGTTCCCTGACGGGTGAGGCGGGTGAGGTGAGCGGTCCGATTCATCTCACGGCCCCGATGCCGGGGCTAGTCGTGAGGGTCCGGCGAGCGAGGGCCAGCCGGTGCAAGCCGGGCAAGCGCTGATCGTCCTCGAGGCCATGAAGATGGAGAACGAGCTTCGGGCGATGGCCGCGGGTGTTGTGGTGGCGATTCGGGTGGCTCCCGGTGAGGCGGTGGAGAAGGGACAGGTCCTGATCGAGTTCGCCCCCGCAGCGCCTCCGGTGCCGCCACCCTTGACCTAACCTATTCTCCGGGGCTAGGTTTGAGATCTGTGCAGTTTCCGGGACTTCACTTCGGGGCACCAGGTTCGATGAACACGTTTTCCGCCAAGCCGACCGATATCTCGCACGAGTGGCACGTCGTGGACGCCAACGGCGTCCCCCTCGGCCGGCTCGCCAGTCAGGTCGCCCAGCTGATCCGGGGCAAGCACAAGCCCACCTTCACCCCGCACATGGATGGCGGTGATTTCGTCGTCGTCGTGAATGCGGAAAAGGTGAAGCTCACGGGCCGCAAGCTGGAGCAGAAACGGCATTTCCGGCACACTGGGTACATGGGTCATGAACGGTATACACCGGTCAAGAACCTGCTGCAGGGGAAGTTTCCCGAGCGCGTGATCGAACACGCGGTCTTCGGGATGCTGCCGAAGAACTCGCTCACCAAGCAGAAGCTCCGCACCAAGCTGAAGGTCTACGCCGGGGGGGAGCATCCTCACGTCGCCCAGCAGCCCGTGCCTTACTCCGTGACCCCGAAGGTGAAGTGACCATGAGCGGGAAGCCCGAATTCCGCTGGCAGGCCGTCGGCCGCCGCAAGACAAGCGTGGCCCGGGTGTACATCACCCCCGGCACCGGCAAGTGGGATATCAACGGTCGGACGCTGGGGGACTACTTCCCCCGGCCTTCGCTGGTGCAACACATCCAGCAATCGTTCTCCTCGACCGACACCCTGGGGGCGTTTGACGTGCGTGCTCATGTGGAGGGCGGTGGCCAGTCGGGGCAGGCCGGGGCGCTTCGTCTTGCGATCGCCCGTGCCTTGGTCGAAGCCGACGCCCAGCACCGGGCCAAGCTGCGAGCAGGCGGATTGCTCACCCGCGACCCGCGCGCGGTCGAACGCAAGAAGCCGGGCCGGGCCGGCGCCCGGAAGCGGTTCCAGTTCAGCAAGCGGTAGAACCCGGACGGGCGCGGCATCGACGCGCCCACCCGGCACGGAGGAGCAGAAGAGCCAGTCGGCGCTATGCCGGCGGCCACTACGCACGTCGCGGGATCGTAGCCGGGGTGCCCCCCACGTGGGGTTCGGCGACGAGACGAACGCGGCGGACGATCAACCCCCTAGACGACGAAGGACGACAGCCCCACGATGGCTCAGCCGCAGATTCAGGAACTACTCGAGGCCGGTGTTCACTTCGGCCACCAGACTCGCCGCTGGAATCCCAAGATGCGCCGGTTCATCTTCGCCGAGCGGTCCGGGATCTACATCATCGATCTCCAGAAGACGCTGAAGCAGATCCAGCAGGCGCAGGAACTGCTCAAGAACGTCATCCTCAAGGGCGAGGGTGTGCTCTTCGTCTGCACCAAGAAGCAGCTCAAGGGCACGGTGCAGGCCGAGGCGGCCAACTGCGGCTCCTACTGGGTGACCGAGCGCTGGCTCGGCGGGATGCTGACAAACTTCCAGACCATCAAGAAGCAGATCAAGCGCCTCCGCGATCTCGAACAGGGCGCCGCCGAGGGTGATTTCGAGAATTACACGAAGAAGGAACGCCTGATGTTCGAGCGGGAGCGCGAGAAGCTGATGCGCAACCTCGAGGGCATCAAGATGATGGGGCGGCTTCCCGGTGCGCTGTTCGTGGTCGATGCCAAGAAGGAAAAGATCGCGGTCCAGGAAGCCAACAAGCTTGGCATTCCGGTGGTCGCCATCGTCGACACCAACGCGGACCCGGACGTGATCAGCGTGCCGATCCCGGGCAACGACGACGCGATTCGCTCGGTCGCGCTCATTACCAGTGCGCTCGCCGACGTGATCCGCGAAGCCCGGGCGCAGACTCCAGCCCGTGGCGAAGCGGTCGAGGATGCGGACGGCGAGACCTACAGCACCGATGGCGGAACCGAAGGCGATCCGGATGCCGATCGCAAGAAGCGGCGCCCCCGCCGCAAGCGGCGGCCCAAGACCGAGGCGATCGCGGCGCGCATCAAGACCGGCGACGAGCCGGCCGGTGACGCTGAGCCGGCAGGGGAGCCGGAAGCGTAACCCGCGGCCGATCGGCCGACATGAGCACCGCCGCCGTCCTGGCCCGCTGGGCTGGACGGCGGCTTACTATGGGGGCGACCACGTCGGTCGCCCGTGCACTCGCGGGGAGCGCCGGGGCCGCCGCACTGGCGGATTCCGTGGCCACCCGCAAGGATCCGAAGAATGAGGAGAACCAGATGAGTCTGCCGATCACGGCAAAAATGGTAGCGGAGCTTCGGGCCCGAACCGGCGCGGGAATGATGGACTGCAAGGCCGCGCTGCAGGAGGCCGAGGGCGACATGGACCGGGCGGTGGAGATCCTGCGCAAGAAGGGGATGGCCAAGGCCGACAAGCGGAGCGATCGCAGTGCCTCGCAGGGGCTCGTGGTCATCGAGGCCGCCTCCAGCGGGCGGGAGGCGGCCATGATCGAACTCAACTGCGAGACGGACTTCGTGGCGAAGAACCAGGACTTCATCACGCTGGCACATGACCTGGCGAAGCACGCCCTGCAGCACGCGCCCGAAGGCAATCACCTCGGCTCGGCGATCGGGGCGCAGTCCTTCCGGCACGCGACCGTGAGCGAGGCGGTCAAGGAGATTTCCGGGAAGACCGGCGAGGCGATGGCGTTGAAGCGGGTCGCCCGATTCCACCTTGCCGAAGGCACCGTCGGCCACTACCTGCATCACAACGCCCAGAGCGGCGCCTTGGTCGAGATAGCAGGCGTTCGCGGAGAATCCGTGACGCATCTCGGGCGGGAGTTGGCGCTGCACGTGACTTCAACCGACCCGTTGGGTGTCAGCGAGGCGGATATCGACCCCGCGCTGCTCGCCTCGGAGCGCCGCATCGCCGAGGAGCAGGTGACGCAGGAGGGCAAGCCGGAGAAGATCCGGGCCAAGATCGTCGACGGCAAACTCAAGAAGTTCGTCGCCGAGCGGACCCTCCTCGGCCAGCTGTTCGTCAAGGACGACAGCAAGACGATCGCCGATCTCGTCAAGGAAGTCGCCACGCAGGCCGGCGGGCCCCTCACGGTGACCCGGCTGGCCCGCTTCAAGGTCGGGGAGGGCTGATGCGCCGCGCGTACACTCGCGCGCTGCTCAAGCTCTCCGGCGAGGCGCTCGCCGGCGAGAAGGGCTACGGGCTCGACTACAAGGTCGTGGACGCGTTCGCCGAGGAACTGTTGCGTGTGCACGGCCGCGGCGTGCAGCTCTCCCTGGTGGTCGGCGGCGGAAACATCCTGCGCGGCGCCACGGCGAGTCAGCAGGGCCTCGATCGGGTGTCGGCGGACTACATGGGGATGCTTGCCACCGTCATCAATGCCCTCGCGGTCCAGGATATCCTGGAGCGGAAGGGGGTACAGACCCGGGTGATGACCGCGATCCGGATGGAGTCGCTGGCGGAGCCATACATCCGGCGCCGCGCGCTGCGGCACATGGAGAAGGGGCGGCTGGTTATCTTTGCGGGTGGCACCGGCAATCCGTACTTTTCCACCGATACGGCGGCGGTGCTTCGCGCGCTGGAGGTCGAGTCCGAGGTGATTCTGAAGGGGACCAATGTCGAGGGAATCTTTACCGCCGACCCCCGCAAGGATCCGCAGGCCAAGCACATCCCCGAGCTCACCTTCCAGGATGCGCTCGTCAATGGCTATGACGTCATGGATCGCAGCGCCTTCGGGCTCTGCCAGACCAACAAGCTGCCCATCGTCGTCTTCAACATGAACATTCCCGGGAACCTCGACCGGGTGCTCCAGGGCGCCGCGGTCGGGACGATCGTTCAATGACCACGATTCCGGACCTGCTCAAGACCGCCAGGGAGCTGATGCACAAGGCGGTCGAGAATACCCGCAAGGAGTTCTCGGCCATCCGCACCGGCAAGGCGACGACCTCGCTGCTCGATATCGTGCGCGTCGAGGCGTATGGCAACACCATGCCGCTCAATCAGGTCGCGATGGTCGCCGCGCCGGAGCCGCGCATGCTCACGGTGCAGCCCTTCGACAAGGGCCTCGCCCAGGCGATCGAAAAGGCGATTCGGGATTCGAACCTCGGCCTCAATCCGGCCAGCCAGGGCGGTCTGATCCGGGTGCCGATCCCGGCGCTCACGGAAGAGCGGCGCCGCGACCTGGTCAAGGTGATGCACAAGTTTGGGGAGGAAGGCAGGGTCGCGGTACGGCACGCGCGCGGCGACGCCCACGCGAAGATCAAGAAGGTGGACAAGATCGCCGAAGACGACCGGACGCGCGGCGAGAAGGAGCTGCAGAAGATCACGGACGAGCACATCAAGCAGATCGACCAGCTCATCACCGCCAAAGAGGCGGAGATCATGGAAGTCTGAGGGGATGAGCGACGAGCTGCTCCGGCAGGTGAAGCTCAACGGGACGTGTCCGGCCCACATCGCGATCATCATGGACGGGAACGGCCGCTGGGCGCGCGGGCGTGGGCTGCCTCGGCCGTTCGGCCACAAGGCCGGAATGCAAGCGGTCCGCGAAGTGGTCGAAGGGGCCCTCGCCGCGGGCGTCGAGGTGCTGACGCTCTTCGCCTTCAGCCAGGAAAACTGGCAGCGGCCGGCGGAAGAGATCGGCGCCCTGATGGGGCTTCTCGAGGAGTACATCGCACGCGAGATGGCCGAGCTCGCGACGCAGGGCGTCCGGGTCCGCTTCCTGGGGGACCTCGATCGGTTGCCTCCCTCCCAGCGCAGCGCCGTCGACCGGCTGATGTCGCACACCTCTGGCGGGGCAAAGCTCGCGCTCAACATCTGCATCTCGTATGGGGCGCGCGCCGAGCTGACCCGGGCCGCGCGGCTGCTGGCGACGGAGGCCGCGGCGGGCCGGCTCGATCCGGCAGACATCGACGAAGAGGCGATCTCGTCCCGGCTCTACACCGCCGCCTTTCCCGACCCCGACCTGCTGATCCGGACCTCGGGTGAGCTCCGGATTTCCAACTTCCTGCTCTGGCAGCTGGCCTACGCTGAGCTGTTCGTCACCCCCGTGCTCTGGCCCGACTTCGGCCGCGAGCAGCTCTACGAAGCCATCCTCGAATACCAGCGGCGCGACCGACGGTTCGGGAAAGTCCCGGTCTAGGGTCCAGGATGGCCTCGAATCTCACGCAGCGCGTCGCCTTCGCCGTGGTCGCGATTCCGGTGGCGCTGGGTGTCGTCTACCTCGGCGGCGTGCCACTGATCGCACTGGTGTCGCTGGTCGCCGTCCTTGGGGCGCGCGAGCTTTATGACTTCGCGCGGCGCCTGGGGATCGAGCCGCTGGAACGCACAGGCCTCCTCACCGCCGGGCTGCTGCCACCGCTCGCCTATCTCGGCGTGACCGATGCGGGCCAACTGGCAGGATGGGGCTGGTTCCTGGGCGGGTGCTGGCTCACCGCGGTGCTGACGCTCGCGCTGCTCCGACGCTCCCCGACCCAACGACCATTCGCTGCCGTGGGGGCCACGCTGCTCGGAGTACTCTATCCCGCTGGCCTGGCCACCTTCCTGATCCCGATTCGGCACGGTGCGCATCCGGTAATGTCCTGGGCCGGCGCGTGGATGGTGTTCTTCCCGCTGGTGATCACCTGGGTGTGCGACACCGCGGCGATGTTCGGCGGCCGAGCCATCGGCGGGCGCAAACTCTGGCCCGCCGTCAGCCCGGGGAAGACCTGGGCGGGTTCGGTGGCGGGGGTGATCGCCGCGCTGGCGGCGGTGCCGGTTCTGAACGCCCTGGTGCTCAGTCGGGTCGGCATCGCCCTTCCGCTCTGGCAGGGCCTGGTCTTCGCGCTGGTGCTCAGTTTGGTCGGTCAGGTGGGCGATCTGCTGGAGTCGCTCTTCAAGCGGGAAATCGGGGTGAAAGACTCCTCGACTCTGATTCCGGGGCATGGCGGCGTGCTCGATCGATTCGACTCCCTCTACTTTGTGCTTCCCGTCTCTGCGGCGCTCTATCGCCTCTTTGGAGTGCTGTGACGCGCGGGGTGGCGATTCTGGGGTCGACGGGTTCGATCGGCAAGAGTGCGCTGGCGGTGCTCGCTCGGCAGCGGGGCGACTTCCGGGTGGTGGTCCTCACCGCGCGGGACAACGCCGCGGCCCTCGCGCGCCAGGTAGCCGAATGGCAGCCGCTGCTGAGCGGACTGGTGAGTGAGGCGGGCGCGAGCCTGCTGGTGGAGGCTGCGACGCATCCCGACGCCGCCATTGTGATCAACGCCGTTGTGGGGGCGGCGGGGCTGGACGCGACTCTCGCGGCGCTCCGCGCGGGCAAGCGAGTCGCGCTGGCCAACAAGGAGACCTTGGTCATGGCCGGGGACCTGGTCCGCCAGGCGTGCCTCGAGGGCGGTGGTGAGCTGGTGCCAGTGGATTCCGAGCACAGTGCTGTGCTGCAGTGCGTGGCCGGTCGCGAAGCTGGGCTGGCCCGCCTCATCCTGACGGCGTCCGGAGGTCCCTTTCGCGACTGGGTGCCGGATCGGATTGCCCGGGCGACGGTGGCCGAGGCACTCAATCACCCCACCTGGCAGATGGGCACCAAGGTGACCGTCGACAGTGCGACGCTCGCCAACAAGGCGCTGGAAGTGATCGAGGCGCATCATCTCTTCGGCCTGCCCTATGATGCGCTCGAGGTCGTGGTTCACCCTCAAAGCATCATTCACGCCTTTGCCGAATTCTGCGATGGAAGTGTCATCGCCCAGCTCGGTTTTCCGACGATGGAACTGCCAATTCTCTACGCGCTGACCCATCCGACCCGACTGCCCGATACCGGAACCAGGCGATTCGATCCCGTTGCCGCGGGGCATCTGACCTTTGAACCGGTCCGGGCTGAGGTGTTTCGCGCCTTTCGCGCCGGGGTGGACGCGGGGCGGGCGGGGGGTACCGCACCGGCTGCATTCAACGCGGCGAACGAGGTCGCGGTCGCGGCATTTCTCGCGGGAGCGATCTCCTTCGGGCGAATCGCCGAAGTGATTGAACAGGTGCTGGACGCGCACCGGACCGAGCCGGTGCGTGATCTCGAGACGGTGCGCGCGGCGGATCGCTGGGCCCGCGGAAGAGCACACGAGGTGCTGGCGTGACGATTCTGAACAGTCTCTGGCCGCTCGCCGTCACCCTCGGCGTCCTGATCTTCGTCCATGAGCTTGGACACTTCCTGGCCGCAAAGTGGGCCGGAATCCGGGTGCACCGCTTCGCCATCGGAATGGGCAATCCGATCCCCTGGCTCTCCTTCCGCCGGGGCGAGACCGAGTACGCGATCTGCTGGCTGCCCCTCGGCGGGTACGTCAAGATGGCGACGCGTGAGGAGGGCAGTACCTCGAGCGCGCTCGAGGGCGGTTCCCCCGAGGACGGCCACCTTCCTGGCGAGTCGCCGGTCCGCCCCGATGAATTCTTCGAGGCCAAGCCGATCTGGAAGCGGATGATCGTCATCATGGCGGGCGTGACAATGAATGTGCTGTTCGCCCTGGTGGCCTTCACCGTCCTGGCCGCGAAGAACGGGGAGCAGATCGATCCGGTGACCACGGTTGGTGGAATCCTGGTCGACAGCCTGCCGCATGGCGCCGAGGAGTTGAGTCGCCTCCACACTGGTGATCGGATCGTGGCCGTCGGAGGCAAGCCAGTCACCTCCTGGAATGAAATCAGCGATCTGCTCGCCACCGAGCCCGACGACTCCTTCGGCGTTCAGCTCGCCGATGGGCGAACGCTCATGGTACGCATCCACCCGGCCGCCCTGAAAGAGCGGTCAGAGCTGTTGAGTGCCATCGGACCGGCGCATCCGACCGTCGTCGATCGGGTCGAGGGCAATCGGCCGGGGGCCCGGGCCGGCATCCAGGCAGGGGACACCCTGCTCGAGGTGGACGGCGTGCCCGCGACATTTCTGGTGGGGGTGCTGTTCCGAATTCGATCGAACCCCGGCGTTCCGCTTCAATTCCGGCTGGCGCGCGCCGGCGGCCCGGTCTCGGTGACCGTGACCCCGGACAGCGTTCAAGAAGGGGGGCATTCCATCGGCAAGGTCGGGCTGGCGCTCGCCCCGGCGGTGCAGTTCCAGAGCCGGAAGTACAGCGGCGCCGAAGCGCTCGCTGCCGGGTGGGAAGCCACGGTCGGCGCTTCGACCCAGATCGTGCGCACGGTGCAGGGGCTGTTGTCGGCGCGCATCTCGAGTCGTGAAGTGGGCGGCCCGATCCTGATCGGTCAGCTCGCGGCGCGGAGCGCCCAGCTTGGCCTGGACGTGTTAGTGGGGATGATGGCCCTCGTCTCGGTCAATCTGGCGGTGCTGAATCTGCTGCCGGTGCCGGTGCTCGACGGCGGCCAGTTCCTCTTCCTCCTCGCTGAGGGAGTATTGCGCAGGCCGCTGTCGCTCAAGCTGCGCGAGCGGCTCACGCTCGTCGGCCTGGTGTTGATTCTCATGCTGATGGTGCTCGCCTTTTCGAATGACTTCGTGCGCAATTGGGATCCCATCGTCGGCTTCTTCAAGCGGCTGCTGCATCGCTGACGCTTCCGGGTGTGGCACGCCGGCTGCACCGGGAGCGGGCTGAACACCAGAATCGACTACACCCGCCCGGGTTCCTCCCCGGGAGGGACAGGACTGGCGGGTCATCCTGTCACGGATGACATTTTGTCCCCAATTGCTTCCCCTCGAATTTCGCAACGAAAGCCATGACACTTCTCACGCTCGAAGCAGTCACCAAGCGCTACGGCAGCGTGACGGCGGTCAACTGCGTCTCCTTCTCGGTCGACCGCGGCCAGGTGGTCGGATTCCTGGGCCCCAATGGCGCGGGCAAGTCCACGACCATGCGGATGATCACCCAATTTCACGAGCCGGATGCCGGTCGCATTCTCTTCGATGGCGTTCCCCTCGCCGAGGCCGGGCGGGAGGCGAAGCGGCGCGTTGGGTACCTGCCGGAGAACAACCCACTCTACACCGACATGCTGGTGGTGGAGTACCTCGCGTTCGTCGGAAAGCTCCGGAGCCTGGCGGGCGAGCCGCTGGCACAGGCGACCGATGAGGCAGTGGCCGCCACCGGCATCGAGCCGGTGTTCAACCGCCCGATCGGTGAGCTATCCAAGGGTTACCGCCAGCGCGTGGGACTGGCCGCCGCGATCCTGCACAAGCCCGATCTGCTGGTGCTCGACGAACCGACCGAGGGTCTCGACCCCAATCAGCGGGTCGAGATCCGCAAGCTGATCAACGACCTCGGTCGCGATCGAACCGTCATCCTCTCGACCCACATTCTCTCCGAGGTACGCCATGTGGCCTCGCGGCTGCTGATCATCAATCGGGGCGCGCTTGCGGCGGATGGACCGGTGGACGAACTGATCGCCCGCGCCGGCGGGCAGGTGCATCTCTCAGTGGAGGCCGAAGGGGCTGGTGTGCTCGAGCGGCTCCGAGGCCTCCGCGGCGTCATCTCGGCCGAGGCCGCGGCGCAGACGGGGACTCGCGTGACAGTTCGGGTGACGGCGGCATCTGAGGGAGATCTTCGTCCGGAGATCTTCCGGCTCGCCGCCCAGTCGGGATGGACACTGTTTGAGCTGCACCAGGAAGCCGGCAGCCTGGAAGACCTCTTCCGCCAGCTGACGGCCAGGGAGCAGGCGGCATGAGCGCCCTGATGACGATTGCCCGGCGAGAACTCAAGGCGCTGTTCGACAATCCCGCCGGCTATGTCCTGCTGGTGGTATTTCTGGTCGTCAACGACTTTCTCTTCTTCCGGCAGGTGTACCTCACCAACACCGCCTCGCTGCGGCCGATGATGGACACGCTGCCGTGGCTCATGCTCTTCTTCGTGCCCGCGGTGGCAATGCGAACCCTCGCGGAAGACTCCCGTACCGGCCAGCTGGAAGTCCTGCTGTCACAACCCATCACCGAGCTGGAATTGCTGCTCGGCAAGTATCTCGGCGCGGTCTTCTTCCTCTGGACCGGACTGCTCCTGACGCTCCCCATTCCCCTTGGCCTGTCGCTCGGCGCGGAGCTGCATTGGGGACCGATCGTGGCCCAGTACGTCGGCGCGATGCTCTTCGCCGCCGGCCTCGCCGGCGTCGGCGTGTGGGCCTCCTGTATCACCCGCAGCCAGATCACCGCGTTCATCGTGGCCGTGGCGGTGATGTTCCTGCTGGTGCTGGTCGGTCTCAATCCGCTGGTCGTGGGTCTGCCGCCGCAGTTGGGTCTCATCGCGGCGCGGCTGGGGGTGCTGGCCCACTTTGACAGCATTGGCCGGGGGGTGATCGACGCTCGCGACGCGGTGTATTTCCTCTCGCTGGCGGCGACGTTCCTCACCCTGGCGTACGGTGCGCTGATGGCGCGGAAACTCGCGGTGGGCCAGGCACCGGTGCGCCGCCTGCGGCTCGGCGTGCTGCTCCTGGTCGGGCTTCTGGTGGTGGTGAATCTGCTGGGGAGCTTCATCGGCGGGCGCCTCGATCTGACGCCTGGCCGTGCCTACACCCTCGCGCCGGCAACCCGGATGCTGGTGGCCTCGCTCGACGATATCGTGACGATCAAGCTCTTCGCCTCCGCCGAGCTGCCGGCGGAGGTCGCGCTCATGAAGCGCGATCTCGACGATATGCTCGGCGATCTGCGCTCGGCGGGGAAGGGGAAGATCAAGGTGGTCGAGAAGGATCCGGCAGAGGATGCGGAGGCCAAGCGCGATGCGCAGGCCCTCGGCGTGGATCCGGTGCAGTTCAACGTTGTCGGCAAGTCGGAGCTCCAGGTCAAGGAGGGCTATCTCGGCATCGTGGTACAGTATGCCGATGCCAACGAAGCGATCCCCTTTGTGCGCCGCACCGATGACCTCGAGTACAAGCTCGCGGCGGCGATCCGCGGGCTCACCCGGGCGCGGAAGCCCACGGTCGGACTGATCGTCGCGATGGACGACTGGGGGCAGGACGGGCGGGTGTTCAACATGCTGCAGGAGCAGCTCGCCAAGAGCTACACGGTGCAGGCGCTTTCCTTGGGCGACTCCGTCCCGCCGAGTGACTCGATCCGGACGCTCATCATCGCGGGCCAGCCGGACAGCCTCCGTGCGCCGACCCGGCTCTGGTTCGAGCAATTCGTCGCGCGCGGCGGAAGCGCGCTCCTGATGACCACCGGCGCGCCCATCGAAGGTCGCACGCCGAAAGCGAGCGCGCGGGAGCCGGTGTGGAATTCGCTCATCGCGCCATTCGGGGTGAAGGTCCGCGCCGATCTGGTCTACGACCTCTCCTCCAATCAGCTGGTGCCGGTCCCGGGCCCGGGCGGCGGGCAGGTGTTCCAGCCGTATCCGTTCTGGGTACGGGCGCAACCGGGCGGAGAAACCGTCGTCACTGACGGCGTCGGCGAGATCTTCCTCCCCTGGGTCAGCAGCATCGAGACGCTCAAGGGAGCGCGGACGACGGTGCATCCGATTCTGACCACGAGCCGCGTCGGCGGCGTCGCCGAGGGGGACATCGATTTGTCACCCACGCGGGACTTCCCCTCCGTGGATCTCGCGCAGCGGGTGGTGGGCGTGACGGTTGAGCCGACAGCCGGCAATCCTGCCGGGCCGCGCGGTCGCCTGGTGCTGGTGGGCAACATGGAGTTCGCGACGGATCGTTACGCGGGCAGCGCGCAGGAGAATACGGTCCTCGCGCTGAATGCGGTGGACTGGCTGTCGCAGGATGAATCGCTGATCTCGATCCGCAGCCGCGATCGCCGTCCGCCTCGGCTGCTGTTCTCGAGCCCGGCGCTGCAGCAGGGGGTGAAGTACGGCAACGTGATCCTGCTGCCGCTCCTGATCGCCGCCGCGGGCGCGGTGCGCCTCGTGAGGCGCCGGCGTCGATCGATGGTGCCGTGGACGCCGCTGGCGAGCCGCCGGCCGGAGGTCGCATGAGCTCGAAGGTCCTGCTGCGGATTGCGCTGTCGCTGGCCGTCGCCGTCCTGCTGTGGCTTGGGCTCACCTCGCTTCGTGGCCGGCAGCGGGACGATGCCGGCCACCTCGCCCTGCCGACGCTTTCGGTGGCCGGGGTCGGGCGCATCGAGTTGGCGGGGGCTACGGATACCGCGACCATCACGCGACAGGGCGCCGGCTGGCGGGTGAACGGAATGCCGGCCTCGAGCAGGGCGGTCGAGGAGTTCTTCGGGGCGGCGCGGGATTCGACCGTTGAATCCGAAGTGACCGCCCAGAGTGTTGCCTCACACAACCGTCTCGGCGTCGATTCCACGACTCGCAAACGCCTCACGATACGGGACAGCGCCGGGACCGTGATCCTCGACCTCGTCATCGGGAATCGCGGGCCGGAATTCAACGGGTTTTATGTCCGCCGGGTGGGTGACCTGGAGGTGTACTTGCTGCGCGGGCAGTTCGCGGAGCTGCTGGCGCGGGGTCCGAACGAGTGGCGGGATCGCCAGGTCGCGGCGCTCAAGCCGGAGGCCATCGCGAAGATCGAGGTACAGCTTGGTCGCGGAGGATGGAGCCTCACCCGCTCCGGGTCCGCCTGGCTGGTCGGGCATGTCGCCGCCGATTCAACCCGGGTCGCGCGACTCCTGGCCCAGTTTGGCGACGTGCGGGCCGCCGGCTTTCCCGACCGTGGCGAACTCGACTCAATCGACTTCAGCGCTCCGGAGCGTACGGTGACCGTTTCCGACGCGGCCGGCCATGCGCTCCTCGGCCTGGTGCTCGACTCCACCGCCGCTGGCGCCTTCTGGGCGCGTTCGATCGACGGCGCGGTCTACCGGCTGGACGGGCGTACGACCGCGCTCGTGACGCCGGCCGAGTCCGCTCTCGTCGCCCACGGGAAATGACCTGGGGCGCCCTCGGCACCCCGCTCGAGGTGCACCGGTCGTGGCTACCAGATCTTCCACCAGCCCGGCCTCTTCTCTCCCTCGCTTTGCACAGTCTTGGAATCACGGAGGTAGCCGTCCGGGATCGGGATATCGGCGGTTGGACGCTGCAGCATTGCCGTATCGGTAAGGTCCTCCAGCAGCGCGGCGGCGGTGGGGTAGCGGTCATCCGGATGCTTGGCCAGCAGGCGAAGTACGATCCGCTCGAGCCGTTTGGACAGGTCGGGCTGGCGGTTCCGGGGAGGCTCGGGACGATCCTCCACGTGCATCCTGGCAAGTTCGAACCAGTCTCGTGACTTGAACGGCACCTCGCCGGTCACCATCCGGTAGAGGGTGACGCCGAGGGAATAGAGGTCGGAGCGGCCATCGAGGGGACGCCCCTGCGCCTGCTCGGGGGAGATAAAGGCCGGTGTGCCGATCGTCATCATGAAGCCCGTGGCGGCCACATAGCCGCTGACGGCGCGGGCGATGCCGAAGTCAGTGATGACCGGCCGCCCGTCGGCGGCGAGCAGGATGTTGTCGGGTTTGATGTCCCGGTGGATCACGTTGCGCTCATGGGCGAAGCTGAGGGCCTGGCTCACGCCGGTCGCGATCCGGACCGCGTCGGGTTCACGAAAGACGGACTCGCGGGTCAGCCGGGCGTTCAGATTGTCGGGGTGCAGCTCCATCGTGAAGTAGGCGAACCCGTTCGCCGACCCGACCTCCTCGATATGGACGATTCCTGGGTGTTCCAGGCCGGCGGCGAAGGCGGCCTCCTGACGGAACCGTGCTCTCGAACGCCGGGTCGCTCGCATACCGTTGCTTCAAGACCTTGACGGCAAATGCTTTACCGTCATCCCGGTCGGCCGCGAAGACCCAGGCGAACCCACCCTGGCCGAGCAGCTCCCGCAGGGTGTGAGCGCCGAGTCGGGTGCCCGGAACCGGAGCGTCGGAGGTCATGGCGGGGTTGCCCGAGGGGAGAGCGTGGGTTAGTTTGTTGTGCTATCGACGATTACGGTTTGCGGGGCATCGCCCCACCGCACGTGCCAAGAGGATACACGCAGCATGGGTTTTGACAAGCAGGCGATCATCGCCAAGCAGCGGTTGCATGAGACGGACACCGGTTCGGCCAAGGTCCAGATCTCTCTCCTGACCGAGCGGATCAACTCGCTCACCGACCATTTCCGCACCCACTCCAAGGATCACCACGGGCGCCGTGGGCTCCTCAAGATGGTGGGCACCCGGCGTCGGTTGCTCAACTACCTGAAGCAAAACGACCTGGGAACGTACCGGGCGTTGCTCGATCAGCTCGGACTGCGGCACTAACCAGCCCGCACGAGCCAGGGCGTCTCTGCCACCACGGCCGGGACGCCCTTCAACTTATTGGCGCCCCAGAGACAGGAAGACGTCGTGACCGCCCATCGTATCGAGACACAGTTCGCCGGCCGCCCGCTCATTCTCGAGTCCGGCCGTTTCGCCAAGCAGGCCTCCGGATCGGCCTACCTCCAGTTCGGTGATACCGCGGTCATCGCCGCCATCACCGTCTCCCCGAATCAGTCATCGCTGCCGTTCTTCCCGCTCACGGTCGAGTATCGCGAGAAGACCTACGCCGCGGGCAAGATTCCGGGCGGATTCCTGAAGCGCGAGGGCCGGCCGAGCGACAAGGAGATCCTCGCCTCGCGGGTGATCGACCGGTCGATCCGTCCGCTCTTCCCCGAGGGCTTCAAGAACGAAGTCCAGGTGTTCGTCACGGTGGTCTCCGCCGACCAGGAGAACGATGCCGACGTGCTCGGCGTGGTCGCGGCCTCGATCGCACTCTCCGCGTCTGCGGTGCCCTGGAACGGGCCGGTGGCCGCGGTGCGGGTCGGCCGGGTCGACGGGAACTGGATCCTCAACCCGACCTTCCAGCAACTGGAATTTTCGTCGCTCGACTTTACGGTGAGTGGCGGCGCCGACTCGATCATGATGGTCGAAGGTGGCGCGTTGGAGATATCGGAAGCCGAGGTCCTCGAGGCGCTCAAGGTCGCTCAGAAGGGCCTCAAGGAGATCCTGGGGCACGCCGACAAGATCGTCGCCAAGGTCAAGAAGCCGAAGCTCGAGTGGGCCAAGGACGAGCCGGATGCCAAGCTGGTCAAGAAGGTCAAGGATCTCGCCGAGGCCGACTATGCCAAGGCGATCAACGCCAAGGACAAGCACGCCCGGGCGGCCAACTGCCGAGGCGCTGAAGAAGAAGGTCAAGGAGACGCTCGCGGCCGACTATCCCGGATGCGGCCAAGCAGATCTCCGCGCTGCTCGAGGACGTCGAGTACCGGGTGATGCGGGCGCAGGTGCTGGAGAAGGGTGAGCGGGTCGACGGTCGCGACTGCGACACCATCCGCCCGATCAGCATCGAAGCCGGCCTGCTGCCCCGCACCCACGGCTCGGCGCTCTTTCAGCGCGGCGAGACCCAGGCGCTGGTGGCGGTGACCCTCGGCACCCAGGACGACGAGCAGCGCATCGACAGCATCGACACCGCGGCGGAGTCCACCAAGTCGTTCATGCTGCACTACAACTTCCCGCCGTACTCGACCGGGTGAAGTGAAGCCGATGCGCGGCACCAGCCGGCGCGAGATCGGGCACGGCGCGCTGGCCGAACGGGCGCTGCAGCCGCTGCTGCCGGACTACGAGAAGTTCCCCTACACCATCCGCATCGTCTCGGAGATCCTGGAGTCCAACGGCTCGTCGTCGATGGCGACGGTCTGCGGCGGCTCGCTGGCGCTGATGGATGCCGGCGTGCCGATGAAGGCCGCCTGCGCCGGCGTGGCGATGGGGCTGATCAAGGAGGGCAAGAAGGTCGCCATCCTCACCGACATCCTGGGCTCCGAGGACGCGCTCGGCGACATGGACTTCAAGGTGGCGGGCACCGACCAACGGGATCACCTCGATCCAGATGGACATCAAGATCGAGGGCATGGACCTGAAGATCATGGAGCAGGCGCTCGAGAACGCCCGCAAGGGCCGGCTGCACATCCTCGAAGGAGATGGCCAAGGTGCTCGACGCGCCGCGTGCCGAGATGTCGAAGTACGCTCCGCGGATCATCACCCTGATGATCAACCCGTCCAAGATCGGCGACGTGATCGGACCGAAGGGCAAGACGATCCGCGGCATCCAGGACGCGACTGGCGCCAAGATCAGCATCGACGACACCGGCCTGATCACCATCGCCGCCGTTGGCGGCGAAGCGGGTGAAAAGGCGCGCCAGATGATCGCGTCGATGGTGCAGGAGCCGGAGGTCGGCAAGATCTACGAGGGGCCGGTGAAGAGCACCACGGCCTTTGGCGCCTTTGTCGAGATCATGCCCGGCGTCGAGGGACTGCTGCACATCAGCGAACTGCAGCACGGCCGCACCGAGAAGACCGAGGATGTCGTCAAGAAGGGCGACGTCGTGAAGGTCAAGCTGCTCGAGGTGGACGAGAAGGGCCGCATGAAGCTGTCCCGGAAGGCGCTGATCCCGAAGGAGTAAGGCACGCGCCTCCGTGGAGACGATCTCGCCTCGATCAGGGCCTCTTCCGGACGGTCGCCCCGAACGGCCTTGCGATTCTCACCGAACTCCTCCCCGGCGTGCGATCCGTCGCCGCGGGAGTCTGGGTCCGCACCGCCAGCGCCCACGAGCCGCGCGGCAAGATGGGCGTCTCGCATCTCCTCGAACACATGGTGTTCAAGGGCACCGAGCGGCGCACCGCCCGCCAGCTCGCCCTGGAGCTCGAGGTCCGCGGCGGCAGCCTCGACGCCTACACCAGCCGGGATCATACCAACTACCAGGCCCATGTCCTCGACGAGGACCTTCCCCGGGCCCTCGATGTCCTGACCGACCTGGTGCGGCGTCCGCTGCTGCGCGAGGAGGATCTCGCGCTCGAGCGGAACGTGGTGCTCGAGGAGATCGCCACGGTCGACGACACGCCCGACGATATCGTCTTCGAGCTGTTCAGCGACCGGCTCTGGCCCGAGCACCCCTACGGCTACTCGATTCTCGGTACCCGCGAGACAGTGGGCGCCCTGTCGGCGGCAGACCTGCGAGGCATCCACCGCAACGGCTACTACCCCGGGAACTGCGTGATCGCAGCCGCGGGTCGGGTGGACCACGAGCAGATCGTCGCACTCCTGGCGCGGGAGGGGTGGTTCGGACGGCTCCGGCCCCAGCCGGGCGCTCCCCCCAGTCGTTGCCCTGCCGGCCCGCCGCGGGGAGCAGCACCACGTTCCGCGTGACTCGGCCCAGACCCACCTGTTGTTCGGGTCCGACACCTTTCCGTACTCCGACCGGCGCCGCTTCGCGCTCTCGATCATCACCAACGCCTTTGGCGGCGGGATGTCGAGCCGACTGTTCCAGCGGATCCGGGAGGAGCTGGGGCTGGCGTACGCGGTGTACGCCTATCAGCAATTCTTCCGGTCGGCCGGGGTGGCCGGGGTCTACGTCGGCACCCAGCCGTCGACCGCCGACCAGGCGGCGGAGGCCATCCGGGCGGAGTATGCGCTGCTTGCCCGGGACGGCCTGTCCGAGGAGGATGTCGCCTCCGGTCGGCAGCAGCTCAAGGGGCAGGTGATGCTCTCGCTGGAGAGCCCGGTCAGTCGCATGAACCGACTCGCCACACTGGCGCTCCATGGCGAGGAGTACCGCCCGCTCGATGCCATGCTTGCGGAGATCGACGCCGTGACCACCGGCGACATCGCTGCCATCGCCCGCGAATTCTTCGATCCGGACCGTCAAACCGTCGTGCGACTCGGCCCGGCCACGTAGAGTCGCGCTGCGGCCCTGCGATCCGTCCCGGCGCGACCCGGTCCCGATACCCCCATCCGAACAGGTCGACCTATGATCATCGGCGTCCCGAAAGAGATCAAGACCAACGAGAACCGCGTCGCCCTGGTGCCGGCCGGCGCCGAAGCCTTCGTGACTCGCGGCAACACCGTATGCATCGAGCAGGGGGCGGGGGTGGGGAGCGGTTTCCCGGACGAGACGTATGTGGCCGCAGGCGCGACGATCGTCGCCAGTGCGGACGAGGTGTGGGCCAAGTCCGAGATGATCATGAAGGTCAAGGAGCCGATCGCCGTGGAGTGGCCACGCATGCGCCCGGGCCAGGTGATCTACACCTACTTCCATTTCGCCGCGGCGGAAGCGCTCACCAAGGCCGTGATCGGTTCCAAGGCGATCGCGGTGGCCTACGAAACGGTGCAACTGCCGCACGGGGAGCTGCCGCTGCTCACCCCGATGTCGGAGGTCGCCGGGCGGATGGCGGTACAGGAGGGGGCCAAGTACCTGGAGAAGGTCTTCGGCGGGAGCGGCGTCCTGCTGGGCGGCGTTCCGGGTGTGGCACCGGCCGAGGTGGTGATCGTCGGCGGCGGTGTGGTCGGGATCAACGCGGCCAAGATTGCGGCGGGGATGGGCGCACGGGTGACGATTCTCGACATCTCGCTCGAGCGCCTGCGCTACCTCGATGACGTGCTGCCAGCGAACGTGACCACGCTCTACTCCAATCGGCACAACATCCTGGACTCGATCCGCAAGGCCGACCTGGTGGTCGGGGCCGTGCTCCTCCCTGGGGCCAAGGCGCCACACCTGATCAAGCGAGCCGACCTCAAGGTGATGAAGCAGGGCTCGGTCATCGTCGACGTCGCCGTCGACCAGGGTGGGTGCGTCGAGACGATCAAACCGACCACCCACGAGAACCCGACCTATTTCGTCGACGGTATTCTGCATTACGCGGTGGCCAACATGCCGGGGGGTGTGCCACGGACTTCCACCCTTGCGCTCACCAACGCCACCCTCTCGTACGGCCTCCGGCTGGCCCGCGACGGCTGGAAAAAGGCCTGCAAGGACGATCGGGCGCTGCTGCTGGGGCTCAATGTGGTGGAGGGGAAGGTGGTCTACCCGGGCGTCGCCGAGGCGTTCAATCTGCCGCTGGTGAAGGTGGAGTCGCTGCTGTGATCGAGGTGCAGTTCGTCCGGCTGCCCCACGGGGAGGGGTTGCCGGTCCCCGCTCCGGCCACCGCCGGTTCCGCGGGGCACGACCTGGCGAGCGCCGAGGCGGGGCTGCTGGCTCCACTGGCCCGGCGGCTCTTCCGGACCGGTTTCTCGATCGCGGTGCCTGCGGGGTACGAGTGCCAGATCCGGCCCCGTTCGGGGCTGGCACTCAAGCACGGCATCACCCTGCCGAACAGCCCGGCGACGATCGACAGCGACTATCGCGGGGAGCTGATGGTCGCCCTCGTGAATCTGGGGTCGGAGCCGTTCGAAGTGACCCATGGGATGCGGATCGCGCAGCTGGTGTTCGCCCGGGTGCAGCAGGTGACCTTCCAGGAGGTCGGCTCCCTGCCGCCGACCGGCCGGGGACAGGGCGGGTTCGGCAGCACGGGAACGGGCCAGATCGCCGATCCACCGGCGCCGGGCACCGGCCGATAGGGTGACAGGGGTCACCCGGTGCGAAGTCACCTAAATGTCCGTCTTGTCCCATCTTAGGCCCACCGTTAGCTTTTGGCCCAATTCGATAGCCTGGCTCCGGTAATGAAGTTTCCGTCCCTAAAACTCGGGTCGTTTCTCCCTGCGAATGAAATCGCGGTGGACCTTGGCACAGCCAACACCCTCATCTACGTGAAGGGTGAGGGTATCGTGCTGAATGAGCCGTCCGTAGTTGCCCTGGAAAAGGCGACGGGGAAGATCAAGGGCATCGGGCTCGAAGCGAAGCGGATGCTTGGACGCACGCCGGACGGCATTCTCGCCGTGCGTCCGCTGAAGGACGGCGTGATCGCCGACTTCGATGTGACCGAGAAGATGCTGCGGTACTTCCTGAAGACCATCATCGACAAGCATGTGTTCCGGGTGCGGCCCAAGGTGATCGTCTGCGTTCCGTCAGGCATCACCGAGGTGGAGCGTCGCGCCGTCCGCGATTCGGCCGAGACCGCCGGGGCCAAGCAGGTGGACATGGTCGCCGAGCCGATGGCGGCGGCGATCGGCGTGGGGCTACCGGTCGAGACGCCGACCGGCAACATGGTGATCGACATCGGCGGCGGGACCACCGAGATCGCGGTCATCGCGCTGTCGGGCATCGTCTCCGATACCTCGATCCGCGTCGGGGGGGACGAGCTTGACCAGGCGATCGTGCAGTTCATGCGCAAGAACTACAATCTCCTGGTTGGCGAGCCGACCGCCGAGTCGATCAAGATCAAGATCGGCTCTGCCGCGCCCACCGGCGACGAGCGGGAGATGGAAGTGAAAGGCCGGGATCTCGTGTCAGGCATCCCCAAGACGGTCCGGGTGCACTCCAGCGAGATCCGCGAGGCGGTGCAGGAGCCGATCCAGCAGATCGTGGATGCCGTCCGGCGGGCGCTCGAGATCACGCCGCCCGAACTGGCGAGCGATATCGTCGACCGCGGCATCATCATGACCGGTGGCGGTGCGCTGATCCGCGGCCTGGACATCCTGCTGGCCCAGGAGACCGGCCTGCCGATCCATGTGGACGAGGATCCGCTGACCTGCGTGGTACGCGGTGCCGGACGCATCCTCGACGATTACGAGAAGTACCAGAGCGTCCTCTACCGGTAATGACCACCGGGTCGGACCGCTCGCTCTCCCGGCGGGACACCGCCCTGTTCTTCACCTGCGTGATCCTATCGCTGGTGATGCTGGCCCGGCCCGACTGGGGTGCAGCGGTCACCGGCGCCATCCGCGTGACCATTCTCCGTCCCTTCCTGTGGATGCAGCAGCGAGCCGAAGAGTCCCGAACCAGCCGGGCCTCCTTCGACCGGCTGCGGGCGGAACGGGACTCCGCCGCGCACGCCGCCGAATTCCTGCCCTCCCTGCGTGATCGAGAATCAGCGGCTCAGGAGTCTCCTGGGTCTCGGGGCACGGCTGGCCGTCCCCTACATCGCGGCGGAGGTCATGCACCAATCCGTCCCCACCGACAGCCGGAGCCTGGTGCTCTCCGCGGGTCGACGGGCCGGGGTACGGGAGTTTGATCCCGTGGTTTCGGCCGACGGGTTGATCGGGGTGGTGCGCGTGGTGGAGGCGGAACGCAGCATCGCGATGACCTGGGCCCATCCCGAATTCCGTGCGAGTGCGTTCACCCTGCCAGGAAATCTGTTCGGCGTTGTCGGTCCGGGACTGCAGGTCACCGGGACCGAGCAGCTGCTGCAGCTGCGCGGCGTGGCAATCCGGGACTCCGTGCCGGCGGGAACCCTGGTCGTTACTTCGGGGCTGGGTGGCGTGTACCCGCAGGGCATTCCGATCGGCACCGTCATCGGTCAGGCGAGCGAGGAGACTGGCTGGGAGCGGATCTATGTGGTCCGCCCCGCCGGGAGCCCGGCCAACGCGAGCCAGGTGCTGATTCTCAAGGGATCGCGCGACTCCAGTGTCGCCCGTGCCTACCAGCCGGAGGGCGCCCCATGATCGCCATCCGGGCCGAACGCAGCCGCCTCTGGACGGTGCTGGGTCTGCTCGCCGTGCTCCAGTTTGCCGTGCGCCCGCGGCTCGGCTATCCGATGATCGCCCCCGACTTCCTGCTGCTCGCGCTGATGCTATACGCCATTCGGAGCCGGCCGGGGACTGCAGCCCTCGCCGGATTCCTGGTTGGGCTCGCCGGCGACGCCGTCACTCCCGCACGGGTCGGCGCCGGAGCGCTCGCCCACACGCTGGTGGGCTATCTCGCCGCCTGGGGCAGGGCGGTGTTCTTCCCCGACAATCTCTTCGTCAACGGGTTGGTCATCGCCCTCGGCGTCTGGGTGCGGAATGCGGTGCAGCTGCTGGCGAGCGGTCCCGGCGCCGGCGGCCTGACCATCCAGCTCTTCGTCTGGGCGCCGTTGCAGGCAATCACGACGGCGATGATGGCGGCGCTGGTCCTCGTGATTTTCCAGCGCTGGCTCGACATCCGGCTCGACGCATGAACGAGTTCCATCCCTCCCGGCTCCGGGAGCGCTCCGTGCGAGCGCAGTGGGTCCTGGTGGTGGCCTTCCTGGTCCTCGGAGCGGCCTTCTTTCGCACCCAGATCCTGCAGTTCGACCGCTACCGCCTGCGGGCCCAGAACAACCGGTTGCGGCCGGTCCCCCTGCAGCCGGCCCGCGGGACGGTCTACGATCGTCACGAGCGAGGTCATCGCGGAGACCGTCCCCGGCTTCTCCGTGGCGCTGCTCGCCTCTTCCACCGACTCGCTGCGGCAGGTGCTCCAGCGGTTCCGCACGGTCGTCCCGCTCGACTCGGCGGATGCGGAGGAGGTCGTCAATCGGTATCTCCAGGCGCGGTATCAGCCGGCGATGGTGCTCGGCAGCGCCACCGAATCCCAGGTGGCCCGGCTGGAGGAACACCTCATGCAACTGCCAGGGCTGGTGATTCAGTCGGAACCACGGCGCCTCTACCCGCACGGTACCGCGGTGGCGCACCTGGTCGGGTACGTGGGCGAGGTCAATCAGGGAGACCTCGATGCCGATCGGTACGCCGGTGCCCGGCTGGGATCCGTCGTCGGGCGGTCGGGGCTGGAACAGCAGTACGACGATACGCTGCGGGGTACCTCCGGGGTGCGCTACATCGAGGTGGACGCCCGCGGCCGGCTGGTGCGGGAGCAGGGGGCGGCGCCGCCACTCCCGTCGGTGGCCGGGCAAGAACTTGCGCACCACGATCGATCTCGACCTCCAGTTGTTCGTCGACAGCATCTGGCCCAAGGGTCAACTCGGTGCCCTCGTCGCCATGACGCCAAACGGCGAGATCCGTGCGCTCTACTCGACACCGGCGTACGATCCCAACGACTTCATCGGCGGCATCTCGAGCGCGGAGTGGCGGCGGTTGAACGGCGATCCGAGCCTCCCGCTGCTCAACCGAGCCCTGCAGGTCAAGTATCCACCGGGCTCGCCCTTCAAGCTGGCGACGGCGATCATGGGTCTGCGCCGAGGACTCGTCGGGTTCGATTCCCACATGCCGCAGGCCTGCACGGGCGTGCTGCAGTACGGCAACCGTGCGTTCAAGTGCTGGGACAAGCGTGGGCACGGCTCGCTCGACCTGACGCGTGCCATCGCGCTGAGCTGCGACGTCTACTTCTACCAGCTCGGTCTCCGGGTGCAGCTGGCCAATATGCTCACCGACGGGGTGTCGATGGGGTTCGGCGATCGGACCCATGTCGACCTCGTCAACGAAGTCGGCCCCGATCTGGCCCGCCTCCACCGAATGGTTCGACAAGCGCTACGGTCCCCGCGGCTGGAGCAGTGCGGCGATGCTGAATCTCGCCATCGGGCAGGGAGAGAACACCCAGACGCTGATGAACATGGTGCGGTTCTACGCCGCCCTCGCCGGGGACTGGCAAGACGCCGACGCCGTACCTGGTCCATCCCGACACCGGCGGTGTTCATGACCTGAACCTCACGCCGGAGCAGCTGGAAGGCCTCCGCAAGGCGCTGATCGCGGTGGTCGAAGGGGGCACGGCGGCGCGCAGCCGCATCAAGGAGTTTCACGGTCGCCGGCAAGACCGGGACGGCCCAGAACGCAGGAAAGGACCACGGCTGGTTCATCGGCTTCGCGCCGGCGGAGAAGCCCGAGATCGTCATCGGCGCGATCTTCGAGTTCGGACTGCACGGCAGTGCGGTCGCGCCGTATGTGGTCCAGGCGATCCGGCGCTATGTCCTCGGTCCCGACAGTACCGCGATTCGGATCCCCCGTCGTCTCGACCTGCCGGGCGATGCCCCAAGCGCGCCGGGTCGCCGATTCCACCGCAGCGCCTGACCCGCCCGCGACCCCGGGGACCCGCCGATGATCCGCAGCCGCAACCTCGGGATGGACCGGCCCCTGCTGCTCCTCATCGGGCTGCTGCTGCTCTTCGGACTGATCGTGCTCTACTCCGCCGGCCAGACCGACGTCCCGAGTTTTTCAGCGGCGGGCGCGTGGCGTCGGCAGATCGTCTGGATCGGCGGCGGCGCCGCGGTCGCATACCTCGCCTTCCGGATCTCGCCCCGCCTGCTGGAGTGGGCTGCCCTGCCGGTGTATGTCATCGGACTGTTGCTGCTGGGCCTCACACTGGTCATCGGACGGGGAGCCGGGACCGCCGCGAGCAGCAAGAGCTGGATCTACATCGGCGGGCACGCGGTGGGACAGCCGGCGGAGTTCGCCAAGCTGGCGGTGTTGCTGATGCTGGCCCGGCACCTTTCCGGACGGCGCGAGGCTCCCGAGACGCTGATGGACTTGCTGCCGGCGGTGCTGATTGCCGGCGTGCCGGCGCTGCTGGTGCTGGCACAACCCGACCTGGGCAGCGCGCTGGTCTTCGCCGGCATCCTGTTCGCCATGCTCTTCTGGGCCGGCACGTCCGCCGACCCTGCTCCTGATGCTGGCGTCGCCTGTCGCCAGCCTGCTTCTGGCGTTCAATCTCTGGACCTGGGCTCGGCTGGATGGTGCTGCTCGGTCTGCTGATCACCGTATGGCGGCCGTATCTTCTGGGAGGGGGTCGCGGTCTTCGCCGCCAACTCCGCCATGGGCTTCCTGGCGCTCCCGGTCTGGCAGGAAGCTGGCACCGTATCAGCAGAACCGACTCCTGACCTTTCTCAATCCCGAGGTCGATCCCCAGAAGGCGGGGTACCACGCGATCCAGTCCAAGGTTGCCATCGGATCCGGGGGGTGGTTTGGCAACGGGTACCTCGAGGGACCCCAGAAGCGTCTCGCCTTCCTGCCGGAGCAGCACACCGACTTCATCTTTGCCGTGGTCGGAGAGGAGCTGGGCTTTGTCGGCGTCGTCCTGGCGCTGGCGCTCTTCTTCGCCGTGTTCGTGGTGCTGATCCGGATCGCGAGGCGGGCGACCGATCCCTTCTCGAGTCTCATGGTCTTCGGGATCCTGGGACTCCTGTTCACCCACGTCTTCGAGAATGTCGGGATGACGGTGAATGTGATGCCGATTACCGGGATCCCCCTGCCGTTCTTCTCGTACGGGGGGTCGTTCCTCCTCGCCAACGCGATCGGGGTTGGGCTCTGCCTGCGGACCGCGTGGGACTCCAGGCTCGGGGGTTATCTCGATATCTGACAATGAGCTTAGAAATGAGGGTCTGGCGCAGGACCCGCGGGGTGCGCAAATTGGGGGTCATTCAATTGGCCCAGAAGTCAGCCTCCCCATCCTTCCCTGAACTCACTATGGCCGTCATGGCATGGTTCAAAAAAGAGAGAAAGCCCCGCGCCTCGACGCGGGAGCGCCTCGAGATTCCGCCGGATGCATGGGAGAAGTGCGACGTCTGCGGGCACGTCGACATCCGGGAGAAGTTCGAGCGGGCGCTCAATGTCTGCCCCGAGTGCGGGCACCACCGGCGATTCACCGCCGAAGAGTACATCGAGCTGCTGACCGACGACGGCACCTGGCGGGAGCTGTACGCCAACCTCCGCTCCGCCGATCCCCTCGAATTCGAGCACTACCCCGAGCGGCTCGCCGCCGCCCAGAAGAAGGTCGGGCACGCCGACGCGATCTACGCCGGCACCGGCAGGCTCGAGGGCGCGCCGCTACAATCTCGGGGTGATGAACTTCGCCTTCATGGGTGGCTCGATGGGGTCGGTGGTCGGCGAGAAGATCGCCCGGCTGGCCCGGCGCTCGGCCGACAAGCGACGTTCCCCTGGTGCTGGTCTGCACCTCCGGCGGCGCCCGGATGCAGGAGGGGGTGCTCTCCCTGATGCAGATGGCCAAGACCTCGGCCGCGATGCCGCAGATGCTACGCAGGTCTCGGTCCCCTACATCACCATCCTGACCAACCCGACCACCGGCGGCGTCTCGGCCTCCTTCGCGATGCAGGGCGACGTGATCCTGGCGGAGCCGGGGGCGGTGATCGGTTTCGCCGGCCAGCGGGTGATCAAGCAGACCATCGGGCAGGACCTGCCCGCCGGGATTCCAGACCGCCGAATTCCTGCTGGAGAAGGGCCAGATCGACGACGTGGTGCCGCGGGGCGCCCTCCAGGAGACCACCGCCCGCCTGCTCCGCCACATGTCGGGGCAAGCGGGTGGAGGAGGAGGCCAGCGAGTAGCCCGCCGATTCCTGCCCGAGGTGAAGTGCAACGGGTGCCCTCTGCGGGGTACCCGTTCGTCTGTTCAGGGGTGGAGGTCTTCGACGACGGGACGCTGGACCGTGGACGACCGGGCAGTGCATGCGGGGAAGCCGGTGGCCCCCGACATGGCCGGTGGCTGGTTATCGCTGGCTGCGTGAGTGATCCGTCGGGTCAGGTCGGTGTCATCGACCTGCGCTGATCAGCTCTTCGGCGGGGTCAGCGGGAGCAGGTAGTGGATCGGGTGGTCGTAGAACTCCGGCTCGAAGAGGGCGCCCCCGGCGTCGGCCATGAAGGCGAGGCGGAGCTCGTCGGGCATCCGGCGGTCGATCTCCGCGCGCCAGTGCCCGTGCCTCCTCGACCCGGCCCCTGCAGCCGGCCGCGCTCGACCTCCGCGCAGGCGCCGAAGAGCACCCACCAGTGGTCGACCATCCTCCTCGTGCTCGATCACGTCGAGCGGGAACAGGTTGCAGATGAGGGGGCGGTCCTGACGTAGATCTCGCAGCCCCGTCTCCGGGCCCTCGTAGAACGGGCAGCGGCAGCCCTGCCGGTTGATCCGGGTCGCCGCCCCGCGTGCCGTACATCCGGAGCCCCAGCGTCCGGGCGCGGTCCTGCTCGCGCGGAGTGAGATAGACGACGCTCCGCTCGCAGCGTTCGCACTCGGGGCAGAGCTGGAAGCCCTCGGTGAACTCCCGGAACCCCGGCAGGGCGCGCAGGGTGGCGACGAAGGGATCGGGGAGGGTGCGTGAAGCGGCTCACGCGGGATCGGTAGGTTGCTCGAGTGGCGGAACTGCCCGGAGCAGCAAAGGTAATCGGCTCCGCCACGCTGCGCACCGACCGCGGCCCGTTGAGCCTCTCCTACGACGCCGCACTCGAGTTTCTCTTCCCCCGCGTCACCACGATCAAGTTCGGGCTCGAGACCACCCGGGCGCTGCTGGCGGAGGTGGGCGACCCGCACACCGTCTTTCCCATCGTCCACATCGGCGGCACCAACGGCAAGGGGAGCGTCTCCACCCTCGTCGCCGCGGCGCTCCGGCGGACGGGGCTGGCAGGTCGGCCTGTACACCTCGCCGCACCTGGTCTCGTTCCGGGAGCGCATGCGTGGTGGACGGGGTGCCGATCAGCGAGGCGGCGGTGGCGATGTGGACCGAGCGGCTGAAGCCACTGATCACCCGACGCGGAATGCCACCTTCTTCGAGGCCACGACGGCCATCGCCCTGGCCGACTTTGCGGCCCGCGGGGTGGACATCGCGGTCGCCGAGGTCGGCCTCGGCGGGCGGCTGGACAGCACCAACGTGGTCCAGCCCGCGGTCAGCGGGGTGACCCGGATCGCCCGCGACCACATGAAGTATCTGGGCGACACGCTGGAGGCGATCGCCCGGGAGAAGGCGGGGATCGCCAAGCCGGGCGTCCCGTTCGTGATCGGCGAGACCGATCCGGCCCTGGTCGCGGTGCTGCGGGCGGCGGCGCGGGCCACCGTGAAGGCGCAGGGGGGAAGCGGGCCGATGTCCGGGTGCTGCCCGCCGACTACCGCTGGGACGGGCCGCTCGGGCTCGAGGGGCCCTCACCAGCGCCGGAATGCCGCCGTCGCGCACGGCATCCTGATGGCGCTGCCGGAGCGGTACCGGCCCGACCGCGGCCGCAGATCGAGGCGGGATTCGCGCAGGCGCGGATCCCGGGGCGGTTCGACCGGCGGGGAAGGTGGCTGTTCGATGTGGCCCACAATCCCGACGGCATGGCGGCGCTGGGTGACGCGCCATCCGAGGCTGCCGACCTGCCGCGGCCCCTCCATGCCCTGGTCTCGATCCTGGGCGACAAGGAGTGGCCCGAAATGCTGGTCCGGCTCGACGAGGTGGTCGACCGCGGGCGTACTCACCGATCGCGCCGTCGGCGGCCGGTCGGCGCTGGGACATGACCTGGCTCCGGCGCTGGCTCAAGTCGATCCGGATCGCCCACCGGCCCGGGCGGAGTGGAGCCTGGTGCCTGAGTTCGGCCGGGCGCTGCGCGGAGGTGCAGGAGGGAGCGGCGACGGTCCTGGTGACGGGCTCGTTCCACACCGTCGGCGACGTGATGGCAGGCGGTGGGGCTGGAGCCTAGGAGGTCTGAGAACCGAGTCGTAAACGGTCGAGCTTGACCCCCGGTGCACGGCGAGCCCGCACGCTGCACGGGGAACTGGCGGCACTCTCGACCGAGTTTGATCCGGGTCGGGGCCGGTTACTTTTCCGCCCCATGCAACACCCAGCCCCTGCCGGGCTTTCGGGACTTCTATCCCGCCGATCTCGCGCTCCGCGCCCACATCTTCGAGCCTGGCGCCGTGTGGCCGCGCGGTACGGCTTCGAGGAGTATCGACGGGCCCCCGCTCGAGCCGCTGGAGCTCTACACCGCCAAGAGTGGCGACGAGATCGTGCGGCCAGCTGTACAACTTCACCGACAAGGGCGACCGCCGAGGTCGCGCTCCGCCCCGAGATGACGCCGACCGTGGCCCGCATGGTGGCGGCCCGGGCCAACGGGCTGAAGAAGCCCATCCGCTGGTTCTCGATCGCCCAGATGTTCCGCTACGAGCGACAGCAGAGGGGGCGACTCCGCGAGTACTATCCAGCTCAACTGCGACCTGATCGGCGAGCCGGGGCCGCTGGCCGACGCCGAGATCATCGCGCTGGCGATCGACATGATGCGGGGCTTCGGCCTCGGGCCCGATGCGGTGCGCGTGCGTCTTTCCGACCGCCGCGTACTCACGGCGTACCTGCAGAGGGAGCGCCAGTTCGAGGGCGATCGGCTGGCACTGGGGTTCGCCGTGCTGGACAAGATCGACCGGACCCCTCGGGAGAAGACGATCGCGCTCCTCGAGCAGCAGCAGTTTTCTGGCGAGGCGATCGACCGCCTCCTGTCGGTTCCGACACTGAATTCCCTCGAGATGCTCGACGCCGCTCTCGGAGATTGCCCGAACGGACCGGAGGCGCTCGCCGGTCTGACGGCAGACGATCACGGCACTCGACGCCATGGGTCTCGCGCGAGTTCATCGATGTCGACCTGACAATCGTGCGCGGGCTGGCCTACTACACCGGCACGGTCTTCGAGCTGTTCGATGCCGGCCGCTCCCTTCGCGCCATCGCAGGCGGCGGTCGCTACGACGGCCTGCTCGACGCTGCTGGGCGGCGTGGATCTGCCGGCCGTCGGCTTCGCGATCGGTGATGTGGTCCTCGGCGACCTGCTGAAGGAGCGCGGACTGGTGCCGGTGCCGGCCGCCTCGATCGACGTCATTCGTCGCCGGCGTCACCGAGGAGGATCTGCCGTACGTGCTGCACGTCGCGCATGAGCTCCGCGAGGCCGGCGTGCGAGTCGAGTACGCACTTCGCGCCGACGGAGTGGGAAAGCAGCTCAAGCTGGCGGACGCCCGGCAGGCGGCGTTCGCGATCGTCATCGGCCCCGACGATCGGGCCCGCGGCGAGGTGCAACTCAAGGACCTGCGCGCGAAGTCCCAGCGCGCTGTCGCCGCCGCTACGCTCGCCGCCGACCTGTCGGCGGCGCTGACGCATCATGACCCCTGACCGACTGGCATCCGATGGCTGACAACAAGGCACTCACCACCCGCGCCCAGGATTTCAGCGCCTGGTACAACGAAGTGATCATGCGCGCGGAGCTCGCCGACTACAGCCCGGTGCGCGGCTGCATGGTGATCCGTCCCAACGGCTACGCCATCTGGGAGCAGATGCAGCGGGCGCTGGACGACATGTTCAAGGAGACATGGGGTCCAGAACGCCTACTTCCCGCTGCTGATTCCGCAGAGCTTCCTCGCCAAGGAGGCGGAGCACATCGAGGGGTTCGCGCCGGAACTGGCCGTGGTGACGATCGGCGGCGGCAAGGTGCTGGAGGAGCCGCTGGTGATTCGCCCGACCTCCGAGACGATCATCTACTCGATGTACGCCAAGTGGATTCAGAGCTATCGCGACCTGCCGATGCTCATGAACCAGTGGTGCAACGTGCTGCGCTGGGAGATGCGGACCCGGCTCTTCCTGCGGACCGCGGAGTTTCTCTGGCAGGAAGGGCACACGGCGCACGTCGACGAGGCCGATGCCGAGGCGTTCACGCTGAAGATCCTCGGCGACCTACCGGACCTTCGCCGAGGAGTGGATGGCGATGCCGGTGATCACGGGACGGAAGACCGACAGCGAGACGCTTTGCCGGTGCGCTCCGGACCTACTGCATCGAGGCCCTGATGCAGGACAACAAGGCGCTGCAGGCCGGCACCAGTCACAACCTCGGTCAGAATTTCGCCAAGGCGTTCCAGGTGACGTTCCAGAGCGCCGAGGGCACGCTCGAATATGTGTGGAACACCTCGTGGGGTGTCTCCACCCGACTGGTCGGCGCGCTGGTCATGATGCATGGCGACGACAGCGGCATCATCACGCCGCCCCGGCTGGCGCAGTATCAGGTGGTCATCGTCCCGATCTACAAGAACGACGTCGAGCGGGCCACCGTCCTCGATGCGGCAGGACATGTCGTCCGCGAGCTCAAGGGCGCCGGGATCCGGGTTCATCTTGACGTGCGAGACGGTCTCAAGCCCGGTGCCAAGTATTACGAGTGGGAGGGGCGGGGCGTCCCCTTCCGGCTCGAGATCGGTCCGCGGGATGTGGCGGGCGGCACGGTCATGCTCGCCCGCCGCACCGGGGGCAAGAAGACCCCGCTCCCGACCGAGGGCCTGGCCGGTGCGCTGCGGATCGAGATGGACGCGATGCAGCTGGAGCTGCTGGAGGCGGCCAGGGCCCGGCGTGAGCGCAACAGCATCCGTGGTGTGACCAAGGCGTCGTTCCTCGACTTCCTCGAGCGCGACGGCGGCTTCGCATACGGGGGCTGGTGCGGAGATCCCAAGTGTGAGGCGGACATCAAGGCGGAGACCAAGGCGACGATCCGCTGCCTGCCGGATGCTGAGTTCCGTTCTCCCGAGACACCGGCGACCTGCATGTGGTGTGGACGTCCTTCCGTCGCGGAGGCGGTGTGGGCCAGGGCGTACTGACGACCGGGGGGCGGGCGGCCGACCAGGGCGCCCTGTTCGAGGACGCCGGCCTCGAGCGGCGAAATGGCGGACTCTTCCTTGGCGGCGTGCGCCTGGCGGACGTCGCGGCGACGGCCGGCACCCCCACCTACTGCTACAATGCCGAAACGATCCGCCGACAGTACCACGAGCTGGACGCCGCCCTCGGCCCGGTGCCGCACCGCATCTGCTTTGCCGTCAAGGCGAACAGCAACCTGGCGGTGCTGCGCATCTTTCGCGATCTCGGCGCTGGCGCCGACATCGTTTCCGGTGGCGAACTGCAGCGCGCGCTGGCGGCCGGGTATCCCGCTCGGCGGATCGTCTTCAGCGGGGTAGGCAAGTCGCCGGCGGAGCTGGAGTCGGCGCTGGTCGCGGGGGTGGGGCATATCCATCTCGAGTCCGCCGATGAACTGGCAAAACTCGGCGCGATCGCCGACCGGCTGGAGCGCAGCGTCGCGATCGGAATCCGGGTCAATCCCGATGTCACCGCCGATACCCACCCGTTCATCGCAACGGGGCAGGGCGGCATCAAGTTCGGGGTACCGTTCGATCAGGTGCTGGACCTCGCACTGGCGGTGCAGCGGCATGGGAGCCTACGCCTCGAGAGTATCGCGATGCACCTCGGCAGCCAGATCCTCGAAACCGGGCCCTACAGTGAAGGCGTCGCCAAGCTCGCCGGGCTGGTGGACCGGATGCGTGCTGCCGGCATTGGCACCCTGACCAACCTGGACATCGGCGGCGGCCTGGGGATCCGGTATCGTGATGAGACGCCACTCGGGCCACGGCGCTTTGCCGAGGCGGTCATCCCGCTCGCGCGAGAGACCGGGCTCACCCTGGTGGTGGAACCGGGCCGCTACCTGGTCGGCAGCTCGGGGCTGCTGCTCACGACGGTGCTCTCACGCAAGCACTCGGGCGGCAAGGAACTGGTGCTGGTCGACGCCGGGATGAACGATCTGGTGCGGCCGAGCCACTACATGGCCTATCACGAAATCGTGGAGCTGCAGTCGCGGCACCGGGCGGAGTCGGTGGTGGACATCGTCGGGCCGGTGTGCGAGACGGGCGATTTCCTGGCGCGCGACCGGATCCTGCCGGGCCTCGCGGCAGGGGAGCAGCTCGCGGTCCTCGGGGCCGGAGCGTACGGCTTCGTGATGTCGTCCACCTACAATGGTCGGCCGCGCCCGGCCGAGGTCCTGGTGGATGGTGGCCGCTGGGCCGTGGTGCGGCCGCGCGAGCGGGTGGAGGATCTCTTCGCCAGTGAGACCCCGGAACCGAGGTGGGTGGAGTGACCGAGCATCACAACGGCATCCTGATCATCGATTTCGGCTCGCAGTATACTCAGCTCATCGCGCGCCGGGTGCGCGAGGCGCATGTGTACTGCGAGATCCATCCGCCCTCCCGAACGGTGGAGTGGATCCGGGAGTGGAAGCCCAAAGGCATCATCCTCTCCGGCGGGCCGAACTCGGTGTACGGTGACAATGTGCCGACCGCGGAGCCGGCATTGCTGGACCTCGGTACGCCGGTGCTCGGACTGTGCTACGGGATGCAGCTGCTGGCCCAGATGTCAGGCGGCACGGTGCAGCGTGCCGACCGGCGCGAGTATGGCCGGGCAATGGTCCAGACCCATGGCGGGCGCCTGTTCCACGGGTTCGGAGCGGGAGAGGAGACGCCAGTCTGGATGAGTCACGGTGACCACGTCGATACGGCGCCGCCGGGATACACGGTCACGGCCTCGAGTCTCAATGCGCCCGTGGCCGCCATCGAGCACAAGACCAGGCCCCTCTTCGGCGTGCAGTTCCACCCCGAGGTGGCACACACGCCACGCGGCGCCGAAATGCTGCACAACTTCCTGTTCGAGGTGTGCGGTTGCGCCCCGGACTGGACACCGGGTCATTTCGTCGAGGGCGAGATCGCCAGGATTCGGGAGCTGGTCGGCCCGACGACCCGTGTGATCTGCGGGCTCTCGGGTGGGGTCGACAGCTCGGTTGCGGCCGTGCTGGTGCATCGGGCGGTCGGTGACCGACTCACCTGCATCTTCGTCGACCATGGCCTGCTTCGGCTCCACGAGCGGGAGCAGGTCGAACACACCTTCCGGCGCCACTACGGCATCGATCTGCGGGTGGTGGATGCGAGCGACCGGTTCCTCGGTGACCTCAAGGGCATCACCGATCCCGAGACCAAACGGAAGCGGATCGGGCATGCCTTCATTGATGTCTTCGAAGAGGAGGCCCGCAAGGTCGGCAGCAACATCGGCTTCCTGGTGCAGGGAACGCTTTATCCGGATGTCATCGAGTCGATGTCGCCAGTCGGCGGTCCCTCCGTGACCATCAAGACCCATCATAATGTGGGCGGGCTGCCGGAAAAACTGCCATTCAAACTCATTGAGCCGCTCCGCGAGCTCTTCAAGGATGAGGTCCGTCGGGTCGGTCGGGAGCTGGGTTTGCCGGAGGAGATGGTCGGACGACACCCGTTCCCTGGTCCCGGGCTTGCCATCCGGATTCTGGGCGAGGTGAACCGCGCTCAGCTCGACGTGCTACGCAAGGCCGATCATATCTACATCGAGGAAATCCGCGCCGCCGGACTGTACGACGAGATCTGGCAGGCATTCGCAGTGCTCCTGCCCATCCGCTCCGTGGGTGTGCAAGGGGATGAGCGGAGCTACGACCAGGTGGTAGGTCTCCGAGCGGTCACCAGCCGCGACGGGATGACCGCCGACTGGTTCCCCTTTCCGGCGGAGGTGCTGGCCCGGATGTCGAACCGGATCGCCAATGAGGTGGTCGGCGTCAATCGAGTCGTCTACGATGTGAGCTCCAAGCCGCCTGCGACGATCGAATGGGAGTGACCTTTCCGGTCTTGGAGCGCCGAACGGGGGCCCCGGAGGGCCCCCGTTTGCACGCGTGGAGTAGAGTCTGCGCCGGCTATGAGGTGGCCGCCCCACGGAGCAGCCGCCAGGCCCAGAGCGACAACGCCGCAGCGATCAGCGTCATGCCGAGAAACCACGGGTCGGTCGCGAGTTGCCGCGACTCCGAGACGACTCGCCAGATATGCGCCAGGGCAATGAATGCGAACAGGACGCCGGTGGTCGTGACATAGGTTTTCATGGTCGTGTGGCCCGGTTGAGGTGTGCGTCATCGGTGCCTCCGGCGGAGGCGATCGAGGCGGAGAGGCAGTGCCCGAGCCGGGGAGTGCCGTCTCGTGTACGCTGCCGTCGAGAGCCTGAGGTTACCCACTGTCGGGCGCTCCGCATCCTGCCTACCGCTGGTATGCGGGAGGGGGACCGCTACGTCAGGCGCGAGCTGCCGCCGGAGGGAGTCGTCACCGGGGGAGCTTCCGACGACACGCTGGGCGGGGCGTCCAGGAGCTCGGCCCGTCGGCTCAGCGCCGTTGCGATCAGGCGGGCCGCGAGCGCCCGGTCGCGCCGTGCCAGGAAGCACCGGACCACCCCTCCATCTTCACTCGGCACGATGCGGATGTCGCCCAATGCGCTGGCCGTGATTTCGAGGTATGGCCAAAGCCATCCGCCCAGCAGGCGCAGTCCTCGCACGGCCGTCAGTGCCAGCGACAGCGACTCCGGGGGCAGGGCGATCTCCCTCGAGCGGGCCCCAACCCGGGCACCGACCTCGTCGACCGTGGCGCTCCCGGTCCATTCAATCAACAGCACGTCTCCGGCAAGCGTCAACGAGCCCCGAAACCGGAATCGGGTGCTGGAGATCAGAGTCACCGTCAGGGCATCCTGTCCGGGGACCCTGAGGGAAAATGGCAGGGAGTCCATCGGGGCTTCACCAGGGTGCCGATTGGGCATATCGGGAGTTGAGCCCACGATCACCTCCCCGAGGAGCGGGTTGCCGCGGGCGCGCCGCGGACAAAGGCGATGAAGTCGGTCGGGGCGGGCGACCCGCCCGCCTGCCGCACCAGCGCGGCGACCTGCCCCCGATGATAGCTCCCGTGCAAGCAGACATGCAACAGGATGTCCCCGACGCGTGATCGGAACGAGGCGCCCGCGCTGTTGGTATAGGCGACCTCGGCGCTCAGGCCCTCCGTTCCGAGGGTGGCCACGAAGCTGGCATAAGCGCGACCGTTCTCGCTGGCTAGCGCCACGCACTGCTCCAGATCAAGTATCGGCCAGACGGGGTGTCGCGGCGGGAGCTGCTGAATGCGGGCGAACCACACCTGTTCGGTCGAGATCAGATGGGCGTACAACTCCAGGGCCATCCCGGGGGAAGCCAGGGTGCGAAGCGAGGCAAGCGTGCACTCGTCCGCCCACTGCATGTGGTCAAGAAGTCGTCGGAGGTGGCTGAGCATCTGTGGGCAGGCGAAAAGTGAACATGGCGGGCGGATCCGTCAGGCGGCGGCCGCCGGCAGCCTGGTACAGGCGAATCGCCCCTTGATTCGCTGGACTGGTCAGCACCCAGGCGTCCCGGCATCCGAGCAGCGGGCCCAGGTCGAGCATTGTCTTGAGCAGGCGCTGCGCCAGCCCCTTTCGGCGATGCGATGGTGCCACGCCGACTTCATTGATCCAGAGCTCAGCCGGCTTGTCGGGATGCACGTAGTGCACCGCGGAGGCAAAACCGACCACGACGCCATCGTCACTCGCCACCGCGATATGATGCCGCGGGTCGCGGAGGAACTCGACCGCGAGGGCCAGATCGACATCCTGATCAAAGGTGCCGGCTGCGACGCGCGACAAGGCGGCACTGTCCTCAGCGCCAAGGATACGGATCTCAACGCTCATGCTCTCTCCATCGTGGGTCGAATCACGGGTCGGCATCCTGGCCAGGAGGCAGCCAGCGCGGTGGGAGGCCAGGCTCGCCTCAGGGGGTGTTCATCCGTGAGCTATTCGGGCCGTCGCAACGGCTCCGGTTGCTTGGACTGTGCCAGCATCCGCTCGGTGAAGTCCAGCCGTTCGTGGACCTCGTCGAGTTCCCGTCGCAGCTCGGCGACGTGACCGACGATGCGATCCAGATCGGCCGGGTTGCCCCCGGCTTTCAGCTTGGCCTCCTCGACCCGGAGCTTCGCGATCCTGGCGAGGCCGCCCATGATGACCGCGCTGACCGGAATCGCAAGCGCGAGCACAGGGATGAGCAGGGCGAGTGAGCCATTGTCCATGTTCGTGACCCCTGGAGTGAGCGGAGCGTGACGGCGGGCCGCGGTCTGTCTGCGAGGCGGCACCGCGCAGTCATGGTAGCGAGCGGCAAGATCCCCACGCATCACTGACGAAAATGACCGGAACAGCCACACCCCGAGGTTGAGTGCTCCGCTCTATGATGCGATGAGGCGCTCTCCCGACCTGGGTACGGTGCTCACGCCCTCTCCAAAGCTGCAGGAGGTTCCGCCACTGGGCAAGCCAGTCGCGGGCGACTCCGTGGCGTGGCCTTCACGAGGACACTGGGCTGCCGCGCGGCCCGCCTACCCCCGTCGTGCGGCGCAAGGGAGCCACGGCACTCGGCTGGGCCCCCCTGCTTGGGTCGGGCCTGGTGAAACAGGAGGTCTTCGGCGGCCGTCGCCCCGCGTGCTTCCGCTCCGCCCGTTGAGCTGCTCCAGGCAGGGTAGGCCGTGACACCAGCGCCGACGACGCTGGAGACAACAACGCGCCGGGCTCCGCGCCTCGGTGGGGGCTCGGGCGGTGGCGAGCTCTGGCGAGCAGCAGCGGCCAGGGACGCCGAGATCAGGGTGTGGTCCGGCCGCCGCCCAGGGTTCGCCTCTGGATGGCTATGCCCCCCTGCGGTGGCGACGAGCAGACTGTTCTCGGTTCCAGGAACCTGCAGCCCGGCGCAGTTAGTGGCCATCAACGACTGCCCGCACGCTGGAGGGTAAAGGAGCCCTGGGGTTGATCGCTACTGAACTCTTGCACCCAGTGGCCAGTCACCTGCGAATCCCGCAAACGCCCGCCGAAGCCAAGATTGCCACAGTTGGTGCAGCGACCCTGAAGGCGCAGGTAGAGCACGACTGAACTGTCGGATCCGATGAAGGCTGACGCGCCAGAGTCCGATGGCACCGCGGTCAGCCACGCGTCATCCCGGAGGTGAAACGTGCCTTCGAGGGTTCCCCCTCTCAACGCCACCGGCACCGTATGGTCCGAGTCGAGGGAGGGGGCGAGCGAAACCGAGCCGATCAGATCAGGGCGGCCGGCACGGTGCACCACAAAGTCCCACGAGCCGCTGAGCAGCTCAGCTTTCCCCGGGGATGTATCGACGGACGGCCCTGGGGAGCAGCTCGCCACGGCCAGAAGGAAGAGGGTTCTCGAAATTGGGCGCATTGCGGAAGAGAGGTTGTGAGACTGAGCAGCGGCCATGCATGATCGGAGGCGCGTCGCGCGAAGGCACAAAGCTATTCGACAAGGAGGGGCCGTGCTAGCCGCCACGAGGCGCTCGGCAGCGCACTGGCTGTCGGCCTGCCGGTCGGATGGCGGAGTCAGCGGGCGAGAGACTCCACCAGCGAGGCCAGGAGGAAGAGTGGAAAAGCCACCGTATGGATGGCCAGGACATCTCGGCTGCCCCCCGTGGGCACCCCCAGCCATAGGGACCGAAACCACTGGAGCGGCATGGCATGTCCCACGGCAGAATGCTGCCAGCCGCCTGGCAACCCCGCATCATCTCCCGGGGGCCGCAGTGCCGATGCACCCGCAGCTCTGGCACGGCCGACGCCACACCCGAGGAGCGACAGCAGTGTGCAGCTTAGCGGAAGTGACAACGGTCGAGGCCTCGAAGTCTGCCGAGTCTGTCCGCTGAGCGATCCAACCGCTACCGGCTGGTCGCGAACGCGCCGTGGACGGTCAGGACGAGACTATCGGCGCTTACGCAAGAGCACATGCGTGGCTCGGGGTCCTGCAATCTGGGTGGCACACTCATAGCCGAGCGCACGCAGGTCTGTCCCGCTCAGCAGCGCCTCTCCGGTTCCCAGCAGCACAGGGGCAATGGCCAGATGGAGATCGTCGACGAGTCCAGCACTGAGGTACTGGCGAATTGTGGCCGGCCCTCCGCCCACGCGGACATCGCGCGCCCCGGCGGCCTCCCTGGCCTGGTGCAGTGCCGCGTCACTGCCCTCCGTGACGAAGTGGAAGACGGTGCCACCAGCCATCTCGAGGGGTGGGCGCGCGTGATGTGTCAAGACAAAGACCGGGGTGTGGTACGGTGGCTCCTCACCCCACCAACCCCGCCAGCTCTCGTCGGGCCACGGCCCCCTGATCGGGCCGAACATGTTTCGACCTAGAATCCAGGCACCGATTCCCTCGAAGCTCCTTGCGGCCAGCTCGTCGTCCACACCGGTCTCGCCTCCAGCGTTGCCATGCATCCTCTGCCAGGTGCGGGTGTGAAAGAACCACTCCATAAGCTCAGGACCGCCGACGCCCAGCGGATTATCGAGGCTCTGGCCGGGTCCGGCGCCGTAGCCGTCGATAGACATTGAGAAGCACAGGACGCGGAGCTTGGACACGCCGGCACTCTTCTCGGAGAATGGTGAGACGGATATCCCTGCGGGGATTCCGGTAATGCGGTTCGTCGGGTGCGTGGGTCCTCAGGTGACCGCGGTGCATATGCTGGCCGGCAGGAGCGTCGAACCGAATGGGGGCTCCCATCAGGGAGTGTCACTCCCCGGGATCGGAGCACCATGAGGACGCGCGCGCCCGCGAGCGTTCGACTCCACGAGAGCCGTGGGCACGGGCAGACTCCACCGATGCATAGGCTGCCGGGCGCGAAGAGCCCTCAGGGGTCTGCCCAGGTTCGGCTGGCCGCGGCCCGCCTGTGCCACTCCCCCGTCAACGCCTGCCGGGGCGGGACTGGTTCGATGGCGCCGTCAGCGTGCCCCAAGTCCGCCAGCCACCACTTCGACGTGAGCATTGCGCTGGCTCAGATGAATCAGGATGTGGCCGCCGGGGAAGGCCGAGTCCACAAGAACGAAATCCAGGCCGACCCCGATGACATCCCTACCGACGGGATCCGCAGAGAGCCGGGATGCTGCGACGGCATGCCCTTCCGAATAGCTCACCGCAGCGAGCGCAACCGCCTTGATCAGGAAGGGTACGCCGATGCCAACGATGAGCGACGCGAACGGAAGAACGATGCGGCGAGCGATTCCCAGACAGGCCACGTAGCAGCCGCATGCGACGATCATCGCCGCAACGGCAATGGTGGTCACCCCTGTGAGCGGCCCGGCGTCCAGGGCCCGCCTCGCCCCGAGAAGGGGGATCGCTCCGAGCAGGGCGAGAGTGGCGCCGAACAGTATGGCGACAAAGCGAGCCATGAAGTCTCCGCAGCCCGGCAGAAACCACCCGGCGGGAGTCATTCCTACAACGTGCCGAGGTCCGGCGAACTTACCGGTCCGCGGCTTGGGGTGCCAGCCCGAGACGCCTGCACGACAACAACGGGCGGAAGCATCCCGTGGGGCCGTGGGTCGCCTTAGGTCAGGTGAGCGTGCAGCGCCCCTGAGCCTCGGCCGCTGAGAGAGCGACGCGGCGCTCGGACTCGGGAGCCGGGGCTGACTTCCGAGCTTGGCAAGAATGGATGCCGCCGATCCGCCGAGAACTGTTGTGGGGCCTGGCCACTATCGTTGCACCCCAGTAGAAGTCTCTGCCGGCCCAGCCGGGGGCGGGGCGTCAAAGCGCTGTTCCAGCCACCGGGGGTGACCGTCCGCGCCGAGGTAGTCCGCGATGTAACCAGCTGGAATGGCGGGAGCCACGAGCGCCCCTGACGCCGCCCAATCGATGAACACCTGCACGACCGGTAACGTGGTTCGCGAGCTCGTGCGCGCCGCCAGTCTGCATTGGGGTGTCGACCAGACCCGGCTCATAAGAAAGTATGGTCGCATCGCGTGGCGCAGCGTTTGGCATGGTGTCCAGCTCGGCCGCCAGGACCATCCCCGCCAGCCGAAGGGCCGCCTTGGTATTTCCGTACGCGGCCAGGCCGGGATACGGACTCACGGCCGCGCCGGTGGAGACGTTGACTATGCGGAGGGGCACCCCGGGAGGACAGTGCCGAAGGAACCATCCCATCAGCATGATGGGGGCAGCAGTGTTGACCGCGTACACCTCAAGCAGGGCGAGCGGGTCGAGTTGCTGTACGGGGCCGAGAAGCGCCACGAGGGCCGCGTTGTTCACGAGGCCGACGCGAGTCGCGGTGGGGTGGCTGGCCAGTAGCGGACGTACCTGTGACTCGAGAGCGGACGCAACTGCCGCAAGATCGGCGAGATCCACCCGAATGTGCTTGTAGTGCGGGTCCCTGATGGCAGCGTCGCGGCGCGCGAGACCGACCACGCGCCAGCCGCGTCCGATCAGGCTGTACGCCAGCGCTTCGCCGATCCCGGAGCTCGTGCCGGTGACAATGGCGAGGGGTTGGGGGGACGAGGACATGGTGCCTCCAAGTGAAAGCGGGTAGGACTGGTTGGGGCTAGCGCCCCGGGGTCGATACCACCCGTAGAATGCGGTTGGTTGCGGTCAACCTGTCCGGCACCGGGAGCTCCTGTCGACCGTGTACAGTCGCCCGGGTATGTCTCGACAGGCCTCGCGCTGATTCGCCTTCGCGCGCACGCGCATCGGCTGCCGCAAGTGGACACGGGTGCCAGGCGCTTGGCGGGCCGGGCCAGCAATCGCCCGAGGGTCGCGGTGTTGACGTCGGCCAGTTGCCGGATGTGCAGTTGGGGCGAGCGGCCGTGCCTGGCAGGGTGGGGTAGCCCGCGAGGGCAAAGCGCGTCGTTGTCCCAGAGGCTGACACGCCGTCAGGCCAGCCTCTCCCCAATTCGTTCGAGACAAAGCGGCCGCGCTTGTGGGGCGGGGAGAGCCCCATCGTAGCTGTCGTGGATGCGGAGGCGCCTCCCGTCTGCGCCGACTGCACGGCGGCGCCGTGGCTGGCGCGTGCCCGCATCAGGCATCTCCCGACAGGAATGTGCGCCAGTTGGCCGGTAGCTCAGGGAGGCCAGCAATGCTTGCTAGCTTTGCGGGAGACAGGGGCACCACTTTGAATTCTGCCTCGACACACACCTTGCCGTCCTCACGCCGTGCCTCGGTGCGAACCACGACTGGCTCCCATTCGCCCGCCTGACACTTGATGGAGCCTTCAAGATTGAGTGGGTGCCCCACCTGCGACGGATTGAGATAGGTCGTGGTGGCCGAGCGCAGGATCCATCCCGCACCGCGATTAGGTCCCAGCAGCGTCGCGACCCAGGCCGAAAGGCAGTCCAGCGCGGCGTAAATGACTCCCCTGTGCGTGATGCCGGGAAAGCCTGCCATGCTCTCGAGCGGCACGAACTCGGCACACAGCACGCCCTCGCGCGCGGGGTCACGGGAGACGGTGATCCGCAAGCCCACCGGGTTCTCGAGTCCGCAGCCAAAGCACGTATTGTGGGGCAGAAGCGCGCGATTCAGTGTTGCGTCCATTGGCGACCTCCGGTAGGGGAGCGGAGAAGAGGTGTGGGCCATGGGCGACGCACAACGGTATTGCAACGCCTGCGTGGAGCCACAGAGTGACTGGAACCTGTCCGGCGACGCGAGACCGTGCCCGTGTGCGCCAACGGTCCGGCCGATTCCGGCCTCGGGCCGTCGCCGGTGTGACGTCACGAGCTCGGGGCGCCGGTGGCGAACAGGAGTCTTCCAAGCCCACATTCCATTCCTGGCTGCCTCCGACAAGGGCACGCCCAACTGCCTAGCTACGAGGACCAGTTGCCCGCGATGATGAGCCTCGTGGGCCACGAAGTACGTCAGGACATGACCGACGTCCAGTGCAAGATTGCGCCAGACGTAGGCGGTGGTCGACGGCGACTCGGCCCCCGTGGGCGCAGCCGAGCCGGAGGAGTTCCCCGATGGCGACGGTACTCTGGCCAAGAGCACGGACAAGATCCGCCTTCGTGACTACCCGGCGGTCGACCAACGCGGGGACGAGAATCCCGTGCGGTTTCCCGAGGGTACGGACCCACATGCACCGGGCATTGTGAATATGGCCGGCGATCATCCTGGGAGTGCGGCGCGGTGCACCAGGGATGCCGCGATCGAAGAGTGCAGTGGGCAGACCGGCGAGGAACAGACGGGTGACACGGGCGTTGGTCGCCCAAGCGGGAAGTGATGATCTCTTCGAGACCGGGGTGGGGCATCGGTACTTCCTCCGCCGGACAGGGCTGACGCCTCAAGACGTCGCGTCACCTGCAGACCGTGGCAGGTCTCAGGCTACCGACTCGGCGCCGGCTAGGGGTGCCCGTCTGCGAGAGCCGACGCGTCCTGGGTGGCAAAGGCGCCAGGTACGGGGCGCCGGTGCATCCGTATGCATTGGTGCATTGTCGGGTACCGCGCAAACGGTGGCTTGGCCAGATTCCGGCAGAGTTCGGATCTCCTCCAAGAGAGAGGAGCCCATCAGAGCGTATCACCCGCTTACTGGGGCAGAAGGAGATCAAAGCGCCAGTCTGCCTTCCGTCGGACCCGGGCCTGCATCGTGAGCTCGAATGAAAACACCAGCGGGCCCATCCGAGAGTCCGCGCCCAAGGAGTAGAGGCTGGCCGGCCTCACCTAATCGGCCTGCACCATCATCACCCGTCAGGTCGACCAACGACACCGCCTGCGTTCCGGATATTGGACACGGCAGGGGTGCGATGATTGGAAACCGCCATCGCTGCACGTCACAATTGAGATGGCGGGGGCACGGCAAGCTGGAGGCGGAAGAAGGCCAAGGCGCATGGGGAACGCGACGGAAGGTACGTGAGCTCTTTCGAGAAAAATCTGGGATGTCGGCCGTCATCCCACCCTGTCCGAATCCACATGAACGAGGGTGGAACGGTCATTCCGCCGTGGGTACGCCGGGCCGTCCCGGCATCACTCCCAACGCAAGCAACGCCGGCGCTGCAGCTCCCTTCTCAGCATCCGTCGCCACTCGGGAGGAAATTCCAAGAGCCCTGGATGACGTTGTAGGTGCCATAGCGAGACAACCAGGCGCCCACGTCGGGCAGCTGCGCTGCGGGCGATCCCGCGACAGCCCTCGGGGAATCTGGCGTGACATTGGCCGATCCGAGGTGACGCGAAGCGCTCACGGGTGACGTGGCGGCGAGTGTGGCAGCGGCACCAGTCGCGCAAGCCAGGATCAGGAAAAGTTTGAGTCGCGTCATGGCCTGTCCTATTTCGGAGAAAGAAGGTTCGGGCTCAACGGGCCGAACGACCGGCTTCAGCGGTTCGGCGGCGGCCCCTCTTATGCAAGTTACGATACGAGGGCCAGTCGTGCCAGTCCGCACCGACCGCCAAGCCAGGTCTGCTGCATGCGCCGGTTAGAGCGCGTGGGCAGGGAAGTTCGCCTGTCCGTGCCGGAGGACCGGTGGGGGCTCCCTATGGCGATCCGCCTGGCCGAGCCTGTGGGCGGGGATTGGCCAACTCTTCGTGGCGCTGGTTGGCGAGTAGGCGCTCGGTAAAGTCGACCCGTTCAGAAAGTTCTGCGACCTCCTGCCGGAGGTGGTCCAACTCGAGAAGAAGATCGGGGGAAAAGTCCTGGCGTGGCTGCTCCTCGACCTCCCAATCTGACACCAGGCGGCCGTCGATATCCCGGAAGCCACCGGCGGCCACGACGATAAGATCATAGAGGTACCAGATCCCCGCTCCACCGAGTGTGAGCGCCATCAAGACGCCTGAGCGCTTGCGCCCGGTGTAGAATCGATGTGCGCCGAAGGGGCCCAGGAGCCCCGCGAGGAGAAGCGCGACAGTCCGCGACTTGTCGGAAACGCCGGTGTTCACCAGAGGGTGACCTCAATTATTCGAACCATCGGGATCGGCCGGGTCGGTGTGGTGGACGGGATGCGAGCGAACACCCGCGCCTCGCCCGCCGGCTCGGCCGGTCCGAGAGAACCTACCCAGCCACAGGGGGGCGTGCCAGCCTGAGGCCGCCACCCGGCCGCCATCGCGTGGGTGCACGGACAGTACCCGCATCCCATTCAGCCCCCGAACGCTCGACGTCCACACCGGCTTTCCGTGCCCTCCTTCCTGCCGTGATCCTGGGCCCGAGCCGTCGCGCCTGCGCCTGACGCCCACGATCGGCCGCTGGGCGGGGCAGGTCTCGGAGAAGTTCCATGACTGTCGCAGACGGTGCCAGCCGGAGTGCGCGTCCCGGCTGGTGCATGCTGCAGCAAGGCGGCGGCTCACCGTGGCACATCAGGTCATGGGCGAGGGGTGCCGAGCCGCCGTTCCATCTGAACCTCGCGCGCTCCATCGCGCGTCCGCATAGCGCTATGGCCCGTGGAGCGGAATCCATGCCTCTCGTAGAGTCGGCGAGCTCGCGCGTTGCCATCGATGACGTCCAAACGGACCGCGGTCGCACCACGCTCTTCCGCCCAATCCAGCACCGCCTGGACCAGTGCGGTCGCCGCCCCCGAGCGGCGGAGCTCGGGATGAACCCACATGGCCATGAGGTGCGCCATCGATGGGTCGGTCGCATCAGGAACACCGGCCGCAATTCCCTTCGGTCCGGTGGGTGTCTCCAAGACGAAAGTGGCGCCCGGCGATAGCCATCGCTGCCAGTCAGCAATTGTCCGGGCTCTCTCCCGATCGTGGGTGGACCCGAACGCCTCTGGAGCTTCCGAAAGCGCCTCAAGCCGAACGGCGCGCTACAGAGGTTCATCACCCGGTATGGCCCGCCGTATCCGAAATAGTTCATCGCGCATGGGGGATCCAGGTAGGCGATTGGGCCTGGCGACGGCCTTCGCGAGCGGCCTGAGGGGCACGGATCAACTGCAGGGCGGGGTAGGTCTCAGGGAAGCTGCCCGGCTGAGACAGCCGGGCGACGGTGCCACGGCTGCCGCATGCGATTGTCAGCGCGCGCCGCTGAGGTGCGACGGGCGGTCGCGTGGCCTGGTGCTATCGGGCGATGGGACGCTCCCAGGCGGCGACGGGTCCCCGAGTGATACGGAAGAGCGGGTGGGCCCGCGGGGAACGAACGATCGAAAGTGTGCGGAGCCATTTGGGGCTTCGCTTGCTGAGCTTCCGGCGCAGGTGTTGCCACTCGTAGCGCATCTGGCCCCGAGTGGCCCGAAGGGAGGTCGTTCCGGTGCGGCGCCCGAGCTTGGTACGATCGAATCGATAGCCTCGGCGGACGGCCTCCACATGGATGGCCGCAAGATAGGCGTTCAGCGTTTCAAGAGGGCGCGGAGCGGCGCGAAAGCGGATCAATTGGGGATGACTCCGGTAGCCCAGCGTGTTTCCCCGCAGCACCTCGCGTGCCAGCAGGGTTTCGCGCCACAGGGCAACCAATCCCTGAGCGTCGAGATACTGCGGGTGCAGAGTCCAGAGTCGCATGACATCGGGTATGTTGGAGGTTGCCTAACGATCAGGCTTCAGTCGCAACGCGTTTCTCGTGGACATCGCCGCGAACGCCGCAGCCCGGACACACGTTGACGGCTTCATTCGCCTATCTGCCACCACGTCTCAATTGAGGGCTGGGGCAAGCCACGAGGCGGGGGGGACTAACCCGGCCGCCTGCAGCTGGCGTGCGATCTCACGCCGCACGACAACGTACCGTCGTTGCGTGGCGCTTGCCTGGTCGAAACGGGCGTGGGCATCCGGCGGTGAAGGATCGGATGGGCAGGTCTGATCCGGCGTGATCTGGCCAGCGATACACGCGTCAATGCCGGTGCTGGGGACGGGAGTGGCCTGCGTCTGTTGCCGGGCATACTCCCGGCTATACCCCACCAGTCGCCGATGCGCGGAGGCGAGTGCAGCGGGTGGGGTGATGGCGGCGAGCGCTCGCGTCCACGTGGTGAGGCGCGCGCCAGGCTCGAAGTAGTCGCGACGATTCAAGGGTAGGAGGCGATCCGCTTGCCGGAGTTCGGCGGCGTAGCGGACCAGTGAGGAGTCTTGGGCCGAGGCTGGCGATGCCAGGAAGCTCGCGGCAAAGGCAAACGACAAGGCAAGGGACAAAGATCGCATGGAGCCTCCTTGGGAGGGCGACCGGCTCACGACCGCGCAGGACCTGCGGGGGCGCGGCGCGTGTGGAGAGCCTCGCTGCCGCCGGCAGGTCGTGCCGGCCTGGAGCAACCCGATGGCCTCGCCACGGCTCGGGCAGCGGTGGTTAGACAGCATCGGCGACGAGGCCTGCCACGTGCTGCCTCAAGTGAGCCACAGCGGCCTCTACCGTCAGGACCGTGGTGTCGAGGATGGGGATCCGGAGCGCGTCAGCTTGCCCGCGAAGGCAGGCGGCCCACGAGGCCATTTCGCTGGTGGCGAGTTCAGGCTGGCCCCGATCCTCCCGGAGGCGTCGCTCGCGCACCTCCGTGGCGCAGTCGAGGAGCAGGAGGCGTCCGTGCGGAACATGATTTCGGGCGAAGGCGTCTGCGACTACCGAAGGCAGCACTTGGCCATCCAGAATGGCGATCGCCCCTTCCTCGGGATCGGTGGCGAGTCGCGTAATCCACTCATGCGTCATCGCCTCCTGCCAGTGCTCCGGAGAACCAAACGTGGTCGTCATCTGGTCTGAGGAGGGCACTCCAAGGGAGTCAAAATGGTGGCAGCGACAACCCGGCACGCCTTCCGAAGCCAGGGCTCGTACCATCGTGGTCTTGCCGGTACCCGAGGCACCAGTCACGACCAGCAAGACGTTGGGTGGCATCGAGGGTTGGAAAGAGGTCGTCTGCTGTTGAACAACCGCACATCCCCGGCCCGGCCGCGGCACGCTCGAAGAAGGTACCCGGCGACCGCCTGGTGTGCCAGCCCGATGCAACCCGACGGCCGCGCGCCGACTCGTTCAAGCGCCTGTTAGCTGGCGGCCGGTACGTTGGCAGGTGCTCGATAAGAGAGTGTGATCACCTGAGAAGTGACACTTCCAAGGTACGTCTCTTCGACTGGAGAGGCGAATGCCCTGGAAGGAGTTGTCGGCCATGCAGGAGCGTTTGCGGTTTGTGATGGACGTGTCTCTGGCCGGGCGGTCGATGGCGAAGGTCTGGCGCCCTGTGGGATCAGTCGCAAGACCGGCTATGTCACGCTCGTCGCGTATGACGGGGGAAGGGCTGGCGCCGCTGGAGGATAGCTCGCACCGCACTCGGCCCAGCCTGCACGCGACCGCGGCTCCAGTCGTTCCGCGCATTCTACACCTGCCGCAGCGGTATACCTGGGGCGCGCGTAAGGTCTGTCGGCTGCTGCGACCCCGCGTCCCCAATGCCGACCTGCCCAGCATCGCCACTGTCCATCGCATCCTCGAGCGCCACGGGCGTGTCCAGCTGCGCCAACGCAGGCGGCGTCGAGCATATCTGAGGCGGCCGTTGGCACCGATGGATCATCCCAATGCGGTCTGGAGTGCGGGCTTCAAATGCCAGTTTCGGATCGAGAGCGGGGGCTGGATGGTTTTCGGCGACGGTACAATCAGGTGCGCCCGCATGAAGCCCTGGGCAATGCGACGCCGGCGAGCTGCTATGTGCCCTCGGATCGATTGTATCTTCGGCCGCTTCAGACGCTCGAATATCCGGGCCACTTCGAGGTGCAGCGGGTCAGTCGCAACGGAGGCATCCGCTGGCACCGTCGGTGGGTCACCGTGAGCCACCTGCTGGCGAATGAGGCTGTGGTCTTGAAGGCCATCGACGACGAACTCTGGGACGCCTGACCGGCCTGCTTCGTTCGGTCCAGTGCGAGAGTCAGTTTAGGCCGCGGGGAGCGGCAGCATCCGATCCGGTTCAGGAGGCCGTGGCATGATGGTCTCCGGGGCGGGAGGCCGATAGCCAAGCGCATTGTGGGGCCGCACGCGATTGTAGTGCACCCGCCACCGTTCGACCAGTACCTGCGCCTTGTACAGCGTATCAAACAGTCCCCGGTTCAGCAGCTCGTCACGCAGCTTGCCGTTGAAGGATTCGCAGTAGCCGTTCTCCCACGGGCTCCCAGGCGTGATGTACAGCGTGCCTGCCCCCACCCGCCCCAGCCAGCCCCGTAATGTCTCCGCGACCATCTCCGGCCCATTGTCCGAGCGGACATGGGTCGGCACGCCGTGGAGCTGCATGAGATCGGCAAACACCTCGAGGACATCGGTGGCGCGGATGCGCCGCGCCACGTGAATCGCCAGGCACTCGCGGCTCCACTCATCGAGCACGACCATCAGCTCGAGTGGCCGGCCGTCGTCCGTCCGGTCCATCACAAAGTCCCAGGACCAGACGTGATGGGGTGGGCCGGCCGGAGCCGGACACACGAGCCATCCGCCAGCCAGAGCCGCCCGCGCATCGGCTGCCGCACCGGGACCCGCAGCCCCTCCTGCTTCCACAGGCGCTCCACGCGACTCCGGTTCACGGTCCAGCCCTCCTGGGCCAGCAGCCCCGTGACACGCCGATAGCCGTAACGACCATACTGCGCGCCGCCAGTCGGATCACCGCCTGCCGGCGTGGCGTCTCATCTTCGCGGGGCGTCGGCGCGTACCGCACGGTCGAGCGTCCGATGCCCAGCACCCGAGCCGGCTCCGCACCTGCGCCACCGCGTCCCGCCGCGGCGCTGGGCTCAGTATTCTCCCTCGGCGACTTCCTTCAGAATGAGTTTGTCGAGGGTGAGCTCGGCGACCACCCGCTTCAGGCGGGCATTTTCCATCTCGAGCTCCTTCAAGCGCTTGGCCTGGTCCACCTTGAGTCCGCCGTACTGCTTCCGCCAGCGGAAATAGGTGTGGTCGGTGACGCCGATCGCCTTACGGGCCTCGCTGATGGTCTTGCCCAGGCCGAGGAAGAGGTCAGCGTCCCGCAACCTGTGGATGATTTCTTCTGAGGTGAAGCGCCGCCTGGCCAGGGGTCAGGTCCTCCAGGGTGATGGTGGGAAAAAACGCCCACAACACCTGGACCGGGAATGGCAGGTCAGGTCAGACGCGGCTAGCTCGGGGAAGCTACCCGTCCACGGTTGGCCGTGCCAGCCACTGCAAACCGACGGCCGCCCCACGCCTGGTGCATGCGCGTGTTAGGCAGCCACGGGCGACGACTGGACAAGTCACCGACAGGGGTCGGTGCATGCTCGAACGGGTCGGTACAACACCGACGTATCATCGCGCGTTAGTGGAGCGTGAGGAGATACAATCCCCGCCCGACCTGAGCCGCGAGGTCGCTTACCCGAAGTGTATACGTCCCGGTTGAGGGAATGGTCAACGTGAGAGGAGTCGTGCCGAGCGAGTCTCCGGGATTGACGAGGACCGACCCCACACCCACCAGATCGAGTACAACGGGTCCACCGAAGTTGGCGGGGAGTGCCAATTGCGCAGTCACCACCTGACTGGCCGTCCCTGTGATGAGGTACTCGTCTACGTCGCCGGCGAAGTCGATTTGCTCCGAAGCGATGGTGTCACCGGGCGCCAGGGTGGAGCTAACTGTTTCGGGCGCAGTGTTGATACTGAGCACGGCGAAACGGTAGGTCGGCCGTGCGAGAGAACTCGAGAGGTGCCGCGCAGTGATTCTGACCGTGATGCCCGGATCAAACGGGCCCGCCCCAGCGGTCACATTGCTGAGCAGGGCCGTATCGGTGATCGTGGATTCGATGTGCGAGCCTCCTCCCGCTCCCCCCGTGCCGCTCACCAGCATTTCCAGCGTATCATCCGGAGCGCCGCTTACGACTTGCAGAGCAGTGACGTAGCCTGCAGCGTTCTGTGCTAGCGGGACTTTGTACGTGTCTACGTCGCCAACACTGTCAATGGCCTCAACGGGCAGTGAGTCCGCCAAGCCGATGATGGCTGCCCGCGTTTCGGGTCGGAGATCGGCGACGAAGATCTTGACGTGGTAGGTTGGAAAGGTCGGAGTCACCGTCGCCAGAAGAGTCGGATCACCAGCTTGGACCCTGAGGAAGAACTGGGTGGGGACACGGCTGGTGACGAGCGGACCTTGGACGGTGACCGTGTCCCCTGGGAGCGTCACAGCGTAGTTGTTGAACGAGAGATTCTCGCGGAGGGAAGCAACTACTGGTATGCTGGCGCCGGGAGGATCCAGATTTGCGCGCAATACTAGACCGAGAGTGTCCGCAATCGGCGTTCCAAGGGTCCAGAAGTCGATGTCTGCCGAGTTAGTCAGCTCTTCCCCGGACACATCAGCTGCCAGTGGGAGGCTCGCGGAGCTGTTTTCGGGGAGGGTATCGACCAACGTGGGACGGAACCGATATCGCCCAGTCTCAAACCCCGGGGTGGTACCAGCCGGTGCCCGGACGATCAGAAGGTAGGTGCTGTCGGCCATCACCCCGAAATCGGTGGTCCGATTGGCCTCCAAGGAGGCATGAAGCACATATGACGCTCGGGCCATTGGGCTAACAAAATAACTCTGGCCCTCGACGACAAGCTCCACAACATTGCTGTCCTGCGCTTGCAGAAACACGGCGAGCACTTCGCCCGCGCTTGGACGTAGGCGGAAGGTATCTGCCTCACCACTCTTTAGCCTCCCCATAGTAGTGTCCCCAACGGCAACCAGAGGCCGGGCACCGGAACTGCCAGGGTCGGCTGGTGAATTGCAGGCATTGGAAGCGACACCGACAGACACTAGTAGGAGGCCACCGCGGAGGAGGTTCATGGTGCCCTATAGGTTGTGAGAGGACTTGAGAATAGGGGTCGCTCAAATGCCGCCGCTGAACCGGCGCAAACTACCCTCAGCCTCAGTACTCGGATAGCGACACATGGACTCGGCACGCCGGTGTCCGCTGAATCGGCCGGCGAATGTCCCGACTGTGGCAGCCTAACGACCGCGCCCCGACTGGTGCATGCGTTGGTTAGACGGACGCCGCGCATTCATATACTAAGTGCAACGCAAAAGGTGACCTGGCGGATACTGGTAGACTTCACGTCTCTTCCAGGAGAACGAAGCCTACCATGACGCATCACCAGATCACCCTGGCCGAAAGGTATCAGGTGGCCAGTCTCCGCGCCGTCGGGGCCTGGCCGGCCGCGATCGCCCGGGAGCTCGGCCGCCACTCCAGCACGATCCTGCGGGAGGTGCGGCGCAACCGGAATGGCGAGGACCGGTACCGGGCCCATCCCGCGCACTGCCAGGCGCTCGTGCGCCGCAGCCACTCGCGCCGCGATCAGCGCCTCATGAGCGCCACGTGGCAGGTCGTGGTGGCCCACCTGCGGGCCCGGTGGAGTCCCGAGCAGATCGCCGGGTGGGGCCGGCGGATGGGCACCCTCCACATCAGCCACCAGACGATCTATCGCTACCTCGCCCGCAACCGCCGGGCCGAGGGCACGTTGTATCGCTGTCTCCGCCAGGCCCGCAAGCTCCGTCGGCGCCGGATGGGGAGCGCGCGCCGGGGGAGTGGCCAGCTCGGTCCCTCGATCACCACGCGGCCGGCGAGCGTGGCGGGACGCCGGCGCATCGGCCCCTGGGAAGTGGATACGGTGTTGGGCCGCGGGAGCCAGGAGTGCATTCTGAGTCTGGTGGAACGGAAGACGGGCTACGTCCTGATCGGGAAGCTGGCGGTGCACACGGCGCAGGCCTTTGCGGAGCGAGCGATCCCGCTGATGCGCGCTCAGGTCCACCCGGTCCGGACGATCACGGCCGACAACGGGGCGGAAGTCAGCGGCTACCGGGCGATCCAGCGGGCGACGGGCACCCAGTTCTATTTCGCCGCACCGTATCATGCGTGGGAGCGCGGCACCGATGAAAACACCAATGGACTCATCCGCCAGTATCTGCCCAAAGGCCAGAGCATGGCCGGCCTCACCCAACGCGACTGCGTACGCATCGCTCGCCACCTCAACCAACGCCCCCGCAAGCGGCTCGGCTACCGCACCCCCGAGGAATGCTATGACGGATGACCCCAATCATTGCGCTTCAAACTTGATATCAGCAGCTGAGGATGGCACCCGGCAATAATGCAGGAGGTTGCATCCCGGATTGGCGGGGCAACCGGCGCGCCGCTCACTCTGCGGCCGGGCGACCCCCGAAGCCGACGATATAGCCATCGGGGTCCTCAATGTAGAAGCCCTTCGTTCCCCATGGCGTCGCCGTCAGCGGCTTGATGATCGTTGCGCCACTCGCGGCGCACTGCGCATAGAACGCCTCGATGCCGTCCACGCCGGCAGCTGCGTCGAGGTGGTCGTGCGCCAGCCGGTGTCGGCGCTCGCTGGCATTCTTTGGTGCTTCCTTCAGGTGGAGCTCCAGCCCGTCCAGCTGCCCAATCGCGTAGAACCCTTCCCACGGCTCGGCAAAGGTGAACCCGAGTTTCTGGTAGTATGCGATCGAGCGAACCAGGTCGTCGACCAGGAACTGGGGAGCGAAGGATGTCAGCCGCGGCTTAGTCTTGGTGGTAGTCATGGGCGTCCGTGTCCCGAAAGGCGATGCCACCTAACGACCCCGCATAGTTGGGATGAAGCGACGACTGGCCATCCACCGCACGTGGTGGCAGAATCGCCCCACAACCTTCACACGCGCTCAGAGGCGCAAAACCGGGAGGCCAGCCGCCATGGACATCATAGGACTCGATCTGCACAAACGCGAGAGTCAGCTCTGCGATCAAGTCGGAAGACGGGAGCGATCACGGATCAGCGGATCGCGACGAGCCGCGCCCGATTCAGTGAGGTGTTCGGGGATCGCCCGCGGCGCGAAGATCCTGCTCGAGGCCAGCACGGAAAGCGAGTGGGTCGCGCAGCTGCTGGAGTCGCTGGGCCATGAGGTGATCGTGGCCGATCCCAACTTCGCGGCGATGTATGCCACGCGATCGCGACGGACGAAGACTGATAAGCGCGATGCGCGCACGCTGGCTGAAGCGTGTCGAGCTCGGGGCCTACCGCGCTGCCCATCGGACTCTCCGCCGCGCGTCGGCACATCCGCGCGGAAGCTCGCCGTGCGCGATGCCCTGGTGCGGACGCGCACGCGCTGCATCGCGCGTCACCAAGACGCTGCGTGCGGCGCGACGGACTGCGGGTGCCGAGCAGCAGCAGTCGATGCGGTCGCGCAGCGCGTCGACGGCGCTCGACCTGCCGGCGATCCTCGAGCGCCGAAGTCGCGCCGCTGCTGCGCGCGCTCCGACGCCGCTCACGGAGCAGATTGCCGCGGCGGATGCTCGGCTCGCGGCGCTCGGCTGCGCGGCGATCGCGGTGATCGAACGACTCGATGACCGCGCCGTAGCATTGGCGTGATCACCGCGGCCGCGGTGGTGGCCACGATTGATGACGATCACCCGCTTTGCCTCAGCGCGCACGATGTGGAGGCCTATCTCGGACTGGTGCCGCAGCGAAGACAGCTCGGGCGAGCGTCGGCGGCTGGGGCGCATCACCAAGGCCGGGCAATGCGCGCGTGCGCTGGCTGCTGGTCGAGGCCGGCTTGGGGCATCTCCTGCGAAGCAAAGCCCGAGACCGCGGCGCTGCGCACGTGGGCGCTGACGGCATTGCCGCGCGGCGCGGCAAACGCATTGCGGCGGTGGCGTTCGCGCGTCGGCTCGCCGGCATCCTCTACGCGATGTGGCGCGACGGGCAGGACTACCGCGCGGCGCGGCCCCGCGAGGGAGGGATCGCGATCACGTAGAGCGGGTCCGGTCACCCACGAGTGTGACCGACAGGGGGGGGTGAGCGCGGTGCAGCTTATGACCGCAGCCGAGGTCGTCGCATAGTTGGCGCCACCCACCCGTCGGATCCCCACGTGCGCCGACGAGGTCACTCGTCATCGAGAGCGCGTACAGAAGGCTGAGCGGCACCTCGCGGGCACCGGCCGCACCAGGCCCCACACGGCCTGACAACTGCAACGACGAAACCCGACCATTCGGTCGGGCTTGACGGGGTGCGTCGCTTCACAGAAAGCTGCAGGGCCGCGGCTAGTATGGCAAGGCTGCGGCGTTCGCGACTGGTGGTGTGCGTCTGCGGGGCAACCGACGGCCGCGCCCTGGCAGCTTCATGCGGTGGTTAGGCGTCCGGTCCTGCGTCCGCACCTGCCGCCAGGGCACCCGCCGGCCTTGCAGACGGTGCACTGGGCAAGCCGGCGTGCGAGGAGCTCTGCGGTAGGCCGAGTCGCTGCGCGGCGCGGCGATTGAGTCGTTTCATCCAAATGATGGCGCCGCCAAAGAGTGCCGGGTATGTGAGCGCCGTAGCAACCGCTGGTACCCAAGGATGGGAACCAAGTTGGGCCGGGGCCCAAATGGCCACGGCGGCGAGTGATAGTATCGCAACCCCGGTAATGCTGGCCGCGGCTGTCAGGCTGCCCCTGAGAGTGCGCCGCTCCTTCGCGGCGCACGGCCCGCAGATCAGCCGACCTTGGACAAGCGATGGACCCGCCAAGGCACCCGGCGCATACAGCGGTCCGTTGCAGTTGCCACAGCGATTCGCGCGATTCCGGCGAACGGCTCGCATCGCGTGAGCGGCCGCGAACGAGAGTGCGCTGACAGGAAGCGCGAAGATGGTGGTCAGGAGAATGGGATCTAGCCCAACCATAAGCCCCCCTCGACGGACGCCTAACGACCGCGCATCACCTGCGGGGCGGCGGCGAGAGTGGAAAACTCAGCGGACGACGGGTGGTGGTGCCAGCCCGACACAAACCGACGGCCGCGCCCCGACTGGTGCATGCGCTGGTTAGAGCGCGCCCTCAACCGTCTTGGGAAACAGGCGAGCGCCATGAAAGACCGTAAGGATGACGGCGTGATCGTCCCGGAGCTGATAGACGATCCGATAGGACCCAAGGATCACCTCCCTGAGGTCGCGGCGCTGTAGTTCGGGGACGATGCGTCCGGATTCAGGAAAGGTGGCCAGTCGCTCGACGGCCATGAGCAACCGTTCAACCAGGAGCGTAGCGTAGTGCGCGGAATCTCTGGCGACGTAGGTGTGGATCGCCTCTAAGTCCTCAACCGCTTGGGCGGTCCAACGCAGCTGCGTCATCCGAGGACGCGTTTGCGGGCGTCCTCGTGGGAGTGGGTTTCCCCGCGCTCGGCCTGATGGAGGCCGCGGTCAACCTTCGCCAAAAAGTAGAGATGCTCCATCGCTTGCTCGATGGTGGCATCCGCAGGAAGCTGGTGCATCGCCTCGACGAGGCGGTCTTTGGTGGTCTCAGAGGGCATCCGGCATCTCGTAGATGGTGGCTGCCCAAAGATGGGGAGAGTCGGCCCGAGGTGCAATCCCGAGGGGTCTAGAAAGCGCGCTAACGACCGCGCATCACCTGCGGGGCCGCGGCGAGAGTGGAGAACCTACCCGGAAGCGGGCGGCCGTGCCAGACCTGCGCCAACCGACGGCCGCGCCCCGACTGGTGCATGCGCTGGTTAGCCCGCAGCGTGGGGCAGTGGGTCGGAAGGCATCGGCGCTGCAGCGATCGCTGGGAGCACCCGGCGGGGGTCGCAGCCGTTCAGGCCGGCACCCCAAGCCGCGTTGAACTCAATGACGACCCAGCGACCATCGCGCAACATACCAATATCGACAACCACGGCCCGCGGAAGCGCGGCGTCGGTCGCGACGGCGCTGGCGAACGAAATGGCGGCGGCGTGGGCGGCGGAGCCCTCATAGAACGCGCAGTCGAGAACCGTCTTGCTGAGTACAAAGCACCGTGCCTCCGCGACAAGCTCAACCGGCTCAGAAATCAGAAGTCCGGTGGTTGAATCGAGGCCCGCGCATGCAGCCGCGAGCTCGTCATGGGTCTGGTAGACTTGGGAGGCGATCTGCTTGGGAATGAGGGATTTCACAAAAGCGGGAAGAGTAACGGACTCAACTGCACTGACAGTGACCTGGGTGACACTACGTCCCAGAAACCGGGTGGAGAGTGTGGTCAGAAGATCATCGGGGGGCGAGCAGAGTTGGAGACCGAGCTTCTGCTCCAGAACTAGACAGAAGGAGTCATTGCCGTACACCCTTGCCCTGGCCGGATCCAGGGCGGGCGGGTCCCAGAAGCGCCCAAGCCGCAGTACCGTGCCGCCTTGATTCTCCCAGGCGATCGCCACGGCGTCTCGCTCAACATCGCTCTTGTCAGGAATGAGAAGGGTCAGGCCAGTTGTATCCAAGTACGCTCCTGCGGGCTAACGACCGCGCATCACCTGCGGGGCCGCGGCGAGTTCTGTGAACCTACCCGGCGACGGCTGGCCGTGCCAGCCCGGCAGCAACCCGACGGCCGCGCCCCGACTGGTGCATGCGTTGGTTAGACGGACGCAAGTGTCTCGCGGCGGCGTCCCATTCCTACTGCCCCTGCTAGCTACCATGTCAGTGTCATGGGGCAAATCCGCCTTCGGATGATGTGCTGGCCGAGGGAGCCGGCCAGAACGCGGCAAGAACTAGTAGCACGGCCGCGAGACACGCGATCCCCACCGCAAGTAGGAACGGACGAGCCGCAAGGTATTGACGGCCCATGAGGGCCAGGATGATGGGCGGAAAGGTGGCGACGGTCAGCGCAGAAGCCCGTGCGACTACTATGGCCCACCTCGTCCCAGCCCCGGCGTGCGGCGCCGCATAGAGAGTCAGGGTACCGAGGGGGAGTAGGAGGATGCCGACGACGATGTGATTGAGAAGCATGGGCGGGGTAAGCCAGCGCGACCCGTCAGGAGTGGCCGCCCCCTCAACGATGCGCGCAATCAGCGGCGTGACCGCTAGGTGTAGCCCGCCGAGGAGCAGGAGCAGAACTCCGGCAGTGCGGAGGATGAGCACCCGAACACGCGATGGCACTATGGGATGCCCTGAGGGAAGAGTGCGGCCGTCTAACGACCGCGCATCACCTGCAGGGCGCGGCGAGTGATTCTCAAGACTAGAAACGTGTCGGCCGCGCCCTGGCTGGTGCATGCGCCTGTTAGCATGGTGCCGCGCGATCTTCAACGGAGAGGCGCGGCGGGCGAGCAGCTACCTGGGCACAGACTGTGTCTCTGTGAGCAGGGCGGGGCATGAGACTCTCGGCGGCCGCACTTCCCACCCGGGCACCCAAGCCGTACAAAAGCCTGAAGGGAATCCCTTCCGGAGACTGCCAGTGTCAGCCTGCTAACGACCGCGCATCACCTGCAGGGCGCGGTGAGTGATTCCAAACAGTAGAAACTAGTCGGCCGCGCCCTGGCTGGTGCATGCGCCTGTTAGCATGGTGCCGCGCGATCTTCAACGGAGAGGCGCGGCGGGCGAGCAGCTACCTGGGCACAGACTGTGTCTCTGTGAGCAGGGCGGGGCATGAGACTCTCGGCGGCCGCACTTCCCACCCGGGCACCCAAGCCGTACAAAAGCCTGAAGGGAATCCCTTCCGGAGACTGCCAGTGTCAGCCTGCTAACGCCCCGCATAAGTTGCAGGGCCGCGGCGCGTCTCACTGCAGTATGGAGTGCCACTGAAGGTCGTGCCAGCCCCTACACAATCCGATGGCCGCGCCCTGTCAACTTCATGCGGTTGTTATACGGCAAGTACAGAATACTCCACCTGACGATGAGTTACGGAATTACGGTATCGAGGTGAGGTAAGAGCTCAATCCCTTCCTGATCGTCTGCGGCGGAGTGGGCGACGAGCACGCGACAGAGCGAGCCCGAACGATTCATGACCAGGTGAGCGGTGTCGGCAGGGACGTAGACATACTCGCCCGCTCTCGCCTCCAGATGCCGGGCCAAGTCAGGCCCGAAGTACATCTCGGCTTTCCCTTCGAGGATGTAGGCGCCCGTCTCGACGCCGCGATGCAGGTGGGTCTTGGCCCTGGCTCCGTCTGGTAAGGTCAGCACGACCATGCTGAGGGCTCGGGAGCCGACAGTCGGGCCAGCAAGTCCGGTGAGATAGGTAAAGCCTTGCTGAATCGCCCCGGGTTTTCCGGAGGCTCGGTTAGTTGAGTGCCAGGGCCGAGCGGCCGGCCTGGGCACGGTGGTACTGCTCCTCGTACTCCGCGGGCGGGACGTAGCCCAGCGGTTCCAGCAGGCGCTGCGTGTTGTACCAGGCCACCCATTCGAGTGTGGCGTACTCGACCTCCTCGAAGCCCTTCCAGGGGCCATCCCGGTAGATCACTTCGGTCTTGAAGAGTCCGATCACGGTTTCCGCGAGCGCGTTGTCGTACGCGTCTCCGCGGCTGCCGACGGAGGGTTCGATCCCCGCTTCGGCGAGCCGTTCGGTGTAGCGAATCGACAGGTATTGCCCGCCGCGGTCGCTGTGATGGACGAGCGTCGCGTCGGTCTCGCGGTCATACAGGGCCTGCTCCAGCGCGTCGAGCGCCAGGTCGCTCCGCATCGAAGTCGACGCGCGCCAGCCCACGATGCGGCGCGCGAACACGTCGATCACGAAGGCGACGTACACCACGCCCCGCCACGTCGCGACGTAGGTGAAGTCCGACACCCACAGCTGATTCGGCCGCGTCGCCGTGAACTGCCGCTGCACTAGGTCCTGCGGCCGATCAGCCAACGCGTCGGGGATCGTCGTCCGGATGCGTCGACCGCGCACGACGCCACGGAGGCCGAGCGTGCGCATGAGCCGTGCGACCGTGCAGCGCGCCACCGGAATGGTCTCTCGGTTGAGCTGCTTCCACACCTTCTTCGCCCCGTAGACCCGCCGGTTCGCCTGCCATACCCGCGCAATCTCCGGTCGGAGCTGCGCGTCGCGCTGGGCCCGCGCGGGCTGCCGGGTCGCATCGGCCTCGCGGGCCTTCTGCTCGTAGTAGGTCGACGGAGCGATCGGCAACACCGCGCAGATCGGCTCGACTCCGTACGCTGCCCGGTGGGCGTCAACGAACGCCACCATCACGTCCCGCGGCGGTCGAGCTCCGCCTGGGCAAAATACGCCGACGCCTTGCGCAGAATCTCGTTGGCCCGCCGGAGCTCGCGATTCTCGCGTTCGAGCGCCGTGAGCCGTGCCTGCTCGTCCGTCGTCAGGCCGGGGCGCTGGCCCGTATCGCGCTCGACCCGGCGCACCCAATGCCGGAGCGTCTCCGCCGAGCAGCCGATCTTGCCGGCAATCGAGGAGATCGCCGCCCACTGCGACGGGTGCTCCCGCGCGTGTTCCTGCACGAGCCGCACCGCCCGCTCACGTACTTCGGGAGAAAACCTGGTTGTCTTGGGCATGACTCCAACCTCTCAGGGAATGGAGTCTCCGGCAATCCCGGGGCGATTCATGCCGGCCGACGTAGCTGGGGCCTGAGGGGACCACTTGGCAAGAAGGTGTCGTCACAATCGTCACGCTAAGGCAGGGGAAGAAGAGTGCGAAGAGGCATGCCGTATAACGACCGCGCATCACCTGCGGGGCCGCGGCGAGAGTGGAGAACCTACCCGGAAGCGGGCGGCCGTGCCAGACCTGCGCCAACCGACGGCCGCGCCCCGACTGGTGCATGCGCTGGTTAGCCCGCAGCGTGGGGCAGTGGGTCGGAAGGCATCGGCGCTGCAGCGATCGCTGGGAGCACCCGGCGGGGGTCGCAGCCGTTCAGGCCGGCACCCCAAGCCGCGTTGAACTCAATGACGACCCAGCGACCATCGCGCAACATACCAATATCGACAACCACGGCCCGCGGAAGCGCGGCGTCGGTCGCGACGGCGCTGGCGAACGAAATGGCGGCGGCGTGGGCGGCGGAGCCCTCATAGAACGCGCAGTCGAGAACCGTCTTGCTGAGTACAAAGCACCGTGCCTCCGCGACAAGCTCAACCGGCTCAGAAATCAGAAGTCCGGTGGTTGAATCGAGGCCCGCGCATGCAGCCGCGAGCTCGTCATGGGTCTGGTAGACTTGGGAGGCGATCTGCTTGGGAATGAGGGATTTCACAAAAGCGGGAAGAGTAACGGACTCAACTGCACTGACAGTGACCTGGGTGACACTACGTCCCAGAAACCGGGTGGAGAGTGTGGTCAGAAGATCATCGGGGGGCGAGCAGAGTTGGAGACCGAGCTTCTGCTCCAGAACTAGACAGAAGGAGTCATTGCCGTACACCCTTGCCCTGGCCGGATCCAGGGCGGGCGGGTCCCAGAAGCGCCCAAGCCGCAGTACCGTGCCGCCTTGATTCTCCCAGGCGATCGCCACGGCGTCTCGCTCAACATCGCTCTTGTCAGGAATGAGAAGGGTCAGGCCAGTTGTATCCAAGTACGCTCCTGCGGGCTAACGACCGCGCATCACCTGCAGGGCGCGGTGAGTGATTCCAAACGGTAGAAACTAGTCGGCCGCGCCCTGGCGGGTGCATGCGCCTGTTAGGGGGCGCCGCTACCGGTTCTCGCCCGGAATGGCCGGCGGGCGCAGGGAGGGTCCCCTGCGGCCCGGGAGGAGGATGCCGACGACCGGGCCGGACCTTCCGCGGGCGAGCGTCCGTCCCGTTCGACCGAGCCACCCAAAAGCCTTGTTGCAAACCTTCCCGAACGGCTTCTGAGCGCCGCCTAACGACCGCGCATCACCTGCGGGGCCGCGGCGAGTTCTGGGAACCTACCTGGCGTCGGCTGGCGGTGCCAGCCTTGAGACAACCGACGGCCGCGCCCCGACTGGTGCATGCGCTGGTTAGCCTGCGTCATGTGAAGAAGCCGTGGCATTCAAGCCGTTTCTCGACCAACGCGCCGGCCAGATCGAAGCGGAAGGTGAGGTAGATACCTCCAGCGCACCCGAACCCGGTGCGCCAGTCACGCAGTGCGGCGGCAACAATGCGGGAGCCCGCTGGCAAGGTGCCGTCACTGTAGTGCAACGTTTCTGGTTCCCCACGGATGAGGTCCAAGGAGTCCAGGACCTGTAGAACGCGGGAAGCTGGAGCCCCAACGGGGAGCGTCGTGTCTAAGACTTCGCGAAGGTGCAACTCGGCGTTCCGAGTGAGGAGCCAGTACCCGATTGCAAGCAGAGTCGCAAGGGGGAGCGAGCCGAGGACAAGGCGTCTGATGAAGGGCCATGTTGGGTCTGGCCCCAAGAGGGGATACTCGAGCCGAAAGGTGGGCTGTCTCATGGGAACGCGGTCTGCGAGCGTCAGCTCACGATCGGAGAGCAAGAAGTGTTCAACAAGCTCTGCTTCAAGGAGATCCGTCAGTCCAGACGCAGGCTAACGACCGCGCATCACCTGCGGGGCCGCAGCGAGTTCTGGAAACCTACCCGGCGACGGCGGGTGGTGCCAGCCCGGCACCAACCGACGGCCGCGCCCCGACTGGTGCATGCGCCTGTTAGACGGCAACGGTTCATAAGAGTAGCACGGCCCCCGCCAGAATGAAGGCAACACCACATGCTAGGTTCCAGCCGGGCCACGCGCCCGTGCCTGCCTCGAGTACAGCGCGCTCTGGCCGCCGTGGGTCATATCGGACGACGACATCGGAGCCAGGCGGGTAGTGATACGCCACCCGTTCGGCTTCGCTGAACACCATGCTTGAATCAAGGCGATAGCTGATCCGATCGCATTCATATGCCGTGCCTTCGACGCGGTAGCGATACAGAACGAGCGGGCGAACTCCCATGCGACTGGCAATCCACGTGAGAGCGAGACGCTGGCCGAGCACACGTCCCTTAGTCGAGGGCCAGCCGCTCGTCTCTCTCCCGAGGGCGAGACCGTGCCATCCGATCACCGCGAATACGGCCCCGGTGAGTAGAAAAAGCCAGCCAAGGTTGGTAGTCATGTTGGCGGGTAGCAATGCGTTGCCGTCTAACGACCGTGCATCACCTGCAGGGCGCGGCAAGACTCGAAAAACCTACCCTGCAAGAGTCGCCCGTGCCAGCCTGAGTCAACCGCCCGGCCGCGCCCTGGCTGGTGCATGCACTGGTTAGGCTGCGTTGGGGCAGCCCAAGACGCGAGCCGTCGGTGGCGTGCAACGGTTCACTGCTTATCGAAAACCTGGGTAAGCGGGGGCTGGCCGGCGCGGGTCGTTGTACCGACTAACCGCTCGGCCGTGACGAGTTGGGCCAAGTAAACTGCAGTGTCGCTCGGGCCGAAGGTGAACACTAGACGGACGCTGATACCTGTAAGGCTGCCGGATACAGAAAAGGGCGCGGGCAGTCCAGCCTCAATGAACTGCGTACCGTTACCGGTAACCAGCGTATCGCTGGCCGTGAGGGAAAGTACTGTGTACGTCCCCGGAATCATGGTGGGGCTAATCCATGAGCCGGTCAGCGCGGCCGTAGGCGAAAACCCCGCGTCGCAGGCGGCGAGCAGGGTTGCGGCGACGAAAGAGCGAACGAGCCTGGCGCGCATGGCACGCTCCTTGGTACGTGGCTAGACGGACAAGGTACTGGGCACCGAGGGCGAGGGCAAGCAAGCGCTCAAGTGCGGAAAGCAAGCGCGTGCCATCGCGGAATAGTGCAGCTACTTACAGCAGCCTAACGACCGCGCATCACCTGCAGGGCGCGGCGAGTGATGCTCAAAGGTAGAAACTAGTCGGCCGCGCCCTGGCTGGTGCATGCGCCTGTTAGCATGGTGCCGCTGGATCCCCAACGGAGAGGCGCCGCGGGCGCAGGGAACCTGCCTTGCGGCCCGGACGGAGGATGCCGACGGCCGGGCCGGACCTTCCGCGGCCGCGCGTCCCACCCGGGCAACCGAGCCGTACAACATCCGTGCTTGATCTCTTCCGAAGACGGCCAGTGTCAGCCTGCTAACGACCGCGCATAAGCTGCGAAGCGCCACTCATGGGCGCCAGTGGTGACTGAAATGCTCGCGGCGCTTCGACAGCTTCATGCGCCTGTTAGGTGGCATCGCGAACTCACCTCAATGGAACTGGCCGAACCAGGGTGGCAAGTCAGTTGGCAGATAGGGCCAGTCCGTCCGGCGGTGAAGGCCGTGCTTGGCGCCTTCGGCCTCTGCAGGAGTGAGGAAGAGGCCTCCGAGGTCGTTTCCCCCGTTGATGGCGAAGAAGCGGTACGGGGTCGCTGCGAGTTGATGATTGATGATGGCGAACAGCGCATGAGTGGCCCGTCCCCAGCTGTCGGGCTCTCCGGCACCGGTCTCACGGTCGTAGATGATATACTGCTGCCCGGCGAAGCCGATGGCATAGCGGCCAGTGTCCGTGTCTAGCTGTTCCTCGATGGGCCCCGGTTGCATTACGTACTGCCGTAGACGGGGGAGAAGCAGTTCGTAGGCTGCAGCGATGCCCCCCTCGGCCAGTTCCTCGGCATCGAGAAACAACATCTGGTCGTAGTCAAGCTCGAAAGTCATAGACGCGACGTACGCGGATAAGGCATTTCTTGGCGTTCCAGAATCGCTGGGCGGTGCCACCTAACGACCGCGCATCACCTGCAGGGCGCGGTGAGTGATTCTCAACGGTAGAAACTAGTCGGCCGCGCCCTGGCGGGTGCATGCGCCTGTTAGCACGGTGCCGCTGGATCTGAAACGGAGAGGCGCGGCGGGCGCAGGGTACTCGTCTTGCGGCCCGGACGACGGCTTCTCGTGAACTCCCCCGATGTAGTCCAGCCGGGAAGCCGGCGACCGGGCCGGCCCTTCGGCGACCGCACGTCCAACCCGGGCAACCAAGCCGTACAACATCCTTGCTTGATCTCTTCCGTAGACGGCCAGTGTCAGCCTGCTAACGACCGCGCATCACCTGCAGGGCGCGGCTAGGTCTGGGAATGTTGAGCCGAGACGCATGGTCGCGCCAGTGCCGAGAAAAACGACGGCCGCGCCCTGGCTGGTGCATGCGCCTGTTAGCATGGTGCCGCGCGATCTCCAACGGAGAAGCACGGCGGGGGCAGGGACGCTTCCTTGTGGCCCGGGCGGCGGCTTCTCGTGGGCTGACCCGAAGTAGTCCAGTTCGGAAGCCGGCGACCGGGCCGGACCTTCTGCGGCCGCGCGTCTCACCCGGCCACCCAGGCCCTACAACATCCCTGCTTGATCTCTTCCGTAGACGGCCAGTGTCAGCCTGCTAACGACCGCGCATCACCTGCAGGGCGCGGCAGGATGCGGAGAACCTACCCGTTCGCAGGCGGTCGTGGTAGGCCGACGTAGATCGTCGGCCGCGCCCTGGCTGGTGCATGCGCCTGTTAGGCCTCAGCGACGCGCTTGCCAGCGACGGGGATCGCGCCGGTCGTGCATTACCGCAATCACGACGGTCGCCTCATCCATGGCAACGTAGAAAACCGAGTAGGGGAAACGACGCAGCCTAGTTCGGCGAATGTCCTCGAATACAACCGGAAAGCGCCGCGGCTCACGAGCCAACGGCGACAGAGCCGCGCGGAGCGCCCGGAGAAACTCAAAGCCTAAGCCAGTGCTGCGTTCCTCGTACCAAGCGAATGCTTCGCGGGCGTCGGCCTTGGCGTCAGGGTAAAGAAACAAGCGCGGCGTCATCCGCCGCGCTCGATATCGCTTAGGGCCTCTTCCCAGTCCTGACCAGGATTGGGGTCGGATCGAAGGGCTTCTCGCCGCCGTTGGAGCTCGGCCGTCTGAGCTGGAGTGAGGGGCAGGGCCTCAGCTGGCAGACTGTCCCAGAGATCCTCGGCAAGCTGGATCCGCTCGGCCGGGGTGAGGTGGCTGAAGTCTATAGCTGGCTTCGACATGCGATCAATGTGGCAGCGGCTTCAAGAATTGGCAAGTCTCGCTGAGGCCTAACGACCGCGCATCACCTGCAGGGCGCGGTGAGTGATTCCAAACGGTAGAAACTAGCCGGCCGCGCCCTGGCTGGTGCATGCGCCTGTTAGACGGCATAGACGAACCACTCATGGCCAGTCGTCATAGAGCGCCATAGTCCCTACGACCCAGATGAACACGCACAGCGCTTGGGCAGTGAGTCCGGCGGCGAGCACGGTCCACCAGGATGCGCGAGCGCGATACCGGAAAGCAAGTGAACCGCTCAGAACAATTGGAAGTGCTAAGAGTAGCCAGAACACCCACATTTGCCACCCAGGGTCACTGGCTGCTGGATCGGCCGCAGATCCAAACGCCGCGGCGACCCAGACGACCGGCGTGATTAGGGCGAGGAAAGGTACTAGAAGACTAACTGCTGGAATACGGGCCTCACGAGGGCGGAGGCTCAGGAGGGCAATAAGGGCTAAGGCAGCCAGTGCCAGGAACCCCGCTCCGATCTGGAATACCATTCCTACAACGAGCATGAGGTGCTCGCCAAAGGCTGCCAATGCTGTTCTCCGATCTGGTTGAAACGTCAGCTATGCCGTCTAACGACCGCGCATCACCTGCAGGGCGCGGCGAGTGATTCTCAGAGATAGAAACAAGCCGGCCGCGCCCTGGCTGGTGCATGCGCCTGTTAGACCACGTCCGGCGCAAACGCCGGGGTGACGACCGAAAGGTGGGCGCCGGAGCGCCTTTGCGCCAGCCAGATCCCAGGCGCCGGGCGCACGCCGCGCCCGACGGGCCCAAGGTGGTCGAGCGGGAGGCCAGGACTGCTGGCCCGTCCAGGGCGCGGCGGTACGGGCCAACGGCCGCGACCGGCGCAGCTGGGACGCGACGAGCGCGCCGATGCACCACCTCCGACCGCAGTGCCACCTTCTTGAAATTGTCGAATGCAATTGGTGTGAAGTGGTCTAACGACCGCGCATCACCTGCGGGGCCGCGGCGCGGTCTGGGAACCTACCCGACGACGGCTGGCCGTGCCAGCCTGAAGCAGACCGATGGCCGCGCCCCGACCGGTGCATGCGCCTGTTAGACGGCCACCGGTGACTATCGGAACCGCGAGGCGATGCTGACATGAGGGTACCGGCCCAACCAAGCCCATACTTCGTCGATCACTTCCTCGGCAACTCCACGGCGGACAATCACGAAGGCATGTTCCGGCCCGAGTACCTCAGCAGTCGGTTGCTCGAGCCGTCCACCCGCGTGGAGGGGGATTCCGTCGCGTGTTGCCGCGGCGAGCAGTGTCGCCACCCATGGGGCCGTTGCTGTTTCGTGGATTAGGTGGAAGGCCGGAGCATGGGGAGGCTCGGCGTAGTCCCAGGCGCCCAGAGGCACATAGGGGGCCGGTCGGCACAGCCGTCCATCGGCGGTGAGCTCCGGTGTTACATCGTTCCAAGTGGCGCCGACCGGTAGCGACCGCAGGTGGTGGAGAAGCCCTGCGGCACTTTCGGGGGAGTCCGCAGCTAGCCCCGACGGCCCGCCTGAGAGGCCGATGCGGTGGAGTTCTGCCAGGATGTCGTTGCGCAGGTCGGGAGGTTTCATAGGGGTCTGAGCAACACGTTGGCCGTCTAACGACCGCGCATAAGCTGCAAAGCGCGGTTCACGATTCCCAAAGCGGCGACCGACCTGTCCGCGCTTTGGCAGCTTCATGCGCCTGTTAGACGTCCGCTGCGGTGAACCATTCGGAAGCGCCCCATCGTGCCGCCTCCTGCGAATGCTGGTTCATGCCATGTGCCAGCGATGGCGCCATCGCGAAGGCGCCCAATGGCCCAGAGCCCGCAGTCCACCGCTCCAGGGGTGAATCCGACAAGAACTGAATCGGGCGTTTCGAGGCGCGCTAGTGGCGGCAAGCCATCATCGGCGAGGCAGCTGATCTGTCGGCCCAATAGGGGCGTGAAATCAACCTGAACTTTTCCAAGTAGTGCCTCGTGGTACACCTGGGGGAAGTGTTCGAATAGGTGCGAGTCCGCTGGAGTCGGGCCACGGAGCTGAAGCACCCCGGTCACTGAATCCGCCGAGCCAGGGCTAGCGGATGGTGCCCAAAAGGTTAGCTGCCAGACGCCCTCTAAGTCGGGGGCAGACGGCGCCACGACGGTCGGGGTGCAAGCGACCAGAGCGGGGAGAACCCAACGCGCGAGCCGGGATACTGGATGCAATGCGTGCGCCGTGATCGAGTGCGAAAGTGTTGAAGAGCCGGACGTCTAACGACCGCGCATCACCTGCAGGGCGCGGCAAGACTCGACAAACTTACATGGCAAGAGCCGCCCGTGCCAGCCTGAGTCAGCCTCCCGGCCGCGCCCTGGCTGGTGCATGCGCTGGTTAGCCGGCCCAAAGGAGTGCCTTAGCTAGGTGGCTGCGTGAAATGCGGGGCCCGCAAGCAGCCATCCGCAGCCGACCGGTCCGGAAAGGGATGGCCGAGGGAGTCTCTGTATGCTGGGCATCGTACCGCGATTGCATCCCCGCCATCGTGCAACCATGCACTGGCGACCAATGCGGCGCGGGAATCCAAGGCACCAAGGCTGGCGCCATCGATCACCCGGAGGTCAGGATACGGGCAATGCGTATCGGTAAGCGCGACGATATGGTCGTGGCGATGACCCTCGCGACTGACGTCAGCGAAATAGCGCGTACATGCCGGCACACGTCCCCGACTCCTAGCCATGGAGTCCGCGGCCCGACGAAGCAGAACGGGAATCGCGCGTGGAGACTGTTCTCGGAGGGTATCACCAAGGGGAAAGAGAAGACGGAAGATGCCAAGGGGCCGAGGACGAGATAGCCAGGACTTGGCAGGTCAGGGCGAGAACAGCTCAAGAGGAGGAATGAGAGCAACGTGAGGTGCAGTAAGCGCTCTGGCATGTGACGAGGCAAGGATGTGTTTGGGTCCGGCTAACGACCGCGCATCACCTGCGGGGCCGCGGCGAGAGTGATTAACCTACCCGGCAACAGCAGGCGGTGCCAGCCCGGCACAAGCCGATGGCCGCGCCCCGTCAGGTGCATGCGCTGGTTAGGTGGCGGCATGTCATGACATCCACCCGGCGAGGTACATCAGTAGCAGAAGGGCAGCTCCGACGACCACAACCCCAATGACGATGCGCCTGTCCGTCCTGCGACTAGTCACCGGATCGGAATCACCGTAGGACAATGCGACCCCCACGCCAACGGCTATGACGCCCGCAAGCCCGAGGCGCGCTTGCACGCTCAGGTGGCTCGAGTCATGGTGAGCGAGCCTGGCGAGCGCTGGGGAGATGGCAAAGAGCAGAACCAGACCGTAGCCAAAGCCCGCCGCGGCTCGTTGGAGAAAGCGACCTGGAGCCCCAAAGGTCTTCACAAGCGGCGCAAAAGCGGAGTAGCAGATGCCGCCAAGGAGCCCGCCCGCCGGCGCTAGAACGAAGAGGATAAGCACGGCCGGCCAGAACTCACCCTGCTGCCGCCACGCAGCGACCGCGAGTAGCGTGGGAATGAGCAGCAAGCCACCTCGCGATATCTCGAATGCGTAGATGAAGCCGACACCCAGTAATGGCGGGCGGAGCCAAGATGGTTGCCTCTCGACCCAGTCCGCGCATGCCGCGATGATGACGAACGGTGAGTAGGCCAAGCGACAATGCTCACTGAGTAGGGGCACAGCCGCCACCTAACGACCGCGCATCACCTGCAGGGCGCGGCGAGTGAATCCCAACGGTAGAAAGTAGCTGGCCGCGCCCTGGCTGGTGCATGCGCCTGTTAGACCACGTCCGGCGAGTGCGCTGGGGTGATGGCCGAAAGGTGGGCGCCGGAGCGCCTTTGCGCCAGCCGGATCGGAGGCGCCGGGCGCACGCCGCGCCCGACGGGCCCAGCCGAGCGGGGTAGGGGCCTTTGGTGCGGGCCCGTCCAGGGCGCGGCGGTACGGGCCTCCGGCCGCGACCGGCGCACTCGGGGCGCGACGAGCGCGCCGAGGGCCTCCCTCCGACCGTAGTGCCACCCTCTTCGAATGGGAAAACGCGATTGGTGTGATGTGGTCTAACGACCGCGCATCACCTGCAGGGCGCGGTGAGTGAGTCTAAACGGTAGAAACTAGTCGGCCGCGCCCTGGCGGGTGCATGCGCCTGTTAGCACGGTGCCGCTGGATCTCCAACGGAGAGGCGAGGCGGGCGCAGGGAACTCGTCTTGCGGCCCGGACGACGGCTTCTCGTGAACTCCCCCGATGTAGTCCAGCTGGGAAGCCGGCGACCGGGCCGGCCCTTCGGCGACCGCACGTCCAACCCGGGCAACCAAGCCGTACAAAGGCCTGAACGGAATCTCTCCCGGAGCGTGTCAGTGTCAGCCTGCTAACGACCGCGCATAGTTGGGATGAAGCGACGACTGGCCATCCACCGTCCGTGGTGGCAGCATCGCCCCACAACCTTTACACGCGCTCGTAGGCGCCACACGGGGAGGGCCAGCCGCCATGGATACTATAGGACTCGATTTGCACAAACGCGAGAGCCAGCTCTGCATCCTCACCGCGGAGGGGGAGCTCGTCGAACAGCGGATCGTCACCAGCCGGGACCGGTTCACGGCGGTCCTGGGGAGCCGCGCGCCGGCGCGGATCCTGGTCGAGGCGTCGACCGAGAGCGAATGGGTCGCGCGCCACCTGGAGTCCCTGGGGCACGAGGTCGTCGTGGCCGACCCGAACTTCGCGCCGATGTACGCCACCCGGAGCCGCCGCGTGAAGACCGACCGGCGCGATGCACGCACCCTAGCCGAGGCCTGTCGCCTCGGGGCCTTCCGGCGCGCCCATCGGGCCTCGGACGCGCAGCGGCAGGTCCGCGCCGAGCTGGCTGTGCGCGACGTGCTGCTCCGTACCCGCACGCGCTGCGTCGCGGTCGCCAAGGCGCTGCTGCGGGGCGACGGCCTCCGGCTGCCGAGCGGGAATGCCGAGCACACCGAGCGCAAGCTGGCGGCACTGGCGCTGTCGGACGACCTCACGCACTCGCTCGCCCCGCTGCGCGCGCTCTGGGCGCCGCTGGCGGGGGAGATCACGGCGGCCGATGACCGCCTGGCCGCACGGGCGCAGCAGAACCCGGTGGTCGCGCGCTTGATGACCGCCCCGAGCATCGGCCCGGTGACCGCGCTCGCCTTCGTGGCCACCCTGGACGACGTCACCCGTTTCCGCAGCGCCCACCAGGTGGAAGCCTATCTCGGCCTGACACCGCGCGAGTATAGCTCGGGCGAACAGCAGCGGCGCGGCCGGATCAGCAAGACCGGCAATCCCCGCATGCGCTGGCTGCTGGTGGAGGCCGGCTGGCGCCTCCTGCGCACCCCGGATCCCGCGGCCGCCGCGCTCAAGGCGTGGGCCGAAGGCATCGCCCTCCGGCGCGGGCGCAGCATTGCGGCCGTGGCGCTCGCACGGCGCCTCGCCGGCATCCTCTACGCGATGTGGCGCGACGGGCAGGACTACCGCGCGGCGCGGCCCCGCGAGGGAGGGATCGCGATCACGTAGATCGGGTCCGGTCACCCACGAGTGTGACCGACAAGGGGGGGGTGAGCGCGGTGCAGCTTATGACCGCAGCCGAGGTCGTCGCATAGTTGGCGCCACCCACCCGTCGGATCCCCACGTGCGCCGACGAGGTCACTCGTCATCGAGAGCGCGTACAGAAGGCTGAGCGGCACCTCGCGGGCACCGGCCGCACCAGGCCCCACACGGCCTGACAACTGCAACGACGAAACCCGACCATTCGGTCGGGCTTGACGGGGTGCGTCGCTTCACAGAAAGCTGCAAAGCGCGGCTCACGATGCTAAGAGATCTGGCGAAGGACGCCGCGCTTTGGCAGCTTCATGCGCTGGTTAGATGGCACCATCACTGGGGTGCGAGCTTCTCCCAGGCATCCGCGCGGGGCACTGTGTACGAGCCCCCAGTTGAGCGGCCAGTCTGTAAGTCCACTGCGAATGGCAACCACTTCTCTCCCATCGGGGTCCAAGCAAGCCCGGTGATGCCCGCAGCGGTGAAGGCTAGTTCGCGAAAGCCATCCCACGATAGGCGCCTAGTGTGCCAGCGAGTACCAGAACGGTCGAAGCGCACAAAGGCGAGTCCCTGGCGTTCCAGGATGAACCCGGGAGGGTCGTCCACTTCCCAAAAGCCGGTGATCTCACCGCCCACCTCGCCACCAAGCTGCCGGCTGGCGGGATCGACGTGATACCCATGGCCGTGTGCGAAAACGAGAACGTGGCAACCATTGGGGTGAGTATGGATCCCAGTATAGCCGCCGAGGCCGCCAGAGAAGTTGCCGACCCAGCGCTCCGGTGTGTCGGGATTGAATTCGACCACGAACCCCTCCTTTCCCCGCTCACCAAAACCTGGGGGGAACGAGAGTGCCAATGGGCCGTAGGGCGGGAGCCCGTCAAGAATGCGATAGCGCGGCATCAGAGATCGTAGTGTGCCATCTAACGACCGCGCATCACCTGCGGGGCCGCGGCGAGTTCTGGGAACCTACCCGGCGACGGCGGGTGGTGCCAGCCCGGCACCAGCCGACGGCCGCGCCCCGACTGGTGCATGCGCCTGTTAGACGGCAACGGCGCGTAAGAGCAGCACGGCCCCCGCCAGAATGAAGGCAACACCACATGCTAGGTTCCAGCCGGGCCATGCGCCCGTGCCTGCCTCGAGTACAGCGCGCTCTGGCCGCCGTGGGTCATATCGGACGACGACATCGGAGCCAGGCGGGTAGTGATACGCCACCCGTTCGGCTTCGCTGAACACCATGCTTGAATCAAGGCGATAGCTGATCCGATCGCATTCATATGCCGTGCCTTCGACGCGGTAGCGATACAGAACGAGCGGGCGCACTCCCATGCGACTGGCAATCCACGTGAGAGCGAGACGCTGGCCGAGCACACGTCCCTTAGTCGAGGGCCAGCCGCTCGTCTCTCTCCCGAGGACGAGACCGTGCCATCCGATCACCGCGAATACGGCCCCGGTGAGTAGAAAAAGCCAGCCAAGGTTGGTGGTCATGTTGGCGGGTAGCAATGCGTTGCCGTCTAACGACCGCGCATCACCTGCGGGGCCGCGGCGAGAGTGATTAACCTACCCGGCAACAGCAGGCGGTGCCAGCCCGGCACAAGCCGATGGCCGCGCCCCGTCAGGTGCATGCGCTGGTTAGGTGGCGGCATGTCATGACATCCACCCGGCGAGGTACATCAGTAGCAGAAGGGCAGCTCCGACGACCACAACCCCAATGACGATGCGCCTGTCCGTCCTGCGACTAGTCACCGGATCGGAATCACCGTAGGACAATGCGACCCCCACGCCAACGGCTATGACGCCCGCAAGCCCGAGGCGCGCTTGCACGCTCAGGTGGCTCGAGTCATGGTGAGCGAGCCTGGCGAGCGCTGGGGAGATGGCAAAGAGCAGAACCAGACCGTAGCCAAAGCCCGCCGCGGCTCGTTGGAGAAAGCGACCTGGAGCCCCAAAGGTCTTCACAAGCGGCGCAAAAGCGGAGTAGCAGATGCCGCCAAGGAGCCCGCCCGCCGGCGCTAGAACGAAGAGGATAAGCACGGCCGGCCAGAACTCACCCTGCTGCCGCCACGCAGCGACCGCGAGTAGCGTGGGAATGAGCAGCAAGCCACCTCGCGATATCTCGAATGCGTAGATGAAGCCGACACCCAGTAATGGCGGGCGGAGCCAAGATGGTTGCCTCTCGACCCAGTCCGCGCATGCCGCGATGATGACGAACGGTGAGTAGGCCAAGCGACAATGCTCACTGAGTAGGGGCACAGCCGCCACCTAACGACTGCGCATAAGCTGCAAAGCGCGGTTCACCTTCGCTAGTAGTCACGGTGAAGCCGGCCGCGCTTTGGCAGCTTCATGCGCTGGTTAGGTGGCCGTGCCAGCCGAAGGTGGCCGCGGGACGTCAAGCAACGGGAACGTATGCTCGAACCGCCTCCCCTTCGCTTCCAGCGTGCAGATCACGGCGTAGAGCGAGCCATCGCCATAGCCCGGGGGGAATCCAAACTCCAGGCATGCGGCCGACAGGTCGTCGATTCTCTGGCCGTGCTTCGCAAGGATCTCAATGAACTTCTGACGGAGCGCAAGAAGCGCCTTGGCGAGCGGCTCGTGATGTCGTAGCTCGCTTGGGTAGGGCGATGAACTCCGGAGGTCCAGGGCTACAGCGCGGACCCCAGCCTCTTGGCAGGCGCGGCCAAGGTGCGGGTACAGCCGGCCTCAGCCCGCTCTGGGCATGGTGACCCAGATCGTGCGCGACTCCATTGAGGCGATCCAGCCGAGTCATGCCGTCAGCGATCTCCGTAGGCCACCTAACGTCTGCGCATAAGCTGCGAAGTCCGGCTAGCATGGGCGCAAAGGATCTGGGTTGTGTGGCCGGACTTTGGCAGCTTCATGCGCTTGTTAGCGCGCGCAGCACCGACTTACAGTCCAAGCGCCAATCGAAGACCGGCGTCCACTTGCGGCAGGAGCTTCGGTGGCAGCTTGGCGGCGGGCTGGCGAAGGAAATCGCGATCAAGGGTGACAACCTGCGTCACATTGGCGACCGAATCCTTGGGGAGGCCTGCCGCTTTGCCGGGAATCAGCACATTCCCTGGCGCCGCCACCAACGACAGGTTGGTCGTGAGGGCGACCGCCAGCACCGTCTGAATCCGACTGCGATTGAACGCTTCCGCCGACACGATCAGCACCGGGCGGCGAAGGCCGGGCTCGGAGCCGCGCGGCTCGGGGAGATCGGCCCACCACACCGCGCCGCGTTCGACTACCACTTGTCCTGCGGAACGGACCCGGCCTGTAACCGGCGGAGACCGGGGTCCAGTCGGCTGTCCTGCGTGGCGTAGACCGCGTTGAGTTGATCCGTGAGCTTCTTCGCTTGGTGCTTGGCGAGAAACTCGGCCACGGCCGTGGCGAACAATTGGCTGCGGGAGACCCCGAGGCGCTCCGCCAGCGTGTCGGCCGAACGAAAGAGGTCATCAGGGAGAGAGATCGCGGTCTTCATACCAGAGTATAACTCCGGGGTGAGCGATCAGTCAAGCGCGCTAACGACCGCGCATCACCTGCGGGGCCGCGGCGCGTGTGGAGAACCTACTCGACATCGGCAGGTGGTGCCGGCCCGACGCAAACTGACGGCCGCGCCCCGACTGGTGCATGCGCTGGTTAGGCGGCCCAAAGTGCGAGTACGACGCCCAGTGATCCCCGGAGTCGACGAGGAACAGGATGGCTTCAGGCGTGACGGTCGCTGCAAGCGAGATGCCCAGAGCAGGGTGTGGATTAGCGGCAGGTACACCCCAATCGGCGTTCGCTGGACCAGAGGAAGGTGGTCCGTAGGTACTGCGGGCGCTAGGGGGCTAGAATACGGCTTCCCCATACAACGAGTAGTACCCCGATCCCGAGTAAGACTGCCCATCGTTTGCCCTGTGGCTCCCTTAGGCCATCAAGGAGGGCGACCGGCACTCGCAACGGCTTAAACCGTCGCCAAGGGTCCGCCAGATGGGCACGTCCAGTCTCGCGGAAGCCGAGGTAGAGGAGTGCCGAGAGGCTCGCTAGAGAAAGGGCATAGCCGACGAAGAGGACGCTAGAACCCAATAGAAACAGTGGTGGCTCCTTGTTCATCGCGAAATAGGTCCGCCTAACGTCCGCGCATAAGCTGCGAAGCGCGGCTCATGGACGCCAGTAGTTCCGTGAATGCCGGTCGCGCTTCGGCAGCTTCATGCGCTGGTTAGGCGGCGCGGCACGCTCATTTCCGGACTGGAGCCCGGAGCCGTGTATCCACACTGGGGGTGCCTCATGGCCCAGGTCGATATTCTAGAAGGTCAAACTCAAATACCCGCTGCTCCCTCGCGCGTTCCAAGGCTTCCGCTACGAAGTACAGCTTCACGCGTGGGAAGACGTGTGGTAGGGCGCGCAGTCTGACGGCTAGCTCCTCGCGGGTGGGGTCGCGGGGGATACGCCAGACGGTCCCGTGTTGATACGTAGGTTCGGCGATACTTAGCCGCAGTTCGAGAAGGGCGTCAAGGGTCCTCTGGGAATCTCGAATCCGCGTTACGACCAAGTCGTAGTGGTCGAACTGATACCCCTTGTCGTACAGAGCCAAGTCCCGTTCGACGGTGAACGCCGAACCGAGCCACATGATCGAACCGGTGTGCTTGTTGACGACGAGGCCCTTCGCGCCGCCGACTTGGTCGTCCCCGTGGTTATGGAACGGAACGAACCACCCCGTCTTCGTTTCGGAGACGCGAGCAGAATCAAGCTGGTGCGTTTCGCCAGAAGCAGCCGTGGCCGCAAGAACAAGAGCAGCTTGCAAGTCAATCATGGAGTCGGTCCGTCGCCGCCTAACGACCGCGCATAAGCTGCAAAGCGCGGTTCATTGTTCTAGAAGATACCACGAAGCTGGCCGCGCTTTGACAGCTTCATGCGCCTGTTAGACCGCGTGCAACAGGAAGGCGTCCTGGCCGCCTCCCTTGGCGTGGCCGGTACTCTTCTCCGCGTCACTAGCAACGGAGACTGCCGAGGGGGCTCGTGGGGCCTCGGGAGGCGGCAACATGCGTGCAACCGCGCTGACACCGAGAGCAGCGACCAGTCCGGTACCCAGGATCGCCCAGTGAGCAGCCGCGCCTTGGACAGTGTTTAGCCCGAAGGCCAGGTGTACAAGCCACTGAACGAGCGTGCCGGCGCCGAGACCGATGAACGCGAGCTTGGGGAGGCGCGAACGGAGTCGATGGGCGGTCACGGCCCCCACGCTCAGGGCGAGAACGTCGACGAGCTCCCGGACTTGCCATCCGAGGTCGAGTCCTTGGGAGAGACGGCTCAGGAGCATCAGGGTAATGACGAAAGCACCGATCACTTTGAAATGCTGAAGTGCCCGGTGCCAGAAGTCATCGTTCGTCTGGGGCCCTGCGGCAGGAGCTTGGGCCAGCTCAATGACCGCGCGGTCAAAGGCTTCAGGCGCAATGCCAGCCTCAAGCGCGATGGCGCGCAATTCACTTAGGGAAAGGTCGCGGTCGTGCCTCGCGTCCAGTTCGGCCGCCCGCGACAGAAGCCGGTGGGCGACAAGATCGGTCAACTGGCGCGGCGGCTCGGCCATAGGGTCTTCCTCCTCGGTCAGTCTCGCGTGCTACGCGGTCTAACGACCGCGCATCACCTGCAGGGCGCGGTGAGTGATTCCAAACGGTAGAAACTAGTCGGCCGCGCCCTGGCGGGTGCATGCGCCTGTTAGGGGGCGCCGCTGCCGGGTCTCGCCCGGAATGGCCGGCGGGCGCAGGGAGGGTCCCCTGCGGCCCGGGAGGAGGATGCCGACGACCGGGCCGGACCTTCCGCATGCGAGCGTCCGTCCCGGACGACAAAGCCACCCAAGAGCCTTGTTGCGAACTTTCCCGAAAGGCTTCTGAGCGCCGCCTAACGACCGCGCATCACCTGCAGGGCGCGGCGAGTGATTCCCACCGGTAGAAACCAGCCGGCCGCGCCCTGGCGGGTGCATGCGCCTGTTAGCACGGTGCCGCTGGATCTCAAACGGAGAGGAGCGGCGAGGGCAGGGAACTCGTCTTGCGGCCCGGACGACGGCTTCTCGTGAACTCCCCCGATGTAGTCCAGCCGGGAAGCCGGCGACCGGGCCGGCCCTTCGGCGACCGCACGTCCAACCCGGGCAACCAAGCCGTACAACATCCTTGCTTGATCTCTTCCGTAGACGGCCAGTGTCAGCCTGCTAACGACCGCGCATCACCTGCAGGGCGCGGCGAGTCATCCTAGAAGAGCATCAACCGGCCGGCCGCGCCCTGGCGGGTGCATGCGCCTGTTAGCACGGTGCCGCTGGATCTGAAACGGAGAGGCGCGGCGGGCACGTGAAAGCCGCCCTGTGGCCCGGGCGACGGCTTCGTGTGATCTGTTCCGAAGCAGTCCAGCTGAAAGCCGGCGACCGGGCCGGACCTGCCGCGGCCGCACATCTCATCCGGGCACCCAAGCCGTACAACATCTTTGCTTGAACTATTCCGTAGACAGTCAGTGTCAGCCTGCTAACGACCGCGCATCACCTGCAGGGCGCGGCGAGTGATTCTCAGAGATAGAAACAAGCCGGCCGCGCCCTGGCGGGTGCATGCGCCTGTTAGACCACGTCCGGCGCAAACGCCGGGGTGACGACCGAAAGGTGGGCGCCGGAGCGCCTTTGCGCCAGCCAGATCCCAGGCGCCGGGCGCACGCCGCGCCCGACGGGCCCAAGGTGGTCGAGCGGGAGGCCAGGACTGCTGGCCCGTCCAGGGCGCGGCGGTACGGGCCAACGGCCGCGACCGGCGCAGCTGGGGCGCGACGAGCGCGCCGATGCACCATGTCCGATCGCAGTGCCACCTTCTTGAAATTGTCGAATGCAATTGGTGTGAAGTGGTCTAACGACCGCGCATCACCTGCAGGGCGCGGCGAGTGATTCCCAACGGTAGAAACTAGCCGGCCGCGCCCTGGCTGGTGCATGCGCCTGTTAGACCACGTCCGGCGAAAACGTCGGGGTGACGACCGAAAGGTGGGCGCCGGAGCGCCTTTGCGCCAGCCAGATCCCAGGCGCCGGGCGCACGCCGCGCCCGACGGGCCCAAGGTGGTCGAGCGGGAGGCCAGGACTGCTGGCCCGTCCAGGGCGCGGCGGTACGGGCCAACGGCCGCGACCGGCGCAGCTGGGGCGCGACGAGCGCGCCGATGGACCACCTCCGACCGCAGTGCCACCTTCTTGAAATTGTCGAATGCAATTGGTGTGAAGTGGTCTAACGACCGCGCATCACCTGCAGGGCGCGGTGAGTGATTCTAAACGGTAGAAACTAGTCGGCCGCGCCCTGGCGGGTGCATGCGCCTGTTAGCACGGTGCCGCTGGATCTCCAACGGAGAGGCGCGGCGGGAGCGGGAAACCTTCCATGCGGCCTGGGCGACGGCTTCTCGTGGGCTGGCCCGGAGTAGTCCAGCTGGAAAGCCGGCGACCGGGCCGGACCTTCCGCCGCCGCACATCTCATCCGGGCACCCAAGCCGTACAACATCTTTGCTTGAACTATTCGGTAGGCGGCCAGTGTCAGCCTGCTAACGCCCGCGCATCACCTGCGGGGCGGCGGCTCGTTCGGAGAACTTACCTGGCACCGGCTGGCCGTGCCAGCCTTGAGGAAACCGACGGCCGCGCCCCGACTGGTGCATGCGCTGGTTAGGCCGCGCTTTCCGACCCTATGGCACCCATCCAGCAGTGAGTGCCCCGAGGAAGGCCACCGGGTAGAGTAGTGGGAGGGCCTGAACGACCCATCGGAGTCGCCAGCGGCGAGCGACAGCCGAGCCGGCGAGGAAGAACAGTGGCCCGGAAGGGCCAAGCCATACAGCGCCGAGGAAGACAAAGATCATGCCATGACGATCAGTGGCCCTCGCGGTCCACCACATCAGCAGGGACGCTAACCCAAACAAGGTCAGGATGGTTCCGAGCCACCGGTCGACGGTGACAAGGCTCGTGTTGAACAGCCGCGGCGCGATGACCATAGACCCTGAGCCTGCTATGGCGGAAGTCCAGATAAGGTGGCGTCGGCCTAACGACCGCGCATCACCTGCGGGGCCGCGGCGAGTTCGAGGAACCTACCCGGCGACACCCGGTGGCACCAGCCCTGAGCGAACTGACGGCCGCGCCCCGTCTGGTGCATGCGCCTGTTAGCCAGCGCTGATGACGGCGGTAGATGGTCGGCCATCAGGGCCGACGTACCTTGTCGGATTTAGCGATCAGGGACCTAGTCTGGGACGTCATGTCATCCCGCTCAGACGCATCCGTAAGCCGCTGCAAATTGTCGGGGTACTGGCGACGCAGATTCAGTGCCCCAAAAACGATGCCTGCCGGAGGAAGCAGAAGGAGGAGGGCCGGTACGCCGAGAGTTACGGCCGCGGCTCCCCCGGCCGCTGCCCACGCGAGCGGCTCAACAATCGTGCGCCAGAGCGGCACTCGCCGCAGGAAGGACCAGGAAATGACTGGGCTGCACACGCCCGCCAAGATGGCGAAGACAGCTGCATTCCAGAGGTAGTTGTCGACGGTGGCTGGTGGGGCACCCGCCATGATCTTGCCCAAGCGCGTAAGGACCAGCCCGAACACGAAGCCGGCCAGGGCACCTGCGACGACAAGGCCTACCTTGATTCGTCGGCGAGCCGCGAAGTGTGGATCGAGCAGGGGGATCAGTTGAGTCTGGCCTCCTAGAGCGTCTGGCTAACGACCGCGCATAAGCTGCAGGGACCGGCTCGGGGGCGGTAGGCCCGAAACAACCAGTCGGCCGGGCCCTGTCAGCTTCATGCGCCTGTTAGCCAGCGCCGGGACCGGCCGACCAGTAATAGAGCACCTCATTGAATGCCGAGGCCAGAGCGGGGAGCCTCCCGCCAGGGCTCAGGGTACCCAGTGCCGCTTGCCATTCGTTGTCCGAGAGTGGCCGCCAGGCGGGATCGCGTCGGAAACCCTTGGTTACGTGGAGGCCGAGAGGGAGCCGCGAGACAGCCTGTCTCTGAGCCTCGACTAGGCTCTCGTGATTCGCGCCTCCCCGTAGCGCCGGGTGACGCAGTTGGACGGCGTCATCCTCCCAATTGCAGACATCGCAAAGACTGTAGCTGCCCGGAGGTTCGGGAAAGGTGAGGAAACCGCAAGCCGGGCAAGGATAAGGGCCCGGTCGAATGCCCATCTCCGTGGCTAGGCCGAGGAGAAGCCGTGCCACCGGGAGCCGGCCGGAAACAGGCGTAGGGGTCATTCCCATCCGCTCGGTTTCGATAATGATGAGGTGCGCAGCCACGGCCTCGGCCGAGGGATGAGTGGCAAGGAGTGTGAAGACGCCAGGGATGTATGAGTCGTACTCGTCCTTCGCCTCGGGATAGTCCCGGACGCCGATTGGATCCCACTCGTGGAGCAGGATGTTCGCTACCAGTGGTCGGACTTCTCGATACTTGGCGGCTGCGCTCACAAGATCCTGTCGCTGGCTAACGACCGCGCATCACCTGCAGGGCGCGGTGAGTGATTCCAAACGGTAGAAACTAGTCGGCCGCGCCCTGGCGGGTGCATGCGCCTGTTAGGGGGCGCCGCTGCCGGGTCTCGCCCGGAATGGCCGGCGGGCGCAGGGAGGGTCCCCTGCGGCCCGGGAGGAGGATGCCGACGACCGGGCCGGACCTTCCGCGGGCGAGCGTCCCACCCGTTCGACCGGGCCACCCCAAAGCCTTGTGACAAACCTCCCCGAACGGCTTGTGAGCGCCGCCTAACGACCGCGCATCACCTGCAGGGCGCGGCGAGTGAATCCCAACGGTAGAAAGTAGCTGGCCGCGCCCTGGCTGGTGCATGCGCCTGTTAGACCAGTCCGGCGAGTGCGCCGGGGTGATGGCCGAAAGGTGGGCGCCGGAGCGCCTTTGCGCCAGAAGGATCGCGGGCGCCGGGCGCACGCCGCGCCCGACGGGCCCAGCCGAGCGGGGTAGGGGTCTTTGGTGCCGGCCCGTCCAGGGCGCGGCGGTACGGGCCACCGGCCGCGACCGGCGCACTTGGGGCGCGACGAGCGCGCCGAGAGACTCCCCTCGACCGCAGTGCCACCCTCTTCAAATGGTGAAACGCGATCGGTGTGAAGTGGTCTAACGACTGCGCATAAGCTGCAAAGCGCGGTTCACCTTCGCTAGTAGTCACGGTGAAGCCGGCCGCGCTTTGGCAGCTTCATGCGCTGGTTAGGTGGCCGTGCCAGCCGAAGGTGGCCGCGGGACGTCAAGCAACGGGAACGTATGCTCGAACCGCCTCCCCTTCGCTTCCAGCGTGCAGATCACGGCGTAGAGCGAGCCATCGCCATAGCCCGGGGGGAATCCAAACTCCAGGCATGCGGCCGACAGGTCGTCGATTCTCTGGCCGTGCTTCGCAAGGATCTCAATGAACTTCTGACGGAGCGCAAGAAGCGCCTTGGCGAGCGGCTCGTGATGTCGTAGCTCGCTTGGGTAGGGCGATGAACTCCGGAGGTCCAGGGCTACAGCGCGGACCCCAGCCTCTTGGCAGGCGCGGCCAAGGTGCGGGTACAGCCAGCTCAGCCCGCTCTGGGCATGGTGACCCAGATCGTGCGCGACTCCATTGAGGCGATCCAGCCGAGTCATGCCGTCAGCGATCTCCGTAGGCCACCTAACGACCGCGCATCACCTGCAGGGCGCGGCGAGTAATCCTAGAAGAACATCAACCGGCCGGCCGCGCCCTGGCGGGTGCATGCGCCTGTTAGCACGGTGCCGCTGGATCTCCAACGGAGAGGCGCGGCGGGCGCGGGAAATCTTCCATGCGGCCTGGGCGACGGCTTCTCGTGAGCTGTTCCGAAGCAGTCCAGCTGGGAAGCCGGCGACCGGGCCGGACCTTCCGCGGCCGCACATCTGATCCGGGCACCTAAGCCGTACAACATCTTTGCTTGAACTATTCCGTAGACAGCCGGTGTCAGCCTGCTAACGACCGCGCATCACCTGCAGGGCGCGGCGAGTGATTCTCAACTGTAGAAACGCGTCGGCCGCGCCCTGGCCGGTGCATGCGCCTGTTAGCACGGTGCCGCTGGATCTCCAACGGAGAGGCGCGGCGGGCACGTGAAAGGTGCCCTGCGGCCCGGGCGACGGCTTCTCGTGAGCTGTTCCGAAACAGTCCAGCTGGGAAGCCGGCGACCGGGCCGGCCCTTCGGCGACCGCACGTCCAACCCGGGCACCCAAGCCGTACAACATCCTTGCTTGATCTCTTCCGCAGACGGCCAGTGTCAGCCTGCTAACGACCGCGCATCACCTGCGGGGCCGCGGCGCGCTCTGGGAATGCCACGTCACGACGCCCGGCCGTGCCAGCCTGCAGCAACCCGACGGCCGCGCCCCGACTGGTGCATGCGCTGGTTATGCGGCAACATCACCTAGGGAAGGTCTTTGAAGGGTCGCCACGGGGCAATAGTCCTGCAGCCACCCTGGCGTCCGAACGGCACTTCTCTGCGAGCGGCATGGAGTCCTCGAGTAGTGCCCTCATCCCGCGTAAACGTTCGAGAGACTGTCCCTGAACGAGCGGATCGTGCATCCCCTCACGGAAGTCCGCGACGTCCTTCAGAAAGGCGTAGCAGTTGGAGTAGAATCGAACCACACCCTCCGCCAAGTCCGCTGGCAATAGACCAATGCTATGGACGTTTGCCTCGTACACGCGAAAGTAGTTGTTGCGGATGTTGAAGTAGAATACAGCGGGTCCACCAGACACTTCGACATGGGCAATGAGGGAGTTCAGGCCGGCCAGGTAATCCCTGCGCTTGACGAGGTCTATGATGGCTCCCATTTCGCCGGCCAATGCAGCAGCGAGGCTTTCTCGCCGGTGCTTTCGCGTGAGCGCAGCGGTGAGATAGGTCCCAGCCAAGCCCCCTGCCAGCGCCAGAAGGCCGCCTAAGAGCACGGCACCGAGCTGAACGGCCGCGGTACTAAAGGTCTCGTTCATTGCACCTTGATTCTCTTTGCCGCATAACGACCGCGCATCACCTGCAGGGCGCGGCAAGATTCGGAGAACCTACCCGTCCGCTGGCGGTCGTGGTAGGCCGGCGCAAGGCGACGGCCGCGCCCTGGCTGGTGCATGCGCCTGTTAGCACGGTGCCGCTGGCTCTCAAACGGAGAGGCGCGGCGGGCACTTGAAAGCTGCCCTGCGGCCCGGGCGACGGCTTCTCGTGAGCTCTTCCGAAGCAGTCCAGCTGGGAAGCCGGCGACCGGGCCGGATCTTCCGCGGCCGCACATCTCATCGGGGCACCCAAGCCGTACAACATCTTTGCTTGAACTATTCCGTAGACAGCCAGTGTCAGCCTGCTAACGACCGCGCATCACCTGCAGGGCGCGGTGAGTGAGTCTAAACGGTAGAAACTAGTCGGCCGCGCCCTGGCGGGTGCATGCGCCTGTTAGCACGGTGCCGCTGGATCTCCAACGGAGAGGCGCGGCGGGCGCGGGAAACGTTCCATGCGGCCTGGGCGACGGCTTCTCGTGAGCTGTTCCGAAGCAGTCCAGCTGGAAAGCCGGCGACCGGGCCGGACCTCCCGCCGCCGCACATCTCATCCGGGCACCCAAGCCGTACAACATCTTTGCTTGAACTATTCGGTAGACGGCCAGTGTCAGCCTGCTAACGACCGCGCATCACCTGCAGGGCGCGGTGAGTAACGCTCAAGGGTAGAAACTAGCCGGCCGCGCCCTGGCTGGTGCATGCGCCTGTTAGCATGGTGCCGCTGGATCTTCAACGGAGAGGCGCGGCGAGGGCAGGGAAGCTGCCCTTCCGCCCGGGCGACGGCTTCTCGTGGACTGACCCGAAGTAGTCGAGGTCGGAAGCCGACGGCCGGGCCGGACCTTCCGCGGCCGCACGTCTCCTCCGGGCACCCAAGCCGTACAACATCTTTGCTTGAACTATTCCGTCGACGGCCAGTGTCAGCCTGCTAACGACCGCGCATCACCTGCGGGGCTGCGGCGCGTGTGGAAAACCTACCCGGCTACGGGTGGCCGTGCCAGACGGGCACAATCCGACGGCCGCGCCCCGGCTGGTGCATGCGCTGGTTAGCCGTCGGCGGGGGCAGAAGTACAGGCCGGTAGGTAGAAAGGCCCATCCTCAGCGAAAGCATCCCAACCTTTGGGAGGACGCGGCCCACGCACGCGAAACGGCGAAAGCGTGCCGTCGGCGTGGATGTCTCGGGGGAGGCGGCCCTCGTCGGCTGGTACGAGGTCGCGGGCGAAGTGGACGCGAATGTGTGTGTGTGTCGCGTTGGCGCATGACACACTCAGATTGCCCCATCGCGGAATCCGACCATCGACCCACAAAAGGTCGGCGGCTCGGGCTGGCGAAAGAAGCAGCAGTTCCACAGGGCGTAGGAAGCGGCCGCCTAAGAACTTTATCATTCCAGGTGGCGCCCGCCTTCCATTGGGATCATCGTATGGAGATAGTGTGTAAAGGGCAGACGTGGGCAGCAGATCCAAGACAAACGGCGCGGCAAACGAGCGGGTGGCTTCTCCCGCGTCTGCCAGTCGCTCGCGAAAGCCTTGCTTGTCCACTCCAATCCCTCCGACCGTGTAACGGCGACGGCTAACGACCGCGCATCACCTGCAGGGCGCGGTGAGTAACGCTCAAGGGTAGAAACTAGCCGGCCGCGCCCTGGCTGGTGCATGCGCCTGTTAGCATGGTGCCGCTGGATCTCCAACGGAGAGGCGCGGTGAGAACATGGAAGCTGCCCTTCCGCCCGGGCGACGGCTTCTCGTGGGCTGACCCGAAGTAGTCCAGGTCGGAAGCCGACGGCCGGGCCGGACCTTTCGCTGCCGCACGTCTCGTCCGAGCACCCAAGCCGTACAACATCCTTGCTTGATCTCTTCCGTAGACGGCCAGTGTCAGCCTGCTAACGACCGCGCATCACCTGCAGGGCGCGGCAAGGTCTGGGAATGTTCGGCCGAGACGCATGGTCGCGCTAGTGCCGAGATAAATGACGGCCGCGCCCTGGCTGGTGCATGCGCCTGTTAGCATGGTGCCGCTGGATCTCAAACGGAGAGGAGCGGCGAGGGCAGGGAAGCTGCCCTTCGGCCCGGGCGACGGCTTCTCGTGGGCTGACCCGAAGTAGTCCAGGTCGGAAGCCGACGGCCGGGCCGGACCTTCCGCGGCCGCACGTCTCCTCCGGGCACCCAAGCCGTACAACATCCGTACGTGATCTCTTCCGTAGACGGCCAGTGTCAGCCTGCTAACGTCTGCGCATAAGCTGCGAAGCGCGGCTCACGGGCGCCAGTAGTCGCGAATAAGCTGGCCGCGCTTCGACAGCTTCATGCGCCGGTTAGCTAGCCGTCAGCGCAATTGAAGCAACTCGCCACAGGAGTACGGAGGTGCGCCATTATAGGCTCGGAGTTCTGGAGCTGGAATGCGGCCGAGGACATTGAGGCTATCATGCCCCGTCGGCGCCAGTCGGTACCGTTCCTGACAGTCGAGCAATGCGCCCCGCCCGAGGGCCATGCCATGCACGCCGAGCCATAGCAGAAGCAGTCCGGCTATCGTGAGGACTCCCTGGCGAACACGTTCGGGCATTTCCCGAAAGAGAGGCCAAATGGAGGCAACTTTCCAATAGGGTCGGAGCCGTGTCAGTGCGCCCACTGCAGTGCCCAGGCCCATAAAGGCGAAAATGAACCCTTCCCCGAGGACCAGTTCAGGGAAACCGAGTTGCCGAATCAGCCAGCCTAGTCCGAATATGGCTAGCAGGGCTCCAATCAGCACGACGAAATAGCTGTGGAAGCCTGCGGCGGGCGAGTCTTCTTGAGGCGCCCAGGCGATCAGCCCAATGAGCACCAAGGCAGCGAGACCGTAGATGAGGTAGGCGGTCACATTCTGTGGGGTGGAGGCTAGCTAACGTCCGCGCATCACCTGCAGCGCGTTCTCTGCACCAACCTATCGGCAAACCCGGCGCGCTGACAGGTGCATGCGCCTGTTAGGGGGCGCCGCTGCCGGGTCTCGCCCGGAATGGCCGGCGGGCGCAGGGAGGGTCCCCTGCGGCCCGGGAGGAGGATGCCGACGACCGGGCCGGCCCTTCCGCGGGCGAGCGTCCCACCCGTTCGACCGGGCCACCCCAAAGCCTTGTGACAAACCTCCCCGAACGGCTTTTGAGCGCCGCCTAACGACCGCGCATCACCTGCGGGGCGGCGGCGAGAGTGGAAAACTCAGCGGACGACGGGTGGTGGTGCCAGCCCGACACAAACCGACGGCCGCGCCCCGACTGGTGCATGCGCTGGTTAGAGCGCGCCCTCAACCGTCTTGGGAAACAGGCGAGCGCCATGAAAGACCGTAAGGATGACGGCGTGATCGTCCCGGAGCTGATAGACGATCCGATAGGACCCAAGGATCACCTCCCTGAGGTCGCGGCGCTGTAGTTCGGGGACGATGCGTCCGGATTCAGGAAAGGTGGCCAGTCGCTCGACGGCCATGAGCAACCGTTCAACCAGGAGCGTAGCGTAGTGCGCGGAATCTCTGGCGACGTAGGTGTGGATCGCCTCTAAGTCCTCAACCGCTTGGGCGGTCCAACGCAGCTGCGTCATCCGAGGACGCGTTTGCGGGCGTCCTCGTGGGAGTGGGTTTCCCCGCGCTCGGCCTGATGGAGGCCGCGGTCAACCTTCGCCAAAAAGTAGAGATGCTCCATCGCTTGCTCGATGGTGGCATCCGCAGGAAGCTGGTGCATCGCCTCGACGAGGCGGTCTTTGGTGGTCTCAGAGGGCATCCGGCATCTCGTAGATGGTGGCTGCCCAAAGATGGGGAGAGTCGGCCCGAGGTGCAATCCCGAGGGGTCTAGAAAGCGCGCTAACGTCTGCGCATAAGCTGCGAAGCGCGGCTCACGATTCTAGAACTTGCGGCCAAGCCGGCCGCGCTTTGACAGCTTCATGCGCCTGTTAGCCGGCACACCATTATCGCTAGACTCGAAGCCAACGGGGTAGGGCCGGCGCGAGCCAAGCCCTAACTCCAAGCTTCCCGGGCTCCCCTTGGCGGTGAAGGTGAGACCGTAGGACCTCTCGGACTTGCCTGGCCGAAACGAACGTGGGCCGATCGAGCGTGTCCCAGACGCAGAAATGAGCAGTTTCCGTTGGTGGCGTCTTGAGGTGTTCGGTGTGGAACAGCCGCCGTTCTCCAGGCTCGAGCTTTAAGGGCCATTGTCCGGGACCTGGTCCTCCAGGAAGCTGGATGGCAAGCCGGAATCCGGTGCCATCCCGGTAGTAGCCCCCGACATCTTTGACGTGTGCAGTCCTTCTGCCGGTGTTGACGACTTCGAACGCGACGGTGTCGGCGATGATCTCCTTGCCGAAGGTAGTTTCACGAGGCACGGCCGCACGAAGCCTCAGAGTAGGTCTATCCCGCAGGTCTTTGTGAATAGACCAGAGGGCATTCAGAGTCGCCAGCCCAGCACCGTAGATCGCGATCCAAATGGTCCAAGTTGCTGGGGCGGGTTCGGGCATGGTGCCCTGGGTGCGAGAGAGGCGCTGGAGTGCCGGCTAACGACCGCGCATCACCTGCAGGGCGCGGTCAGTGATTTCCAAGGGTAGAAAACAGTCGGCCGCGCCCTGGCTGGTGCATGCGCCTGTTAGCATGGTGCCGCGCGAACTCCAACGGAGATGCGCAGCGGGCGCAGGGACGTTGCCTTGCGGCCCGGACGGAGGATGCCGACGGCCGGGCCGGACCTTCCGCGGGCGAGCGTCCCACCCGGGCAACCAAGCCGTACAAATGCGCGGCCTAGATCTCTCCCGGAACCAGCTAGTGTCAGCATGCTAACGTCTGCGCATAAGCTGCGAAGCGCGGTTCACCTGCGCTAGTAGTCCCGCGGAAGCGGGCCGCGCTTCGACAGCTTCATGCGCCGGTTAGGCCGTCGTCGTCGTGATGAGCGCTCACAACTCGCGGTAGTCACGCCAGCCCGCTGCAACTTGGCGTCCGCCGACGAGTGCAATACCCCAAGCGAGGATCCAGCGCCCACCGAATGAGGCCATCAGCGCGTACGCGAATCCGCCAAGGCTCACTGCAATGCACGTCAGACCGACCGCAATCGAGAATTTCCCCCGCGAGCGACGATCTTCTCGCTCCTGCTGCATCCCGGGGTCGAGGGCGTGGTCGCCGCGCGGAAAGACGAGACCGCAATCGCACCGGGAGGCAGAGGGGTCGTTGATTAGACCGCACCGTGGGCATTGCATCCGCTCGGGTCCTCCCTAGCGAGCTATGGGCGCCTCGTTACTCCGCACCGCGCGCAGCATTGTGTGGACGCCGAAGTGTCAAAGGTGGCCGAAAGTCCGAACGCGGCAAGCGTGCCACCGATAGAAGGTAGAATGCCCGTCCGTGAACGGCCAATCTGGCTCGCAGGTATTGAGACGGCCTAACGACCGCGCATCACCTGCAGGGCGCGGCGAGTGATTCTCAGAGATAGAAACAAGTCGGCCGCGCCCTGGCTGGTGCATGCGCCTGTTAGACCACGTCCGGCGAAAACGTCGGGGTGACGACCGAAAGGTGGGCGCCGGAGCGCCTTTGCGCCAGCCAGATCCCAGGCGCCGGGCGCACGCCGCGCCCGACGGGCCCAAGGTGGTCGAGCGGGAGGCCAGGACTGCTGGCCCGTCCAGGGCGCGGCGGTACGGGCCAACGGCCGCGACCGGCGCAGCTGGGACGCGACGAGCGCGCCGATGCACCACCTCCGACCGCAGTGCCACCTTCTTGAAATTGTCGAATGCAATTGGTGTGAAGTGGTCTAACGACCGCGCATCACCTGCAGGGCGCGGCGAGTGAATCCCAACGGTAGAAAGTAGCTGGCCGCGCCCTGGCTGGTGCATGCGCCTGTTAGACCACGTCCGGCGAGTGCGCTGGGGTGATGGCCGAAAGGTGGGCGCCGGAGCGCCTTTGCGCCAGCCGGATCGGAGGCGCCGGGCGCACGCCGCGCCCGACGGGCCCAGCCGAGCGGGGTAGGGGCCTTTGGTGCGGGCCCGTCCAGGGCGCGGCGGTACGGGCCTCCGGCCGCGACCGGCGCACTCGGGGCGCGACGAGCGCGCCGAGGGCCTCCCTCCGACCGTAGTGCCACCCTCTTCGAATGGGAAAACGCGATTGGTGTGAAGTGGTCTAACGACCGCGCATCACCTGCAGGGCGCGGCGAGTGATGCTCAAAGGTAGAAACTAGTCGGCCGCGCCCTGGCTGGTGCATGCGCCTGTTAGCATGGTGCCGCTGGATCCCCAACGGAGAGGCGCCGCGGGCGCAGGGAACCTGCCTTGCGGCCCGGACGGAGGATGCCGACGGCCGGGCCGGACCTTCCGCGGCCGCGCGTCCCACCCGGGCAACCGAGCCGTACAACATCCGTGCTTGATCTCTTCCGAAGACGGCCAGTGTCAGCCTGCTAACGTCTGCGCATAAGCTGCGAAGCGCGGCTCACTTGCGCTAGTAGGTACTGGGAAGCCGGCCGCGCTTCGACAGCTTCATGCGCCGGTTAGGCCGCAGAACTGCCCGCCTTCGCCCTACGCAGCAATACCACACCGACGACCAGGCTGCCAAGCGGAAACACTACAAATACAAGCGGAAACAGGAAGCCATCGAGTACTGAAAAGGGAAACGGCGAGTATGCGCCGTCCCGGACGAATTGGCTAGCCCGGAAGCGTGGATACGTGGGGAAGAAGGCATAACGAGGCAGTGTATCCAGAGTCATCGCGCCACTTTCAGGGATCGTCACAACGCGGACGCGAGCGCGGCCGTGGCCATTCGGCTGCAGGCGTTGCGCCAACAGAAAGACAGACTGGCCGTTCGCGCGATCATAGAACGTGACCGCCTCGATCCATAAGTGATATCTTCCCATACTCTCTTGGCCGGGACGGATGCTGGCATACTCGGAAGAAATAGGATGCCCGTCGATGGCGATGGTGACCGAACCATTCCTCTCGGCTTGACCTAGGCTTGTGTCCGTCGGCAGTGAGTCAGTGAGAGTGATCGTGTGGTCTTTGAATGAGAGAGGCAGATCAAAGGCAAAGTCCTCCTTGTACTCGGCGAAGCCACGGTCAAACAAGCGGCTCTCACGGAAGCTCTGGAGGATGGCAAGCGCGGAGGTCGCCACGAGCACGAAGCCGCAGGTCCGGCGGAGAATAGGCATGTGGCACGCGTGGGTGAATGCGGCCTAACGGCCGCGCATAACCTGCAAAGCCGCGTGCGACGACCGTGCGACCGACGATAACCGCCGTCGCGGCTTTGTCAGGTTCATGCGCATGTTAGGTGGCACGTCTAATCCATCGTGCAAGGTCGCCTCATCAGAAGACCGGCTGCTCCGATTGCCTGAGGCCGCAGTAGAGGCAAACTCCCGTGCGGACCGAAACAACTTTCCCGCACCGCGAGCACTCCGCTGTGACGGGACGCGTTCGTCCATCAAGGTGGCCGTCGCGGAGATCGATCATCTCAATTAGCGCGAGAAGGTCAGCGTCTTCCACGCCAACACGCTGTTTGATAACGGTCCACATTGCCTCGCAGATCATGTGAAGCCGGTCCAGCTGGAAGCGAAGCTCTGCCACTTCGCGATTTGCCGCACGAACTTAGTCACGAGCATCAGAGGCCCGTGAAGACTCGGCCGAACGGGCAGAAGCCGCTGGAAAGGCGGACAAGAACCTGAAGACCGACATCGGCGTTCTCCTGGCAATGGGAGGGACTTCCGTGCGGCACATCAAGGGTCGACTACTTGTGCTCCTTCGACGCCACGAGCTTGACAGAGCCGCAATCGGGGCATCGGTACGCGACTACGTCGAACATCTTCTTCTGCTTTGTCTTCGGAACACCCAATAACGACGTTTCCGGAGAGCCCTCGACCCAGTACTCCGGCCGAAACTGGTTGCCATGGGACGAGATTGTGAATCCCGCCTGCATCTGAGTCTTACATTCCGAGCACGACGGGATTTGAATCGCCCCGGGATTGCCGGAGACTCCATTCCCTGAGAGGTTGGAGTCATGCCCAAGACAACCAGGTTTTCTCCCGAAGTACGTGAGCGGGCGGTGCGGCTCGTGCAGGAACACGCGCGGGAGCACCCGTCGCAGTGGGCGGCGATCTCCTCGATTGCCGGCAAGATCGGCTGCTCGGCGGAGACGCTCCGGCATTGGGTGCGCCGGGTCGAGCGCGATACGGGCCAGCGCCCCGGCCTGACGACGGACGAGCAGGCACGGCTCACGGCGCTCGAACGCGAGAATCGCGAGCTCCGGCGGGCCAACGAGATTCTGCGCAAGGCGTCGGCGTATTTTGCCCAGGCGGAGCTCGACCGCCGCGGGACGTGATGGTGGCGTTCGTTGACGCCCACCGGGCAGCGTACGGAGTCGAGCCGATCTGCGCGGTGTTGCCGATCGCTCCGTCGACCTACTACGAGCAGAAGGCCCGCGAGGCCGATGCGACCCGGCAGCCCGCGCGGGCCCAGCGCGACGCGCAGCTCCGACCGGAGATTGCGCGGGTATGGCAGGCGAACCGGCGGGTCTACGGGGCGAAGAAGGTGTGGAAGCAGCTCAACCGAGAGACCATTCCGGTGGCGCGCTGCACGGTCGCACGGCTCATGCGCACGCTCGGCCTCCGTGGCGTCGTGCGCGGTCGACGCATCCGGACGACGATCCCCGACGCGTTGGCTGATCGGCCGCAGGACCTAGTGCAGCGGCAGTTCACGGCGACGCGGCCGAATCAGCTGTGGGTGTCGGACTTCACCTACGTCGCGACGTGGCGGGGCGTGGTGTACGTCGCCTTCGTGATCGACGTGTTCGCGCGCCGCATCGTGGGCTGGCGCGCGTCGACTTCGATGCGGAGCGACCTGGCGCTCGACGCGCTGGAGCAGGCCCTGTATGACCGCGAGACCGACGCGACGCTCGTCCATCACAGCGACCGCGGCGGGCAATACCTGTCGATTCGCTACACCGAACGGCTCGCCGAAGCGGGGATCGAACCCTCCGTCGGCAGCCGCGGAGACGCGTACGACAACGCGCTCGCGGAAACCGTGATCGGACTCTTCAAGACCGAAGTGATCTACCGGGATGGCCCCTGGAAGGGCTTCGAGGAGGTCGAGTACGCCACACTCGAATGGGTGGCCTGGTACAACACGCAGCGCCTGCTGGAACCGCTGGGCTACGTCCCGCCCGCGGAGTACGAGGAGCAGTACCACCGTGCCCAGGCCGGCCGCTCGGCCCTGGCACTCAACTAACCGAGCCTCCGGAAAACCCGGGGCGATTCAATTCGCATTGTTCTTCTCCGTAGTCCCGAGACTGAGCCGTCGCCGTCAGCGAGCTTCATCCGCCGTGGCAGTGTCCACCTAACGACCGCGCATCACCTGCGGGGCCGCGGCAAGTGCTGGGAACCTACTCGGCGACGGCCGGCCGTGGCAGCCCGAAGCAAACCGACGGCCGCGCCCCGACTGGTGCATGCGCTGGTTAGGCCGCGTAAGGCTCGGGTGGAGGGACCGATTGCTACTGCTTCAGGAGAAGGAAGCCCCCTGTGTACTGCCCCGCGCAGTCATTGGCAGAATAGTTGCCAGAAAGTTGCGTGCCGTTGTTCGTGGCGTCCACGGTTGCTGAGGCAGTTCCATTGCACCCGTCGGTGAAGGTGAATGTGGCGGTAATGCGCGCGCGTGACATGTGCCCGGATACGTTGGCTGACCGTCCGGCATTGGTCGTAAGTGTACCGGTGACGGTGCCCCCCGTCTGGGCGAGCTGGAGCACGCCTTGATAGACCGTAGCGGGCGTAACGGTCGCCGTATAATCGCCGATGAATGTTCCGGTTACGTCGACAGTGGGACTCGGAGAAGTAGCGTCACTGCCGCACGCTGCTAGCAAAGAAGCTATGAGAATGGCTGGCACGGGGCGGATGGGCATGCCATCCTCCTGAGTTGTAAGGCGGAAGCTGACAGTAGCAGGGGCTGAAGATACCGGAAGGACGTCCGCCCGCAAGAGGGAGGGATGGGCACGGCGCAAACACAGCGGCCTAACGACCGCGCATCACCTGCAGGGCGCGGTGAGTGATTCTAAACGGTAGAAACTAGTCGGCCGCGCCCTGGCGGGTGCATGCGCCTGTTAGCACGGTGCCGCTGGATCTGAAACGGAGAGGCGCGGCGGGCGCAGGGAACTCGTCTTGCGGCCCGGACGACGGCTTCTCGTGAACTCCCCCGATGTAGTCCAGCCGCGAAGCCGGCGACCGGGCCGGTCCTTCCGCGGCCGCACATCTGATCCGAGCACCCAAGCCGTACAACATCTTTGCTTGAACTATTCCGTAGATAGCCAGTGTCAGCCTGCTAACGACCGTGCATCACCTGCAGGGCGCGGCTAGACTCAGGGAATCCACCCGGCACTGTGTGTTCGTGCCAGGCGCAAACAACCACCCGGCCGCGCCCTGGCTGGTGCATGCACTGGTTAGACGCCGCGTGGTATACGCGATACCTACCAAGTCAGTGTCACTACATCTTCAGAGCGCGCCGCTAGGTGAGCGGTCGCTAGGACGCGGTCATCGTCCGCAAGCACAGTGACCGACACTGGCGCCTGTGCACGAAGGGTGAGGGCGGCCTCCGAAAGGGTGAGGTCCTCCAGAAACACGTCTGTGTCAGCCATGTCCAAGGTAACACATGTGTGCTCTTTGCCGGCCGCGGTGAGCGTTATGACAAAACTGACCTCGGCAATGTGACGGGCGATTGTGAGATGGAAGGGGTGCTCTGGCTGACGAACCCCATGGACGACAATGTGGATGTCAGTGGCCTGTGGACTGCTGAGATGCCCGCAGAAGAGGCCTACATCCTGACCTTGTACCGTAGCGGGTGCCAGGCACCAAAGGCATACTATGGCGAAGACATGAATGGCCAGTACTCTCACCGGATGATTAATGTCTCGCACGAAAGCCTCCACTAAGCGGTGAGCAGCGGCGTCTAACGACCGCGCATCACCTGCGGGGCCGCGGCGAGAGTGATTAACCTACCCGGCAACAGCAGGCGGTGCCAGCCCGGCACAAGCCGATGGCCGCGCCCCGTCAGGTGCATGCGCTGGTTAGGTGGCGGCATGTCATGACATCCACCCGGCGAGGTACATCAGTAGCAGAAGGGCAGCTCCGACGACCACAACCCCAATGACGATGCGCCTGTCCGTCCTGCGACTAGTCACCGGATCGGAATCACCGTAGGACAATGCGACCCCCACGCCAACGGCTATGACGCCCGCAAGCCCGAGGCGCGCTTGCACGCTCAGGTGGCTCGAGTCATGGTGAGCGAGCCTGGCGAGCGCTGGGGAGATGGCAAAGAGCAGAACCAGACCGTAGCCAAAGCCCGCCGCGGCTCGTTGGAGAAAGCGACCTGGAGCCCCAAAGGTCTTCACAAGCGGCGCAAAAGCGGAGTAGCAGATGCCGCCAAGGAGCCCGCCCGCCGGCGCTAGAACGAAGAGGATAAGCACGGCCGGCCAGAACTCACCCTGCTGCCGCCACGCAGCGACCGCGAGTAGCGTGGGAATGAGCAGCAAGCCACCTCGCGATATCTCGAATGCGTAGATGAAGCCGACACCCAGTAATGGCGGGCGGAGCCAAGATGGTTGCCTCTCGACCCAGTCCGCGCATGCCGCGATGATGACGAACGGTGAGTAGGCCAAGCGACAATGCTCACTGAGTAGGGGCACAGCCGCCACCTAACGACCGCGCATCACCTGCAGGGCGCGGTGAGTGATTCTAAACGGTAGAAACTAGTCGGCCGCGCCCTGGCTGGTGCATGCGCCTGTTAGCATGGTGCCGCTGGATCTCCAACGGAGAGGCGCGGCGGGCACGTGAAAGCTGCCCTGCGGCCCGGGCGACGGCTTCTCGTGAGCTGTCCCGAAGCAGTCCAGCTGGGAAGCCGGCGACCGGGCCGGACCTTCCGCGGCCGCACATCTGATCCGAGCACCCAAGCCGTACAATAGCCTTGCGTGATCTCTTCCGTAGACGGCCAGTGTCAGCCTGCTAACGACCGCGCATCACCTGCAGGGCGCGGCGAGTCATCCTAGAAGAACATCAACCGGTCGGCCGCGCCCTGGCGGGTGCATGCGCCTGTTAGCACGGTGCCGCTGGATCTCCAACGGAGAGGCGCGGCGGGCGCGGGAAACCTTCCATGCGGCCTGGGCGACGGCTTCTCGTGAGCTGGCCCGGAGTAGTCCAGCTGGAAAGCCGGCGACCGGGCCGGACCTTCCGCGGCCGCACGTCTCCTCCGGGCACCCAAGCCGTACAACATCCGTACGTGATCTCTTCCGTAGACGGCCAGTGTCAGCCTGCTAACGGCCGCGCATCACCTGCAGGGCGCGGCAAGTCTCGGGGAACCTTGCCGGCACCGAACGGTGGTGCCAGCCTAAAGCCAACCGCCGGGCCGCGACCTGGCTGGTGCATGCGCTTGTTAGACAGCAGTCCCAGCAGGTGGGATAGCGAGAGGTGGCGAAAGCACGCGCCATAGGACCAAGCCGAGTGGCGGGACCCAAGCTAGGAAAGGCACCCATGGCGGCCAAGCGTCGGCGAAGAGTGAAATACCGTACACGGTTTCGTGGGCCATCACAACGCCGCCGACATTCCTTATTGTCAGGGCCAGGGCTAGGCCGAACACGACGACGAGCCAAAGGAGTGCGATGATGCAGACCTTCACCAGCGACCAAGGGCGAGGGAATGGCATACGCGAGCTCCTATGCTGTCTAACGACCGCGCATCACCTGCGGGGCGCGGTGAGTGATTCTCAATGGTAGAAACTAGTCAGCCGCGCCCTGGCTGGTGCATGCGCCTGTTAGCCTGCTTCTTCGGGTGCGCGAAAGGTAACCCGCGTGATAGGATCCTGTAATCCAGCAGAGGACCAGGGTTTAGAAGTGAGTCCTAGCGTGGGGGCATCGCAGTGCCAACTCTCCCACACCCCGAGGCAACTGATGGCGACGGCCACAACTCAACCGGGTGAGCTCACTCAGGATATCAACGTCTTGCCCCTGATCGATGTCTTGCTAGTCCTCATCATCATCTTCATGGTCATGATGCGAGGGCTCATCTTCATCCCGGCTGAGATCCCAGCTCCTGCCGAGGCAGGCCGGCCGAGTCGGACCGATCCTCAAATAGTCCTTGAACTTCTGGGCGACGGGTCGTTCGCCATCAACAGCCAACCCGTGCCAACGGAACAACTGGACACCCAGCTCCATGCCATCTTTGACGACCGGATAGTCAAACTCCTCTTCATCAAGGCGGCAGACAACTTGGTGTACCAAGACGTTGTGACCGCGATGGACGTAGCACGAGGCTCCGGGGTCCAAGTGCTCGCCTTGGTGCCTAGGGGATCGGCAAGATCCCAGCGGGAAACAGAAGGTCATTGAGACAGCAGGCTAACGTCTGCGCATAAGCTGCGAAGCGCGGCTCATTTGCGCCAGTAGTTACGGGGGAGCTGGCCGCGCTTCGACAGCTTCATGCGCCTGTTAGCCGGCAATCGGACTGCCCTAGAGGCGCTTGCGCAGAGGTACCTTCGCATACTCTTCATAGAGACTGTCGGCCCTTCGTGAGTCAGCCGGTCCGAGTGCCGGGAGTGCGGACAGGTAGGAGGTCGCATCGGCAACGATCACCTCATCGACTGAAGCGCTGGACTGCCGGCCAAGCGCTATGGCAGCCCTGTAGTGTGCCGCCGCCTCCGCCGTATCAGCCGCGACTCCCTTACCCGAGACCAGGGCATCACCTAGATGCGAGTGGGATTCTGGCTGGCCAAGCAGCGCGGCTTTCCGCCATAGGGCCACTGCCCGAACCGGATCGGCCGAAACCCCCAGCCCGTAGTAGAGGAGGTAGGCGTAGTTGTTGATGGCGTCGATGCTGCCCTGGTCCATCGCTTGCTTCCAGAGCGCGGCGGCCTTGGTGTAGTCTCGCGATATGGAGTCACCACGATAGAGCTCTACTGCAAGGTTGTAGCGAGCAAGGCTATCACCGGTTGCGGCGTCCATCGCGAGCTGGGCGATCCGGGCGTCCGTGGGCCTGGCGCGACATGCGCCACCGAGAAGAGCGATGATTGCCAGGGTTCGCAGCGTCAAGGCGAGCATTCCTCCTCGAGACTATTGCCGGCTAACGACCGCGCATCACCTGCAGGGCGCGGTGAGTGAGTCTAAACGGTAGAAACTAGTCGGCCGCGCCCTGGCGGGTGCATGCGCCTGTTAGCACGGTGCCGCTGGATCTCCAACGGAGAGGCGAGGCGGGCGCAGGGAACTCGTCTTGCGGCCCGGACGACGGCTTCTCGTGAACTCCCCCGATGTAGTCCAGCTGGGAAGCCGGCGACCGGGCCGGCCCTTCGGCGACCGCACGTCCAACCCGGGCAACCAAGCCGTACAAAGGCCTGAACGGAATCTCTCCCGGAGCGTGTCAGTGTCAGCCTGCTAACGACCGTGCATCACCTGCAGGGCGCGGCAAGGTCTGGGAAGGTTCGGCCGAGACGCACGGTCGCGCTAGTGCCGAGAAAAACGCCGGCCGCGCCCTGGCTGGTGCATGCGCCTGTTAGCATGGTGCCGCTGGATCTCAAACGGAGAGGAGCGGCGAGGGCAGGGAAGCTGCCCTTCGGCCCGGGCGACGGCTTCTCGTGAGCTTCTCCGAAGTAGTCCAGCTGGGAAGCCGGGCGGCCGGGCCGGACCTTTCGCGGCCGCACGTCTCCTCCGGGCACCCAAGCCGTACAACATCTTTGCTTGAACTATTCCGTAGACGGCCAGTGTCAGCCTGCTAACGACCGCGCATCACCTGCAGGGCGCGGCGAGTGAGTTTAGAAGGACAGCAACCGTTGGCCGCGCCCTGGCTGGTGCATGCGCCTGTTAGACCACGTCCGGCGAGTGCGCTGGGGTGATGGCCGAAAGGTGGGCGCCGGAGCGCCTTTGCGCCAGCCGGATCGGAGGCGCCGGGCGCACGCCGCGCCCGACGGGCCCAGCCGAGCGGGGTAGGGGGCTTTGGTGCCGGCCCGTCCAGGGCGCGGCGGTACGGGCCTCCGGCCGCGACCGGCGCACTCGGGGCGCGACGAGCGCGCCGAGGGACTCCCCTCGACCGCAGTGCCCCCGTCTTCGAATTGTGAAACGTGTTTGGTGTGAAGTGGTCTAACGACCGCGCATCACCTGCAGGGCGCGGTAGGGTCTGGGAATGTTCGGCCGAGACGCATGGTTGCGCTAGTGCCGAGAAGAACGACGGCCGCGCCCTGGCTGGTGCATGCGCCTGTTAGCATGGTGCCGCGCGATCTCCAACGGAGAGGCGTGGCGGGCGCAGGGACGTTGTCTTGAGGCCCGGGCGACGGGTTCCCGTGGGCTGACCCGAAGTAGTCCACCTAGGAACCCGGCGGCCGGGCCGGACCTTCCGCGGCCGCACGTCTCACCCGGGCGCCCAAACCGTACAACATCTGTGCTTGAACTATTCCGTAGACGGCCAGTGTCAGCCTGCTAACGACCGCGCATCACCTGCGGGGCCGCGGCTAGAACTGGGAACCTACCCGGCGACGGCTGGCCGTGCCAGCCTTCCGAAAACCGACGGCCGCGCCCCGACTGGTGCATGCGCTGGTTAGGCGGCTCGGCCAGCCACGTCAGGCGCGGGGGGTGCCGACCGCGGCCAAAACCCGACTAGGGCGATCTGCGGCAAGAGAAACCAGAAGAGGCAATTGGCACCCGCAGTAAGGAGCGAAAGAGTGCCGACGTAGTCACTCCCTCTACTGTCAAAGAAGGCTACAAAGAATGGGAGCCCAACGATGCGGCCGGGACCATCGGGTGTCGAGACTGAGTAGCCCATAAAATAGGTCAGGGGCCAAGAGGCGCCCCCGAGCAGGGCCCCGACCGCGAATGCCCCCCACCGAAGCCGGCGCCACTTGAGCGGAGCTGAGGCTGCGCGCGCCAGGCGACCGGCTCGATTGGCGGCATAAAGCCCGCCAATGAGGCCAAGAAGCCCGAGTAAGGCAAGAAAGAGCGTCATAGGCAGTAAGCCGCCTAACGACCGCGCATCACCTGCAGGGCGCGGCACGGTCTGAGAATGTGGTGCCGAGACGCACGGCCGCGCCAGTGCCGAGAAAAGCGACGGCCGCGACCTGGCTGGTGCATGCGCCTGTTAGCATGGTGCCGCTGGATCTCAAACAGACACGCCCAGCGGGCAAGCAGGTAGTTGGGAGCAGACTCTCTCCCTGTGAGCCGGACGGGGCGGTCGACTCGCGGCGGCCACGCATCTCACCCGGGCACCCAAGCCGTACAACGACTCGTGCTGGATCTCTTCCGGAAGCGGCTAGTGTCAGCCTGCTAACGACCGCGCATCACCTGCAGGGCGCGGCGAGTGATTCTCAACGGTAGAAACGCGTCGGCCGCGCCCTGGCGGGTGCATGCGCCTGTTAGCACGGTGCCGCTGGATCTGAAACGGAGAGGCGCAGCGGGCGCAGGGAACTCGTCTTGCGGCCCGGACGACGGCTTCTCGTGAACTCCCCCGATGTAGTCCAGCCGGGAAGCCGGCGACCGGGCCGGCCCTTCGGCGACCGCACGTCCAACCCGGGCAACCAAGCCGTACAACATCCTTGCTTGATCTCTTCCGTAGACGGCCAGTGTCAGCCTGCTAACGACCGCGCATCACCTGCAGGGCGCGGCGAGTCATCCTAGAAGAACATCAACCGGTCGGCCGCGCCCTGGCTGGTGCATGCGTTGGTTAGGTGGCAGCGGCCGCCGCATTCCCACGTCGGCGAGAGTCTGGAAGCTGATCAGTGCCAACGGCGTGCGGCGACCGTGGACGCGCATGGGTGTCAGGTGGAACGTGTGTGACGGAGCCAATCGAGGCCGAAATATGGCACAAGTGCGACAAGGGCACCAATGGCGTTCACCCAGAGCGGTAGGGGCGACGGGAGAGGCCCCGTAAGTGAGATGACCAGCCATGTCCAAGCGAGCCATCCGACGTACGCAGGAATGATCAACACGCGGACGAGCGGGCCGAGTGCCGGCACGAGCGAGAGGCTAGCGTAGAGGCCGAGCGTGAAGAGTCCGACTAAGAGAAAGAGGTGTTGGCGAATGCGGCGACCCATGGACTGGCCCTCCAAGGAAACCGGTGTGGTGCTGCCACCTAACGACCGCGCATGACTTGCAGGGCGGCGGCCCGCTCTAGGACTCCTACGTGAAGACGTCTGGCTGTGCCGGCATGAGAAGACCGACGGCCGCGCCCTGTCGAGTCCATGCGCTGGTTAGCCAGCCGTAACGGCTGGAGTGTGCAGGCGACCGAGCCACCGCCAATGCACGACAAACAGGCCGAGCGCAATCACCAACAACAAGCCGCTGGTAACGAAGGTCCTTGTTGTCCGATAGAGAGTAGTGGCGAGGCGGTCAGCCACAAGCGCATCATAGCGGCGCCGCAGGGTCTCCTCGGAGGCAGTATCTGGCTGAGCAGTAGCTGTGCGATCGAAGGCTAGTCGGTCGCGCTGATACGTGGCCTTGTACGCCTCGAAAGAAGTGAGGGAGGCCCCAAAGCTGTGCTCTTCCTGGAGAGGATGGGCACGATCAAAGGCGGCATCGATAAGTGAGGACGTGGTAGTCAGGATCAGAATGACCGCGATGATGCAGACAGTGTAGCCGTACATCTGCGGCATGCGACTAGGCTTGTCCACGGAATCCCCCCTGAGTGCCGCGGCACTGGCGATGATGAACCAGAGTACGACGAGCAGAATGAGCAGAAGTGTGGCAATGACCCCAAATGGTGACGGCCCTCCGCTGATAGCCATCGAGTGAGTCTCCATGGAAGTTACGTGTGCCGGAGTTCACCTGGGTGCCCGCAGGCTGGCTAACGACCGCGCATCACCTGCGGGGCGGCGGCGATGTGGAGAACCTACCCGACGGCGACTCGTCGTGCCAGTCTGGCACGGACCGACGGCCGCGCCCCGACTGGTGCATGCGCCTGTCAGCTGGCAACAGTGTCCACACTTGCCGCCATGAGGTGCCGCTCCTGCACGCCTCACGCTCGGTGGTGAGTCCAGGATCCGCCACGGCGGCCAGCGCGGCGAGCGCGGCGTTACGGTACTCGGTCAACGCGGTCCCGGACCATTCGATGAACGGCATTGTGCACACCTGAGGCACCTTAAGGGAAAGGACCGCAGCCGGTTCCTTCGGTAAGGCTTCCGCGAATGCAATCAAAAGCCCTTCTGAGTTACCGGCGTCAGACGCCCGGAGCAATGCAGCGCCAAGCGGCAGCCACGCAGTCTCGCCGTGTGCGACACTATCCATGACCAGAAGCCATGTGCTATCGGTGAGGAGCGCGGCGGCGGAGTCGGGTCCCTTGTCGCGGTTTGCGCTGACAAGGCGTTCGCGCAGCCGTCACAGGTTCTCGCGTGGCAGCCGGTTTGGCGCAGGCGAGCGCGAGGAGCGGTAAGAGTATGGGTTGGCGCATAGGCGTGAGTTGCCCAGCTAACGACCGCGCATCACCTGCGGGCTCGGCGCGTGCGGAGAAGGTACCCTGCTACGGCGGGTGGGGCCAGCATTGGGAAAACCGACGGCCGCGCCCCGACTGGTGCATGCGCTGGTTAGATGGCCGCGCTGGGGTTAATCCGAACACTCGCAACGCTTGGAGGCCGGGGAGGAGACCGAAGATCAGTGGATACCACTCAGGTGTGCGTGGATCACAGGCAGCCATGGTGATGTAGCACAAGACCCGCACTCTGCACTTCCCGAGACTCCTGTTTGAGCTGCATGGTGAAGTACGGTATCACCCCACCGCTGAACGAGGTCCCACAGCACGTCTCTGAATGAACGTCTGCGCCAGCGCCATCCATAGACAGAGAAAGCTGGAGGAGGCGGTGTAGGGCGCGAGGTTGCAGGTCCTCGGCCTCGCGAATGGTGACGGGGTAATCCACGCCCGCGCTGCGGGCTTGCTCCGCGGCAACACTGTCCATGTACGCCTGCGATTCCTCCGTCTGCGCAGCGACCCGAGTGGGGATCGCGCCCAAGAGGAGGAGGCCTAAGGGGAATGCGGCAGACCAGGATCTCACTTGGGCCTTGGTGTTAGTAGGCCATCTAACGACCGCGCATCACCTGCAGGGCGCGGCGAGTAACGCCCAACGGTAGAAACTAGCCGGCCGCGCCCTGGCGGGTGCATGCGCCTGTTAGCACGGTGCCGCGCGATCTGCAACGGAGAGGCGCGGCGAGCACGTGAAAGCTGCCCTGCGGCCCGGGCGACGGCTTCTCGTGAGCTGTTCCGAAGCGGTCCAGCTGGGAAGCCGGCGACCGGGCCGGACCTTCCGCGGCCGCACATCTGATCCCCGCACCCAAGCCGTACAACATCTTTGCTTGAACTATTCCGTAGACAGCCAGTGTCAGCCTGCTAACGCCCGCGCATAACCTGCGGGGTCGCGGCGCGGTCTAGGAACGATACGCTACGACGCCGGGTCGTGCCAGCGCCGAGCAATCCGACGGCCGCGCCCCGTCGGTTCTATGTGCTGGTTAGCCAGCCCCTAGGGTGGCAACCGGCTG
>CAVSEC010000014.1:0-48602 GCA_963726955.1 uncultured Gemmatimonadales bacterium | reverse complement strand
CAGCCAGTGGACCCCCAAGGCGATCCAGCGGTGGCGGGCATGGGGGGCGGGCCTCCCCGTGGTGGTCACCTACCACGACACCGGGGTGCCGAACAGCGAGCAGTGCCGGCAGGTGGTGGCCGCCGCCGATGCTGCGGTGGTGCATGAGCCCTTTACGGATCTCCCGGGGAACGTGGTCTACTGGCGGCAGGGGGTCCCCGACTGGGAACGCCCCTACTACTCCAACCTGTCCGCCGAGCCCCGCCCCGTGGTGGGCACGGTCGGATTCCCCTTCCCTTGGAAGAATTACCGCCTCCTCTGTGAGGCATCGGCCTTGGCCGGCTGGGCGACGTTGATCCTGGCGCCGGGCGCGACCGCCGAGCAGATCGCCGAGTGGGGGCAGGTGCAGCCCCACCTGGAGGTGGTGACCGAGTTCACCCCACGTCGCCGGGTGGTGGCCTACCTCACGCAGTGCGATGCCACGGCGTTCCTCTACAGCTGCGCCAACACCGGGACCTCGGCGGCCATTCGCCAGGGAATCGCCGCCAGGAAACCCGTGGTGGCGATGGCCGGGTGCCGGCAGTTTCGGGACCTGGAGGAGGATGACGATCTCGGGGCCATCCACATCAGCTGGGTGTACAACGGGTCGGTCGCTGGGGTGGCGCGGACGCTTTCCAACCTGACGCTGGAACGGGTCCACCCTGGGATCGTCGCCCTCGCCGAACGGGACAGTTGGGCGGAGATGGGCTGGCGCTACGCCGAGCTGTACCGGCGGACCTGGGAAAGCGCGCAGCCAACGAGGGACCGCGCATGACCCCCGCGCAGGCCCCGCTCAAGGTCCTCCTCATCGGCAACCTCTCGGACCGCCGCTGCGGCTTCCAGAACTACACCCAGCAGATGATCACCGCCCTGGGCCGGGAGCCCCGCGTGGATCTCTCGGTCTGGGATGGCACCTACACGCGGGTGTACGCCCGCCAGCAGGAGCCCGACACGCCGTGGAGGGGGATGCTCCCCGGGGATCCCGGGCGCTACGACGTGGTGCACCTCATCTGGAACGCCATGACGATGAACCACTACACCGGCGTGGACTGGGCCGCGCTGGCCGCCCTCCCCGGCGGAGGGCCCCTGGTGTCCTGGTTCGACGGCGGCCCCTCGGATGCCTCCTGCCCGTTCGAGGCATGGATGCAGGTGAAGTGGTCCGACTACCCCAAGCCCGGGTTCGTCCACTTGGACTATCCGGTGCCCGACTGGGTGGGCGGGCTGCCCGACCCCGACCTCACCTTCACCGTGGGCGCCTCCTCGGTCCGCGGGGATGGGGTGGCGGAGATTCGAGAAATCTGCCAGCGCCGAGGCTGGGCGATGAACCTGCCGACCCCGGGGGTCTGGCTGTCGGTCGAGGACGAGATCCGCCGGCTGGCCCGCTCCACGGTCAACGTGTGTTGGTACCACACCCCGCCCCTCTGGCACAACCGCGCCAGTGCCCCCTCGATGTTGCTCGCGGCGGGACGGCCGATGCTGATCAACCAGGACCCGCTGGTGGCCCATTTGTGGGAGGCTCGGGATCTCTACCACGGGGACCGGATGGAAGACAGCCTGACGTACATCGAGCAGGCCGGAGGGTTCCTCCAGCGCCCCGCGTTCAGCGCCGACCGCCTCTCCTGGTCCCGCGCCACCACGCACCTCGCGGACGTGTGGCAACAGCGGCTGGAGGCCCGGCATGTCTAAGCGCCGGGTGCTGATCACCGGCAGTACCGGCTTCCTCGGGGCGGCGGTGTGCGCCAGGTTGCGGCAGGATCCGCAGGTGGAGCTGCTGGCCAGCGGGGTAGACCTGCGAGACGTTGAGACCGCGCGGCTTGCCCTCCGGACCTTCACCCCTGATGCGGTGATCCACCTGGCCTACCCCGGCGGCGACGGCATCGGCGATGCGCTGGCCCGGCCGGCGACACTGGCCGCGGATCTCCTCCGGATGGACCTGAATATCATCCAGGCGACGGCCGAGGCCCGGATCCCCAAGCTGGTGTGCATCGGCTCGGTGTGCAGCTACCCGGAGCACACGATCCTCCCCACCGATGAGGCGCAGCTCTGGGCGGGGTATCCCGAGCCGGTGAACGCCAGCTACGGCGTGGTCAAGCGGACCCAGCTGATGCTGTTGCAGGCGTACCGCCAGGAAACCGGGCTGCACGGGATTCACCTGATCCTCCCGAATTTGTACGGCCCCGGGGACCGCTCGGGGCATGTCATCCCGGCACTGATCACGCGGATGCGGCTGGCGGTGCGGGACGGCCAGCAGGACGTGGTGATCTGGGGCGGCCCCGAGGTCACACGGAGCTTCCTCTACATCGCGGATGCCGCCGAGGGCATTGTGCGCGCCCTGGAGCGGTACGACCAGCCGGAGCCGCTGAACCTGGTCAGCGGCGAGGAAGTATCCATGCGACGGTTGGCGGACCACCTCGCCCGGCGCCTCGGCTACCGCGGGGAGTTCCACTACGACACCACCAAGCCGACCGGCCACATCCGGCGCTGGTTCAGCCAGCAGCAGATGCAGGCGGCGCTGGACTGGCTTCCCCAGACGTCGTTCGCCACAGGGTTGGACGCCACCGTGGCGTGGCACCTGGCCCAGGCCCCGCGGAAGGATCCCCGCCCATGAGTCCACAGCTGAGTACCCAGGATCGCCTGGCCACCTTCCCCCTGTGCAAGACCGCCGACCCCGCGGACTTTGCGCGGCTGCCGGTCGAAGTGGATGTCGTGGAGCACTACGGCGGGAACGACCTCGCCGCCCAGGATCCCATGCGGCGCTGGGAGTACGCGATGGCCCTGCGCGCCTGGGCGGTCTGGCTGGCCCGAGAGGATTCCCGGCGGACCCCCGATGAGCGGCCCTACCGCCTCCTGGATGTCGGCGGCGCCGGCTCGCCGCTGACGACGATCTTCAACCGAATGTCGCCGCCGCGCTTTCTGGAGGCCCAGGTGTGCGACCCGAAGCTGAATCACGCGGTCGAGCACTTCGCCAAAGGGGTCGCGGCCGGCTGCTTCGACGCCGTGTTCTCGATCTCGACTATCGAGCATGTGAAGGCGCCGGTGCCGTTCATCAAGGCCCTGGCACACCTGACCGCGCCGGGCGGGCTGTGCTTCCTGACCTCGGATTACTGGAACTGCACCGGTCCGGATCAAGCCCACTTCCACTGGATGCGCGAGCGGATCTACAACCGCGAGTCCTGGGTGGAGCTGTACAAGGCGTGCCACCAGGCGGGGTTTCAACGCCTGACGCAGGCGGATTGGACCTACCACGGGGACCAGCTCTATGGGTCCTATACGATGATCTCAATGGCTCTGGTCAAGGAGGCTCCATGTCACCTGTGAAAGATCCGCCCGGTTCGTCCGCCAGCCACGATCAGCCCATCGAGCACACCCGCTGCCGGGTCTGCGAGGGCCCCTTGCACCCCGTGGTGTCCCTCGGCAAGCTGTTCCCCTCGGACTTCCCCAACGCCGCCCAGACCGTGGCGCACCCCGCCGTGCCGCTGGACCTGATGCGCTGTATGAGCCCCCGCTGCGGGCTGGTCCAGCTCGGGCACACCACGCCCAAGGAATGGCTGTACGGCGGCACCTACTGGTACCGCTCGGGGGTCAACGAGACCATGCGGGCGGAGTTGTTGAACGTGGTCCAGGAGGCCGTCAAGCGGGTGGAACTGCCCTACGGCGCGACGGTGGTGGACATCGGCGCGAATGATGGCACCTTGCTGGCCGCCTACAAGGAGGTCTGCGCGCCCAGCCAGCGCCTGATGCGCGTGGCGTTCGAGCCGGCGGCCAGCCACTACCAGGCGCTGCGCCCCCACGCCACGGTGCTGTTCCCGGAGTACTTCCACGCCCAGCTGGCGTGGGGCCCGGACACCAAGGCCAAGATCATCACCGCGGTGGCGATGTTCTACGACTTGGATGACCCCCACGCCTTCGTGCGGGATCTGACCAAGGTCCTCCACAAGGACGGCGTGGTGGTGATCCAGCAGGCGTACCTCCTGAGTATGTTGGCCTCGACCGACCTGACCAACATCTGCCACGAACACCTGGAGTACTACCACCTGAAGCCGCTGGAGCGGCTGCTGGAGGCCCACGGGCTGGAGGTCGTGGACGTCGAGCACCGCGAGATCAACGGCGGCAGCTTCCGGGTGTATGTCCAGTTCAAGGGCCGGGGCAAGGTCAACCCGCGGGTGGGACTGTTCCGCGCCGAGGAGGAGCGGATGCTGTCGGGTCCGCTCCAGGATTTCCTGTTCCAACACTTCCACGACCGCACCGTGCAGATCCGCACCCAGCTCCGCGCGGTCATGCACGCCTACAAGAGTGCAGGGGCCTCGGTCGATCTGTACGCCGCGAGCACCAAGGCCAATACCCTGTTGCAGTGGGCCGGACTGGATCACCGCTGGATTCGGCAAGCCTGGGAGCGCACCCCCGAGAAGTTCGGGCGGTTTGTCGGGGTCACGGGGATCCCGATTGTCAGCGAGGAGGCAGGGCGGGAGGATCCCCCGGCGGCGCTGCTGATCGGCGCCTGGCAGTTCCGGAAGGCGTTTTTGCAGCGGGAGCAGGACTACCTGGCCAAGGGCGGCCGGCTGATCTTCCCCCTGCCATTTGTCGAGAGCGTGGAGCAGGGGATGGTGGTGACCGAGGGAGAGGGGGCAAAGCTATGAACGCGCCGGGTACCCTCTGGGGCTTCACGCTGGAGATCGGGCCGCGGTTGGAGATGATCCTGCTCGTCGGGCTGGGGGTCCTCCTCCTCCGCGAGTGGTGGGTCATCCGCGCGATCAGGAAGGGGCGCTGATGGCCATTCGAACCGGACCCAACACCCTCGCCGACTCCACCAAGCGCCACGAAGAAGCCGTGCGCCACTCCTCGGTCGACCCGAACTGGCGCACCCCGCCGGAACTGTTCGCGGTGCTGTCCGACGAGTGGACCTTCGAGCTGGACGCCGCCGCCGACGAGACCAACCACCTGGTGGACACCTGGTACGGGCCCGGCTCCCCCTATGCGGAGAACGCGCTGGTCGTGGGCTGGCGGGATGGCCCGGTGTTTGTGAATCCTCCGTATAGCCGGCAGCGGCTGCGAGAGACCAGCGACCCCGCGATGGACATCGCGAACTGGGCCGCCAAGTGCTGGCTGGAGAGCCGGCGGGGCGTGGTCGTGGTCGGGGTGTTCCCGGATAGCCGCCAGACCGACTGGTACAGAAGGTACGTGATGGGGCAACAGACCTTGGAGGATGGGACGGTCGGGTGGGCCGGCCACGCCGCCAGCAGAATCATGCAGGTGGCGCACCGGGTGAGCTTCCTGCGCGCCAATGGGGAGCCGGCGGAGAACGCCGGGGGGAACACCGTCGTGGTGGTCTGGGAGCCCGCCTGGGGGAAGGTGGGACCCTGGCAACCGTGGCCAGTGTACTGGAGTTACCGATGACTGATGACCTCGTGACGTTGGCGCATCGGGTGAAGGAATACACCCGCAGAGACGGCGACGGCAGAAGCATCGATGCTGGGAGACTTGCCCAAGGCGTTCTGGACCTGACCGGGCAGTTGAGCCTGACCCAGGCGGCGGCTAAACCGATGCTGGCAGAATATCAGCGAATGCTGGACCGGGCCGAAGACGCCGAGCAACGCCTCGCCGCCGTGGAGCAGGAACGGGACACTTCTGAGGCAATGGAAACGATGGCGCGAAAGCATTCCGAGAAGATGGAGCAGGAACGGGACTCCGCACGGGAGCAGGTCCAACTGCTGCTGGCCCGCATCGACAAGGAAGGAACCCAACCATGACCCCCGCCGCGCCGCCGACCGAGACCTGGATCCTGATGCCCTGGCTGAACTCCCCCGAGATGACCCTCCAAGCCGTGGAGGACTGCCTGGCCCAGACCGTGCCTACCCGGGTGTTGCTGATCGATCAAGGGGCCAGCCAGGAGGACCGCCAGGTGGTGGACCGCTGGATCGACCAGCGCGCGGTGGCGACGTGTCCGGCCGAGGTGGGACTGGCCCAGGCCCATCCGCGGGTCCTCTGCTGGCACTACCTGCCGGCGCTGCCGAGTTTGTCGGCGGTGTGGAACCGGGCCCTCAAATTCGTCTGGGAGCTGGGTGGGGAGGAGGCGCTGGTGGTCAATAACGACCTCAGACTCCACCGGCAGACCGTGGAGGTGCTCCACAGGACACGAATCTCCACTTCTGCCCTGTTCGTGTCCTGTGTGGGCGTCCGGGAGGGCCAGTACCATCCCACCGTGAAGTCCGACCCCCGTGGCGGGGACGGACGACGGCTGGCTGACCAGCCCGAGCCTGAGAGGTGGGCCCGACTTCTCGTGTTTCCTCCTTACCAAGGCCGGACATGACCGCTATCCCTTCGATGAGGGATTCCAGCCGGCCTACTGCGAGGACCTCGACACGCACCGGCGCTACATGCTCGCCGGAGACGGCCCGCGGATCTTCTCGGTCAACCTCCCCTTCCTGCACTTCGCCAGCGGGACGATCAAGCAGTTCACCCCCGAGGCGCGCGCGCGCTTCAACCGGGGCTACGACCAGGCGGTCAAGTACTACACCCGGATGTGGGGCGGGCGGCCCAACGAGGAGCGATTCACCCTGAAGGGCGATCCAACCAGCGCCCGGGAGGGCGTGACCACTCCGGAGTTGCAGCACCGCGTGCAGGCCGGGGAGCCGGCGTGGGAAGGGCTGGAGCCGGATCATGCGGAGGATCAGGCAGAGGATCAGGCGGAGGGGGACCAGTGAAGGGCCGCCTCGAAGACCTCGACCCCGACCACCTCGCCGCCTCAACCGACGACCGCTGGACCCTCCACAAGTTGATGCAGGCCGGGTACCAGCTGGAGTGGGAGCGGGACTGCCGGACCTGCGGGGATGAGATCGAGTGCTACAGGAATGACCGGACCCAGCGGTTGTTGATTCTGAATGCCGTGGTGCTGACCCCGCACCACTGCGACGGGACCTGAAGATGATGTATCAGGGACCGATCCGCTTTGCGGCAATCGATGAACATCGGCAGCGGGCGACGACGCCTCACGATGCCACCACTTGGTGCATCGTCACGGCAGACACGGGGCCCGATGGGAAGCGCCGGTATGCAGAGATTCCCATTGGACATGGGCGTCCCCGTGGCGCGTTTGCGTACGAGATGGAGAACGCCTTGTACACCCTCCAGTACCTTCTGGATCACCCCGAGATTGACGGGACCTGATGCCCGCCACCCGCCCCCTCGCCTGCCGGGACTGCCCCCTAGACTCCCACCCCCGCACCCAGGGGTTCGTCCCGCCCTCGGGGCCCAGAGAGGCCCCCATCCTGCTGTTCGGCGAGGCCGCGGGCGAGGAAGAAGCGCGGCAGTCCACCCCGATGGTCGGGGCGGCCGGCGGGCTCCTCAACCGCCTCCTGGCGAGGAATCACCAGTCCCGAGACGCCTTCCGGGTCCATAACTGCCTGAGCTGCCGGCCGCCCAACAACTGGCTGGATGGCGCCCCCTGGCAGTGACTCTGCCCTTCAGCACTGCGCGGTGCACCGGGAACCGGTCCTGGCCGAGGGACATCCGGTGGTCATGGCCCTGGGCTCCACGGCGCTCAAGACCCTGCTCGGGTTCACTGAGAAGGGCATCCGGATGGAGGATTTCCACGGGACCGTAACCCGGGACCCCTCGAATCGCTTCTGGGTCGTGCCGACCTTCCACCCGAGCCACTTGCAGCGCGGCGCCATGAACCTGTTCGGCGTGGTGAGCTTCGACATGCAGGTGGCCCTGGGGGTCGCCAGGGACGGCTGGGAGCTGGACGAGCCCTCGGTGGTGGTCGACCCCTCGGTCGCGTGGTTCGCGGCCTGGGTGGAGACCGTGGAGGCCGCCGCCACCCAAGACCCGCTGGGGATCTGGCTGGTGGTCGATATCGAGACCCCCGACAAGTCCGAGGGCCAGGACGAGGGCCAGCTCTCCGCCGAGGATCGGTCCTACATCATCACCCGGGTCAATTTCAGCGTCCACCCCGACGAAGGGATCTCGGTCCCCTACATGGGGCCCTACATCGCGCTGATCGACCGCTTGCTGAAGCTCCCCTGCCCGAAGATCCTCTGGAACAAGGAATACGATCAGCCGCGGTTAGAAGCCGCCGGCCATCCCGTGGTGGGCGACTGGTACGATTTCATGTGGGCCTGGCACCACCTTCAGAGCGACGTCCCCCGGGGGCTCGGGTTCGCCGCGCCCTTCTACTCGCGGTTCGGCGCCTGGAAGCACCTGGGGAAGTCCCACCCCGGGTATTACGCCGCCTGTGACGGGTTCCAGACCTTCCGCACCGCCACCGGGATCGCCACCGATCTCCAGGCGCTGGGGATGTGGGACACCTTCGCGCGGCACACCCACCTGGTCCACCAACGGGCCTTGCACCCCGCCCAGATCCTGGGGGTCAAGATCGACCGGCAGCGGCTGGAGGTGTTCGTCCACGACCTCGAAGTGAAGCAGCGCCGGTTGTTGCACCAGATGCAGGGGCTGGTCCCCGAGGACTGGCGCGCGCTGACCCCCAAGGCGGGGCTGAAGACCGCGCCCAAGGAGGGGGCGGTGCACACCAAGGGAAGGAGCGAGAAGATCGATGGCACCAAGAAGAAAGACCTCCCGGACCCGCTCAAACAAGAGCTATACGCACAAGTTGCTGTTGTGGTACGCCGTGACGTCGAGGTCACGGGCCACCGCTGTACGGTCTGCCATCAGGTTGATGTTACGCGGACTCACCGCTGTGACAAGACCCAGGAATCCGGATCGGTACTCGCTACGTACACAGCGCCTCGCTGGTTCTGGCAAGAGCCCTTCAACCCCGACTCCCCGCCACAGATCCTCGACTACCTCAAGCGCCGGGGCCACAAGCCGGGCCGTGCCAGGAAAACGGGCGCGGACTCCACCGACCGGGAGACGCTGAACCGGCTGGCCAGGGAGACCAAGGATCCCCTCTACCAGGCGATTCTGGATGTGCGCGCGGTCGGGAAGGTGCGCGGGACCTATGGGATCGGGACCCAGAAACGGTTAGACCAGCACGACCGGATCCACCCGGTCCCGACGTTCAAACCCTCCACCCATCGACTGAGCTACGTGAACCCGAACATCACCAACGTGATCACCGACCGGGGCGGGGCGGAGAGCCTGGCCGCCGGGTTCCGAGCCTGCGTTGTTGCCGATCAGGAGATCCCGGAGTGGTCGACCTGGGACAGCGGCCAGGCCCCCGCGGCCCCCGCGGTGCTGGCCGGGACTCGCCTGGCCGAGTTCGACTTCTCGGGCATCGAGGCGGTGTTAAGCGGCTACTTTATGCAGGATGCCCACTACGTCTGGCTGGCCAAGCTCGGGGTCCATGCCGGCCTGGCGTCCTACATCCTCAAGCGGCCGTATGACCCGGCGTGGTCCACCGCGGACATCGCGGCGTATTTCGCCCTGCTGAAGAAGACCGAGCCGGTGATCTACGACCGGGCCAAGCGGTGCGTCCACGGGTCGAACTACGGGCTGACCATTCACGGGATGGTCCGGAACTTCCCGCAAACCTTCCCCACCTTGAAAGTGGCCAAGGCGGTCATGGACCAGTACCACCTGATGGCCCCCGGGCTGCCCAAGTGGCACCAGCATTTGCGAGAACGGGCCTACGCGCAGAACTTCTTGGGCGGCCCAGGGGATCACCCGTTTGGCTACAAGCACTGGTTCTGGTCCGTGCTCGGGTTCCGCCAGATCCCCTACTCGGCGTACCTCGCCCGGCAGCGGCGCCACGATCCGGTGACCACGATTCAAGGGAAGTACTTCGCCATCCAATTAGGGGACGACGCCAAGCGGGTGGTCGCGTTCTACCCGCAGTCGACCGCTGCCGGGATCTTGAAAGAGGTCATGCTCCGGCTGTTCGACCCGGATCACCCCAGTTATATCGGGGATACCTACTACGGGCGGACGCCGTTCAGGGCACCGATTCACGATTCGCTACTACTGGAGATTCCCAACCGGGTCTGGGACCGCGTGTGCGAGCGGGTGTACCTGGAGATGACCCGGGAGGTCCCCGAGCTGCCGCTGGCGAGCTGGATTGGCGCGGAGGAGCGGGGGAGATTAGGGCTGGGGGAATACCTCAGCATCGGGGTGGCCGGGAAGTGCGGCCACGACTGGATGCACATGGAGGGGATCCCCACGCCGCAGATCAGCGGAGTGGCGGCAGACAATACCTTCTTCGCGCACGAAGCGGGCGACGATGAGGACGAGGCCGAGGACTTGGCCACTACGCTGGGCGGGGCAGCCTAGCCCCTCCTACTTCTTGGCCGTCTGCTCGCGACTGCGCGCGCGGGCTTCTTCTGCCTGGAGATCCTGTCCCACCAGGTACTTCCCCCAGCGCGTCGAGGGCTGGCCCCCCATGAAGTTCTGGAGCTTCTGGGCCTCGGAGGGCTGGGGCGGACCGGGGGGCGGAGTCGCCGCGCCGGTCGAGACCGCCGGAGGCGCCTGGTTGGCCCGCAGCTCGGACTGGGCATCGAAGATCCCGTACCAGCGCATGAGGTCCGCGATCATCATGCCTGGCGCTGGGCTGCCCAGGGCCTGCACGATCAGCCGGGTCCCGAGCGGCGAGTGGCTGGCGTACTTGATGAGGTCCGCCATCTGCGGGGAGGCCATCAACCGCTTGGCCGCTTCGTGCCGGGCAATCCAGTAGAGCGAGGCGCCGCCGAACGCACTGGCGCCGGCCACACCCACCCCCGCGCCGAGCCCCAGCGCCCCGCCGCCCGTCACCGCCGAGACCGCCCCGAGGACTCCAAGATCCTTGGTGAGCTGCCCGGGCGTGGGCGCGTTCCGCAGCCCGGACTTCTCGAACGCCTTGACCTCCGGGGTTGCCTTCTGCGCGGCGCCGACGCCGGCTTTCACCGTCTGGAGATCGGTGCGCGCGCGCATGACCCGGAGCTTGTTCCGCCCCTGCATGACCTGCTGTGCGGCCTGGGCCTGGGGCACCGCCGCCTTGGCCTCGGCGACCATTCGCTCGCCGGTCGCCAGCGCGTCCTGGGCGGCGGTGCTGATCTGCTGAAGGTGCCCGATCATCTGTTGCCCCTGGGCGTCCCCGTACATCCGCTGGAGAAACCGCTGGCCGGTCGTGGTGGATTGGAGCTGCTCCAACGTCTGGGTGAACTTGTCGATGCCGGGCGCGATGAGCTGTTCGTGCGTCCAGGCCGAGCGCAGGGACTCCCACGCCGTCTGGCCCTCCGCCGCACCGCCGCCCTCGGCCGCCTGGTTCACGATGAGATCGTGCAGCATGTCCAGCCGGGTCGGGTTGTTCGGCTTGATGAGCTGCGTGATGGTTTCGGGCGCCTCCAGGGCGTTCTTCCGGATGGCCGTGGCGAACTTCGCGTCGTGCAGCCGGGACACCGCCTGGTACGCCTCGGTGGCCTGGTTGTACGGCTCGTGGCTGGACATCAGCCGGCGCAAGTCGTTGCGGGTGGCCTTGGTGATCTGCCGGATCTGGGTCGGCGCGGTGCGGTCCCACCGGATGCCGGATTCGTCCAGGGCCCGCTTGAGAATGTGCGCGTCCTCGAAGTTGACCGCATCCGGCGCAGTTTCAATCCGCCCCAGGGCGCCGCGCAGGGTGCGCGCTTTTTCGGGCTCCATCGCCGCCTCGTCCAGCACCCCAGCCTCCTTGAGGGCCTGAAGACGCTGCTGGAGGACGGAAGGACTGGGGCCTGCGGACCCGCCCTTGGGTTGCGCCTGGAGCATCGCGGCCACGTCGTCCGGCACTCCTGGGGGTCCGGCGTGCGCCGCCGCCTCCTCGGCCGCTTGGTCCGCCGCGGCATTCTCCCAGGAGGTCTTCGTGCCGCGGACCTTCTGCTGAAGTTTCTCCTGCATCGTGGTGAAGTCCAGCTCGGGCCCGGTGCGCGCCGCCTCGCCGACCGCCTCGCCCAGCGCCTGCTTGGAGGACTTCGCGGGGCCCTCGATCACACCGGCGGCCAGCCGGCCCGCCGTCGCCGGGTCCGACAGACTGCCCGGCGGCGGAGTGTGCGCCGGCCACGCCGCTCGGGCCTGGGCAACGTGACGCTCGGCAGCCGCTTCAGCAGCCGGTACCGCCGCGCGCGCTCCACGGACGCCCTCGACCGTGCGCTGGTAGGCGCCGATGACGCCTTCCTTGACGCCGCGGAAGGCGGACTCCGCTTGCTGGAGGGCCAGATCGAGCTGCTGGCCGATGGCCGCCCGGCTGTTGTCGATGGCCGTCGCCGCGTAGCGCCCGACCCGCGAAGCGATGGCCCGCTTGCCGATAGCCTTGACGCCCAGCGCCGTGCCCTTGCCGGCGACCTCCCACAGGGCTTGCTCGGTGCCCGCTTCGTTGATCTCTCCCGGGGGCGCCCCCTGGAGCGCCGCCGCGGTGGCGCCGCCCGCGTACGCCCCCGCCGGGGACATCAGCCACGACGCGCCCTTGGTCGCCGCGCGGAGGGCCCACGGGGTGGCCGCGGTGATCGCGCCGGCTGGCAAGAGGGCTTCCGCGCCCATTCCGGCCAGTCCCGCGCCGACCGCGCCGCCGAGGAACCGCTGGGTGTCGTCGGAAATGTAGGGCGGCGTGCCCCGGGTGCCGCGCGCGGCCACGGGCTGGCGTGGAGCGGGCGGTCCGGGAGGCGCCTGCTCGGCAAACAGGGACGTGACGTCATCGCCGACCTTGGGCGTGGAGGAGGTACCGGTGTCGTCCCCCATCAAGTGGGTGACGTCATCGCCGACCTTGGGGATTACTGGACCTTGTGCCACGTCTTCCCCCCATCGGTGGATTCGGCCGTGCCGCCACCGTTACCGGACGGGATCGCCTTCCGCAGCGGACCGCCCTCGGCCCCCGGAGGCGCCGCAGCGGCGTTGATCACCCCCTGCGGCTGGTGAATCGACGTGTCGTGGCTGACGACCGGCTTCGGTGCGCCGATCTCCGACTCGATCATGTCGAAGTTCAGCTTCAGGTTCCGGAGCTTGTCCATCATCCGCATGGGGGTGTCGGTGATGTTCGGCGTGTTCTCCATCACCTTCTTGACGTAGGCCCCGGCGCGGATGCCCTGGAGGTACGGGCTGGTCGAGAAGACCTGCAAATGCTGCAAGGCGGTGTCCAGCTCCTTGTACGTGGGATCGCTCGGGCTGAAGCCCAGGCCGGCTTGCCCCGCCTGCATGAGGCCGCGCACCTTGGCCCCGATGCTGTTCTGCTGCTCCCGGCCCTGGAGGAGCCGCATTACGTTGTCCATCATCAGCCGCGCGCCGCCGATGACCTCCAGGGTTTTTTGTTCCTGCGCGCCCAGCTTGCCGAACGGCTGGCGGGGAGGGAGCTGGGCGCGCGTCGGCGTGGCCCCGGGGGCGGTCCCGGGAGCGGGCGGCGCAACGGCGGCTGTGGGCGAGGGCGTGGCTGTGGCTCCAGCAGCGCCCGCCGCGGGAGGGGCGGGAGGACCTGGCGTGGTGGCAGACTCGGGCGCGGCACTGGCCCCACCAGCCGCGCCGCCGCCTCCCGCCATCAGAGACTCCACCCAGCTATTCACATCGTCGGTCGTGGCGTCGGGCCGCATCCGCAAGACGTTGGTGGCGATCCCCAGGGCCTCCTTGTAGTTGAGCTGGCCGTTGAGGACCCGCTCTCGGAGCTGGTTGTTCAGGCGGATCCCCTGGAGCTGCTCATGCGCGTTGAGGAGCCCCTGGTTGACCGCGGAGAGCCGCGCCGTGGCCGTCGCCGCCCCGGTGACCGTGGCCTGGCGCTGCTCGGTCAGCACCTGCTGCTGCGCCGCCGCCTCGGTCAGGTTGGGGTTGGTCGCCCGCAGCGCCTTGACCGCCTCGTTGAACTTGGCGGTCGTGGCGTTGACCGGGGTAGGTTTGCCCGCCCCCGCAAGCTGCTGGACGATGTTCCCCATGTTGTCGTACACCGTGACGTTCCCATCCTTGTCGGTCACGCTGTGCGAGGTCTGCACCCGCCCAGGGAGGATCGCCGCGCGCGCCGCCGGGGACATCTTCTCGTAGGCCCGGGCCCGCCCGGTGTACTGCGCCTCCTCGGCCGCGGCGGCCTTCTCGGCGGGCGGCATGAACACCTGCCGCGGTACGGTCGTGCTCCCCTCCGAGGGCCCCTCGTTGAACTGCACCGGTCCAGGAGGAGCCTGGGCGGCCGGCATCGGCCGGGCCATCGGCTGGGATCCCGGTTGCGTCGGCCCGCCCGCCGGCAAGGCCGCGCCCCCCTGCGCCTCAGGCACCGCCGCCAGCGCCGGGGGGACCTCGCCCTGAGGAGGCTCCATCGGGATGGGCTTCCCCGGGGTCGGGACCTCTCGCCCGCGCGAGATCAGATCCCGGATGGTGGGCAGCATCGGGTTGCCCTGCATCTCGCCCAGGAAGCCACGGAGGCCCTTGGCGGGCTTCTGGGCCGATCCCTTGGACAGCAACCCCGTGAGGGCCATCGACGCGATCTCGGGGTCATCCGAGGTCGTCAGGTGCTGGAGGATGGCATCCTCGCGCGCGGCGTCCCGCTCGGCCTTCTGCGCGGCCTGTTGACGTTCGCCTGCGAGGGCCTCGCTGAACCCTTTGGCCATGCCTGCAAAGAACATGATGAGGTCCTATTCCCCTAACCCCAGCCGGCCGAGTCGCTGGGTGCGGTGAATCCGCCGCCGCCGCCGGTCGGGAAGAACCCCCCGGTGCCGGATTTCCCCTTGCTGGCGTAGCCCTTGAGGAGCTGGAACATCAGCCCGCCGAAGTCCGCGCCGGTGTCGCGTTCGAGGTTGGCCCCGGCATAGCGATTGGCCTGCCCCGAGGCGACCTGCTGGCCGAACATCCCCCCGGCGCTCGCGTTGGCCGAGGCCGCGCTGGCCAGCCCCGCCTGCCCCGCGCCGATCTGGCCGGCGCCCATCGCCCCGAGCTGCGCGTTGGCCGGGCCGCGCCCACCCGCGAACAGCTTGCCGATGAGCCCCGCACGCTCCCGCTCGGCCTCGGCCCCCTGGACGTCTTTCTCGGGCCCGCGCAGGAACCGGGAGAGGGTCCGGGCCGTGCCGCCGTAGACATCGTTGATGGAGCTGATCTCGGGGGAGAGGGCCTGGGTCATTGCCCCGCGGTTGCCGCCGGCCAGGGTGGAGAAGTACCGCCCGGCCTGCTGGACCTGGGGCATCCCCTGGCGAAAGAGTTGACCGCCCTGGGCCGTTTGCTGCCGCGCCAGATCGGTCTGGGCGTTGGCCGCGCCGGTCTGGGCGGTGAGCGCCGCGGTTTCCTCGGGGCTGCGCTGCGTGGCCCCTTGGGCGGACTTGCGCCCGAACAGGGCACTGCCGAGCGCCATGCCGCCTTGAATGATGCCGGGAACAGCAGCAGCCATGATGATCGCCTAGCCTTCCTTCAAGCCGAGGTCCAGGACCCAGGCGGTCCCCGGGAGTTGAATCGCGCCAATGTGGTTGAGCATCGCTTCGACCTCGGGAGTCGCCGCGTTGGTCAGGACCTCGGCGATGTGGTGCTCGCGTAGGGTGCTCAACATCGTGGTCAGGAGCGCGCGCGCCACCCCCGCGTGCCCGCGCGCGGCGGGTGCCTCCCAGAGGCCCTCGACGTGGACCGTGGTGATCGCCGCCCAGCAGGCCAGGACCTGGCCCCCCGGGCCGCCGTCCTCGACCAGGATGACCACCGAGTGATCTGGGTCGAGGTGCATCCCGTCCAGGGAGGTCCCCGTGAGGCGCTCGGCCCACTCCTCGGGCGGGAGGACGCGCGCGCGGGGGTGCAAGGTCGCAAGCGGGCTGGCGGGCGGGCCGGCGGGCGGACGGTACTCAGTCATGGGCTCCATTCTACGCCTCCCTTACAAGGTGCTGGGGAAGACCGCATAGACGAGTTGGATCCCCAGGAGATTGGCCGGGTCCCCACCCGTGAGGTTCTTCGAGAGCTGCGAGCTGATGCTGAGGGAGAACCCGCGTTGGGACGCCCACGCATCCTGGACCGCCGCCGTCATCACCGTCGTGGTCGGATCGATCACGACCGCCAGGCCCCCGCTCGGGGCGAGCACGTAGGAGTTGAGCCCTGCCACGTCTGCCAGGAAGTTCGTCAGATCCACCGTCGTGAAGGGCGCGAAGGTGTTGTCATAGATCCGGGTGGAGCAGTCCGAGCCATCCGCGGCCACCGGTGTGGTACCACTGTGGATGACCCCGAGGCTGCACCAGCCATCCGGACTGTTCGGATTGGCGTAAGGCACACTGAAGCGCGGGAACAGCCGTGCCGCGAGGAGTTCCATCCGGTAGTTCACCGGCGGGTTGGTCACCAGCACCGGCTCGACGTTGGGCAGCGTCAGGATCGTCGCGTGCGGCAGGAGGATCTCCGCGTGCTGCACGAACCCGCCCAGGAGCGAGATCGGCGTGACGTACGGCGCCATTACGGCGTCAGACATTCGGCCCTCCGTTGTTGAACCCCATGATCGGGATAGGGGCCGGTCCCCCGCCCTGGTTGGGCGAGCAGATCGCCTGCCTGCCCTGGGTCTGCGCGTCCGCCTCCGCCATTGATAGGTTGAAGCGGAAGGTCGCCGAGTACCTCGTCCGCCACGATGTCGAAGGGATGGCCAAACCCCGAATCCATCGGCCAGCCGGACACACCCAGCCCGAACCGTACCTGGAGGTCCGCGAGCCGCGCCTGCCAGGTGCCGCAGTCCCAGTCGAGGACCTTTTGGTGCAGGAGGCCCGTGAGCTTTGCCACGTTCGCGTTCCAGAAATCGGCCCCACCCAGTCCAGGCGCCTGCCACGCGACATACCCCGGCGAGAAGTGTACGTCAGACGTGGGTCCCAGCCGGGACCAGGGCGGCACACACATGGTCGATCAGGGCCTGGAGCGGCGCCCCGGGCGAGTTGAACAGGTCGAGTTCCCAGCCGACCGAGGCAATCGGGATACACCCTCCGGCGAGGAGCGCCGCCATGACGGCATCGAGCGAGGCCGGGTCGGGGTTCACCGGGTCGTACACCTTGGAGGTCAGGAACACCACCGGGTACAGCCCGTTGGCCTGGACCAGCTGGCAGGTGGTCACGAACTGGGCGATGGATTGCCCACCACCCCCGACCCCCCCTGCATCGCGCGAGTCGGGCCAGGAGAGCTTGAAATGGGTGTAGCCCCGAGCCTGGTACGCGGCGAAGATCGAGGCTTGCTGCGGTGCGGTATACCGGTCCAGGAACCAGGTCAGGACCAGGTTCGAGTTGGCCGATCCCCCCGCCACGGCAGGCAACCCCGGGACCTCCACCCCGCAGAAGTCCCCCGCGGAACCAGCGCAGGTTCGGAGAGGCGGGGACTCCGGCGGGCTGGCCCAGGAGCAGGGAGGTGTAGCAGGTCAGGTTCGAGGGCGTCGGCGCGATGGCTCCTGCTGAGACGGCGGCAGCGGCAGCGGCGGCTGCGGCTGCGGCATCGGTGGCGGTCGGCGGGGCGGAGGCGAGGGCAGCCTCGACGTACTTCTTGAGGTAGACCAGGGACACCGCGTCCTGGTTGGCGGTCGGGTCCGCAATCGCGGTCAGGCGCTTGCCGGCGGCGTCCAGGGGAGAGGCGAGCGGCTGAGAGAGCGTGCCGATGCCGGCGGCCTGGGTTTCGAGCGAGCCGAGGCGGTCCATCAGCAGCTTGACCACCTGACGGAGGGTTGGGTCGGTGATGGAGGCCAGGCCGGAATAGATGCTCACCGGGCCGCCCCTCCCTGCCGTCCGGCGGCAATCGCGGCCTTGGTCATCTGCCGGGTGGGATCCAAGTCGTCATTCCCAAACGCCGTGGAGGTCGCGCGCCCGCCACTCCAGGGCTGGAGGTTCAGCCGGCCCTCCTCCTTGTAGATGGTGATCGGGGAGCTGTCCGCCGAGGTGAACACCAGCTTGAACAACACGCCTTTGTTGCCCGGGAAGGTCACGTACCGCTTCTGCTTGGCGCCGCCGGTCGAGACAATCCCGGCGGTCCCCGTGGTGGCGTCGACCCCCTGAAGGGTTTGCAGCAACCGCCCCTGGGCGTCGTAGACCTGGACCGCGAGGGTGACCACCGCAGTGGATTTGAGGGTCACGTCCGCCGAGAAGATCGACCCCCAGCCCGAGGCCGGGAGGTTGAAGTCCAGGAGCTGGGATTCCCAGCGCGAGAGGGCGAAGGGCTCCTCATCGAAGATCGGCTGGAGGGTGTACAGCCGCGACGGGGCCGTGTCGGTCGGGATGATGCGGAACACCCGCCCCAGGACCTGCGGGAAGGTGTAGTTCTTCACGATCCGCCCGTTGTGCGTCACGGGGGTGACCGTCGCCACCACGACGCCATCCGCCTCGACGTTCACGGTCTTGGCCTGGTTGAAGGTGTCCGCTTCCAGGATGAACCCCTTGAGGTACTTGTCCGAGAGCGAGTTGTAGACCGTGTAGGGCGCGTTCCAGTTGGACTGTTCCTCGGGCTCGGTCTCGACCAGCCACTTGTGGGAGTACAAGAGGCCCAGGTTGGCGTCGGTCGTGGAGAACCGGTAGATGTGCGCGCGCCCGGGCGTGAAGGTGAAGTGGAGATAGGAGCGCCCGGCGGCCTGCACCACGAAGGGGGAGCCGCCCACGGGGGTCCCGTCCGCGGTGACCACCATCGTCTTGGGCAGGTTGAAGGTGTCCACTTCGAGGTCGAGCCCCGTGTAGTAGGTATCCCCCAAGGTCTCGAAGCCCGAGTCCCAGATGGCGATGCGAGGCGGTTCCGGGTGTGTACAGCCAGTCGCACCCAAAGAGCATCCAGGGCTCGCACGCTCCCGTGGGGCGGAGCCTCACCATGTCGACGTGCACGGCGGCCCAGGAGAACCACTGCCGGCGGCCAGCGTTGGAGTTCACGGTGAGGGTCGTGATCGCCACCGGGGCGCCGTTCAGGAGCCCCTCCACCAGGATCGAGCGAGGCGAGCCGCCCGTGTCCGAGTCGATGGAGCAGCCGGTCAGGTACGCCTCCCCGCGGCCCTCGTTCAAGGGCTCCCAGGTGGTCGCCCGGTTCATCGTGATCTCGGGCTGGGTCGCGTAGGCGATGCCCGCCCAGAGGATCTTGATGGCGTTGGCGGCGGGGGCCGTACCCGAGAGGTTGATCGACACCGAGCGCGCGTGTTGCGGCTGGATGCCGAAGGGGTCGAAGGTGTAGCGTTTGTAGCCAGCGAGCGAAGTGACCGTCTGCGCCGTGTTGGTCACGGTTTCGAGGTTCAGATAGACCTGCGCGGACAGCTGCGTGCCGTTGAAGTCCCCTTCCACGATGAGGTCGCCGAGGAGCTTCTCCTCGCGCGGCTGGTTCCAATTCCAGGCCCCCGTGCGGACCGACCAGCTGATCGGCGTGCCGTCGTCGGTGTAGCCGCCGTAGGTGTAGGCCGTGCCGTTCGCGCACCCCATCAGGAGCTGGAGGGCGCCCTGCGCGTACTGGGCCTCGCCCTGGGTCTCGTCCGAGTAGAACAGGTTGACCGGGTGGGCCCAGCTGTAGGCGCGCCAGTAGCGGAAGACCAGCGAGAAGATCAGGCACTGAAGATCCCCGTTGGTATCCTTGTAGGTGAAGTACAGGTCCATGTCGTGGACCGCCAGGCGGATCGCGGCCGGCACCCCGAAGTTGATGGGGGCGTAGCCGTTGACGCCCTGGCCGTGGAACAGGGGCCAGAGGGCGTCGGAGAGGACCACCGAGTCGCCGCCCGAGGTCACGCGGATGTCGTCGCGCGCGACGTAGAAGATCCCGCCCGGGCCGACGCAGAAGCCCCAGCGCGCGGCCAGGCCAGGAAGGCAGGAAGTCGGCGTCACGACGATCCCCGCGCCGCCCGCCAGGTTGGTATGGACCGTGTAGCCGCGCTCGCGCGAGAGGACGAAGCCGGCGCCGCCCACGACACAGCCGTTCATCAGCTCCTCGGCGGGGGAGCACACTTCCACCGCGTAGGCGCCGGTCGAGGGCCAGTGATCGATCTCGCCGGGCAAGCAGGCGTAGAGGTGCCCCGGGCGATAGGGGTCGCCCAGGCCGCACACGGTGCCATCGTCGAAGGGGCCAAAGAGGACGGGCAGCGGCTGGGCCAGGACGGTGGCCCCGGCCGAGTCGGTGGTGGCCACGGGCTGGAAGTGGTCCACCGGGATCACGTCGGTCACCAGGACCGCCGCGGTGGTCAAGGTATCGGTGATGGCGCCGCCGTTGGCGCTGTTGCGCGCGACGAAGCGCCAGTTGTCCGTCATCGACTCGCCGCGCCGGTAGAGTTCCTGGCGCAGGTCGGGGTCACCAGGGATGCCCGTGGGGGTCACGGTGATGGATTGGCGGAGCGCATCCACCCAGAGGGACTCGGCCAAGGTGGTCGAGCCGTTCGACCGGGCACCGGTGCGCGGGTCGTAGTTGACCATCCGGTAGTCGAGCTTTTGGGACCCCGGCTCCGAGGTGTCCGGGCCGTAGCCGCCGGTCACATAGAGGTCGTCGAAGGCGACGTTGACCGAGACCGGGGCGGACGTGACCACCACGATGTAGAGACCCGTGATCGTGGACCAGTCGGTGCCGGCGCCGGGCTGGCCGGCGGACCCGACCGGGAGGAAGTCGCCCCGGCGCACTGGGAGGCCCACGATGCCGAACTCGGTCCAGACGTTGGCGCCGGGCAGGTTCTCGACCGTGATCGAGGGGCCAAACCCCTGGAGGAGATCGGTCGCGCGCACGGCCTGCTGGGCGGCCACGGCGGGGTCGAGTTGGCCGATGAACGCCGCGTAGTCGCTCGGGCGGTAGGTGTGGACGTAGGCGGCGAGGTTCGCGTAGGGAATGGTCCCGGGGACGAGCGGCACCGCCGGGGAGGTCGTGCCCGTGGAGAAGGGGCTGCACACCAGGTACAGCCGGACTTCCTCCACCCCCGAGGGGTTGTCGATCCGGAGGGCCAGGTGGATGATGTCTTCGTCGCTGGTCGCCGTGGTGTCGTCGAAGATCGAGAGGTCGAGCGGGTGGTCCAGCGCCATCACCGACCAATAGCCGGTCTTGATGATGGCCGGGTCGACCTGGGTGGCCATGTTCACGCCGTTGCCGTTGACCCCGGGGATGTCCGAGAGCACAGGCGTGGCGGTGTAGATGGCCGTGGGCGGGTTGGCCAGACCGCCGATGGGCGTCCAGGTGGCGGCAGCCGTGCCGTCTGCGGCGTCGAACCCGCAGATCCCACGGAAGCGCCCGGTGTTGACCACGACGGTCGGCGGCCCCGGGGCCGGCAAGCCGAGCGGCAAGGAGGCGCCGGTCGACCGGGCCTTCCGCATCTGAAGGGTGTCGGCCACCGCCGTCCAGGGCTCCCCTGAGAAGGCCGGGCGCACCGTGACCAGACTGAGGGGGTTGCCCGAGAAGCCGGCATCCAGGGCCGAGAGCACCCCGGACTGGCCTCGGTACCAGGAGGAGCCCGCGCCCCAGAACCGGGTGTAGGTCGAGAGGCGCGGATCGTTCATCCGCTTGATGGAGTGGATCGAGGCCCCGGCGGTGGCCAGCGAGGTCTGGCCAAGGCGCGACTGGAGATCGCCCGTGGTCTGGTACAGGTTGGCGATCCGCGACACTTCCAGCATCGAGAGTTCGTCCAGGGACTTCGAGAGCTGGAGCCCCTCGCGCGCCAGGCGCGCCACCGGGGTCTGGAAGGGCTGGGCGTGGGCCGCGGGGGATTGATCAGCCATCTAGCCCTTGTCCTTCACGAAATGGTCGGCCACCGTGTCGGGGTGCCACGCGCGCGCTGCGTTCCCGCTCCAGGTCTTCGGGCAGGCGGCGACGGCGTGGTCGTGCGCGCCACAGTAGGTGCAGCAGAGTTGCCGCCGCGCCACGCTGCCGCTCCAGGTTTTGGGACAGTGCGCCACGGTGTGCAGAGGCGAGCCGCAGTAGGAGCAGCGCATCAGGGACGTCCTTGCAGGAGGGCCTTGGCCAGGATGATCCCTTCCTCGAACCGCTGCTCACAGTACCGCGCGCGCAGGAGGTCCCGCCCGCGCCCTTCCTTCCCGAGCATGTCGGCGAGGATGCCGTACTTGAGGTAGGGCACCCAGTCGTCGGGAATGCCCAAGAGGGTCCCGGTGCCCAGGAGGAAATCCGAGAGCGCCACATAGATGAGCGAGAGTTCCCCTGCGGAGGCCGGGGCCGGGGTCACGCCAATCGAGAGGGTCTCGGTTGTGTCATCGGTGCGATAGCCCTGGGGGAATCCCGTGGTCACCGCGGCGGTGGGGCCGAGCACATGGTCCATCTCGAAGAAGTCGGTCGGCGGCAACGGCGTCCACTGGTTCGAGGCGAGGTCGTGCCAGGAAGCGGCGATGGTGGCAATCCAGTCCGGGGGGAGATCCCGCTGGGGGACCGCCGGGATCCATCCGAGGGTCTGGACCGCGGCCACGATCTTGGTCTCGAACAGGAAGCGGTACTGCCGCAGGTTCGCGTAGTTGACCACCTCGGCCACGGTCCAGAGGCCGTTCGAGAAGGTTGCATCCTCCTGGAGGACCGCCTGGATTTCGGTCAGGACGTCGGTGTCGGGGGTCGGCATGGGCTAGGCTCCCCCGCCCTGTTGATCAGCGGCCAGCGCGGCATCCACGTCCGAGAGGACCTGCTTCTCAGGAGGGCGCATCCGCCGCTGCTGGTCCAGGCCCACGACCCGCCGGTAGAACTGGCTGGCGGCGAACTGCTGGTTGGCCTGGGCGGCGGCGCGCAGGAAGGCCAGCCAGCCGGGATAGGTCGAGGTCAGGGCCTCGCCACCGAGCTTGAACGCCAGGACGTGGGCGGCGTACCCCAGCAGGACGTCGAACTGCTCCTGCCCGAGGTCCACGAAGTCGGGGTCGATCGTCAGGATCGGCGTGTTGCGGACCCCGTTGATCTGAAGCGCGTGGGTGCCGGCGATGGACACGAAGGCGTCCGCCGGGTAGATGACCAGGAGGTTCAGGGAGATCCGGGCCCAGTACACCGGGCGGCTGGGGGCCCCGGCGGTGGCCGTGGTGGTCAGGCGCCAGTTCGGGAACAGCGAATCGAAGTCAAAGAGGGAGGCCGGCTCCAGCGGGAGGTCGTTCCAGGTCACACGCGCCGCGTTGACCAGGGTCGAGGGCACGGCCACATACGGGTCGTTGGGCACCGTGGGGCGGAGGAAGGGCGCCCGCCAGCACCCGGTGGCGGCGGAGTAGATCCGCAGCCCCTCGTTGAGGGCCCGGCGAGCGTCCTCGGCGGTCCAGTAGGGGACCTGATCGTAGCGGTCCGCGAGGCGGGCCTTGAGGGTGCCCAGGGTGATTTGCTGGTAGCTCACGGTTTGTGCTCCGGCCCGGTCGGAGGCGCTGGAGCAGGGGCCGGCGGAGCCTGCGGGTCGGGCATCGCCGCGAGTTTCCCCGTCGCCACGTTGTAGTTCAGGAGCTGCACCATCTGGTGGAGGGTGGCTTCATCCTGCCGCCAATGCTGGGCCTGGAGGAGGCCGAGGAACACCACGATGGCGGCTGCCGAACCGACCACGACCGCGCCGAGCCACTGGAACTTGGTCATGATCCTCACCTTATGGCACCACGGCCGTGTAGTTCAAGGTGGTGCTCTCCGGCGTGATGGACCCCGCCGTGCCGTTGCACAGGACGATGTTGACGGTGTTCGCCGTGGGGTAGGCCACCACGAAGATGCCGGTCTTCCACGCGGTCTGGGGCGCGGCGTTGAGCGAGGCGAGGACCGTCGAGGTCGTCGCCAGTCCGGTCACGGTGGCCGTCACGGCCGTCGAACAGGTGCCGGCGGTAATGGCCCCTGACGTGTAGGCGATGGTCCCCCGGCGGATGAGCGCCAGCGTGACCGCCGCCAGCCCCGGATCATCGGCGGTGGCCACGGTCCCCTGGGCAAAGGCCGCGGGCGTGATCGAGAGAGTGTTGGTCGCCGCGGTGCCCAGGATGACCGAGGAGAAGGGCAGCGCGGTCGAGCCCAGCGTCCCCGTGCCGGCGGCGGTCGACACCAGGCCGCCCACGGCGTTGGACCAGGCCGGGTCGGTGCCATTGCTGGTCAGGAGGGTCCCCGCGCCCCCCACGGCGAACCGCGCCCACGCCGGGGACGAGTTTCCCACGATGAGGGCCCCGCGCAGGGCCGCGTTGGCCACCGTATCCGAATGGGTCGCCGAGAGGAGATTGTGCGCCGACGCGCTGGAGTTGCAGCTCCAGGCGTTGGTGGCGGTCGTGTAATTGAGCGCGCCCGTGGTGCAGTTGGGTAGGGCCTGCGCCACCCAGGCGGTCCCCGAGCCAATCAGCACCGTATCGTCGGCCGAGACGCTCACCCCCGTGCCGCCGTTGGCCATCGGGAGGACCCCCGTGACATCGGTGGTCAGGGTGATCTGCGCCGCCCCGGCGGTGACCACGCCCGCGGTGTTCACGGTGACCTTGGGATAGGCAGCGGCGGCGACTCCAGTCAGGGGAAGATCGGCGTTGACCAGGGCGCGGAAGGTCGGCGCGGCAGCAGCGCCGGTGGTCGGGCCCGCCCAGTGGGTGTTCGCGGTCTGGGTGGCCAGCGTGCCGGTCAGCGTGCCCGTGGTCGTGACCGGGCTGCCCGAGACGGTGAAGATGGCGGGGAGGGCCAGTCCGACCGAGGTCACGGTGCCCGTGCCCGCGCCCAGGGTGCCACAGCCCCAGGCGGTGCCGCCGCCGTTGATCTGCGGGACCTGCCCGGCGGTGCAGCCGTTGAGGGACCAGCGGTTAAAGAGGAGGGTAGCGGCGGCGAGATCCCCGGTCACGATGGAGCCGGTGAGGGTGAGCTTCGAGTAGGCGATGGAGCCGGCGAGATCGGCGTTGAGGATCGCCCCGGTCAGGGCCAGCTTCGAGTAGGCGATGGCCGCGCCCGCCGCCAGTTGGGTGTTGGTGATCCCTGAGAGCTGCGTCAGGGGGACGGTGCCCGAGGTCAGGTTCGTCGCGTTCAGGGCGGTGATGGCGGTGCCGACGAAGGCCGAGGCGGTGCCGGTGATCTGGCCGGCGGGGATGGCCGTGAAGCCAGCCGCCGAGGTCAGGCAGGTGGTGTCGGTGCCGTTGCTGCCAAGGTAGGAGCCCGAGGCACAGCGCGCGAGCCGGCTCCAGGCGGGGGTGGCGTTCCCGACCACCACGTCCCCGCGCACGACGGAACCCGCCAGCGTATCCGTGTGCGTCGTCGAGAGCAGGTTGTGCGGGGTCACGCCACCCCCAGCGCCGGCCACCAGCACTCCGTTGAAGTAGAGGCTGGAGGAGTTGTCCACGTAGAAGCGCAGGGCGGTGTCCGAGGGCACGCCCTTGATGAGGCGCAAGTCGAGGAACGTGTTGGTCGCCGTCCAGGTGTTCACTCGGGTGAGGAGCTGGAGCACCTGATCCGAGAGGGTCTGGGCGGAGAGGAACACTCCCAGCGCGACCAAAGCGACCGAAGTGAGAAAGAGTTTTCGCATGAGGAGGTCCTAGCTTCCAATCGTTCCGGGATCATAAAGGGCGATATCCCCGAGGGTATAGGGGGTCGTGATCCCACCCCCCGAGACCTGCACATCGTACCGGCCGTTGGCGGCGTAGAAGAACCCGTAGCCGTCCGTCCCCCCGGTGAAGGGGTTGGCCTTGGGCTGGGCCGCGTCGTTGGCGGCGTAGATCAGGGAGAGCTGGTTGGTCCCCCGTGCCCAGACCGTGAAGGTCGGCGAGGGCGCCGGGTCGCCCGAGTTGGTGAGCCGCGAGAAGTCTTGCCAGCGGACCATGATCCACTCCTAGTAACTACAGCCGGGGGTGCCGGCGTTGCCGGTGCCCGGGGAGACCACCGAGGTGCAGCCGGTGTCGCCGTTGCGCGGATCGTGGCCGCCGCCATCCCCACCCCCGCCGCCGACCCCACCACCCCCTCCGCCGCCGCCGGGGGGATCGATGGGCTCATACACCGGCGGGGTAAAGACGTCCACGTCGGCGTACCCGTCCATCGCAAAGCCGTAGACGTCCATGCCGGTCGAGGCGACGACGGTGCCCAGGTCGAAGCTGTTGAGGTTGAAGGCGCGGATGCCGCCGGTCGGGATGTTGGTGAGGTCCCACCGAGTCGAATTGGTGCCGGCTTGCCAGGGGGTGCGCCGGACCGACTGCGGCACCGCCGCGGTGAAGGGGCGCGCGATGGCGAAGCTCGCCGTGTAGTTGGTCGTGGGCACCTGAATGACTGATCCCGTACCCGTGACCTTGAAGGTGGAGAAATGGTTGCGGATGGGGCTGCCCACCGGGATGAGGAAGGCCACCCAGTAGTAGACCAGGAGATGCGAGTTGACGTTGTTGTCGAGGCCGATGAAGAAGGTGCCCAGCGAGGAGTACCCGCGCATCTGCGCCCCGCCGGTGACGGCCTTGGCCTCGAAGTCAATCGAGACCGCATCCCCTGCCGCGAAGTCGTCCGCGCAGAAGACCATCTGCCCCGAGCGGCCGAAGATCCAGGTTTGGGTCGGCGCCTTGGTCGGGAACAGCAGCGAGAAGTCGGTGGTGACCTCGCCTGCGGGCGGCGTGATGGAGTCGGTCCCCGTGTAGGACCCGAAGCTCATCACGCTGTGGTTGCTGGTCGTCTCCCGCATAATGACGGCGGTGTACTGGCTGCCCAGGATGTTCACCCGGCAATTCAGCGGGAGGTAGTCTTTCACGGTGAAGCCGGCGGCCTCGAAGGAGACGATGCCGCCGTTGGCCGGCGCGAGAATCGGGCTGGTCCCCATCGTGGTACCGGACATCGCGTTGTGCCGAAACCAGGACCCCGCCGTTTCCGCCATCACCCACACCAGGACGTTCCCCGAGTTCAGCGGGAAGGTCGTCGGGATGAGGCGGCCGTTCACCCCGTCCCCGGTCCAGGTGACCACCTGCTGCTGCCACTTCCCGTCGAGCGACGGAGGAACCGTCTGGGTCAACCCCAGGAGGTCGCACTGCCAGCGCCAGTCGGCGTCGGGATGGATCACCCCGTTGGCGTCCGGCACGTTGATGTTGTGGAAGGTGCCCGAGGGCTCGGAGAGGCCCACGGCGATGCCCTGGAGGAAGCCTGGGCCCGTGACGATAACCACGGGGACCACCGCCGGGAAGGTGTTGACGTGGACCCCCGGGATCATGGGGTCCCCGTCCTCGTTCACGTAGAGGGTCAGGCCGTAGGTCGCGGCGATCTCGGTGGGGGCGCGGCCGAACATGACGTTGGTGTCGCCCGCCGCCTGCATGTCGGCCTTGATGCGGAAGTACAAGGCCCAGTCGTCCACGGTCGTGTCCACCCGGATCTCCATCGAGGAGGCATAGAACAGCGGGTTCGACACAGCGTGGACAGACCTCCTCCCGACCTACGAGCTGATGAGCAGCGCGTGCAGCTTCTCGGCGGCGGTGCCCAGGACCTTGACATCGCTGGCCCGCATCGGGCCGCCGTTGGGCGCCACCAGGATCAAGGGCAGCGGCGGCACCCCGGCGTTGCCCTTCTCCAGGCGGAACCCGTGGACGGTCGAGGACAGGGTGCCGTCCGAGGCCCCGCCGACGTAGATCGGGTTGGCGTTGGCGCCATCGGGCTGGAGGACGATGGACTGGCACGCGAGATCCGCCGCGGCGGGCTGGTCGGCCGTGACCCCGGACACGGCCGCATAGGCGTCCGCGAGCGACTGGACCGCGGCGGTCAGGGTCAGCGTGAGGTGCTTGACCACGGGACGCTCCTACTTCTTGTCCATGTTGGTGACGGCCACGGCGGGCGAGGCCACACCGGGCTCGACGTCGACCTGGGACCAGCGCGCGGGCCCGTCCTTGACGTCCATCGTCTCGATGTAGAGGCCCAGCTCCGATTGGTTGGGCGTTTCCTTGGGCATGTCGGTCCAGTCCTGCCCGCCGCGCAGGCTGGCCAGGGTCGAGTCGCCGCCCGAGGGCGTGGGGCACGCCGGGTTCTGGTACGGGGTGTTGTAGAGTTCGTTGGCCATCTGCGGATCTCCTCTGGAAAGGCGCCTAGTAGAAGGATACCACCGAGGCATCCGTGGCGCGCAGCGTGTGCGTGTCGCCGAAGCCCAGATCCATGACCGTCCAGCGGTGGAAGGGCAGCGCCACCCAGGACTGTTGCGCCTGATCGTCGTCCCGCAGCTCCAGGATCGCGCACTCCCGCTCGAACTCGTCCTTGAGCTTGAGGTGCAGCGGCAGGCTGAAGTACGGGTTCTTCTTGTCGTTGGTCCCAGGCCACGCCGCGCAGTAGGCCAGCGCCCCGGTGGTCAACACGCGCGCGGTGAGGACCCCCAGGAGCGGGTCGGTATCCTGCTTGAGCTGGGCCTGCTGCCGGTAGTAGTAGGGAAAGCTCTTGGTCGCGGTCGGCGCCGGCCACCACTCGGTACTGGACCTGACCCAGGGTCGACGGCACCGTGGAGAGGGAGCGCGAGACCAGCGCGCGCTGGAGATCGCCCGAGGAGAAGCGCAGCGGGTCCACCCGCGCGAGATCCTCCTGGGTGAACCACCAGGGAATGATCCGCTGCATGGCCGTGTCCACGATCAGCTCGAAGGCGCCGAAGTCCGCCGGCAGGGTCTGGTACTGCCCGAGGATCTGCGCGGTCTGTGCCCCCGCGGTGCCCGTGAAGGGCATGTCGATGGTGACCGTGGAGGCGTCGACGTAGGTCTGGATGGTGTAGGAGGGGACGTTGCCCACCCGAATCTGGAGGCCCACGTCGGTCGAGAGGAAGGCCGCCGCCGAGGTCACCGTGGTGCCGAACGCCGTGAAGGTCACCGAGAGGGAGCGCGCGGCCGGGATGGTCAGGAGCGCGTGCTGGCGCGTGAAGCCCCAGGGGCGGCGCTTGACCAGATCCTCGTAGGCGTGCTGGGTCCACTCCCTGACGAGGCCAAAGGGCGCGTCAGGGACGTGCAGGCGGGTGTGGCGCCAGGCATCGCCCCAGGTTTCCATAGGAGGTCCTCGCGGCGGAAGGGCCCGTGGGGAGGGTGTTCGTCCCCACGGGTCCCGCCTGGGCTACCGCCCGATGGCCTCGAACCGGGCCGTGTAGGCGGACAGGTCGGTGGCGGCGGAGGTCTCGTTGCCCGCCAGGTCGAACCACTTCACCTTCAGGTTGGTGTAGTCGTACACCGCGCAGAGGATGACCGTGCCGTTGCTCGGGAGGTTGAGGCAGAGCACGTCGATCTGCCCGAGCTTGACATCGGCCGGGAGGAACGGATCGCCCCCGGTCGCGTACGACGCCGGGCCCGTGTAGATGCCCTGGATCCGGCGCTTGGTGTTCGAGCCGTCCTCGGCCCGGAACTTCGTGAAGTCGACAGTGGGTGCCATGCTTCGTGATCTCCTTCAGGCTGGAGGGGAAGGGGGCCCCCAGAGAAGGAGCCCCCCGAGCCCAGCCAGTCCTACGGGGTTTCCGGCACGTCGAGGTCCACGACCGCCTGCGCGTTGGTCGCGTCGTAGGCCCCCGCCGACACCCCGAGCGGCGGATAGGTCGCCGCCGAGCCCGCCGCGAGGCAGTCCGCCTTGCCCGCCGTGGCCGAGGGGATGACGATGAGGCCGGCGGCCGTGGGGGCCGCGGTCACCGTGTCGATGAACTTGACGATGGCCGGACCCTGGGTCTGGACGCACCCGTAGTTCCCGACCGCGATGGCGTTCTGGAAGATCCCCGCGATGCGCCCGCGACCGAGCGCGGTCGGCGAGGTCGTGACCAGGAACTTCGTCTTGTCCGACCACCAGGCGACCGCGCCCTTGAAGGGAGCCACGGTCATGGTCGAGTCGGTCTGGACGAGCTGGTAGGTCTTGAAGCGGTAGTCCTCCGCGCCCGGCGACCCCGGAGGGCCGGGCTGTTTGATGGTCAGGCGACCACCCAGCATCCCGGGGTACGGCAGAGAGGGGCTGTTCTCCAGCTCCGGATCGCCGGACTGGAGGTACATCGGCTGAAGGCGAATGTTGTTGGGCATCGTAGATCCTCGTGGCTCCTTTCAGCCGGGTTACTTGGTGAACCCGTACAGCCAGCGCGAGCAGACGCGGGCTCCGGCAGGTGAAGTTGCCGCCGAACAGGATCTGCCCGGCGACCTGGTTGTCGTCCCGCGCGCCCTTGAAGCCGGTGAAGCCGAACGCGAACTTCGGCGACTGCGCGATGTAGAGCCGGATGTAGGCGTCGTCGCCCTGCGGGTCCGGGGTTGAGCCAGATGAACGGCTCGCCCTGGTCGCGAGGCCGAGTAGTTCCCGAGGTCCGGGTCGTTGACGCCGTCCTGGGAGGGGATGTACTGGCGACCACGATCGTCGCCGTGTTGAACTTCATCCCGGGCCAGTTGATCTCCGGGTCGAGCACGTCGATCTTCTGCTGCGGCGAGAAGTTCTCCGCGATGAACCCCATGCACCCGGTTCGATGGTGATGCCCAGCTTCGGGCGCTCGTGCGCCGATGACGCAGGACATGAACGAGTGTTCGAGCACCCGGAACATGAGCGACGTGCCTGCGGACACCGCGATCAGGCCGGTCGGCGAGTTCAGCGCCGGCGCGACGTCCACGCGGCGTCTGGCCGCCGTAGGACGGGAACGTGTTGCCGAACATCGTCGGTCGAGCGGCCGTCGGTCAGCGCTTCCTCGAGCGCCGTTCATCTCGGCCGAGCGGTCGTCGCCCGGCGAGGTTCTGGCCGTGGTGGAAGAAGGCGATCTCGAGGATCGCCGACATCGTGAGAGCCGCCGTCGACATGTCCAGCTTGATGCGCGAGAACACGGCGTGCGGGCCGGCCTCTCGACTTCGAGGTCTTCGAGGTACTCGGTGACGTTGACGTCGTAGTACCGCGGGGTGAACAGCAGGCCCGAGGCGACCTGCCGCTTGGTCATGTCGAACTGCGCGCCCTTCTTGTAGGCGCCGCCCTTCATCGGCTTGTAGAGGTAGTTCTCCTGAATCTGCGGGCCCACCCACTTGCGCGTGAAGCGCCCGCGCATGTAGGCGGTGACGGGACCCGATTTGAAGAAGTTGTCCGCGACCCCGGGCATGATGTCCTTGGTCGTGATGGTGTTGACGTCATCCAGTTGGATGGCGCCAATGCAGAAAGGCGCGGCCAGGAGCGCCGAGGCGTGTCCGGTGGCCAGGCCGAGGAGCAGGAAGGCGAGGGCCGTGAGGCGAGGGTGGGCCACCAGGGCGTCGAGGGTGCCCAGCAGCGCACGGCGAATGAGGGTCCAGAATTTCACAGTCGGTTCTCCTTGGCCTTCGGCGACTCGGGTGTCACCAGCGCGTCGATCAGGCCCCGGCCCCAGCGCGAGTGGCGCTCAGGCGGGTGTACTCGGCGGCGATGGCGTCCAGGGTCTTGACCTCGGGCGTCTTGCCGGCGCGGGCGGCTTCGATGGCGTCCAGCGCGGACGGTTCGTTGCCCACGACGGGATACGGGTGTTGGGCGCTGGCCAGGCGAGCCCGCTCGGCTTGCCGGCCTTCTTCTCGGATCGCTTCGTCTCGGGTGGCTTGCGCGGCGTCCGCCTTGGCCTTGAGCTGATCCTTGTACTTCTCGTTGTAGACCCCGATCATGCCGATCTTCTGCACGCGGGGGTCGACGAGGAGTTCCTGGATGTTCAGCACTTCCCCGAATTGCTGGTAGTGCTTGAGCGACAAGGTGGGCAATTCCGCCATGAAACCCACGGCCTCGCGGGAGAGCTGTTCGAGCGAGCTGTCCAGATCCTTCTTGGTGATGAGATCCTTGGGCAGGTCCACCGGCTTGGGGGTGACGATGGTCGGATCGGGCGTCCCCTTGGCGCGCAGCGCGTCGAGTTCGGCCAGATCGGCCCGGCGTTCCTCGAACCACTGGGTGTTCTGCTCGGTACAGCGTATCGAACTTCTCCTTGGTCGCCTGGGCTTCTGCGGCCAGCCGGGAATAGTCCGACTGCCGCAACCCGCCTTCTTCGAGGGCCTGGAGCGCGGCCTCGACCTTTCCTCGGTCCGCGTCAGGGACGTGGGCGAGGACTCCGGCGAGAAACGCATCTTTGACGGCCATGTGACACTACCCTTCAGAGGCTCGGACCCGGGGGACGCCCTTCCTGGCGGGGTGCCAGGCTCCGGACGTCTTCCTGTCGGTCTTCCTCACGCCGGACCCGCCGCCGCGACACCGCTGTTGATTCCGCCCCCCGGGAATTGGGAGCCAACGGCATTGGGCGAGGTGGCACCGGCGCCAGCCACCAGGACTTTCCCGAGCGTCCGCTTGAGCACTTCCTTGCACAGGTCCCAGTCGGCGGCCAGATCCGGGGTCACCTGCGCGAAGGAGTCGAACATGGAGTTGATCTTGTCCGCCGCCTGCATCATGCCGGTCAGGATCTCCGGCGGGATGTTGGCCGAGCCCATCGGGGCCGGTTGAGAGAGGCCAGAGAGGGTCGGCATCTGGCCGCCGGCACCGCCGCCAGGAACCGCGGGCGAGGGCGGCGGGGTATCGAGCGGCGCAGCGAGGGGGCCGGGCACGGGCTACTTCCCGATCTTCCGGCCGGCGACGGGCTTCTGGTACGGCGAGCAGCTCAGGCCCTTTTTCGAGCCCGAGGACATTTTCTTGGCCATCAGCGGGACCTTCCTGGGGATCGCTTCCCCTTGAGTTGCCGTTGCTCGGACAGCCCGATGGCAATGGCTTGCTTGCGGGACTTCACGACCGGGCCGGACTTGGACCCGGAGTGGAGCTGGCCGCCCTTGAACTCGTGCATCACGCCCTTCATGTCCTTGGGCATGGCGCTATCGCTTCCCGAACGGCTTCCTGGCGCCGCCGGGGGACTTGCCGACCCGCTTGCCGGGCCGCTTCGAGATGGTCTTGCCCTTCTTCTGGAAGGGCGGCGCTTTCTTCCCGGGGGCTCGCTTCCCGGCCGGAGGAGCCGTTCCCCCTCCCGGGCTGGCCGGGACCGGCGTCCCCAGCGGCATCGGCGCGGTCCCCGGCGGGGTGTCCACGGGCATGTAGCCAGCCATGTCTACCTCCGCCCTCCGAGCGCGCGCCCCACGCGGGACAGCGCCACCCGGGTCTTGGCGTGGTGCCGCTTGACCCCGGCCATCCGCTTGGGGTCCGAGCGGACCTCGGCCGCGGACATCAGGGTGCGGTGATCGTCGGCGGCCTTCCAGTCGTCGGCTTCCTGTACGGGCTGGGGCGATTTCTTGGCCATGTACAACACAAAGGGCGGGGAGGCTTTCACCTCTCCGCCCATGCTGGTGGGGATTACTCCCCCAGTCACTCTGGCACGAATCTTCCCCTGGACTATGCCCCCGAGCGTTTCCCCGTGTCAGAATCGACCTGCACGGGCTGAGACAGCACGACCGAGCGCGGGACCCCTCCGGCGAAGTGCAACACCACCTGCCCTTGGTACTTGGCCTCCCAGAGCCGCTGGAGCAGCTCCGCGAAGGTGGGCGGGGTGGTCTGGTTCAAGGTTTCCAGGCCCAGTGCGTCGGGGAGTCCCATCCCGGCCATGCTATTTCTGCGATTCCGTCACGGTGGTCCGCGGGGCGCCGGTCTGGTCGGTTTTTTGTTCCTGCTGGGGCATCGCCTGCCCCGAGGCTTTCCGCCCGGCGGGGTTGGCGGTCATCCCGATCCCGAGCTGCTGTTGGGCGATCAGGCGTTCGGTCACGGTTTCCGGCACCCGGACTTCGAGCATCTGCCCGGACATCGGGTCCAGGATGTACTTGCCGTCGCCCTGCTGGAGGGAGGTCAGGACCTCGACCGGGTTCGGCGGTCGGAGGGGTGGGAGGGGAATAGCCGGCGGAGACCCGATGTTGGGGATTTCGAGGTTCTCCATCAGGGACCAGAAGTCGTAGTAGCCCATCCGGGCGAGCTGGAGCCGGAGCATCTTCTGCTCGCTGGCGTTCATGGCCAGGATGGAGTTGGGCGCGACCGAGAACACGAACATCTTGTGGAAGAACTGCGCGCGCTGCTCCCGAGGGATGGACTTGTCCAGCTCAGGCGAGTAGCCGGGCTGGCCGACGTCCATCGACGGGACCAGGTTGCCGGGGTCGAAGTCGAAGTCGTCGAGGACCAGGCCGGCATCGCCGAGCATGGTGATCCGCTTGGCCTGGGACTGGTACTGGAAGGTGTTGACCTTGATCATTTCGGCGACGTCCCGGAGCGAAGCCTCGATCATCCGCCCTTCGGCGCGCAGCTCCGGGGTCATCGCCTCGTAGTACTGGCGGATGGTGTCGGCGCCGGGCATCTGGCGGAGCTGAAGGAGGGCCTGGAGGTTGGCCACACCGGAGAGCGACTCGAACTTCTCGGTCAGGTGCTTGATGAACTCCAGGGCCAGGTTCAGGACCACCGGGTTGGGCCCGTCGAGCTGCTTGAAGCCGTCTCCATAGGTCGGGTTGGTCTTGACCTTGGCGCCCGGCCGGCGGGCGTCGTACAGCCGCATGAAGGTCTCGGACACGGCCTGGCGGTCGTACACCGTTTTGGGGTCGGTCCAGAGCTTGATCCCCAGGCGCAGGTCGTTGGTGTTGTCGTTGATCCCGTCCTGGACCGGGATGAGGTCGTTGAGGAGCGAGACCCCGAGGAACTGCCAGGGGACCTCCCAGAGTTTGAGCCGGGAGAAGGGGAACATCCCGTGCCAGAAGGGCGCCGGCCCGTCCGAGATGACCGCGCCGTCGGTGGCGACCAGGCAGCGTTTGTTCGGGTACATCCGGCCCTGGGGCTGGACCACGTAGGCCCAGGAGGCGCCGGGCGGCCCCATCGGGATCGGCTTGAGGGTCAGGTTGCGCGAGTGATCGTCAAGGAAGATCCGATAGAGGAGCGTGTTGCCGGACTTCGGCTTCAGGTTGTGGGTCGCGTTGGTCAGGCCCGAGAGGGTGTCGGCGGCGGGCGAGACCAGGCGCGTGGCCGCCGAGCGGAAGCGGCCCATCAGAGTGGCCAGGAGCGAGTCCGGGGTCGCGGCGAACAAGGGGGCCTTGGTCGGGTACATCCCGCGGAGGACGTTGATGGCGTACTCCTCGCGGAAGATGACCCCTTGCCAGTCCTGGACCGAGCGGCTGCCGGGGGCCGGGCGCCAGGGGAGGGTGTCGCGGAAGTCGCGCGCGTGGATGTGATGATCGCCGCCGAAGCGTGCGTGCGGGTTCCACTCGGTCATCAGGTCCGCGGTGCCGGCGGCGGCGGCGTACTTGACCCAGTTGCCCAGTTCGAGGTCGGCGAGGGTGGCCAGGTACCAGGCGATGGTCAGCTTGTCGAGGAGCTGGCCGTGCGCGCTGAAGGCCGGGTTCAGGGGCTTGTAGTTCCAGACCGGCTTGAGGTCGGTCAGGATGGAGGCGTGCGCCTGGACCACCTTGCGCGACTCGTTGATGGTCATCTTGGGCAGGTACTTGATCTGGACCTGCGCGGGGTCCTGTTGCTGCTCCCCGACGACGTAGCGCATCCCGGTTTCGGCGCGCGCGTAGGAGGGATCGTCCCGGTTGATGCGGTCCCCTTCCACGACGGCCTCGCGGATCCAGCCGATGACGCGCGGGTCCCCGGCGTACTGGGGGTTGAGGGTGTCGGCGGTCAGGGCCGGAAAGCCTGGGATGCCGGAGGCCGAAAAGTCCATGATGAGCCTAACCTTCCGGGAGGGGGGACACCCCGCCCTGCGCCTGTTCGACCGTGCCGTGGTCCGCCACCACGGGGTCGCCCCGGCGGATCTTCACCGGGGTGCCGTTGGTGTAGGTCTTGGCGGGCTTCTCAGAGGGGTCCGCCATCAGGGTGTGGACCTGCTGGTTGGAGTGATCCTGGGAGTAGTCCCGCCAGACCATCCGCTGCCCCTCACCGTTGCGCTCGGCCACTTCACTCTCGCGTTCGAGCCGGCGGATGTCGGCGAGGGTCGAGATGGTTTCCTCCCGATAGCCGGAGGGCCGGGTGCGGTCCAGGACCTGGGTGGTGACCTTCTCGAACTCGCCAAAGAGCGACATGCGACCAATGGCCGGGATGGGCACGCAGAGGATATCTTGATCGATGTCCTGCTGGCAGGCCCGGCACAGGATCTCGGCGTGCGAGGCGCCCACCGAGATCGGGACGTCGATGTCCGGGTAGCGGGTCTCGCAGGAGGGACAGCGAAAGTCGTGCAGGGCCATCGGATCCTTCCTCAGGCGAGAATCGCCGAAATCATCACACCTTCGCCCGCGTTGTCCGCGTCGATCCAGAGGTCCGAGAGCGAGAGCGCGTTGGCCGCCGCGGTCATCGAGACCGAGAAGGTGGGCAGGAGGTTGGCGGTCGGGATGGGGAGGACCACTAGACAACCCACCAGAGTGGTCTTGGACAGCCCTTGCACGCCGATGTAGACCTTGCCGGTGTTGTTCGAGAGGACCTCCACGACGAAGGCGTGGACGGTGGAGAGGCCAGGATTGCCCGGCCCCGCGATGGCGGCCGGGATTTGGACCTGGACAGGGGTGCCGGAGTTCGGCACCACGGTTTTGCCGAGTCCGACCATGAGCGCAGCCATCAGGTCAACCCTCCTCCGCCGCCCAGAAGCACACTTCCGGGGGTATTACTGAAGATTTCGATGCCGCCGCCGGCCGGCGCGTTGTCCCCCGAGACGACCGTGGGGGTGCCACCCGAGGCGGTGAGTGTCCCGATACTAGCAGGTCCTACGACGCCGACAAGGGGCACTGCGCTGGAGGGAAGGAGCGTCCCCCAGGCGCCGGTGGCGGAGACCTGCGTCAGATCGACCGCCAGCGCGGCCGTCAGCGTGCCCAGGGACCCGGTGGCGGAGACCTGCGTCAGGTTCACGGTGACGTCGCCGCCGCCGCCCGAGGGAGTCAGGGACCCGACCGAGCCCACCCCCGCGACCTGGAGGAGGGGCACGTCGGTGGCGGGGGCGAGGACCCCCGGAGCGCCCACCCCCGCGACCTGGGTGAGGGAGAGGCTCGCGCCAGGGATGAGGGTGCCGACCGAGCCGGTTCCCAGGACCTGGGTGAGGGCCTTGTCAGTAGAAGGCGCCAGGATGCCGACCGAGCCTGCCCCCGCGACCTGGGTCAGCGCGGGGCTGTTGGCGGGGAGGATTGTCCCCACCGAGCCGGTTCCCAGGACCTGGGTGACGCCCACTGCGGTCGAGGGGGCCAAGACCCCCAGGGCGCCGGTGGCGGAGACGCCCGAGAGGGTCACCGTCACATCGGTGGACCCCGTGCCGATGTTCTCGTTACAGACCCACCCCTCGAAGACTGCCGTTTCAGAGAACCAGGCGAGGGGGCGCAGGGTCTTGTCGAAGGTCCCGATCTTGGCGGTGCCTCCGTTGCCCGTGGCCGCCGGCTTGAAGGAGATGATGTGAGAGGTAAACGTGCCGCCGGGGGAGACGTTGTAGCCGGCGGTGACGCTGCTGCCGTTCTTCCCCGAGAGGGCCTTGAACTCGGACGCATAGGTTGGTGTGGCGGACTGCTCCTTGAATCCGCCAGTGGCGACGGACCCGTCGATCTGTCCATTGGAGACGAAGTTGCCCGCGGTCACATCCTCACCGAACCCGCACCAGATCAGCGCGTCATCGGTGCCCAGGGTGATCGACCCGCTCACATGCGGGCTGGAGCTGGAGAAGGCAGCGGCCTCGGTATGTTGGTCGAGCGGGCTGGCATGGTTGCCACTGAACTCGTCCACGCCCATGCCCATCGCCAGGGCCCCACCCGTCCCGTTGTTGACGGTGATCGTGGTGCTGGTGTTGCCGTTGGCCACGGCCCACCACACCTTGGTTTCCCAGGTGAGGCCGGACAGTTGCGTGGGAAGGGCGTTCCAGGTGTTGGCGGCCGTGTCGCTACAGGTGGGGGTGCCCGTGTTGGCGTTTGCCCACATGAACACGATCAACAGGTCGCCGGTGGCGGCGGGAGTCCGCGCCAGCGCCACGGTGGTAGCGCTGTTGGAAACGGCGGTTTGCGACGGACCTTTGTAGGCCCAATTTGCCATATCAGGCCAGCAATTCCGCCGTCACCCCCCACACGAATGCGATGGGGACCGTGGTGGTCCCGCGCACCCGTCGAGGGATCCCATCCGATTGCACGCTGAGAAAGGGCAGCACGCCTGTCCCGCCCTTGGTCCCCAGCGCGGCCCACGCCTCCCAGGTGGCCCCCGCGTCGAAACTCTGCTCGATCAGGACGTCGAAGGTCAGCGTCGGATCAGCCGCCCAGACCGGCGACGTCAGGGTCAGTTGAACCTCCCGGCCAGGACGGTGGATGGGGAAGGCGAGGGACCCCGACTGCGCATCCCCTCGCAACGCTTCCGGAAAGAGGACCACTGCGGCCATTGGAAACTACCAGCTGTAGACCACCGCGTAGCCATCGCCGCCGACGCCTCCGTTGCCACCGAGTCCGGCGTTCATGCCCACGCCGCCGCCGCCGCCGCCCCCGCCTCCACGGCCACCAGCACCACCGTTTCCTCCTGCTGACCCGGCTTGGATGGTCGCTCCGCCGCCCCCGCCCCCCGCGCCGCCCCTGGTCGAGTCGCCCGTGGCGCCCGCACCGCCCACGCCTCCAGGCGCCGTGCCCGCACCGTCAGTCCCTGCGGTGCCGCCGCCCCCTCCAGTGTAGGAGTCGGACACGCCACCCTGGCCCGCAGGAGTGGTCACCGGGGCTGCCGTGTGGCCCCCACCCGAGCCGCCAGCGCCGCTGCCGAAGATGGAGGAGCCGCCGTCGGTACGGGTGGCAGTCGGGGGGTTGGCTGACCCGCCGCCGCCGCCGCCGCCCCATTCCGCACAGAATCGGCCGAGGGCACCCGCGAGCTGAACTGCGCTGCCAATGGCGCCGCCGCCGCCGGTGGTGCCGTCGGTGGGGCCGGTATTGTTCTGCCAGGGCTGCCCACCGGGGCCGCCCGCGGTGGTCCCGAGGCCCCCGACCGCGCCTATCCCTCCGCCGCCACCCCCACCGGTGACCACACCCGAGATCGCTCCGCCCCGCCCGCCACCCCCGCCGTAGGCGACAAGGGCCGTGCCGAACGAGGTGTTGCCGCCTGCCCCGCCATCACCACCGGCGGCCCCAGCGGCCCCTCGGGCACCCGCGGTCCCCCCGGCACCAATCGTCACGGTCACGGTGCTGCCCAGGTCGGAGGCGACGAAGTAATCGCGGTTGTGCGCCCCGCCGCCCCCGCCGCCGCCACCCTTGGCGACCACAGCCGTGGCCAGAGAAGCCCCGGCTCCGCCCCCTCCACCCGCTCCCCAGCCCTTGACCATGACGATCTTGGGGGTGAAGGTGGTCGGTTTGGTCCAGGTGTTGGCGCCAGTCGCGGTGAAGATTTGCACATCCACCGGGTTCGAGAGGGCGGTCCCGCCATACGGCGTCCACCCCTGGCCCTCGGTGTACTGGATGCCCTGCTCAGGCGACAGGGTAACGTCCCACAGTTCGACCACCGTGGTGCCATCGGTGTGCTGCACCTCCACCCGGGACACCAGGCTGGCATCATCGTTGAAGATCGAGATGCCCTTGACGTTGCGCGTGGTCGAGGCGCCGGGAGACCCGGTGATGTCGGTGGTGGCCGCGGTGTTGCTGATCGTGTTCTTCCTGCCAGGCGTGACCGTGGTGCCTGAGAGGTCCACGTACGACGTCTGCACGTTGATCACCGCCGCGGTGGTGGTGACGATCTGGAGCTTGTCCGAGGTCGAGGCGAGGTTCAACATCCCAGCACCTGATTAGGAAATCTGAAGGAGCGCCGTCCCCACGCCGTTGGCCGGCATGGTCAGGGTGAAGGTCCCCGCCGTGACGGTCTGCGAGCCGAAGGTGAACACCGCGACCGCGAGCTTGGACGCGCTGGTGTCGTTGTAGAGGAGGCAGGCATCGAAGGCGCCGCTGGAGGTAAACGAGGTCCACTGCACGTTGGCCGAGGGCGTGAAGATCGCCGCCGTGCCCGAGGTCGAGGGGGCGTTGGCGGTCGTGACCGAGGTCCCCGTCTGGGTGTAGCCGCCGGTGCCGGCGAGTTCGCCGGTGTTGTTGTACACGGTGTCTCCGGCGCCACGGGAGCCCGACACCAGGTACAAGGCCATCTTGTACGCGTCCTTGGTCGTGGCGCCGCGGATGACCGAGGCCCCGAAGGCGTGGAGACCGTTGAGAATGTCGGCCTTGAACTGCGTGCACATCGCTTGCGAATTGGCCATGATCGTGCTTCTCCTGGGTTACCCGAGGGTTCCCGTGGTGCCTACCGCAGTAGGCCATTCCTTCAAGGTGACGTGCACCGACCGGTGAACGATCCGGTCTTCCCCGGGGAAGCGGTACTCCACCCAGGTGGTACATTCGTGGTCGTTGTCGACGCCCCCGTCCATCCGCACCAGGAGGGAATCATCGACGGTTTCCAAGGGGCCGTCCGGGAGTCGTTGAATCTGGATCTTAGCCACGGGCAATCCTCCAGGAAGTCAGCCAGCGCCAGACTTTGCGCCAGCGAGGCAGCCGCAGTTCGGCGACCACGGCTTCGAGTTCCGCCAGGCGCCGGGTGTGCTCGGCCAGCAGGCGCAGCGCAGGCCCGAGCAGATCCTCCGGCGTCGGTGGGGGGACGTCAAACACGGGGACGCCGAGGGTCGGCATTCCCGTGCGGTAGATGGTCGGGGCGTCAGAGAGGTCAGCCATCGAAGCCCTCTCAGCGGTACGGGGTCACGGCGTCGAACATGGTGTCGAGGACCACGCCGACCAGCTCCTCGACCACGGCCTGCGGCGAGCGGCCCTGCTTCTGGGCCCGGTGGACCAGCTCGGCCTTCTGCGCGGGCGTGAGGTCCAAGGTGACCTGGCCCAGGGTGATCTGGGCATACTGTTCGACTCGGCGGACCAGCGCGGGGCCGGTCTGGATTGGCCGCCGCCCAGGAGATGCTCCACGGCCTGGAGATTGTCCCGGGTCAAGGGGACCACCCGGATGGTGGGCGGGAAGGTCGAGAAGCGCGCGAGCTGGCGCGTGAGGATCTGGTCGAGGGGCTGGCGGAACTCCTCGGCCATTTTCTGGTACGGGACCAGGACGTCATCGTCGAGCTTGATCTGCATCGGGGACTCCTTCAGCCTTCAGGATTTCCCGTGGAGGGCGATGGCGGCGTTGGCCGTCATCACACATTCGCGGAGCTTCCGCACGGCGGTGGTCTGGTCGGCGGAGGGCGGCGTCAGCTCGGTCAGCGCCACGGCGAAGTCGTAGGCGGCGTTGCGGAGCTTCTCGTACGCGACCTGCTGGTCGGCGGTCGGGGCGTGGTAGGTGAAGATGTCGCGGAGCTGCTCACGGGTGTACGGCATGGATTGGGTCCTCAGGGGATAAACAGCGGGTCTCCCCGCTCGGCATCATACAGATTCTCGGCCACCTCGTCAGGGTCCACCTGCGCGTGCCACTCCTCGGCGGTGGTGCCGGTGTTGCGCCAGTCGCGCTTGCCCTGGTTGAGCGAGGCCCCGGCGGCGATCCGCGCGGCGTGCTCGGCCTGCATCCGGGCGCGGCGCTCGGAGAGGGGTTCTTGCTCGCCGCCCTGGAGGCGCCAGGCCACGTAGTGGGCGATGGCGGTGGCCATGACCACATCGTCGTGGGCCCCGCGCGCGGCAGAGGCTTCCCAGAGGGCGCCCTCGGTCTGGAAGTCCGCCAGTTCCTGCCGCAGCAGAGCGGAGTGGATGCGGAGATCGGTGAAGCCGGTGACGGGATCCCGAGTGGTCAGGGACTCGTACAGCTTGTCCAGGAGCATCGGGCGGGTGCGGGGGGTGGTGACCCAGCCCACCTTGGTCGAGTACCGCCGCTGGGGGTCGGCGGCATCCAGGTACTCCCAGCGATAGAAGTGGCCGTAGCCGAGGTGCAGCTGGAGGGTGTCCTGGGTGGAGAGGCCGTGATTGTTGCACTCGATGGCGGCCAGGGCCTCGAAGCCGTCCTCGTCGGCAAAGAGGCGGCCGATGGCATCCACCACGAAGGCCAGTTGCACCGGGGTCACGGCGTCCGAGACATAGAGGCCCACCTGCTCCTCGGGCTCCTCGATGGTGCCCACGCGGTGCACGGCGACCACCGAGCGGTCCTCGCCGAGGCCATCCGAGACGTCCACCCCGAGGATATACCGGCGGAGCCCGCGGCGGCGGGGATGCTCGTAGAGCTGGAGGCAGCCGAGGAGGTCTTCGCGGTACTGGAGCTGGGCGAGGGAGAGGCGCGAGAAGCCGTAGCCGGCGGGGAGGGTGAAGGGGTCAGCCATCAGCGCACCCTGGAAGAAGCCAGAGCCGGCGGAGCCTCGGGGAGGGTGAAGGGGTCAGCCATTGGATCGCCTAGCCGTGGGGGGCGTACCGCCGGCTGCCATCCGCATCAGGCGGATCCTCCCCCTCGTCGGGGCAGTTCTCCAGGTCGAAGCCGTCGTCGGTGACCCAGAAGCGGAGGGTCACCCCGTTGGCGAAGTGCAGGCACACATACGCCCGGCGCTCCTCGGCCCATTCCTCCGGGTCGTGCTGGGTGATGTCCACCACGGGCTGGTTGAGCAGGCAGCCCAGGATCTCGCGGATGTTGCTGTACGCGCCGTCTTCGGGAGCCTGATCAGCCACGGGATTCGGTCAGTTCGATATCAGGGACCGCGGGCGTCTCCGCAATCCTGGCCGCCAGGGCCTTGGTCGCGCGGATCTGCTCCAGGTCCGCCCGCTTGATCTCGGCCAGATCCCGGGCGATGTTCACGGTCCAGCAGTCGATCATGGGCTTGGCCAGCGCGTCGAGGTACTGGAGGGCCTCGATCCCGAAGATCGAGCGGCCAGAATGCTGAAAGCATTCCTCGGGGTCAGCGGCTTGCTCCTCCAAGAACTTCCCGAGCATCCCCTTCCGCAGGTAGTCCCCGCGGGTCTGCTCGTACCAGTAGAGCTGCTGGCGGGAGAGGCGCACCCGGCGACCGAGCCAGGTGGGGCCCTCTTTTTCCGCCTTGACGGCGTGGGCCAGGGTGTTGGGGTCAGGCACCCAGTCCGAGGGGGCCGGCAGCCAGTTCTTGGCCAGGGTGTACCAGGGAAGGAAAATGGCGATGAAGCGCCCGCCGATGGCGCCCTGGCCCTTGCCGCGCACGGCTTCGAGCCAGTCTTCGTGGTGCCAGTTGTGCCGGCCCTTGGCGGTCGATTCCTTAAGGAACAGGGTGCGGGCTGACCTGGGGACCGCCGGCAGGAGGCCGTCATCGATCTGCTCGGGGCGGTCCCAGGTGGAGAGTTCGGTCAGGTGTCCGACCGTGTAGGTCCGAGACCTCCCCAGGTTGCCCTTGACGCCGCCCTGCTCCTGGAGGCCGCCCTTCATGGACTTGCCGGACTCCACGTTCATCCAGGAGCCGTTGGCGAAGACCCAGTGGGTGTCCTTCTTGTGGAACTTGGTCGCGGGTTTGAGGTACCAGGGCAGGTGATCGATGATCAGCTCGAACTTGCCGAAGATGCCCTCGGAGCCGGAGTTCTCCGGGACGTCCGAGGCGGTGAGGGCGTTCACATGGGTGTGGGTGGTCACGCGGTGGGCCACCAAACTTTGGGCCAGGGTGGAGATGCCCTCTTGGCGCGCCTTGAGGATGTTGGCCAGGAGGCCATCCGGGTGGCCGAGATCGCGGCGCTGGAGCTGGAGGGCGGCGAGGCGCCCGAGGACGATCTCCTGGGGCTCGAAGAAGGGGTAGATGGGCTGGAGGCCCCGGTCCCCGCGGATCTTGCAGTAGCGTTCGGCCCAGTAGCGGTAATCGATCTTGGTGAGGAGCTGTTCGTTGACGATGAACTGATCCTCCTCGGGGGTGAGACGGCGCTGGGGCGCGAGGGTGGCATCCACCGCGCCTTCGAGTTTCCGCGCCATCGCCGCGCACACGTCGACCGGGTAGCGGAGGAGGCCCCGGGGGAGGGCCTCCCGGTAGGCGCGTTCGAGGGAGGACTGGGCCTCCGCGACGATGGCGGGGTGGTACAGGAGCGCCTCCTCTACTTGCCGAACAGCTTCAAGAGGTCCAGGGGCTCCGAGGTCCCCAGCTTGATGCCCGAGAGGTCCACGCCCAAACTCTTGAGCGAGTCGATCAGCTTCACGATGGCTTCGATCAGGGCGACGATTTCGGTCAGGTTCATGGAAGACTCCTTCAGAGGGCGCCGAGGCCGAGGGCGGTGATGGCGCCGGACACCGCCCCGAGAATCACACGGGCGAGCGCGATCCGCACGTTGTAGGGTGGGCTGGGGGTCAGGGGATCCTTCAAGTAGGCCAGGTAGGCGTTCAGATCCACGACCAGGGCGGCGAGCATCCCCGAGACGAGGCCCTTGACGAGTGGGAGCTGCATCAGGTGTTCCATTGGCGATTCCTCCTCCTCAGGAAAGCTGTCCGTTGCCCGAGCCCATGACCTCGACGCCGTGGGAGGGGGGCGTGGTGAGGGCGGTGTCCCCCCAGACGTCTCCGTCGAACTCGGTGCAGGTGCCGTTGAACTGATCCTGGGCGCTGATCTCCATCGCCACGCAGTCGAACGGGTGACCGAAGCCAGAATCGCTGGGGTAGCCGTCCTGGCCCGAGAAGCGTTCGAGGATGTCGACCAGGCGGTACTGGTACTCCTCGGCGTCCCAGGTGAGGGTTTTCTGGTGCAGCAACCCGGTGAGCTTCCCCACCTGGAGCTGCCAGAAGGCGGCCGTGACCTGGCCGGGCTGTTGGAAGGCCGCGTACCCCTGCTCGAAGTGGACATAGCCGAGGGTACCCGGTTGGGCGAGCCACTGGGGCGCCAGGTGATCGATGAGCTGCTGAACCTGGGTGGGGGAGAGCCAGAGGGAGAGTTCCCAGCCCACGCAGAACATCGGAACTTCGCCCACCAGGAGGGAGAGGACCGGCGCGATGTTGGCCAGGATCCCCTCGACATCGGGCGGATCGTAGACCTTCGACGAGAGCATCACACAGGGGAAGAAGCCCGCGGCGATCAGCTCTCGGCAGGTCGCGCGGAACTGCTGGGGGGTCGCTCCCACGGCGCGCGAGTCCGGCCAGCTCAACAACACATGGGTGTAGCCCCGGGTGCGCCAGAACACGCGAATGACCGCGCGGTCGGTCTCGTCATAGCGGTCGTAGAACCAGCTCAAGACCAGCTCCGGGTCGGCGGCGCCGCCGGGCACGGAAGGGAGATCAGGAACCCGCACCCCACAGAGGTTGCCCTTCCAGCGTCGGGGCGCTGGCCGGAAGGGCGGCCTAAAAGACTGGAGGGCCACCGCGAGATCCACCGTGGCAGCGCCAAAGGTCAGGGGGTCCTGTCCGTTGGTCCAGGGGACGTACCCCGCGGCGTCCACGGTGACGCAGACCTGGATGGGAGCCGGGAGCGGGGCGCCGTGGTAGAAGTTGCAGGTACCGGGGCCCCCCGCGTTGACGATGCGGACCGGCGGGAACAGCTCCAGGGGCGGCCAGGTGTCGAGGCGGACCACGGCCCCGGTCGAGACAGGCGCTCCGGTTTGGGCATCGGTGAGGGCGACGTTGAGATCGATGAGGGGCACGGGCGAAGGCGAGGGCGCGGCGGGCGCGGCGGGGGGCATGGAGACTCCTTTTACCACTTGAGCAGTTTCTTCAGGGCGTCGACGATGAACATCATGGCGCCCCCGCCCACGACTCCGGCGATGGCGCCGTGTTGAATCTGGGCGCGGGCCTCCACGCGATGTTCGGCTTCGATGATGGTCACGCGGTCGGTCAGCAACCGGGCGCGTTCCTCGGCTTCCTTGTGGGCGGCGGAGATTTCTCGGAACCCCACATTCATGTCGGCGCGCACCGAGCGCGAGTGCTCCAGGAGGCGCTGCTCCAGGCGGTCGAAGCGGTCGAGGAGCCAAGCGTGGGGCAAACTGGTCCGTAGCTGCAAGGGATCCAGATCGGGCGGATCGTCGTCCCGGCGGTTGTTGGTCATGGTGGGGGCTCTCCTGGTACCGCTTACTGGAAGGGCTCGGCCGGCTCCGAGAGCAGGCGGATGATCTCGGTCTGTTGACGGATGAGCTTTCGCAGGAGCCAGGTTTGGAGGAGCTGCGGGCCCACGGTCTCGTTCACGGCGTGCCGCAGGGCCGGGGGCAGGGTCCCGTCGCAGTAGGCATCGACCAGCCGATCTTCGTCATCGCCGTAGAGCGCGGCGATATCCTTCCAGCCGTAGTACTTCGGCAGGCTGGCGAAGTCAGGCGTGTTGAGGCCCGGTTCCCGCGAGGAGGACTTTTTGATCGAGGACTCGTTGGACATCGGGGACCTCAGGCGGGGGACGGCCCGCGGTTCACGTCAAGGAAGGCTTTCTGGTCCAGTACCCGTTGGACGTAATCCTGGTTCCTGTAGGGCGGCTGGCGGTTCCCCCCGAGGCCGCCATTGTAGGCCGCCAGCATCCCCTCGGGGTGGTGATCGAGGACCGCTTCCTTGAGGGCGGCCAGTTTCTTCCCGGCCCAAAAGAGGTTGGTGGGGACGTGGAACAGCTCGGTGGGGGCCCCAGAGAAGCCGAGTTCCACCGCGACCGCGCCGACGATCTGCAACAGGCCGTAGGAGCAGGCGGCGAGCGGCCCCCAGACGATCCACTCGGGCTTCCCCCTCAAATACTGGTGGTAAAACGCCGCTTCGTAGCGGAAGGCGTAGGGGTTGCCGGAGGATTCGACCAGGATCTGGGCTTCGAGCAGGATCGGGTCGAGGGTCCACTGCCGGGCGCAGTCCAGGATGGCTTGGCGGAGGGGCTCGGTGGTGAACCGAGCCGGGTGTGCGGCGGAGCCCTCGGTGGGAAGCATGTCAGGGCCCCCCTGGTGAGGCGTCCAGATCCGCCCGCCAATCTGGCTCGATGATTGGCGTATCCGGGTCAACTCGGGCAGGAGATGGTCGGGCAGCGGATCGGGGAGACTGGCTCTCCTCGGGACCCTCGACATCCGCCATGATCTCCTCGACTTCCGCCTCGACAACCGGTTGTCCCCCCTCTGCCTCACCATACAGGATCTGGTCCGTCGCCGCTTGGAGCTTCTCCAGCGCCCCTCCGGCGGTGCCAAACACCAGGCCGACCTGCTGGTTCACGGCGAGGCTAATTCCGCCGCCCTTCTGGAGGAGCTTGCCCATATCCAGGGCCAGCTTCTTGTGCTCCAGGTCGCCAGGGACCACGATCACCCCCGAGGACTGGCAGGTCTGACACGCCACCGGGTCGGGGTTGGGGACCTTCTTGGTGGGTTCGGGCTGGTACTGGCCCAGGCCCTGGCAGATCGGGCAGGTGGCCTGTTGGGGCAGCGAGCGGAGCATGGTGTCTTCGGCGACGGCGGCCAGGTGGTGGCCGACCTTGGAGGTGGCGAGGGCCTGCGCGCGGTTGATTTCCCCGGACTTGTAGGCGTCGATGAGTTCCCCGGGGGTGATCCCTCCTCGGGCACAGAGGTCGGCGAGGGGGGTCGTGGCCGAGCGCGGGTCACCAATCAGCCCGAGGATGTAGAGAATATCCCGGGACTTGGGCGCATGGGCCAGGGCGGCGACCAGGGCATCGCGCCCCCCGATCTCGGCTTCCACCGCGGCGAGGGACTGCACGACCAGCGGGGAGGGCTTGGTGGGGGTGGACTTCCTGGTCGACTTGGCGAGCTTATCTTCGCTCATGCCACCGCCTCTTGCGCCTCTCGCGCCTCCCGCTGCCTGGCCTTCTGCTCCTGCACATTCGCCCGGTGGCCCTTCCACTCCAGGTGGGCGGGGTTGACACACTGCGCGGTGTCACAGGTGTGCGCGGCTTCGCGGCCGGCCACCAGGCGAGCGGCGGCGGCGAGCCACTCGGGCCAGGGCTGGTCTGGGGCGCGCGGCAGGAGGTCCGGCCCCTCCCGCAAAATGAGCATCAGGCGGTTCAGCCGCCAGAGCGTCCCGTAGGCCCGGGCGACGGGATAGAACACGCCGCGCCACCCCGACTGGGACATCGCGCCCTGCCAGAGCCAGCACCCGGTCGTGGGGTCCAGTTTTACCTTAGCGAGGAGGCGCCGGAGGATGCTGTCCACCTATTCGACCTCTCCCAGGTAGGCCCGTTCCAATTCTAGTTCCGTGGGATCTCTCCCGAGCAGTGACCGCAGCTCATCTTCCTTGGCGAGGACCTGCCCCAACCGAGCGTTGTCCACGTAGGCTACCTCTGTGAGCCCGCGGAGGTCCTGCTCGCTCGACTCCTCCCTGGAGCGGCTGAACGACCGCAGGGCCTGATGCGCCCCGCCGGCTTGCAGCTCCAGCGCGTCCGCCTGCCGTTCGAGGGCGCGGCGAATCCCTCGGAGTTCGACCAGGACCCGGCGCAAGAGGAACAGCCCGCGCACCGGTCGCTGGAGCCGCGCGAGGAAGGAAGGCACCTAGCCCTTGCCCTTCCTCTGGAGGGAGGCCAGCAAGGGCGAGGTCTGGAAGTAGCTGTCCACTACCGCCGGTCGGATGGCGTTGAGCGTCACCCGGTTGACTTCCTCCAGGGTGAGCGAGATTGGCACGCTGTAGTCCCTGGGCGTGAACGCGAGTTCCTGCCCCAACGACACCGGCGGAGCCCCCGCCCCTTTTCCCAGGAGCGGTAGGGCCAGGGGCGCCAGGGGCGTGGCCAGGAGGAGGATGAGCCAGCCGCGGCGGGTGAGCGGCAACATCGGGCCAGTATGCCCCCGAGGCCGCCCTGGCTGTCAAGGGAGGGGAGGCAGGAACGTGTGCAGGAGCTGGAGGGGCTAGAGGAGCTGGAGGGGGTGTCAAAAGTTTGACGGTCCTCTAGGATGTGCCCTGACAAAAAGTGTCACCCCAAAAAATAAATCGGTGAGTTAGGCACCTGCTCACGCACCACGCCGCCGGCCCGCCGGACAATTCGCCCCGCCCGGCTCCTATTGGTCTGGCACGACTATTGCTTGCGGTCGCCTGGCATACATTGTGCTGGTACATATGTGCGGATATGACACAGTGTGCGCACACTATGTGTCAGATACGCTCACTATAGGATCGGGCCCGCGCGCGATTGGCTGGAAACTTGGCAGTCTGGCAGTCTGCTAGTCTGGCAAACGGCTTGCTACAGCATACCTTTAGTTATTGTGCGCGCGGCGGGCTGGCGCGTACTTGAACTGAAT
>CAVSEC010000013.1:0-81753 GCA_963726955.1 uncultured Gemmatimonadales bacterium | reverse complement strand
CCGGGGGCACGATGATGTAGACGAAGCCGGGCTCCGGCAGCGGACCGCGGGTGAGCAGGTAGTTCAGCCCCTCGGGGATCTCCGGCCGCAGCTCGTCGGACTTCTGGATGGCGACGAACTGTACCCGCCACTCCACCACTTGGCCGACGTACTTGGCGGGATTGGCGCGGACTTCCGCCTGACTGAGGCCGACGAGCACGCTGCGGTCGGTCGGTCGCAGCGCGCTGTCGGGGACCCAGGCCTCGAGCTGCACCCGGCTCCAGCCGCCGGCGTGCGTCAGGACCCGTGCAATGGCGCCGGAATCGATGGAGCCGAGCACCACGCCCGCCGGCGCGGCGGCGAACGGCGTCCTGCGCGTGACCTCGGCCTGATCGGGGCCGCTCGGCGGCGCCGGGACCGGCACGGCGGTCAGCAACGCCTTGCGCTCGACCCATGCACTCCGGTTGACATGGGTCCAGTCGCCACGGACCTCCACGCGGGAGAATCCCACGCTCGGGGGGACCCGCGCGATGACCACGCCATCGGGCGACTGCCGTAGCTGCTCGAAGGGGCGCTTGGTCGTCCCGACATCGAAGCCGTCGCGCTTGAGCGGTCCGAGCGAACGGGTGGGGAGCCAGCCGTCGATCGCCACTTCGGTGGCCGCGCCGGAGATCCGGCCCGGCTGCAGTTCGGCCCCGACGACGAAGGTCCCGAGCGGCGCACCGCCCGGCACCTTGGCGAATCGGGTCTCCTGGGCGAGCCGGACGGTGGACTGCCCCGCGAGCGGACTCGCGAGCAGCGTGAGGAGCACGGCTGCCAAGGCTGGTAGGCGGCTCAGGGGCGAAGTAGATTGTGGCGCGTCATGCACGACCTCGATTGTAGAAACGCCGGAGAGTCATGTCAAACACGCGCAGGCCGGGAGCCCCGGTCGTCCTCCTGGTTCTGGACGGCTGGGGCTACCGGGAAGGCCGTGAAGGCAACGCGATTGAACTGGCGCGTACGCCCGTGTGGCATGGGCTCTGGGCAAGCCAGCCGCGGACGCTGCTCGCCGCCAGCGAGCTCCCCGTCGGACTGCCGGAAGGCCAGATGGGCAACTCCGAGGTCGGCCATCTGAATCTCGGCGCTGGCCGCGTCGTCCCGCAGGATCTCGTCCGCATATCGCAGAGCATCAAGAGCGGCGCCTTCTTCCAGCTGGAACCGCTGAAGGCGCTGTGCGCCCAGCTCAAGCAGAGCGGTGGCACGCTGCATCTGGTCGGGTTGCTCGGCCCCGGTGGCGTCCATGCCATCGACCAGCATCTGCTCGCCTGCCTCGAGCTCGGCGTCCGCCTCGAAGTCCCCCGCATCGCCATCCACGGTTTTCTCGACGGTCGAGACACCCTTCCGGCGATCGGGGCACAGGTGGTGCGTCGGCTGGAGGAAGACATTACGCGCATCGCCCCGGGGCGCGCGGCGATCGCCTCCCTGGTCGGACGGTACTTCGGCATGGACCGGGACCGGCGCTGGGAGCGGACCCGGATCGCCTACGACGCCATGGTGCTGGGCATTGGCGCACCCGCGGACGACGCGGTCATCGCGGTACAGGCGGCCCTTGTCCGCGGTGAGACCGATGAGTTCGTGAAACCGATCGTGCTGCAGCGCGCCGGTGCGCCTGTTGCGCCGCTCCGCGACGGCGACGGCGTCTTCTGCTTCAACTACCGCAGCGACAGAATGCGGCAGATCGTCCGGGCCCTGATGATCGAGGGCTTCGACGGGTTCGATGTGACTGGCCGGCCGGCGCTCACCATGGTCACCATGACCCAGTACGACCGGACCTTTCCCGTGCCGCCGGCGTTTCCGCCCTTCACGATGGCGAAGATCGTGGCCGAGGTGCTGGCGGATCACGGCCGCACCCAGCTGCGGACCGCGGAGACGGAGAAGTATCCGCACGTCACGTACTTCTTCAACGGGGGCTACGAGCCGCCGTACAAGGGCGAGGAACGCTCGCTGGTGCCGTCGCAGAAAGTTGCGACCTACGACCTGGCGCCTGAGATGAGTGCCGCCGGGATCACCGATGTGCTGGTGCAGGCGATCGGCCGCGGCGCACACGACTTCCTGCTCTGCAACTTCGCCAACGCCGATATGGTCGGGCACACCGGCGTCCTGTCGGCGGTGGTGCGGGCCGTGGAGACCGTGGACCAGTGCCTGGGACGGGTGCTCGCGGCCGCCGAAATCAGCGGGGCCACCGTGCTGGTCACCGCCGATCACGGCAACTGCGAGCAGATGATCGACCCGGCCACCGGCGGGGTGCACACCGCCCACACCACCAACCCGGTTCCGCTGGTGGCGGTGCGCGCCGGCGCGACCGGACTCAGGAACGGCGGCGCCCTCTGTGATGTGGGCCCCACGGTGCTGCGTCTCCTCGGCATCGAGCCTCCGACGGAGATGACGGGGCGGGATCTGCGACTCAGCTAGTGCCAGCGCCGGAGTGCCGGTGCCGCGACCCCCGGAGCCGGCCCACCGAACCGGGGAACTTCGAACTCGGAACTCGGAACTCCTCCCCTTACTATTCCCGCATGTCTCGATTCCTTTCCGCCACCGCGGTCCTGACCGTGCTCGCCACCCCGCTCGCCACCCCGCTCGCCGCCCAGGTGGGCCACGCCCCCAACGCCTCGCCCTACCGGGATATCCCGCGGGGCCGCTCGATCACGCTGCTGGTTGGTGATGTCGGGGGCAATGGCGGTTCCATCGGTGTGGGGCCCCATCGCGGCCAGAGCTATGGCGTCCGCTTCGATATCCGCGCCGGCGCCCCGATCCAGTTCGGATTCACCCTGGCACGCGGCGACCTGGAACGGCTGGTGGTGAGTGCCGCCGATAGTGTGAACAACCGGGTAGACGGGCCCGCGAAGCAGACGGTCACCATGGCGGAGCTGGCGCTGCAGATCAACATCACCGGCAAGAAGAGCTGGCACCGGTTGGCGCCGTACTTCGGGGGCGCCGTCGGACTCATGAGTGGCTCGACGCTTCCGGCGAGCGTGCCGGACTCGAGCGGTTACCGGTTCGGCAGGAAGATCTACCTCGCGCCGGGTATCGGAGTGCGGATCTACCTGAGCAACGCGCTGCACCTGCGTCTCGATGCGCGCCAGCTTTTCTGGAAGCTCAAGTATCCGCTCAGTTACAACGCCGATCCAACCGCGCAGCCCTCTGGCGATCCGGTCAACCACCCCAACTCGGTCCTGCCCGGGCTCAAGCGGGAGGAGTGGAGTGGCGCGCGCGAGCTCCGGGTCGCGCTGGGATACTCCTTCTAGCCGCCCCGTCGATGCCGAGCCGCCTGACCCGGGTGGTGCGCTTCCACGCCTGGCACCATCTCTGGATGGCGGACTGGACAGACGACCGGAATCGGGCGGCCTTCGGCCCGCTCACCGCCTCGCACGCGCACAATTACAGCTGCGCCGTGAGCGTGGAGGGGCCGGTGGACCCGCGCTCAGGCATGCTCCTCGACCTCGGCGCGCTCGACAGTCTGCTCGCCGAGGAGATCACCGCCCCGCTCGATGGACGGGACCTGAACCGGGATGTCGCGGCCTTCTCCGGCGGCGCACCGATCCCCACCTGCGAAGCGCTCGCCGCCTATCTATTCGACCGGATTTCCGGGCGACTGCCCGCAGGTATCCGCCTGGCACGGGTGCGGGTGGCGGAAGACGAGACGCTGCACGCGGACTGCACCGGTCTCGACTGACCCGTTCGCGAGGCGGGCGCCTGCGGTGTGCTCCCGCGCCTTTGGCCGCCGTCTCCACGTTCCCGAACCACGATCCGACCGGTGTCCGGCCGCCCGATCCCTTCGCCTCTGTTCGCGATGCCCCCATGAGCGATGAGCGCGCCGCGCTGGGTGTTGTCCTTCGTGCAAGTCGATCCATCGCTGTGGTGGGCCTCTCACCGCGGCACGACCGGCCCAGCCATGCGGTCGCCGCGTACCTGCAGGCCGAGGGCTATCGCATCATCCCGGTGCGGCCAGGAGGAGAGACGATCCTCGGCGAGGTCTCGTACCCCGATCTGCGCCAGGCCTTCGCCGTGGGCCCGATCGACATCGTCAACATCTTTCGTCGCTCCGACGCCGTCCCGTCGCTGCTGGAGGACCTGCTGTTCGTGCACCCGCGGCTGGTCTGGATGCAAGTCGGCGTCGTCCACGACGGGGTGCGTGCCCGGCTCGAATCCGTCGGGATTCCTGTCATCATGGACCGCTGCCTCATGGTAGATCACCCGTGGCTTACTCGCGCCTGATGCGCTCCCTCTCCTGCCTGCTCGCGCTGGTCGCCCTGCCGGGCGTGATCCGGGCCCAGGCCACCGCCGACCAGGCGCGGCTGGTGTTCACCGTGGGGCTGGGGCAAACCAGTGGCGGCGGCAAGCTCTGGTCGGTCATGCAGCCGCTGCTCGTCAACAATGGCGTCGACACGCTGGCGGTCGACCGGCGCTTTCGCCAGAGTCTGGATATCGTCTTCTCCGGGACCTACTTCCCCGGCGAGCATCTCGGCATCAATATCGAGGCCCACCTGCTGGGCCTCGGGACCACGGACGGCTGCCGGCTGGCCTACACCATCGGCGACACCACCGCCTCCGATCTGTGCAGCTCCATCAACAACTCGACCCGGAGCGCGACCTCCGCGGCCCTGACCGCTGGTGTGGTCTACCGGTTCTGGAGCCACCAGCCCGTGCACCCCTACGTCCGGGTCAACGCGGGGTTTGTGGTATCGCAACAGAGTTTCCTGCGGACCACCGGACGGGTGAGCACTCCGGATGGCGTCGCCGATCTCGTGTTGCTCGAGGACGGCAATCCCTCAAGCGTGCAACCGCACTATGCCTTCGGCGGCGGCATCGTAGGGGTGATCGGGCGCGGGTACCAGATGCGAATCGAGGTGCGCGACAACTGGGTCCGAGTGCCGACGATCACCTCGGGCACCAACCGGCAGGGGCTGGTACCGGGGAGCAGCCTCGTCGGCAAGCATCTCCTCAGTTTCAGTGTCGGGTTCGACGTCGTGCTGGAACGGAAGCGGGGGAAACGCTACTGATCACGGGAGCCATCCTCGCCGGCGGCCAGGCGGCGCGCTTCGAGGGCCGGCCCAAGGGCCTGGAACTCGTCGGTGGCCGTCGCATCCTCGACCGGCTGGTCGAGACCTTCCACGACGCCTTCGGCACGCCCCCGATCCTCATCGCCAACGCGCCCGACGCCGAGGCCTGGCTTCCCGGCCTCCGGGTCGTCCCCGATACCCGTCCGGGACTGGGCGCCCTCGGCGGGATCTACACCGCCGTCCTGACGGGGCCCGCGCCAGTCGTGGTGGGCGCCTGGGATATGCCCTTCCTCTCCACCTCGCTGCTCCGCGCCCTGGCCGACGGGCTCAGGGAGAGCGACGCTGTGCTCCCCGAGAGCGGAGGTCCCCGCGGGGTCGAACCGCTCTGCGCCGCGTACGGTCCGGCCTGCGGGGCGGCCATCGAAGCCGCCCTGGCCGCGGGCGACTTGCGGGCCGTCGGCTTCCATGATGGGATCAAAGTCGGTATCCTCTCCTCCACGCGGGTGCGCCTCCTGGGCGACCCCGACACCCTCTTCTTCAATGTGAACACGGCCAGCGATCTCGCGGAGGCAGACGGGCTTTGGCGGAGACTCGAATCCTCTCGGTGATCGGCCGCAGCAATGCCGGCAAGACCACGCTGGTGGTCGCGCTCGCCGCGGAGTACGCTCGCAAGGGCCGCCGTGTCATGACCATCAAGCATGCCGGCCACCCGAGCGCCGTGGAGCAGCCGAACAGCGACGGGCACCGGCATTTTCAGGAGGGCAAGGCGGAGCGCACCCTGGTGGTCACGCCCGCAATGCGAGTGCTGTACGAGCGACACCTCGACGATACCGATCCGATCACCCTCGCCCGGCAGCATCTTGGCGGCGCCGACATCGTCCTGGTGGAGGGGTTCCAGTCGGCCCCGCTGCCCAAGATCGAGGTGTTTCGCCGCGAGGTGGGGAACGCACCCATCTACCTGCCAGGCGCGCCGAACGCCGGGGAGTGGGTCGCCATCGTGACCGACGATGATCATTTCGATGCCGCCTGCCCCGTCCTCCGGTTCCGTGACACCATGTGGATGCAGCTGCTCGCCAATTTGGGCTGGGACCGGGCGACGGTGATCTGACCACGAGGTCCGGCTCCCGAGTTCGCCCGGCCCGGCATCGTCGTCTCGCTGGCTGCAGCTCGACCATCGAGACGCGGAACCCCGAACTCGGACTTCGTCACCCCCACCTGATGACCGCCCCGCTGCTCCCCCGCGACGCCGCGCTGCAGATCCTCGCGCAGGTCCAGCGCCAGCCGGCGCTGCGGGTGCCGCTCGACGATGCGCTCGACGCGGTCCTCGCTGAAACCATCCTCAGCCCGCTCGATATCCCCGCCTGGACCAACTCCGCGATGGATGGCTATGCCGCCCGGAGCGAGGACGTCCGCGGCGCCCGCCCGGACGCGCCGGTGCGACTCCGGGTCCTCGAGCAGCTTCCGGCGGGCACCTTTCCCACTCTGGCCGTCACACCCGGCACCTGCTCGCGGATCTTCACTGGCGCAGCGCTGCCGGACGGCGCCGACAGTGTCATCCGCCAGGAGGACTCGGACGAAGGCCGCGAGACGGTCACGATCCTCCGGGACCGGGATGCGGGCGCGAATATCCGCCGTGTGGGTGAGGATATCCGGACCGGCGCCATGGTCCTCCCGGAGGGGTGCGAGCTGGGACCCGCGGAGCTGGGTGTGCTGGCTTCCGTGGCAGTCGCCACCCCGCTCATCTACCGGCGCCCGCGCATCGCCATCCTCGGCAGCGGCGACGAGATCGTCGACATCGATCAGCCGGACCAGATTCTGAGCGGCCGCAAAACCGCAAGTTCCAACACCCATACGCTCGTCGCCCTGGTGCGGCGGGCGGGTGGCGAGCCAGTGAATCTCGGCGTCGCCCGGGACACAGCGGAGAGCCTCCGGGCCCACTTCATCCGCGGCCTCGAGTGCGACCTCATCGTCACCACCGCCGGCATCAGCGTCGGCGAGCACGACCACGTCCGCAGCGTCCTGGCCCAGCTCGGTGCCGACCTGAAGTTCTGGAGAGTCCGCATGCGACCCGGGGCGCCGGTCGGCTTCGGCCTGCTCGGCGCCGTTCCGTGGATCGGTCTCCCCGGGAATCCGGTCAGCACGATGGTCACCTTCGAGCTCTTCGTCCGCCCCGCCATCCGCCGCCTCGCGGGGCGGCGGCTGCCCTTCCGCCGGGCGATCACGGTCCGGCTGGCCGAGCCGGTGAAGCTCGGACCCAGACTGCAGCACTTCCTGCGGGCCGTCGTCACCCCCGCGGACGGAATGATGGAGGCGCGGCTCACCGGCCCGCAGGGCTCGGGGATTCTGACGTCGATGGTCAGGGCAAACGCACTGCTCATCCTTCCGGAGGGGCAGTTCGAGACACCGGCCGGTGCGACTGTGCAGGCCATCATCCTCGACGACCCGGTCCACGTGGCGGAGCCACCCTACTGATCCCGCGCCCTGACCTGCCGCCGCTGCTCTGCGCGATCCCCTGGCACCGTGAGGGGACGTGACGACCCGGCTCTCGCTCTTCGCCGTCACGGCGCCCGGCCTCGAGGAGCTCACCGCCGGAGAACTCATCGGTCTCGGCATCACGCCGGCCGGGACCGAACCGGGGGGGGTCAGCTTCGAGGGCGATCTCGACGACATCGCGCGGGTCAATCTCTGGCTGCGCACCGCGAGCCGAGTCCTCGTCCGCATCGGCAGCTTCGGCGCCCGCGCCCTCGGCGAGCTGGAGCGGAAGGCGGCGTTGCTGCCATGGGACCGCTGGCTCCCGCCCGGCACCCTGGTCGCGGTCCGGGTCACCTCCATCAAGTCACGCCTCTACCATCAGCGCGCGGTCGCGGAACGGATCGTCACCGCCTCGCGGGGCGTCGTTGCCCCACCGGTGCCTGACACCGACGACGTGGAGGATGCCGCGGGACAGCTGATAGTGGTCCGCATCGTACGCGATGAGTGCACCATCAGCCTGGACAGTTCGGGCGCCCTGCTCCACCGGCGTGGCTATCGTCTGGCGGTCGCCAGGGCGCCGCTCCGGGAGACCCTGGCGGCCGGGCTGCTGCTCGCGAGTGGCTGGGAGCCGGCAACACCCCTGGTGGATCCGTTCTGCGGCTCCGGCACGATTCCCATCGAAGCGGCGCGGCTGGCGCGGCGGATCCCCCCCGGACTGGAGCGCGACTTCGCCTTCCTGCACTGGCCTGGCGCCGATGCTACCCGGTGGCGGGCGCTGGTCGATGGGGCACGCGCCGGGATCTTGCCGTCCGCTCCCGCCCCAATTCACGGCGCTGATCGGGACGCCGGGGCGATCCAGGCAGCGACGGCGAATGCAGTGCGCGCCGGCGTGGCCGGCGACATCGCCTGGAGTCAGGCCGCCGTCTCCTCCCTCGAGGCCCCGGACGGCGTCGGCGCGCTGATCGCCAATCCCCCCTACGGCCGCCGGGTGAGCGAGGGTCGAGAGCTGCGCGACCTCTTTGCGCGGCTGGGAACGGTGGCCCGAGAGCGGCTGCCCGGGTGGCGGGTGACGCTGCTGCTTCCGGAGGCACCGCTCGAGCGTGCAACCGGGCTCCGCTTCGGGCCGCCGCTTCATACCAGGAACGGCGGTCTGGCGGTGCGCATCGTGACAGCTCCGGTGCCGCGATCGTGAGGGTCGCAGCTAAGTTGGAGTCACCTATGAACTTCGCGATGACCGCAGCGCCCCAGGTCTCGGCCGCGTGACCACCCACGACCCGCTGCTCTGGATCGTGTTCGCCGCCATCGTGGCGACGCTGCTGCTCCTCGACCTCGGCGTCCTGAACCGGCGGGCCCACATTCTCGCCCCACGGGAGGCGCTCATCTGGAGCGCCGGCATCGTCGTCGTGGCGCTGCTCTTCGGCGCCTTTCTCTGGTGGCAGGCCGGGCATCAGACGGCGCTCGAGTACTACACCGGCTATCTGATCGAGCTCTCACTGAGCGTCGACAACCTCTTCGTCTTCCTGCTGATCTTCCAGTACTTCGCGGTTCCCGGCGCGGTGCAGCCCCGGGTGCTCAAGTGGGGCATCTTCGGCGCGATCCTCATGCGCGGCGTCATGATCGGCGCCGGCGCGCTGCTGCTGCAGCAGTTTCACTGGATCGTCTACCTCTTCGGCGGCATCCTGCTGATCACGGGGCTGCGGATGTTCCGGAGCGGAGAGGACCGCATCGAACCGGAGCGGAACCCCCTGGTCCGCCTCGCTCGGCGGTTCTTCCCCATCGTCTCTGCGTTCGAGGGGCCGCACTTTTTCGTGCGCGCCAGCAGCGGCGCCCTCATGGCGACACCGCTGCTGCTGGTGCTCCTCGTCGTCGAGTGGAGCGACCTGGTCTTCGCCATCGACAGCATTCCGGCGGTCTTCGCCGTCACCCGAGACCCGTTCGTGGTCTACTCCTCGAATCTCTTCGCCATCCTGGGGCTCCGGGCGCTGTACTTCGTCCTGGCCAGCGCGCTGGACCGGTTCCACTACCTGAAGCCGGGCGTCGCGCTCATCCTCCTCTTTGTGGGGCTCAAGATGATGCTCGCGGCCTGGGTGACGTTGCAGACGGCAGTCTCGCTCGCGGTCATCGTCGGGATCCTGGCCGGCGCGGTGGCGCTGTCGCTCCTGCGCCCGAGGCCGAACCCCTAGGAGGGTGGCGGCGCCGCCCGATTCGAACCATCATTGGCCATGCAGCTCCTCGAACGCCTCGGCCTCCACCGCCGGGAACTCCGCGCCTGGGCGATGTACGACTGGGCCAACTCCGCGATGGTCACCACCATCGTCACCGCGGTCTTTCCCATCTACTTCGCCAAGGTCGCCGCCGCGGACCTGGCGCCCGCCATTGCCACCAAGCGGCTCGCCGACGCCACCACCATCGCCCTCGCCATCATCGCGGTGCTCTCTCCAATCCTCGGCGCGATCGCCGACCGGGCCGGGGTCAAGAAGCGGCTGCTTGGCCTCTCGCTCATCGTCGGAGTGGTCGCGGTGGGGCTGATGTTCTTCATCGAGCGGGGCGACTGGATGCTGGCGGCGGGGTTGTTCGCCGTGGCGAATATCGCGGTGAACGCGAGCTACGTCTGCTACGATTCCTTCCTGCCGCACATCGCCGCGCCGGAGGAGATGGACCGGGTGTCCACCGCGGGGTATGCACTCGGCTATGTGGGCGGCGGCCTCCTGCTCGCGCTCAATCTCGCCTGGATCCAGCGGCCGGCCTGGTTCGGGCTTCCCTCCGGCCCGGACCTCACCCCGCTGCAGGCCACGCTGCCGACCCGACTCGCCTTTCTCTCGGTAGCGATCTGGTGGCTGGTCTTCTCGATTCCGCTCTTCCGCGACGTCCGGGAGCCGCCGGCGACCGGCGACGGCCGTATCGACGTCGGCGCCGCCTTCAGGGAGCTGGGCGCGACCTTCCGCCGGCTGGGCCAGTTCCGCCAGGCGGTGCTCATGCTGATCGCCTTCCTGATCTACAACGACGGCATCGGCACCATCATCCGGATGGCGACGATCTACGGCACCGAAATCGGCATCGGGACCGGGTCGCTCATCGCCTCGATCATGATCGTCCAGTTCGTGGGGATTCCCTTCGCCTTCCTGTTCGGGGCCTTTGCCAGCCGCATCGGCGCCAAGCGGGCGATCTTCGTCGGCCTCGTGGTTTATACCGGGATCAGCGTCCTCGGCTACTTCATGACCAACGCGACCCACTTCCTGATTCTCGCCCTGCTGGTCGGCGTGGTGCAGGGCGGGACGCAGGCGCTCTCCCGGTCGCTCTTCGCCAGCCTGATCCCCAAGGCCCGGTCGGCGGAGTTCTTCGGATTCTTCGCGGTAGTGGAAAAGTTCGCGGGGATCTTCGGGCCGTGGATCTTCGCGCGGGTGATCGGCGCCACCGGCTCGAGCCGGGCGGCGATCCTGGCCGTCGTCATCTTCTTCCTGATCGGCGGGGTCCTGCTCCACTTCGTGGACGTGGATCAGGGCCAGCGCGAAGCCCGCTCGGCGGAGGCGGCCTAACACGGGGCCGGCGCCGCCGGGAGTACCCGGAACACCAGCTTCACGAGGCGATGGAGCTGCCGGCCATCCATGCTCACAGCGGCGACTGCGCGCCGGTCGTCCAGGGTGATGACCCCGGTCGCGATGAGCCCGACGATTGTGCCGCCGGTCAGGGTCAGTGCGAGCTGGTTGGGCTGGCTCGTCGTGGCCCAGCGGCCGGTAAAGTGCGCGGGCCTCGCTCCCTCCACCTCCATCACCGCCTCCTGGTCTGCGCTGAGGACCAGACGCACCCGGTTGACCGTGGTCGGCTCAGGCACACCGGGCCAGGTCAGGGCGCCGTCGCCGATGGCCGTCGCGGAGAACTCCCGGATCGGCTCCGAGTCGGGCCGGAGATCGATGCTGTCGGTAGCGAGATGCCCCGGCCCGGTCGCGTGGAAGGCAACGGTCCACCTCCCCGCGCGAGTGCCCCCCGCGAGCTCGAGCGACTCCCAGCTCCGTCCGTCGGGAATCGTGAGGGTCCCCCGTCCGCCGAGACCGGACGGACCCGGTCCGTCGGTAATGGAGAGGTCGATCCTCGGCGCGTTGTCCCGCTGGCTCCACTTGCCGCGGAGCAGCACCGGCGGGGCACTCCCGTCCAGGGAGATCTCCGCTCTTCCGCCCCGGCGCAGGTCGACGCGTACGGTCCGCAGATCGGCTCCTCTCCCCCTGTCCAGCGAGAGAGTACCGTTGCCCCGCATCGTCTGATCCAGGGCGTCGACCGGTCTCCGTGCATGGGGGTCGCCGTCGTCATCTCCGTCAGAGGAGTCGAGCGGTTCGCCCACGCCGCTGAACCGGACCCGCACCGCCCGGCCCTTTGTGGTCCCGTCGAGGGTGACCCGGTCCCAACCGGAGCGCGGCGGAGTATTGATCGTGCCAGTGATCTCCGCGGCGTCGCTTCCCCATGCGGTGAGCTCGAGTCGGACACTTCCGGAGGCGAGCGTCCCCGACCACCGTCCAGTGACGGTGTAGCGCCGAGCGCCGCGAAGACGGAGCTCCGCTAGGCCATCGTCGGTGAGCCGCACCCGTACCCGGTCGAGGCGGTCAGCGTCCTCCCCGAGGTCGAGATCCCCATCGCCAGTATGGGCGATATCGAGTATCGGGGAGGCACCGGGGGAGCCGCCCGGACCGGCGAATGTGAACTCGAAGTCACCATTTCGGTTGGTGCCGCGGAAGTCGACCCGGTCGATGGCATCCCGGAGGAAGTACAGCCGGCCGCTCCCATCGGCGGGGAGCTCGAAGCCGCTATCCAGCCGGAAGCCCACCGAGCCCGACGACGGGCTCCCGTTCCATGTCCCGCGGAAGATCCAGCGGTCCCGGCCGGTGGAGAGCTTCAGGTCGATCCCGCCATTCTGGTACAGCGTCGCCTCCACGTGCCGGACTTCCTGCTGCCCACCCTGGTCCCCGGTATGCAGCGTGCCGGCGCCGTCGGCCCCATAGATCCGGTCCTGCGCCGCGAGCCCGGGCGCAGTGAGCAGCGCGACGGCGAGGCAGGCAGCAAACGTTGCGTGATCGCGCATGTGGAATCTCGAGGACGAGAGCGGGCGACGGACACGGCGCACCGAGTGCCGCGGAGCTGTGCGGCGCCCGGGTCTGCCGCAATGGTAATCAGCCCTATCGTGCTCCTCTACCTCGCCGGGCTCGGACTCAGGCCGGCTTCCGCCGAGGCGTCGCGCGTAGGCCACTTGCTAACGACGTCCCCCCGGCCTACAATTGCCTCATGATTCTCACGACGCAGCGCGATCGCACCCGGAGCAAGACCAGCAAGCGGATGACGCCCTGGTGCGCGCGCGGGTCTGCCTGATCGTCGACTGATCGTACGGCACACCACCCCGCCCGCGTACCGCCGGCGGGGTTTTTTATTGTTCGCGATCCGGAAGGGTCTGGAGGCCGCGTGGATGTCATCGCATTGACCAGGGAGCTCGTCGCCCTCGAGACGCCGACCGGGAGCGAGGGGCCCGCCGTCAGGCTGCTCGCGGATCGGCTCGGCGCGCTCGGCTATCGGGTCATCCGCCAGCCGGTCACGCCAGGTCGAGACAACCTGTACGCCTTTCGTGAGGCGCCGGAGGTGGTCTTCTCCACTCACCTCGATTGTGTCCCGCCCTACCTCCCGCTCCACGAGGATGCGACTCACCTGCACGGGCGCGGCTCCTGTGACGCGAAAGGTCTCGCCGCGGCGATGATCACGGCCGCGGAGCGCCTCGCCGATCGGGGTGAGCGGCGGATCGGCCTGCTCTTCCTGGTCGGGGAGGAGAACGGCTCCGACGGTGCCGGCCGCGCCCGGGAACTGGGGCCGAAGGGCCGCTACCTGATCAACGGCGAACCGACCGAGAACCGACTGAGCATGGGGCAGAAGGGTTCGCTCAAGGTGGTGCTGGAGTGCACCGGCCGGGCGGCGCACTCCGCCTATCCAGAGGAGGGGGAGTCGGCGCTGCTTCCGCTGCTCGATACCCTGGAGCGCCTTCGGCGGCTGACCCTGCCGACCGATGCGATGCTGGGGCCCAGCACGTTGAATATCGGCGTGATCGAGGGGGGCGTCGCACCCAACGTGATTCCGCCCGCGGCGCGCGCTGAACTGCTGGTGCGAATGGTGCAGGCCTCCGACCTCTACCGGCGGGAGATCGCGGCCTGCGCGGTGCCGGGGGTCCGGATCACCTTTCCCACCGAGCTCCCCTGCTACAAGAACACCACGGCGGCGCCCGCCGGGTGGGCGACCACCGTGGTCAGCTATGCGAGCGACCTGCCCTTTCTCGCGGAGTGGGGCCAGGGCTTTCAGCTCGGCCCGGGGAGTATCCGGGTGGCGCATACCGGCGCGGAACGGATCGCGAAGGCGGAGTTGCTGGAGGGGGTACGGCTGTACGAGAAGCTGGCGTGGGACCTGATCGCGCAGGGCGACCAGGGGACAGCCTGACGAATCACTCCGGAGTGATGATGCGTTCCAAGATCCCTGTATCGATCCTCGGTGCCACCGGCACGGTCGGACAGAAATTTGTCCGGCTGCTGGCCGAGCATCCCTGGTTCGAGATCGCGGCAGTTGCGGCATCCGAGCAGAGTGCCGGGAAGCGCTATGGCGACATCGTCCGCTGGCGCGAGAGCAGCGCGCTGCCGGAACGCGTCGCGGCCATGACGCTCGCGCGCTGCGAGCCGACCATCCCCGGACGCATCGCCTTTTCGGCCATCGAGGCGGACATCGCCGGCCAGGTGGAGCAGGCCTATGCCCGGGCCGGCTGCTTCGTGGTGACCAACACCAAGACCCACCGGATGGACCCCGACATCCCGCTGCTGATCCCCGAGGTGAATCACGCCCACCTGGGTGTGCTGGCCCGGCAACAGCGGGAGCGCGGCTGGTTCGGTGGCATCGTCGCCAATCCGAACTGCTCGACCGCCGGCCTGGTCCTCGGCCTGGCCCCGCTGCACCGCGCCTTCGGCATTCGCAAGCTCTTCGTCGCGACCATGCAGGCCGTCAGCGGGGCGGGTTATCCCGGCGTCGCCTCGCTCGATGCGCTCGGCAACGTGATCCCGCACATCGGTGGCGAAGAGGAGAAGATGGAGCAGGAGACGGCCAAGATCTTCGGCGAGATTGCCGGAGAGGTGATTACCAGCGCGCCGATCGCGACCAGCGCCCACACCAATCGCGTGCCGGTGGTCGACGGCCACCTGGAGGTCGTCTCGATCGGCTTCGAGCGGCGGGTCACACCCACGGAGGCGATCGCGGCCATCGAGGCCTTCCGCGCCGAGGGGGACGTCGCGACGCTGCCCTCGACGCCCACCCGGCCGGTGGAGTACGAGCCCCGGGCCGATCGGCCGCAGTCCCGCCTCGATCTCGATCGGGGCGCCGGCATGACGGTCACGGTCGGACGGTTGCGCCCCTGCAACCTGCTCGACCTGCGACTGGTGCTCCTGTCGCACAATACCGTCCGTGGCGCCGCCGGTGCCGCGATCCAGAATGCGGAGCTTCTGGTCGCGCGCGGTTACGTGAAATGAGTTCGGCGTTACGGCGTCCGTGGTCGGCGGCACGAATCCGGAGCGGGGTAGCGGGCAGGCACGCTCAGGCACCAGGCCGCTTCCAGCACGCACTCGAGACTCGCAACTGACGATGCGCCTCGCCCTCATTGGAGATGGAAGGATGAACCGGGCCATCGCGCAGCTCGCGACGGAGCGCGGACATGTCATCCACACCGTCGTCGCGGGGAATGAGAACCGTTCGGGCGTGGCGCTCACCGCCGACCGGCTGCGCGGCTCCGATGCGGCGTTCGAGTTCAGCCGCCCCGACTGCGCCACGGACAATCTCCTCCGTCTCGCTGCGCTTGGCATCCCTACCGTCACCGGCACCACGGGCTGGCTTGATCGGCTGCCCGAAGTGACGGCGGCGGTGACGGAGCACCGGGCGGCGTTGCTCCACAGCCCGAACTTCTCCATCGGCGTGCAGCTCTACCTGCGCGCCGCGCGCGACCTCGCGCGGCACGTTGCCGGACGGCAGGAGTTCCAGGCCGGCATCCTCGAGACCCATCACGCCGGCAAACGGGATGCCCCCTCCGGCACCGCGCTCGCGCTACAGGCGGCGCTACTGGTGGGGGACCCCGCCCGCAGCGTTCCCATCACCAGCCTGCGGATCGGCCACGCGCCCGGCACGCACGAGGTCTGCTTCGATGCGCCCTTCGAGACCATCCGCCTGCGCCATGAGGCGCGCGGGCGGCAGGTCTTCGCTGCCGGGGCGCTGCTGGCCGCGGAGTGGCTCGCCGGGCGCCAGGGCGTCTTCACCTTCGACCAGATGCTGTTCGGGGAGGTACCATGACCACCACGCTGAGAGGCTGCGGAACGGCGCTGGTAACGCCCTTCCTGCCGGACGGGACCGTCGATACCGAGGCGCTCCGCAAACTGGTGGAGTGGCAGGTGGAGGAGGGGATCGACTTCCTGGTTCCCTGCGGCACGACCGGCGAGGCGCAGACCCTCACCATCGAGGAGCGGGAACTCGTGGTGCGGACCGTCGTCGACACGGTGCGCGGTCGCGTGCCGGTCATGGCTGGCGCCAGCCACAACGACACCCGGCTCGCTATCGAAGAAGCGAAACGGATGAGCGGACTCGGCGTCACCTGGCTGCTCTCCGCCACCCCCTACTACAACCGGCCCTCGCCGGAGGGCCTCTTTCAGCACTTCACCGCCGTGGCGGACGCGGCGACCGTGCCGATCTGCCTCTACAATGTGCCCGGGCGGACCGCGGTGAACATGAAGCCGGAGACGGTGCTCCGCCTGACGGAGCACCCGAACATCATCGGCATCAAGGAGTCCTCCGGCGACCTGGCGCAGGTGCAGCATCTGCTGCTCGCGCGCCCGGAGGGATTCGCGGTGCTGTCCGGCGAGGACTGGCTCACCCTGGCGATCCTCGCCGCCGGAGGCGACGGACTGGTGTCGGTCGCCTCCAACGAGATCCCCGCCCTGATGAGCCGGCTGGTGAGCCACGGCCTGCGCGGCCGCGTGGCCGAGGCACGCGAGATCCTGTTTCAGGTCCTGCCGCTGCTCGAGGCCAACTTCCTCGAGACCAACCCCGCTCCCGTCAAGGCGGCGCTGGCCGCCATGGGCCGGATCCATGAATCGCTGCGGCTCCCGCTGGTTCCGCTCTCCAGCAGCAGACGGGCACCGCTCCTTGCGGCGCTGCAGGCGGCCGGCGTCGAGCTGGGCGCGGCGGTGACGCGGTGACACTCGCCCTCCCGGAGACGATCGCCCGATTCGCCGCCGGCGTCCCGATCGGCGCCGAGGCCGAAGCCCTAGCCGCCTTTGCACAACTCAAGGCGGGGCTCAACGACGGATCCATTCGCGCCGCCGAACGCGATGCCGCGGGCCAGTGGCACGTCAACGCCTGGGTCAAGGCGGGCATCCTCCTCGGCTTCCGGCTCGGCACCGTTGTCGAGGTCGCGCGGGGCGGACCGTTTGCCTTCTTCGACAAGCAGACGTGGCCGCTCAAGTCGGTGAGCCTGGCCGATGGGGTCAGGATCGTGCCGGGCGGGAGCTCGATCCGCGACGGCGCCTACGTCGCATCCGGCACGGTGATCATGCCACCGGCCTTCATCAACGCCGGCGCCTACATCGACGAGGGGACGATGGTGGACAGCCACGCGCTTGTCGGCTCCTGCGCCCAGATCGGCAAGCGGGTGCACCTCTCCGCCGCTGCGCAGATCGGTGGCGTGCTGGAGCCGGTCGGGGCGCTGCCGGTGATCATCGAGGACGACGTGCTGGTGGGCGGCGGTTGCGGGGTCTACGAAGGGACGATCGTGCGTGCCGGGGCGGTGCTCGCGCCGGGCACGCTGCTGACCGGGGGCACCATCGTGTACGACGTGGTCCGGGACACCAGCTACCGCCGCGCGGGAGACCGACCGCTCGAAATCCCCGCGGGTGCGGTGGTCGTCCCCGGCTCGCGGCCGGTATCGTCCGGCCCGGGCCGGACGATGGGGCTCTCGTTGTACGCACCGGTGATCGTGAAGTATCGTGACGAGAAGACCGATACCGCCGTGCGTCTCGAGGAGTTGCTGCGGTAGGCCCGCGGCGGCTACTGGCGCGGACGGGCCAGTACTACCCGCCATGCGGCGAGCGCGGGCCGGGGCGCACCGTCGCCGGCATACAGCCCATGGTCCTTCCAGAATCGATTGATCTCCTGGCCCGGCTGCCCCACGAGAAGGTGCACCCAGAGCGAGTCGTAGTCCCTGCTGATGAACCAGTTGACGAAGCGGGTGTCCACCCGGTCGAGATCGGAGAAGAGTCGCCTGACGTAGGCCGCCTGCGCGGCCTCCGATCCGGGGATGACCGCCGGATAGGGCGCCGTGATCGGCTCGGCGGGCCAGCCGGTCTCGCTGATAGCGAAGGGCTTTCCGGGGGCCAGTGCCGCGATGCCGGTGAAGTAGTTGGCTGGTAGCGCCGTGGGATCGCTGCTCAGGACCGAGGGATAGCTGCTGAGCGCCACGATGTCGCAGACCGGCAGCAGGTCGAAGAAGATGGGCCCCTGGGTCGTCTGCTCGGTGAGCAGCGCCTCGGCCTGGATCGTGGCGAACACCGGCAGCGCCGGATGGCTCCGTTTGAGGCTCACGTACACCGACTCCGCCAGCGTCCGGAACGCGGGCCACTTCGCCGGCGCCTTGTCGGCGAGGAGGTTCGCCTCGATGGCGAAGCCGAAGTAGTCGGGGTGAAATCGCTGGATCATCTCTTCGGCATAGGCGGTAAAGGCCCGGATGACCAGCGTATCGTCAAAGGCGAGGGTGTCCCACGGTGGAGTGAGCGGCATGACGGTCGTCGCCCCCCGGCGGAGCGCGAGTCCGTCCCTCAGGAAGTTGATCGGCGTCACCGTCAGCAGCACCTGATGCCCGACCGGCAGTGCGGCGACCAGGTCGTTCAACTCCGCCTCGAACGCCGGATCGTAGGCCGTCCCGGCGGCCGCCTCCTGCCAGGGCACGCCGGCATCGAAGTGCTGCACAATCAAGTCGCCGTCCTGGCGGATGATCGTGCGCACATCGCTGACCGCCTGCGCCGACTGGTCGTAGGGAAAATCGGTGAAGCCCATCGCGAAGCTGCGCGGACGGATCGTGGGGCCGCCGGGGTCCCCGCCGCAGGCGGCGAGCAGTGCCGCGAACAGCGCGCACGGAGCAATCACCTTCCAGTTGATCATCACGACCCTCATCCGTCCAGGATGCCGTCCGATCGCCAGCCCATCCCCTTCCCCGCGGCGCCATGCCTACACATACCCACTACCTCTGGTTCCAGACCGCGAAGCTCCACGAGATCATCGACATCACCGACGAAGTCGCCACCCAGCTCCGCCTCAGCGGGATCCGGGAGGGCTACGCCCTCGTCTCGGCGATGCACATCAGCGCCTCGGTGTTCGTCAACGACCATGAATCGGGGCTCTGGCACGACATCCTGCACTGGCTGGAAGAGACGATCGCCCCGTGGGACCCCGGACGCTACCGGCACAACGATACCGGCGAGGAGAACGCCGCCGCGCACCTGCGGAGTCTCACGATCGGCCACGAGGTGATCGTCCCCGTGACCGCCGGCGCGCTCGATCTGGGGCCGTGGCAGCGGGTCTTCTACGGTGAGTGGGACGGCCAGCGCCGGAAGCGGGTCATCATCAAGATCCTGGGCGAACGGTGACCGGTGGCAGGGTGACGACGCCATCCGACACCTCGACCGAGAGCACGCCACTGTCGGCCGGAATCCGGACCATCCCGCCACGGGCGAATGAAAGTATCGCTCCGGACCGGGCGTCTCGCACCAGCGCCATCGGATAGACCGGATTCCAGCGGAGGGTGACGTCGGGACCGGCCCGCGTCCCCGAGACCGCCGCGCCCGACCCGCCCGCCTGCTGTCCCTGCCCCCACGCTCCTAGCGTGCGGGCGGGCACCCGCATCGTGGTGAGGCCGTTGCCGGTCAGCCGGATGGAGGCGATCCGCCCCTGTTCCGCCCTGCTCAGCGGCACCACGAACGCGAAGTGGCGCTCGTCGCCTGACGGAAGATCCGAGACCAGGTCCCCCGCGAATGACAGGCTGAAGATACTCCCCCCCGCCGCATCGAAGCCCTCCACGTGGTGCCGGCCGGTCACTGCCGGAAGCCTGGCAGGGGCCCGCACCAGCAACGCCGGCTCGAGGACCACCGCCCCGTTGATGATCCTGCCCCAGATCAGCAGTCCCGTCCCGGCCCCTCCCGGCGCAGGCCGGACGCCCGGCATGATGTCGCGGGCGGCGAGCACGGCGAGGTAGTTGTAGTCGCTCACCCAGGTCGGATTGCAGTAGCTCATCAGGTCCTTGAAGGTCCCCGGGGCCTTGAGCGAGAGCGTCGGAAGGTCGAGCCCCCAGGTGCCGATATCGGCGTTCGCGTAGGGATACTGCAGGTCGGGCCCGGAGGGACTGCCGCACGGCGCGTGATTGCGGCCGAAGTTGTGGCCGAGTTCATGGGCGATCACCCCCGGCGCGCTCGACGCCTTGTCCCAGCCGATTGCCGCCGGGTAGCCGACGTACCCCAGCCCCGCAATGCCGCCCCCGTAGGTCACTTGCAGCACGCCCACATAGTCGCTGCCGCTGCCGTCCGACGAGCGGAGCGCGCTGATCTCGCTGAGGGTCTGCGACCAGGCGCCATTGCCATCATTCGATTGATAGGCGGGAGCGCTGGTCGTGTACGCGGCGTGGACCGAGACACTGGCAGCACCCAGCGGCCACATGCTGCGCGTGGCCGCAGAGAGTGCGTCCTTGTTCCCGGTCGACACCGCGCCCGTGAGGCCGCTCACCGATTGGTGAATCGGGACAAAGGTCAGATCGAGCGCCGGAACGTACTGGACCGTCACCGCCAGTCGGCTGCCTGGTCCGGGCCAGCGATTGTCCGACTCGTTGGTCTCCGCGATGGCGTCTCCCGGGTCTGCTTCGACCTGATAGCTGAGGCCGCTGAGGATCCGCATGCCCGGAATCAGCACGTTCCAGCTGCTGGTGAGGGTCGCCGTGTCCACCGCGAGCGGGACCGAGGCGGCGGGTGCCGAGACGTCGATGGAGTCCACCTGGGTGCCGCCCTGGAAGAGCCGGACCCGCACGACAGGTCGTGCCGAGTTGGTCGCCGAGGCGGTCACGAAAATGCGCAGCAGCGCATCCCGGCCGCCCACCATGGGCACACTGCCATCGGCGCGCTGGGTGCTCTGGAGAAGCTGGGTGCCTGCCACCTGCAGGTTGACCGTGCTGGGAGGACCGCCGGTGTAGGTCGCGGTGACGCTGACGGTGTCGCTGATGAGCAGAGAGACACTGTCTGCCGAAAGGGTCGCGGTCCAGACTTGACTCAGTGCACTGACGTATCCTGCGGTCAGTCGATAGCCCCCCTCGGCGAGGCCGGTGAGCTGCGTCGTGGCAGTGACCTGATGGGAGTAGCCCCCCGGACCGGTGACCGTGATCCGTCCGCCTGTTCCCGCCGGCAGCCCGAGGACAGCAACCGAAAGCGTCCCACCCGGCCCCGTTCCCGTCACGGACCTGGATGAGCCGCCGCAGGCGGCGCCGATCGTCGCGAACGCCAGCGCGGCGGCCAGGCGGCGCACGCGGGTGCGCCACCTCGGCCCGCCATGTCCCGCACTCAGATCTCGGATTTCGAAACTCGTAGCCGTTCGGCGCATGGACCCCGTTCCCCTCGTAGCTTCGGCTGGTGCCATCCCCCGCGATTAAGCCGGGAGCGGCCACACACGATGTGACCCGGACACCGTTCCGTGGTGTCCACGCCTGAGCGGAATGTCGCCCGCGGACCCCATCACCGAGTATCGGTCGTACAGGTGCCGGCTGGAGCCGCACCCGGACTGTGGCCTTCCGGGCAGCTCAGGGGCTGACCAATTCCGCCAGTGGGCAGCACTGGCTGCGAAGCATGATCCTCGGCTCGTGTGGGAGGAGAGATCGGGGAAGGACTACTCGACTCCGGGATGCCCGCCGCTGCGGCGACTCGCCCGCTCCGACGTCCGAACTTCGGGCGGCGGCCCGACCACCCGGTTCCGGCCTCTCGCCTTGGCTTCAAAGAGTCTCGCATCAGCCCGGTCGAGGAGGTCTTCCGCCTGGGTGCCATCGTACCCGTAGGAGGCGAGCCCGACGCTGATCGTCACCCCTCCGACCTCGGGCCGCTGCGGGACCGTCGGCGGCAGCGCTTCGACCGCCGACCGAATCGCCTCGACCCGCTCCATCGCCGCGGCGGAGTCCATCCCCGGAAACAGGGCGACGAACTCCTCCCCGCCATACCGCACCACCAGGTCGCTCTGCCGGATGGAGACCAGGATCGCCCGTGCCACCAGGCGTAGCGCCACGTCCCCGGCGGAGTGCCCCCACCGGTCGTTGAACTGCTTGAAGTGGTCGATATCGATCATCGCGAGCGCCACCGGTTCGTTGTAGCGGCGCGCGCGTGACAGCTCAGCCAGGACCCGCTCGTCGAAGTAGCTGCGGTTCGGCAGGCCCGTGAGCCGATCGCTGCGAGACTGGCGCCGGAGCCGCTGGCTGCGCACCACGATCGCTACCGCGAGCAGCGTCGCCACGCCGAGGAGGACGAGACGGGAGACCTGGGTGGCCCAGTCGAAGGTGCCGTACCCGTGCCGATCGATGCCGGGGTCGGTGAGGTCGAAGGTGAAGTACGCCACCAGCACCAGGGTCAGATACTGCGCGATCGCTGCGGAGCCGGCGGCCAGGCTGATGCGGGTATCGTAGCGGAGCGCCGTCGCGCCGATCGCCACGAAGTACACCTCGAACAGCAGCCGGCTGTTCACCGTGGTCAGCGGCTGGTGCAGCAGCAGGAAGGAAGCGAGGCCGGCGCTGACCAGCGAGACGTCGAGCAGGCTGGTTGCCAGCCCGAACCAGGTGCGATACAAGTCGCGTCGCAGCAGCTGGTGCGCGCCGGCCGCAATCGCCAGCGCGAAGCCCCAGGTCGCCAGCCCCACCAGCCCCGCGGGATTCCCAGAGTCCAGCCAGATATTGAGCAGGGGGACCGGCAGGAGCAGCACGAGGAGAATCGTGCGGACCTTCGAGACCAGCAGCTCACCCTCCGCGCCGGCATCCATCTGCAGCGGATCGGGGGCGGTCAGCATCCGCCGCCAGGCAGAGCGTTCCGGCGCCGGCACCTCGGCATCCGGCGGGCTGATCGCCCGCGAGGTCCGGCGATGAATGCGGTAGTTCTCAGTCATGGGCGGGCGGCGGGCGCCTCACATGAGCCGGTACTTGGGGCCACTGCCCCCTTCGCGCGGCGTCCATCGCGGCCCCAGCACGTCCGTCGCCTTGCAGTCGATGCAGTTCGGCGCGTTGACCCGCAACGCATCGCCCACCCGCTCGTACACGCCCGCGGGACAGAGATGGGCGTAGAAGTCCGCCACCTCGCCGCTGATGTCCGTGCCGACCAGGAGATGCTGCGGGATGGTATCGCGGGTGGCGTTCCCCGACTTGAAGACCGCGTCCACCTTGCTCAGCGCTCCGAGTCCGTCCTGGACCGTCGGTGGCGCCGCCCGTGGCGCGACAACCGCCCGGGCCTGCTCGGCATCCTCGTGCATCGCGATCCGGTCTCCGGGGAAGCGGCCCCCCGTCAGGGTCATCAGCCCCGCCTTGATCGCCCCGGCGACGAAGCCGTCCTTGAACGCCAGCCGCATGTTCCGGGTCCGGTGCAGGTCCGCGACGATGTAGCTCCCGTTCACCACCCGATCGTAGGTCGCCAGGCGCTCGCCGGAGCAGTCTTCCGCCTGCAGCGCCTCGAACGCCGCGTCGCGCGGCGTACATGCCCGACTGCATCGCGTAGTGGATGCCCTTCAGCGAGGGCACGTCGACGAAGCCGACCGTGTCACCCGCCATCAGCAATCCATCCCCCGAGCGCCGCGCCGGCAGGGAGTAGAACCCGCCCTCGGGGATGGTCTTCGCCCCCCACTCCAGCAGTTCGCCCCCCTCGAGGACCGGACGGATGAGCGGATGCCGCTTGAGGCGCTGCAGCAGCTCGTGCACGTCGAGGTTCGCCTCCCGGTAGTCCAGTCCCACCACCAGGCCGAGCGAGACCATGTCGGGCCCGAGCGGATACATCCAGCTCCCGCCGAACGCGGTGGAGGGAAGCGGCCATCCGAGGGTGTGAATGACCCGATCGAGCGGCCGCTTGCACCTCGCCAGACCTCTTTCACACCGAGGGCGAAGAGCTGGGGGTTTTCGGAGCCGATCCCCTGCCACTCCCGATAGGCCTGGCCGAGCGTGCCCCGGGTTCCTTCGGTGAGCACAGTGATCTTCGCGGAGAGGTCGGTCGGCTCTTGATAGGCGCCGGTGGGCTGTCGCTCCCGATCGAGACCGGTGGGCGCGGTGCGCACCCCCTTCACCGCCCGCCCCTCGACCAGAAGCGCCTCTGCCGGGAAGCCGGGGAAGATGTTGACGCCGCAGTGCCTCCGCCTGTTCTCCCAGCCAGCGCACCATTTCGCAGAGACTCGCCGTGAAGTAGCCGCGGTTGTGCATCGTCGGCGGGGTGGGCAGCTTGAGGGAGGCGCCTTCGCGGAGATAGTACACCGCCTCGCCGGAGACCGACTGGCGGAAGGGGAAGTCGGCGTCGGTCAACTCGGGAAAGAGTTCTCGCATCGCCCGCGGGTTCACGACCGCACCGGACAGATTGTGTTCGCCGAGGCTGCCCGCCTTTTCCAGGACGCCGATGTTGAGGTCGGGCATTCCCGAGCCGGCGGCCTGCGCCGCCTTGACCCGCTGGGCAAGCCGAATCGCCCCGGCGAGACCAGCCGGCCCCGCCCCGACAAACAGCACGTCCATGTCCAGCGCCTCCGCACTCGGCGCCTGCGCGAGGATGAGCTGGTCGATCGGCAGCGGCCGCTGGTGGCGGCGAGGGAGGATCGGGGGCACAGAGCACCACTCCTTGGAGGAAGCAACGAGGGTGGCAGAATATACGACGGATCGATGGTCACCGCAGCGGAACCGGACGTCTCCGCCTGAGTGATCCGCGGTCGCCCGCCACTGGAGGGATGAGGATCAGCATGAAATGGAATCACAGCGGGCGCGACCCCTGGGTCTGGGCGCAGTTCGCCGGCCTCGGCGTCGTGCTGATCGTCGTGCCCTGGCTTGCATGGACGACGGGCGGGAGCGGCCTCCTGACGGTGCTCCTCCGTCACGACGGCCTCACGCGACTCGCCGGTCTGGCACCCGCCCTCGCCGGTACAACCCTCATGCTCGCCTCCGCGCGGAGTCTCGGCCGGAATCTCACTCCCACCACCACGCCGGTGCCCGAGGGCGAGCTGATTGCGCACGGCTTGTACGCGAGAGTCCGCCACCCGATGTACTCCGGACTCATTCTGCTGTATTGGGGACTGGGCTGGATCGGGAGCAACTGGCGGTTCGGGTTGCTGATCGGGCTGTTCTCCTGGCTCTTCTTCGATCGAAAGGCGAGTGTCGAGGAGCGGAAGCTGCTGGAGCGCTATCCCGGGTACGCGGCCTATGCGGGCGCAGTGCCCAAGCTCGTCCCCCGTCTCGGCCGCTGAGGCCGCAACCGTACCATCCTCGAACCCGGGCTCCGTCGCGACTCGCCAGAGTCTCGAGCCCGCTGCGACGCGGCGTGCTCCCGCAGTCCGGCATGGCCCGTTGGCAGTCGCGGGCGCCGATCGGCGGAGCACTGAAGAATCGCACGAGCGTCGGCTATCTTGGGGCATGCAGACACCGGTGATTCCCGGCTTTCGCCCCGTCCCGTTCACCGGCGTCATCTATGTCATGGCCGAAGCGGCCCGCCACGGCTACCGCTACGGCCACCCCGACTGGTGCAACCTGGGCCAGGGTATGCCGGAGACCGGCCCGCTCCCCGGCGCCCCGCCGCGAGTAGACGCGATTCAGATCGCACTGGACGACCAGGAGTACGCCCCGGTCCCCGGCATTCCCGAGCTGCGGCAGGCCGTGGCCGCGATGTACAACACCCTCTACCGGCAGGGGAAGAGCTCGCAGTATACCGAGCGGAATGTCTGCATCTGTGGCGGTGGCCGAGCTTCGCTGACCCGCGCGGTCGCCGCGCTGGGGGAGATCAACCTGGGACACTTCCTGCCGGACTACACCGCCTACGAGGAGCTGCTGGACATCTTCAAGCTCTTCACCGCGATTCCGATTCTGCTCGACGGCAAGCGCGGCTACGAATTCTCCATCGACGACCTGGAGCGGGAGATCACCGGGCGCGGCCTGTCGGCGGTGCTGCTCTCCAACCCCAACAATCCCACCGGTCGAGTGCTGCGCGGCGCGGAGCTGGAGGGGTGGGTCCGCACCGCGCGCGACCTGCAGTGCTCACTGCTCCTCGATGAGTTCTACTCCCACTACATCTGGACGAAAGACGCCGAGACCGTCTCCGCCGCCCAATATGTCGACGATGTGGACAGGGATCCGGTCATCATCTTCGACGGCCTGACCAAGAACTGGCGCTACCCGGGATGGCGCTGCACCTGGATCGTGGGGCCGAAGAGCGTCATCGATGCCGTCTCGAGCACCGGGTCGTTCCTCGACGGCGGCGGCAGCAAACCACTGCAGCGTTCGGCGGTGCCGCTGCTGGCGCCCGAAGTGGTCCGCGGCGAGACCGCGGCGATCAGGACGGCGTTCCTGCGGAAGAAGAAGATCATGAGCACCGGCCTCAAGGCTGCCGGCGTGCGGTTCGACCTGGACTCGGAGGGGACGTTCTACTGCTGGGGGGATATCTCCGGTCTGCCCGCCTCTATCAGCGAGGGCATGGCGTTCTTCCGGGCCGCTCTGAAGGAGAAGGTGATCTGCGTGCCGGGAGAATTCTTCGACATCAACCCTGGCAAACGCCGCAGCGGCCGACCCAGCCGATTCCGCCAGTACGTCCGTTTCTCCTTCGGACCGGAGGAGGGATCGGTGACGGAGGGTGTCGCACGGATACAGCGGATGGTGGAGGAGGCCAAGCGGTAGGCGAAGAGAGGAGGGGGAAAGGGAGGATGCGCCGACTCTCCCTTTCCCCTTCGCCCCATCCCTCCGCGTCAGGCGGCCTGATGCTTCGCAATCTTCTCCTCGAGAACACTGCGCAGCCGTGGGTCGGCGCCGATCACCCCATCCACCGGTTTCCCGTCCTTGAAGAACAGGATCGTCGGGATCGAGCGGATGTTGAAGCGCGCGGCCGTCGCCGGATTGGCATCGGTGTCGAGCTTCAGCACCTTCACCTTGCCGCGATAGTCCTCGGCGAGCTGTTCGATCACCGGTCCCACGGCTCGGCAGGGTCCGCACCACTCCGCCCAGAAGTCCACCACCGCCAGCCCCTCCGCCTGCTCGATCTCCACCCCGAACGAGGCGTCGGTGACCTGCAGATTCACTGTGGTCGTCATTGTACCCTCATCTCCTGTTGGTGTCCTGGCTCCGACCCGGTCAGCGGGCCGTGAGTCCCCCATCGACCAGCAGCGTGTGCCCGGTGACGAACGAGGCGCCAGGCGAGGCGAGCCACAGCACCGCCTCCGCGATCTCCTCCGGACGTCCGGTACGGCCGACGGGATGCGCACTGGTGATACCGACGCGCGCCTCCTCCTGTCCGCCAGTCAGCCGGTCGAACATGTCGGTCTCGATCGCGCCTGGGGCCACGACATTGACGCGGATCCCCTCAGCGGCCACCTCCAGAGCCACCGCCTTGGTCAGTCCGATGACCGCATGCTTGGTCGCCGCATACAGGGACATGTTCGGAAACGCGATCACACCGAGCACCGACGAGTTGTTGATGATCACGCCGCCGCCGCGGGCACGAAGCGCCGGAATTTCGTGCTTGATCGCCAGCCAGGTCCCGCGCACGTTGGCGTCGAACACCTGGTCATAGTCATCCGTCGTCGAGGTCGCGATCGGCCCCAGACCGCCCTCGGTGCCGGCGTTGTTGAAGGCGATGTCGAGCCCGCCATACGCCTGCGTCACCGCGCTGACCAGCGCCGCCACATCCCGCTCCTTGGTCACATCGGCCACGACGGCCTTGGCGTCTCCGCCGTTGGCCGCGACCTGGCGGACCGTTTCGTCCAGGGCCGCCGCGCGCCGCCCCGAGACCACCACCTGCGCCCCTTCGCGTGCAAACGCCAGCGCCGTGGCGCGACCAATCCCCGATCCGCCGCCCGTCACCAACGCTACTTTGCCTGTCAACGTTCCCATTGCACCTCTCTATCAATCGGTGAATAGACATTAATCGATGTATTACTTCAAAAAGAACTCCCGCCGGCTGCGGGAGATTCCTTGTCAGCGCCGAGCCCGGAGGAGCCGACGATCCAGCTGGGCGAGGTACTCCTCCAGCACCTCGGGCTGGGCGCGGTACAGCCGCATCTGGCCGTCCTGCCGCACCGCCACCAGACCGGCGGTATACAGCTCCTTCAGGTGGTGCGAGACCGTCGCCTGGGTGATCGGAAACCGTTCGCACAGCGCCTTGCAGGAGAGCTCCTCCGCGCCGGCGATGGCTTCCATGATCTCGAAGCGGCGAGCATCCGCCAGCGCCTTGGCGATCCGCTCGACCTCCTCGGCCGTCAGCCGGGTCATCGGCTCGAGTCCGTCTTCACAGTACCATAGATAATCATCGATGCCTCGCCGGTCAAGCGCCGGTGCCGGCCCAGGCGCCGTAGGCGCGGATGAGGCGGTGTACGGGGTAGCTCGCCAGCAGCAGGCCGAACGAGAGCAGTCCGTTCTTGCGGTCGCTCGTCAGGTTGCCCGCGAGGAAGCCGAGGGAGCAGAGCACCAGGAAGCCGGTCACCCAGGGGTAGCCGATCGCCCGGTAGGGCCGCGGGAGGTCCGGTTCGCGCCCCCGCAGGACGATGACCGAGAGAAACGAGGTCGTGTACTGGACCACGAAGAAGAACGCCGCCAGCGCCAGCATCTGATCGAAGGTCCCGGTGACAAGCAGCGCGATCGTCGCCACAGTGCTGATCAGCAGTGAGGACCGGCGTCCCACCGGCGTTGACCGATCTCAAGCCGCCCCAGAGCAGGCCGATCCCGGCTCATCGCGTAGGGCACCCGCGACGTCAGCAGGACGATGGCGTTGGCGGTGCTCAGCAGCGAGACCAGGATGACGCCGCGCACCACCGTATCGCCGCCGGCCCGAAGACTTCCCGCGCCGCCGAGGCCGCCACGAGCACTGTCCCGCCATCCGGGCAGATCGGCACCACGTGCAGAAACGAGGAGCAGGAGGTAGATCGCAACCACCACGAGGACGCCGCCCGCCATCGGCCGGGGAATATCGCGCCCCGGATCCTTCACCTCGCCGCTGAAGTAGAGCACCCCGTTCCAGCCGTCGTAGGTGTAGATCACGCCCTGCAGGGCCAGGACGAGAGGGCGAACCCGAGGAGGCAGACGAGGCGGTCGAGACGCGGAGCGCCGCTGACGGCCGCGGCGCACGCGGTGCCGGGGCCAGAACAGGCAGAGCGCCGCCGAGTCCGACCAGCACCAGCGTCTTGAGCAGCGAGGTGATCTGCTGGGTCAGGTCGCCGGCCCGGATGCCGTGCGCCAGTTGACCAGGACCAGCGCCACGACGAGCGCCGACCGCGACCGCGGCGGCCTGGCCCGCCAGCGCGGGAACAGATCGCGTCGCTGTATTCGCCCATCGAGATCGTGACGGCGGCGATCGAGGCGGCCGAGGAGATGGTAGTCGCGTCCAGCCGATGGTGAAGCCGGCGTACTCGCCCAGCGCGCGGCGGGCAAAGACATACTGGCCGCCGGACTTCGGGAATCATCGCCCCCAGTTCGGCGAGGGTGAGCGCCCCGAGAAGGGCGTAGATCCCGCCCGCGAGCCACACTCCGTAGAACCAGGGCGCGCGATCGGGAGCTGGGAGGCAATGTCGCCGGGCGTCCGCAGGATGCCGATGCCGATGGTGTTGCCCACGATCACGGCGAGGCCGAAGGCGACGCCGAGCACCTTGAGCAGGCTGCCCCGCGTGGCCTCGGTGAGAGACGGAGGCGATCGCGGTCAAGCGACCACTATTCCTGCCTGAGCTTTCGGATTTCCTCGGTCAGTCGGGGCACGATCTCGAACAGATCGCCGACGATGCCGTAGTCGGCCACCTTGAAGATCGGCGCGTCCTTGTCGCGGTTGATGGCGACGATGACCTTCGCGGTGCGCATCCCGGCCAGGTGCTGAATGGCGCCGGAAATTCCCACGGCGACGTAGAGCCCGGGGCTCACCGTCTTGCCGGTCTGGCCCACCTGGGCTCCGTGGTCGCGCCACCCGGCATCGACCACGGCGCGGCTGGCGCCGACCGCGGCGTTGCCGAACGCCGCGGCGAGATCCTCCAGCAGCTTGAACTGCGCCGGCTCCTTGAGGCCCCGCCCGCCGGAGACCACCACCGGTGCCTCGGTCACATCGAGCGCGGCGGTGGCCGGCGCCTTGATCTCCCGTCACCGTCACCCGTGGCGTGAATGCCGGCACGGCGAACGGTTCCGCCGGCGCCGGCCTTGCCCGACTCGCGCCGGCTGCGAAGGTGTTGGGCCGGATCGAGACCAGCGCGGGGGCGCCGTCGAGACGCGACCTGCTGCGAGCGCCTTGCCGGCGTACACCGGCCGGGTCGCCACGACCTTGCCGCCGTCGACGGCGAGCGCGGTGACGTCGGTGGCACAGCCCGACGCCGAGCCGGGCGGCCACCCGGGGCGCCAGATCGCGGCCGGTGGCCGTGGCGGCGAAGAGCACCGCCGCGTGGCCCGCCGCCGCCGCCGCGACCGTGGCGCCGCATGCCGTCGGGATTGTACAGTCGCGAAGTCCGGGTGCGTGGCGCAGTGAGGACCCGATCGGCGCCGTAGGCGCCGAGCTGCATCCGCGCCGGTCACCGGGCCGGCGGCGCAGACCAGCGCGTCGACTGTCGCGCCGAGCGCGTCGGCGAGCCGGCGCGCCGCGGCGAGCACCTCGAGCGAGACCTTCCGGAGCGCGCCGTGCGCGCTGCTCGAGGACCGCGAGAATGGCGGTCATGGTCAGATCACCTTCGCTTCTTCGCGGAGCAGCCGCACCAGCGCGGGCACCGCATCGGCGCCCTCGCCGACGATCCGGCCCGCCTGGCGTTCCGGCGGCAGCGTCAGGCCGAGCGATCGTCACGCTGCCCGGCGCCGAGCGTCACCGGCTTGACCTCGAGCGGCTTCTTCTTGGCGGCCATGATCCCCTTGAGCGACGGGCAGCCGCGGCGTGTTGAGGCCCTTGTCGCAGGTGAGCACCGCCGGGAGCGTGGCAGGTCGAGACCTCGATGCCGCCCTCGACCTCGCGCTCCGCCGTCGACCGTCCCGCCCTCGATCGTCAGAGTGCCGCCACCGCGGTGATGCAGGGCAGGTCGAGCAGCTCGGCCACCATCGGGCCGACCTGCATGGTGGTAGTCGTCGACCGCCAGCTTGCCGAAGAGGATCAGATCGTAGCCGCCGTCCTTGAGCTCCGCGGCGAGCGCGCGGGCCACCTCGAGGCCGTCGCGCCCCGCCGTCGCCTGCAGCAGCACGCCCCGGTCGATGCCCATGGCGAGCGCGCGCGCGGATCGTCTCCTGGGCCGCGTCCGTGCCCGAGGCTGCACGACCACGATCTCGCCGGCGCCGGCGGCGTCGCGCAGCTTGAGCGCCTCCTCGATGGCGTACTCGTCGTACGGGATTGGGGACGAACTTGACCCCGGCCTCGTCGATCGACTTGCCGTCGGGGGCGATGACGATCTTGGTGGTGGTGTCGGGGACCCGCTTGAGGCAGACGGCAATGCGCACAGCAGACCTCTCGTGCCAGGGCTGGACGGACGGGCCGCCCTTCCAGACCGGCTGCCGGCGGCCTGAAAAGGTAGCCGCCGCCCGGCGGGGTTGCCAACGTGCTGGCAGCGTCCGCGGGCAGCAGGCGCCTTGCGCCTACCCTGTGACGACCGTCGCCGCCGGCCGTACAGGGAGTATGCCGTACCGCGTCAGCCGGGAAACAGCGCTCCCTCACGACATCGAACTTCGCTCCCTCGGCGAAGTGCTTTGTCGCGTCCGGTTCGCGCCGCGCGCCACACTGGCGCAGGAAATCGTTGGCGCCGCCCGCCGGTCAGCGCGCTCCCGAGCACCGGGCCTCAGCCTCAGGCTCACGAGGCTGGTGTTCACGTTGCTGGGAGCGAATCTGATTGCAGGCGGGCTGGTGTACCTGCTCTGGCGCATGATCCTGCAGGGTGCACGATGAGATCGCCAGCACCATCGACGCTCGTTGGCCTCGAATCGACCAACGCCACACGGGGCAGCGGACGATGATCCACTGCCCCGCGTGGTATCGACCCGCCCGATGGAGGTCAGGACTTCGGGGCGGCCCTCAGTTGCCCGTGGGCTAGTCCCGGTCTCCCGCCGCACTGCTGGCAGCCGAGCCGTGCCCGAAGGTCAGCCGCGCGATGAAGCGGAACGCCCGGGTCCCTCCCGGCGTCAGGAACTGTTCGATGGGTGCGGCGGGATCCCCTTCATTGACATTGAAGGTCCCGAACGCCGCGTAGTGCCTGTTGAAGAGGTTGGTCACCGTCCCGATGAGGTCCCACCGGCCAACGCTCCACCCGAGACGCGCATCGGCCACGAAGAATCCCGGCAGCTGGCTGGACACGTTCGCTTCGTCTCCTCGCAGCCACTGCCGACCGATGTAGCGGCCGTCTGCGCGCAGACTCAGGTTCCCGGGCAACTGAAATGCGGCCCCGAATTTCACCGAATGAATCGGCACGAGGGGGATGACGTCGCCCGGGGTGACCAGCTCAAGACCGGTCGAGTCGATCGGCGTCGCGAGCGTATCTCGCGACTGGAAGGTGGCACGGGTCCAGGCATAGTTGACGTACACCGAGTGCCCCCGCCCGAATCCGGCGGTGAGGCTCATTTCCGCACCGACCCGGCGGGTCCGGTCGATGTTGCCGAAGTACCCGTTGAGCGTGGACCCGGTCGCGGGATTCGCGGTGCCGAAGAGGAAGATGTCGTTCCGGACATCGGACCGGTATACAGACGTCGTCAACACCACCCGGTCTCGGCTCCAGGTACCACCCGCTTCGTAGGTCGTCGCCGTCACCGGCTTGATCGGCGGATCGGCACCGAGACTGAATGGGAGGGAACAGGGTACCGCCGGGTCGGCGCACGCCACCTCGATGACGGCGGGGGCCCGGAACGCGCGGCCCACCGATCCGTAGAGCGACAGGCCCCCACCTGCGTCGACCGCGATCCCGCCCTTGGGATCAAACTTCGAGTACGAATTGGCCCCATTGTTGGTCGGGTCCAGCAGATCCTGGTAGGGAATGCGGATGTAGTCGTAGCGTCCCCCGCCGGAGAGCGTTACCCGACCGACGGTCAGATCCGCGGTGGCGAAGCCCGAGACATCCCAGAGCGGGCTCTTGGCCGAGGTGGTCAGCGCGAGGCCTCCGCCCAGCTTGGTGGAGTCGTCGAAAAGCTGGACCGTGGTGCGATTGCTTGACCCATCGGTTCCCAGCCGGAGGCCAAGGACCGCCCCCCGAGCAGGTGAGCCCAGCGGTAGTCGGCGCCCCATCCGAATGTGGAGTTCTTGCTGTCGAAGCGGCTGTCCGGATCGCCCGGCTGATTGCCGTTGAATCGGTCACCCTTGCTGTCACGGTAATAGGCTCGGAAGGAGGCTCGCCCGGCCCCCACCTCGTGGTAGCCTGACAGCACGCCCTGATACAGGGTGAGATCTTCGAAATCTCCCGACGACAGGTTGGAGTCAGGCTTGATGTCGAACACGCTCGCGGGGAGGGACCCAGCGGTCTCGGCGCGCGAGTTGGCGCCGAATCCCTGGAGATTGATTCCCCAGGTGCTGGTGAACTTGCCAAGGTTGAAGAAGCCGTTGTATTGGCGGGCCCCGGTCACCTGACGCCAGCCATCCTCCCGGTTGTATCCGGCCCCCACGAAGTAGCTGAGTCCGCCCTTGGTACTCCCGCTCACCGAGCCGTTGCCTGTGAACGTCTTCCACGAGCCTCCCTGCAACTCCACTTCGCCACCCGGTGGGCCGTCGCCGTGCACCGTCGCCAGGTTCATCACCCCACCGAGCGAGTTGCGCCCCTGCAGTGCCGCGGTCCCCGAGATGAGCTCGATCCGCCGCACGTACTGCATGGGCAACAGATCGAAATTCACCTCGGCGGCGTCGGGCTCGTTCTGGCGTACCCCATCGAGAAAGACCGAAATCCCCTGCGGCGTGCCGATGGTGGGCGAGGCAAGGAAACCCCTTGAGCTCATCCCGATCTTGTACCCGGACCCCAAGTCGTCATAGAGGGAAAACCCCGCCTGCTGGGCCAGCACATCGGAGAGAACGCGTGGCTCGTAGGCGTCGACCTGCTCCCCGGAGAGGATCGTCACACGGGCCGGCAGGTTGGAGATGACATTGGGGCCGGCCGAGGGTGTGATAGAGCCGACGACCTCGATCGGCTGCAGTTCAACGACTCGGGTCGTATCCCGATGGGTGCTGTCCGGCTGCTGCGCCGCCAGCGATGGACCGAGCGTGAGTGTCAGTAGGAGAGCGGACGCGAGCAGGCGCATGGATACTCTGGTGTGGTCGGGGATGAAAGATCGGGGAATCGTGCTCTGTCGTCGGGGGAGGCCGCCGACTCGGGAACTGCTAGCGCAATGTCCTGGCTTCACCGGGCGCGCCGGCGTGTTCGTAGATCGCGGCCATGCTGATCACATCCGGCGCGCGTCCAACCACCATGAGCGCATCGTCACTCGGGCCACCGCCGTCGTAGTCCACGCAGCAGAATTCGATGGTGCGGCTGCCCAGTCCCAGTGGCGCGGCCAGCGAGGGGGCGCCACGCCGCTCGAACCGGATCCGGTCGCCGGCGCTGTAACTGCGCGAACCATCCAGGTCCTCGTAGATCGCGAGACGATCGACCCGTTGACCACCCTCCGCGGTGATGACGAGCCCGTCGTCCGCATCGCCGCCGCCGTCCAGATCCTGGCAGCAGTGATCAACGGTGGAGAGGTGCCGTGGCCGGAGGACGGTAAACCAGAGCAGCGCCAGTCCCACCGTCGCGAGGGAGATCCCCCCGGCGATGCCGAGCACCCGGCGCAACTGGTCGGCCCGGGGTTCACGGATCCGCTCCCCACGGTGCACCCGACCGGCGATCTCCGCCCCCAGCGACGAGCGCGGCTCGAACTGCACCGACCGTAGCCGCTGCTCCAGCTTCGAGAGATCGTCCGGCGATTTCGTCATTCCGCCCCTGCCTCGGCCAGAATGCTCCGGAGCCGCTCGAGCGCCCGCCAGACTCTCGTCCGTACCACCGCATCGCGGACGCCGAGGACCTCCGCCACCTCCGCCGTCTCGAGGCCGCTGCCATAGCGGAGGCTGATGATCTCACGATCCTTCGCACCCAGCTCCGCTACCGCGGCGAGCAGCTGGGCCACCTGCTCCTCCCAGAGCAGCCGCTCCTCGGGAGAGGGTGCATCCACGGCGAGGTCTCGCATCGACCCAATGGTCACATGGTGCCGGAGCCGGGTTCGGCGCTGGTGGTCGCGCACCGTGTTCTGCGCGATCCGGAACAGCCAGGTGCGGGGGCTTCCCTTCGCCTCGTCGTACCGATCGGCGGCGCGGAAGGCCTTGAGAAAGGTGTCGGCGGTGACATCCTCCGCCGCGTCGGCCGAGGGGAGGTGAAAGCGGACGTAACTGTACACCGCCTTGCCGTGGGACTCGTACCAGCTGCGGCAGAGCGCCTCGGCGGTCGGGGTAAGCACCGGCAGGGAAGTCACTTGGGGGTTGGAGAGCGGCATAGAATGCGTAGTATACGCACCAGGGGCCCGTGCGTCACACGGGCCCCTCGTGACAGCTCTCGTGCTGTGAGTTTTCGCTACTGGGTCCGGCAGCAATCGTAGGGCGAACAGGTGACCCAGCCGATCGTCCGGCCGGCTGCGGCGATGTTGAGCAGCTGGGGCCCCTCACTCGCGCCCTTGGCGTGGCCTTCATGCTCCTCGTACCCGTCTTCGCGATACTGGAATTGCGCGATCGCCTGGACCCACGGCTGGTTGCGGCTGAGCCCTCTTTCGGCCTCCCTGTGATGCGACACTTCGATCCGGTAGGTCGTGTCGACGGATTGCGAGACGAATCGCCCGAAGTACGCGTCGCCCTTCCGGTAGACGAGCCAGTACGACACCGTATCCGCCTCACCGAGCCCGAAGCGCCGTACGCTGCCCCCGCGCGACTTGTGGAACCTCGCGACCACACGCCCCTCATCCAGCTCCTGTCGGCCGAGCCGGTAACTCGCGAGCTCCGGTTCGATCTGGACGACGACCTGCTCCTCCGGCAGGAGCTGGCGTGCGGCGGCGCCGAGGCGGGTGCGGTACGGGAGATTCTGCGCGTACTCGATGACCCGCTGGCGATTCTGCGCTCCCGGATCCCGGCCCGGAGAGGGCGGCAGCGGTGGCGCATACGCGCAGGCGGAAAGCGCCAGGAGGCCGGGAAGCAGCGACACGCACGACGGGCGTGTCCGGAGACGGCGCATGGGGGGCCTTGGGTTGGCAGTGGAACAGGAAACAGCGCTACCGAGGAGTCTGAGCGCTCGCCAGCTGACGCATCCGATCGGTGGTGGCGCGCAGCGGGCCGCCCGGGTCCTGCCACAGGTCGAGGACCTTGGTGGCGAGACGAGATGCCTCGGTCGCATCGCCGGACCGGGCGGCCAGCTCGGCGCCCAACGCCATGATCATGGGCACCGCCGCCGCCTGGGGTACTGAAGCTTGGGGAACGTCGCCGACCAAGGCAAGCCCCGCCCCGGAGAGCCCTTCGATGGCTTGCGCCAGCAAGGTGCGCGCGGCCGAGGTGTCCCGCAGGGCCAGGTAGAGCTGCGCGCGGCCGATGACGCCGTTCAACGCGACCTCCGAGAGGAGCACGCTGCGCGACAGCCGGTCCCGTTCACCCAGCCATCGCCGCACCAGGGCGGTGTCCCCGTGGGTCACTTCGAACTGCATCTGCAGCAGTCGGTTCGCACCCTTTGGCGGGGGTGGGGGACCCCGCACCCCCCTGGACGAGAACGAGAGCGCGCGTGGCACCCCCAAGACCGCATCGGTCACCCGGGCCCGGTCGTCCCGCGGCACCGCGGTTCCGATCTCCCGTGTCAGGCGCGCCTCCATGCCGGGGAGCGAATCGCCCGGGGCGCCGAGCGCGCTGATGGCGAGGAGTTCGAGCGCCGCCTGCCGAGTCCGGAGTGGTACGATGATGGAATCGCCGGTCGAGGTCCGGAGCGTGACGCTCGGCGCCGCCGCGCGCATGAGCTCCTGGGTCCGGAAGGGTCGCCCGATGAGGGCGGCGAGGCTCGCCAGAGTCCCCGCGGTCGCCGGATCCGGATACCGGGCCAGCGAGAGCAGCGAGTCCGCGAGCGACTGTGCGAGGCGGAGGCGATCGAGCTTCACCAGTACCCGGACTTCCGCAGCACCTGCCGCGACTCGCGTGGCCGTATCGGTCGCGGCCGAGCGGGCCAGTCGATACGACGTCAGGGCCGATTCCGCGCCGGCGGTCGCGCTCTCGAGCGTGCCTGACATCTCGAGCGCCATTCCGCGCGCCAGCAGCGCGACGGACGACCTGGGATAGGCAGCCACCCACTCACTGGTCACACGGGCGAGCGTTTCCCGATTCCGTTTGACCGCGGCGGTCGTCGAACTCGGGAACGACGGGCCCTGGCCCTGCACCACCTCCGCGATCGGATAGGGCGTGAATGCCAGGGTGTCGTGGTCGAGCGCCGGGTACGCGGCGTAGGTTCCCGAATCGGGAGGCACGGGGAATCCGAGCCGAAGGGTATTCGGTGCGGCGTAGAAGAGCCGGGTCAACCGCTCGAACGCCGCCCCCTTGAAGGCGAGATGGGTCGAGGGGACCAGGGTCAGGGCGCGACCGAAATCGGCGATTGCCCCCAGGTAGCTCGCGCGGTAGCGCCACCCCGATGGGCTCCGCGAATCACGTACGACCGCCTGGTCCTTCGCCCTGCACTCCCCCCGTCCGAACCAGCCCCGGAAATCGAGTGAGTCGCCCTGGATCATCAGATTGTAGCGCGCGCATGCCTCCTGAAAGCGTCGATTCGCGAGCGCGGCGAGCGCGAGGGCCCAACTGTGGTCGGCGGCCGGGAGCGCCGGTTGGGCGCCCAGACTCGCGAGAACATGATCGTGCCAGGCCTCGCTCGGGTCGCCGTTCCAGCTCCGGGTCTGCGCCAGCCAGAGATGCGCCAGCCCGTAGCCGGGGTCGAGGGCCAGGGCATCGGAGAAGCGCGCCGCCGCCGTCGTCAAGTCCCAGCGCGCGAGCGCCGCGTGCCCGGCATCGTACGCCTTCCAGGCGGCGACGAAATGCGTTCCCATCGCCCCATCGGCCGACGCCGGCGTTTCCGCCCGCGGCAGGATCAGGGAATCGGCGAGTTCGGTGAAGCGACGATCGGCGTCGCTGAGGTCACCCGCCAGGGTGATCGTGACCCCCCGCAGCGCCTCCTGGCGACGGCGGACGTCGTACAGCGCGCCGTGGACGCGGATGGAGTCGCGGAACTGATAGACCTCGCAGCTGACAACCCGGCCGGCGCGCGCCCGCCGGGCCAGGGCGAAATAGTCGTCGATGGTGGCCGGGCGCCCCAGTCGGTCCACCTGATCGGTGGTCCACCGGCTGTCGACCAGACCGACATCGCTCCAGCGCCCCAGCGCCTCACGGAGCAGCCGACTGCACTGATCGCCGGAGAGCAGATCTGACGCGGCGCCGCCGCCGACGGGCAGGAAGGGAGCGATCATGTGGAGCGAGGGATCGCCGCTGCGCCACGACCAGCCGGGATCGGTGGGCACCTGGACGAAGAGGGCGTAGGCCACCGAACCGGCGGCCAGGGTGGGCAGCCACAGCCGCCGTAGCCACGGCACGGCCGGAGCTTCGGCCGGCACCGCCACGACCGGCGAGACCCCCGACCATGCATGCCCGCGGTTGAGCGCCTCCAGCGCGTCGGCGAACTGCTGCGCGGTCTGATACCTGTCCGCAGGATGTTTGGCGAGCGCCTTGCCCACGAGCAGCTCCAGATCGCGGCTCAGCGTCGGGCGGCGGGCATGGACCGGTTGCGGCTGGGCTTCGATGTGCTGAACGACCAGCTCCTCGGGGGTGGAACCCCGGAAGGGGGGCTCCCCGGTGAGCGTTTCGTAGAGGACGCAGCCGAGACTGTAGAGGTCGCTCCGTCCGTCCACTCGGGAGCTGTTCTGGGCCTGTTCCGGACTCATGTAGGCCGGTGTCCCCAGCAATCCGCGGCCGAGCTGAACCTCCTGCAGCCCTCCGGCACTGATTGCGCGGGCGATCCCGAAATCGGCGACGACGGCCTGGCCTGCGATGAACAGGATATTCTCGGGTTTGATGTCGCGATGAATCACGCCATGGCTATGGGCGTACGCCAGCGCGCTGGCCACCTGTCCCGCGAGGGTCAGCGCCTCCGCGACCGGCAGGGCGCCCTCCCGCTCCAGGCGCTGCCGCAGGTTCTCGCCGGGCACGAACGGCATCACATAAAAGAGCAGCCCGTCGGATTTGCCTGACTCATGCAGCGGGAGGATGTTGGGATGGGCCAACCGGGCGGCGATTTCGATTTCGTGCAGGAACCGTGGCGCCCCGTCGAACGGCCCTCCTTCGGACTGGAAGACCTTGATCGCGACGTCGCGGTGATTGTGCTGATCCCGGGCGAGGTACACCACCGCCATGCCGCCGCGGCCGAGCTCGCGCTCGACGACGTATCGGCCTGCCAGAAGCAGGGGGACGTGCAGGGGTTCGTCGGTCAGGGGGTCCGTCCCAGCGAGTGCGCGGATGGCTCATTGTACCTGCCGGGCCGCCTGCCGGCTACCGCCCGGATCACACCTCCTAGAACGCAGCCAATCCGGTGATCGTCTCACCCAGGATCAGGCTGTGCATGTCGTGGGTGCCTTCGTAGGTGTACACCGACTCCAGATTGGCCATGTGGCGCATGGAGTGATATTCGGCCAGGATGCCGTTGGCGCCCAGCAGGCGGCGGGCTTCCCGGGCACACTCGCAGGCCATGTCGACGTTGTTGCGCTTGGCCAGGGAGACCTGCTGGGGGGTCATGATCCCCTGGTCCTTCAGCCGGCCGAGCTGCAGGGCGAGCAGCTGGGCCTTGGTGATCTCGGTGAGCATGTCGGCGAGGCGGACCTGCTGGATCTGGGTCTGTCCGATCGGCCGGTCGAACATGATGCGGGTGCGGGCGTAGCGCAGCGCCTCGTCGTAGCAGGCCATCGCGGCGCCGACCGCCCCCCAGGCGATGCCATAGCGGGCCTGTGTCAGGCACATCAGGGGGCTCTTCAGCCCCTGCGAGCCGGGGAGGAGGGCCTCCGCGGGCAGCTGCACGTCCTCGAGGATCAACTCGCTCGTATCGGAGGCGCGGAGCGACAGCTTTCCCTTCTGGTCGCGGGCACTGAACCCGCGGCTATCGGTGGGGACGATGAATCCGCGCACCGAGTGCGCATCGGCGAGGTCGCCGGTCTTGGCCCAGACGATCGCGACGGTCGCCTGGGAGCCGTTGGTGATCCACATCTTGGCGCCATTGAGCACCCAGCCATCGGCGGTCGCGCGCGCGGTCGTGATCATGCCGCCGGGATTGGAGCCGAAATCCGGTTCGGTGAGGCCGAAGCAGCCGATCGCCGTCCCCTGCGCCAGCGCCGGCAGCCACCGGGCGCGCTGCGCCTCCGAGCCAAAGGCGTGGATCGGGTACATCACCAGGGCGCCCTGCACCGACGCGAACGACCGGATGCCGCTGTCGCCACGCTCCAGTTCCTGCATGATCAGCCCGTAGGCGACGCTGTTCAGCCCGGCGCAGCCGTAACGCTCCGGCAGGTTGGCGCCGAGCATCCCGAGTTCGGCCATGCCGGGGATGAGCTCCCGGGGGAAGCGGCCCGCGACGTAGGCATCGCCGATGATGGGCATGAGCTGCTCGTCGACCCAGGTCCGGACGGTGTCGCGGACCGCGCGCTCCTCCTCGGAAAGGAGACTTTCGATGTTGTAGAAGTCGACGCCGGCGAAGGGAGGCATGGTGGTGAGGGGGAAAGGGAAATGGGAAAGGGGAGAGGGGAATCTGCCTTCCCGATGGCTCAGTCGGGCCGTCGCACCGCCCGCGGGGTGATGCCGACTTCGCGGGACTTCTCCCGGAATTCCACGCCGTGATCGACCGGCCGGCCGGTCTCGGCCTGCCACTGGTGCACCATTTCGTGCAGCAGGGTTTCCTGTACGGCCACCCAGCCATCCCGGCGCAGATGCCGGCGGCTCAGCGCGATCTGCAGCGGCCGGCCAGTCCGGCGATCCATCCGCAATTCTCCCAGCCGGGTGCGCATCCGTCCAGATATCAGGATGGGAATCGCGCCGAGGCTCCCCGCGAAGTGTTCCCGGTTGAGCTCGTCGAACGCCAGCCGCAGCTGCGTGAGCAAATGGGCATCGCCGGCCCGCGGCTTCGCAGGCCGCCGGGGGCGCACTGGCGACGGCGCGTACTCCTCTGCGGGAAAGGCAAGGAAAGTCTGCTTGGCCTTGAGCCGGGTGGCACGACGCACTCCAGGGGTGACAAACCGGACGATGGCCTCGAGCACGTCGTCCGGCGCGTGCGCGTAGCCGGCGTGCAGCCGGATCTGCTTCCCGGGCACGAACGAGAGCATGACGTGGCGATTGCGATGCGTCTCGACCTGCTGGAACGGCGGCAGGCCGAGGGCGTGCAGTCGCGGCACCAACCGGTCCTCGGCCGGTCCCCGATCGACTGCGGGCACCGCATTCGCCCTCTGGGGCGACGGAGCCCTGGACCCCGGGCTCGGGGCCGGTTGGAGCAGGCTATCGAGCCAGAGCGCCAGCTGCACGACGATGCCTCACAAACAGGGAGCTGCTTCCGGGCCGGAAGGTGGCCTCGGAGCGCTCATAGACATAGTGGTCGATCTGCACCTGCGTAGCGCCGATCCGGATCAGGTTGAACGCCGACGGCCGGCCACCGCGGGTGCGCACGGAATGCGTCCCCGCCGTGCTCACCACCAGGCGGTCATCGATCTGGCCTGCCCCTTCAGTATGATCGTGCCCGCAACAGATGACATCGGCATCGAGCGAGAGCAGGGCGCGCTGGGCCGCGAGCGGCCGGGCGAGCCCCCAGCGCTGCGAGATCACACCGGGCAGCACATTGTGATGCAGCACCGCCAGCCGGACCTTCGTGGCGGGCGCACCGGAGAAGCGCCGGCGAACCCGCTCCACCTCCGCGGCGGGGAGATGACCCCGGACAGTGGTGTCATTCGGGTTGAGCGTCAGGGAGCCCCACGCAAGGCCATTCGCGGAGAGCAGTCCGGCGATGATCACCCCGTCCAGCTCCAGGACGGGGGAGAGATCCTCGCCGAAGTAGCGGCGCCACTTGGCGTACTTCGCCCGCTGACCCAGCAACCCCAGGGGGCTGCGCCACCACTGCACGTCGTGATTGCCGGGGACCAGGTGAACGGGGGCGCTCGAGGCCAGCGCCTGCAGAAAGCGGAACGCGGCCTGGAACTCCCCGTGCCGCGCCCGCTGGGCCACGTCGCCGGAGACGACGATGACCTGCGGACGCAGCGTCGGCAGAAATCGTTCGAGAGCGGCCAGCTGCGGGAGATCGCAGCGCACGCCGAAGTGGATATCCGAAAGATGAGCGACGATGACCTCGGTCACCAGACGACCCGGACGCGGTAGGTCAGCGCGGCCTTGCCGCTCGCCGGCACCGGAACCCGGAAACTGGTCCGGGTCGACGAGAGCTTCGAGGCCGGGAGGCTGCTGCTGACCACGCTCCACTCTCCGCCGCGTTCCTCCACAACTTCGATCGTCACGGCGGCATCGCCCGCGTTGGTCAGGCTCACCTTGTAGTCCGCCGTCGCGATGGTCCGCCAGATGCCGCCGGTGCTGTCCCGCCTGGTGGCGAACGCGGTCTGGACCCGCTTGGCGGTCAGGTCAAAGGCGGCGCCGGCGCCGAGCCGGAGATCCTCGCCCGCAGGGGAGTGATCGATGGCCGCTTCGCCGATCAATTGCAGCCGCCCGGCGCTGTCGGGCTCGAAGAGCCGCACCGCGCCCCCGGGAAGCGGACGGTCACCGAGGTCGGTCTTCCGCGGGCGCTGCACGGTGTAGATGACGTCGACCGGCACCTCGTTCTCGCTGCCGTCCTGGGGCAGCCCGCCCCACCAGGGAAGTTGCCCATGAACTTCGAAGCTCTTCTTCACCTTCGCAGTCGACGGGGCGAAGAGTCCCACCGTCGTGGCCACGCCGGGCTCCATCGACGACCGCCCGGGCAGCGTGTAGAGATGGAATTCGCCGACCTTCTGCTCGCTCGGTGCGCTCGCGTCCATGCGCGCCGCCTTGGCGACCATCATCCCCTCATTGCGCGCCCGGTACTCCTGCGGCACCCGCGCCACGTTCACCTGCCCCGCGAGCAGCTGCAGCTCAGCGTCCTTCACCCGGAGCGGGCCGCCGTTGACCACGGCCTGGCCGCTCACCCGCGCGCTGCTCCCGGTGATCACCACCTGATAGCTCGCGAACCAACCACCGCCCTGCGTGAAGTAGGCGAGGGCCAGCTCCTTCCGTGCCTGGGCGCTGGCCAGCGACAGCGTCAGCGTGGGCTCGAGCAGCACCAGATCGGCGGGGAACTGGGGAGAACCGGGTCGCTCAAAGGTGATCGTGCCATCCGCCAGCTGGTACCGTTCGGGGTCGACACCGAGGACCTCGGCGCTCACGGTGTCCTTGCCATACTTGAACGTGAGCCGCCGACCGACAGACCGGCGGATCGCACTGCCATAGTCGACGGTGGCATCATACCTCGAGCCGATGATCGTCACCGAAGTATCGAGGGTGAACACGCTGGCGGGATCCACCGGGCCAAGGGCCAGTCGCTGCTCGGAATCGCCCTTGCGAATCTCCAGCGGGATCAGCCGACGGACGAGGACTCGGCCGTCGTTGTAGAGTGTGAGGCTGGCCGGTGCGACCGACTGGGCCGCGAGGGGATGCGCCCTGTGAATCAGAAGGAGTGACACCATTGCCAGCGCGGCCCACAGGTCTCGCCGAATCGGGGTGGTCATCTTGGGTCTCCCTGCCGTGAAAGTCACCGGGGTAACATCTCGAGGGCAACCCGCTGCACCACCTTGCGGACCACCAGATAGGTGACCAGCACCGCCAGCAGCCCGTAGAAGCGAGCGATGGGCAGCGGAGGCAGGCGCAGAGTCACATACAGTCCGACCAGCAGGGTAGCCGGGAGGGAGATGCGGCCGGCGAGGCGACTTGCACGGCGCGTCCGGTCGGCCCGGCAGGTCGGGCAGAGGTCGCCCCAGGCCAGCCCTGCGACCCGCGTCCCGCAGCGGGCGCAGGGGACCTCAGGCGAGCCGGCGGGCGACCGCATCGCCGAACTCCCGGGTGGTCGCGGTGCCGCCCAGGTCCCGGGTGCGGATGTTGTCGTCGACGATGGTCTTCTCGATGGCCTCGCGGATCCGGTTGGCCCGCTTGAGTTCGCCGACATGATCCAGCATCATCGCGGCGGCGAGCATCTGGGCGGCCGGGTTGGCGATGCCCTTGCCCGCGATGTCCGGGGCGCTGCCGTGTACCGCCTCGAAGATCGAGGCGTGGGTGCCGATGTTGGCGCCGGGGGCCAGCCCCAGCCCGCCGACCAGCCCGGAGACCTCGTCGCTCAGGATGTCGCCGAACATGTTGGTCGTCACGATGACGTCGAACTGCTCGGGCTTGAGCACCAGCTGCATGGCGCAGTTGTCCACGATCAGGTCGTTGGACTGGACCCGGCCCTCGTACTCCTTCTGGATGAACCGCTTGCCGACCTCGAGGAACAGGCCGCTCACCATCTTGAGGATGTTGGCCTTGTGGACGATCGTGACCTTCTTGCGATTGTGGCGGATGGCGTACTCGAAGGCGTAGCGGATGATCCGCTCGCAGCCGGCCCGGGTCACGATGGCGGTCGACTCGGCCGACGGCGCGCGGGTCGCCGCCGATGGCGATGAAGTGCTCGACCCCGACGTAGAGCCCCTCGAGATTTTCCCGCACCAGCACGATGTCCACGTCGCTGAACCGGCCGCCGGGCACGAACGAACGGGCCGGCCGGAGGTTGGCGAAGAGCTCGAATTCCTTGCGAGCTGCACATTGACCGAGCGGAATCCGGTGCCGACCGGCGTGGTCAGCGGTCCCTTGAGCGCCAGCTTGCGGCGCCGGATGCTCTCGATCGTCGCGTCGGGCAGCGGCGTGCCGGTCGCGTCGACCGCCGCCACCCCGGCCAGCTGCTCATCCCAGGCGAACTTGAGTCCGGTCGCCTCCAGCACCTTCACGGTCTCGGCCGTGATCTCGGGGCCGATGCCGTCGCCGGGAATCAGGGTCACATCGTAGCGTCATTGCTTGTCCAAGTCCCACGGGAAGGACGGTGAGCATCGCGGCCTTCAGGGCGCGGGTCGGGATTGGAGCCGAGTGCCGACGGCCACGGTGCGGTAGACCACGTCACCGGTCCGGGTATCGGCCATGGCCAGGGAGATCTCGGCCCGCAGAGTCCCGAGACATCGGGCACGAAGCATCAGCGCCGCCGGGATCAGGGCGAAGTCGCCGCCGACCACCGCCGTCATCGAGCGCAGGTAGGTCCGCAGCGGATCGGGCATTTCCTTGAGTTCGCGGTCGCACGGAGAGCGCCTGGCCCATCCGATCGGGATCGGTCGCCACCCCGGGGCCCGGAGGGCGTTCTTGCGCAGCTCCGCCGGCAGCACCCACTTCACCTCGGGTCCCCGGTCGAGCAGCAGTCGCCGATCAGCGAATCGGCCCAGCGCAGGCGTGCGCGCGGTCCTTGAGCGGCGGCGAGTCAGGCGCAGGGTGTCGGTCGCGACGACGAGAGTCGAGCGGCACGACCGGCGATCGGCTGCGCCGGCCACAGCCGATGGTCACAAGCGGTTTGACCGGATCCCTGGGCTGGCGCGGTGGCGTGCGCCGGGGATCGGCGTCGGCCGGCGCTTGCCGGCCAGCAGGCCAGAGGGTTGCGAGGGCCAGCACGGACGGCCCAGAGGGAGGATCGGGTTGGCACGGTTGGGTTGACCGAACGTCAACCCGAAGATCGGAGGTCGGAGGTGAGGTTGGCGGAGGGGGGAGCCTCTCGACCTCGGCTATTCATTCCAGCGACAGCCCCCCGTCGACCACGATCGTCTGGCCCGTGATGTGGCGCGCCTCGTCGCAGCAGAGGAAGGTGACCACGTGGGCCACGTCCTCCGGCTCCGCCACCCGTCCGAGCACGCTGTGCTTCTGGACCCGCTCGACCACCTCCCGGGGCAGCATCCTCATCCGCTCGGTCCGGATGAAGCCGGGAGCGACGGCGTTGACGTTGACGTTGCGCGGGCCGAGCTCGACGGCGGCGGCGCGGGTGAGGCCCTGGAGCGCCGCCTTGCTGGCGGCGTAGTTGGCCACCCCGAACCCGGGGCGGTCGGCCTGGTGGGCGCTGATGTTCACGATCTTGCCGTAGTGCTGCGTCCGGAAGATCGGCGCGACGGCGCGGATGCAGTTGAAGGCGCCGGTCACATTGGTGTCCAGGACCTCGCGCCAGGCCTCGTCGGTCAACCGCCAGAGGGCGCCATCCATCGCGATGCCGGCGTTGTTGACCAGGTAGTGCACGGTGCCGAACCGGGCCCGTGTCGGTGAAGAAGAGATCGACCGCCGCGGTCCCGCACATCGCAGCGGGCGCTTAGACGTTGGCGCCCATGCGCCGACAGGCGGTCTCGGTGAGCAGGGCCTGCTCCAGCACGTCCCGGCCCGGCAGCTCGACCCAGCAGAAGGCCACCTCGCAGCCCAGCCGGGCGAATTCCAGCGCGATGCTGCGGCCCAGCCCGGTGGCCCCGCCGGTGACCACCGCCACCTTGCCCCTGAACCCCGCTCGGCGACCGGCTGCGGCTGCGGCTGCTCGAGCGAGGTGCCGGAGTGCTCGTTCGGCATCCGGCGTCGCCACGACTGCCGCCGAATCCGCCGAAGGGAGAGGGCATGGAGGGGCAACCTACGGGCGGCGTGAGCCCGTCGGCAAGAGAGGTCGCGGACTCGCGCCCGGCGTCGATGGCCCTGCCGGCCGCCCGGCAATCGTGATTCCGCGGCATGAAGACCATCCTCTGGCTCGTCATCGCCCTGGCCGGCGCCGCCGGCTGGGCGATGCTCGCCCTGGCACGGGGCGAGACCGGTCAGCGCCGCCTGGCTCGTCCTGGCGGCGGTGGGCACCTACCTCATCGCCTACCGCTTCTACAGCCGATTCCTCGCCAACCGGGTCTTCGGCCTCGACAACCGGCGCGCGACCCCGGCGGAGCGGCTGAACAACGGGCGCGACTTCGTGCCGACCACCCGCTGGGTCCTCTTCGGCCACCACTTCGCCGCGATCGCCGGCGCGGGACCGCTGATCGGTCCGGTGCTGGCCGCCCAGTTCGGCTACCTCCCCGGCACCATCTGGATCGTCGTCGGCGTGGTCCTGGCCGGCGCGGTGCAGGACTTCATCATCCTGTTCGGCTCCATGCGGCGCGACGGCAAGTCGCTGGGCCAGATGGCCAAGGAGGAGATCGGGCCGGTCACCGGGCTGGCCGCGATGGTCGCGATCCTCGCGATCATGATCATCCTGCTCGCCGTGCTCGCCCTGATCGTGGTCAACGCGCTCCGCGACAGCCCGTGGGGAGTCTTCACCATCGCCTGCACCATCCCGATCGCGATGCTGATGGGATTCTGGATGAAGGTCTGGCGGCCGGGCCGCACCGGTGAGGCCTCGGTCGTCGGGGTCGTGCTGCTGCTGGTCGCGCTGGTGGGGGGGCAGCAGGTCGCAGCCTCCCCGACGCTGGCGCCGCTCTTCACCTGGGCGGCGCTGACGCTCGCCTGGCGCTGATCGTCTACGGCTTCGTCGCCAGCGTGCTGCCGGTCTGGATGCTGCTCGCGCCGCGGGACTACCTCTCGCACCTTCATGAAGATCGGCACCATCGTGCTGCTCGCCGTCGGCATCCTCATCGTGCTGCCGCCGCTCAAGCTGCCGGCGCTCACCCGGTTCATCGACGGCACCGGCCCGGTCTTCGCCGGCAAGCTCTTTCCGTTCGCCTTCATCACCATCGCCTGCGGCGCCATCAGCGGCTTCCACGCGCTGGTGGCCTCGCGGCACCACGCCGAAGATGCTCCGCCGCGAGAGCGACGCCCGCCTGATCGGCTACGGCGGGATGCTGATGGAGTCGTTCGTGGCGGTGATGGCGATGTGCGCCGCCGCGGTGCTCGACCCCGGCGTCTACTTCGCCATCAACGTCCCGCTGGCCCGGCTGGGCGGCAACGCGGTCGCGGCCGCCGAGACGATCCGGGGCTGGGGCTTCACGGTCACGCCGGAGCAGATGGACGCGCTGGCCCGCTCGATGGGCGAGACCACGCTGCTCGGCCGGATCGGCGGCGCCCCGACGCTCGCCGTGGGCATGGCCCCGATCTTCAGCGGCGCCTTCGGCGAGCACTGCTGGCGCTCTGGTATCACTTCGCCATCATGTTCGAGGCGCTGTTCATCCTGACCACCATCGATGCCGGCACCCGCGTCGGCCGCTTCATGCTGCAGGAGCTCGGCGGCCACCTCTGGGCGCCGCTGGGCCGCACCTCGTGGTATCCCAGCATCTCCTGTCCTCGCTGCTGGTCGTGGCGGGGTGGGGATACTTCCTGATCCAGGGCGTGCTCGACCCGCTGGGCGGCATCAACTCGCTCTGGCCGCTCTTCGGCATCAGCAACCAGCTGCTGGCCGCGGTCGCGCTCTGCGTCGGCACCACCCTGATCATCAAGGCCGGCAAGGCCCGCTACGCCTGGGTGACGCTGGTGCCGCTCGCCTGGGTCCTGGTCGGTGACCTTCACCGCCGGCTGGCAGAAGATCTTCTCCGACGAGCCCCGCCTCGGCTTCCTGGCCCACGCCCGGCCGCGGCCGCCGAGATCGCCGCCGGCACCATCGACCCGGCGCGGGGCGCCCGGCTGATCTTCAATGACCGGCTCGAATGCGGTGGTCGCCAGCATCTTCGTGCGTGGTCGTACTGGCGGTGGTCGCTCGTCGGTCCGGCGAGTGGTGGCTGATGCTGAGCGGGCGGACGGGCCGCGACGCGGTCCGAGGCCCCGATTCGTGGAGTCGGCGTATGCGAGCTGACGCGACAGGCGGACGACGAGCGGGCCGGGCCTCGGCTCCGCGCGCGGCGCGGCGCTGGCTCACCGTTGTCCGGCGGATCGCCGGCATGCCGGACTACCCGGCCTACCTGCGGCACCTGCAGGCAGCGTCACCCGGACTGGCCGATCCCGTCGGAACGGGAGTTCTTCGACCTGTACCTGCAGTCGCGCTACGGTGACGGTGCCGACCCGCTGCTGCTGAGCCCTCTCCCGAAGCCGGAGTCCCGATGAAACGACTCGTCGGCTACTTCCTGAACGGCCTGCATCTTTCACCGCGCCGGCCGTCCTCACGCTCTACGTGCTGTGGAAGCTCTTCACCACCGTCGACAGCTGGCTCGGCATCCCGATCGCGGGCGTGGGCTTCGTGGTCACGCTGGCGCTGATCACCCTGATCGGTTTCCTCGCCTCGAACTTCCTGGCGCGGCGGCTGCTCGACTGGGTGGACGAGCTGCTGGAGAAGCTTCCCGGCGTGCGACTGCTGTACACCGGGATCAAGGATGTCACCGGCGCGTTCGTGGGCGAGAAGAAGCGGTTCCAGCAGCCGGTGATGGTGACGCTCGATCCCGGTGGCGGGGTCCAAGGCGATCGGCGTTCCTCACCCAGGACTCGCTCGACGAGCTGGGCATCGCCGATCACGTCACGGTCTACCTGCCCGTTCTCCTACAGCTTCGCGGGCCAGCTGCTGCTCTTCCCGCGCGACCGGGTGGTCCCGCTCACCGCGCCCAGCTCCAAGGTGATGGCCTTTGTGGTGTCAGGCGGCGTCGCCGATGTCGGCGCGGGCTGAGCGACTTCCCTAACGAAGCCGCTCCGCCCAGTCGGTGAGCCACCGGCCGGTCCGGCTGATCACCAGCGAGCTGTCGTTCCCCAGGAAATCGAGATCGGCGTGCCCCAGCCTCGGGTCGGCGTACGTCCGCCGCGCCAGCGCGGCGGCGCGAGCGGCGAGCAGTGCCTCCACGCTGGGCCTGGTCCCGATCCAGAGCAGCCCATCCGACGCCCGGCCACCGATGCGGAGCGGCAGGGTGAAGCTGTCCGGCGCCGCGTAGATCCGGGCGAGCAGCGGAATCAGCGTGGTATCGGTCGAGAACGACAGCAGGGTCAGGTAGCGGATCCGGAGAGCCTGGTCGCTCGTCGCGAGGAACCGGCGGGCCAGCGTGTCCGCGGCACCGGCACCGAGCCGGCCGAAGACCCAGGCATCGCCGAGGTCGTACGAGCCGTTGGGAATGCGAGGGATCAGGTCGCCGAGAATCGCCAGGTCCCCCTTGCTGCCCCGCTCCAGCTCGAGCTCGACTGCGTGGAACGCGGGCAGTGCATCGGCCTGGTCGGTGGCAGGCGGCGGCGGGATCTCGTGATTCAGAATCCGCTTCCGGTAGGCCACCACGCTGTCGCGGCTCGCCGGTTCGCGCAACTCCGCGATGCGGGTCAGCGCCAGCATGCCGACGTCCCACGCGATCCTGCCGCGGAGCATCCGGTCGACCAGCGGCCACAGCGCCTTGGACGTTGTCGCTCCGAGGATGCGACGCACCGAGTCGGCGGCGGGAGTGGAATCGCGCAGCCCCTCGTGCACTTCGGAATAGATGGTGCGCGACGGGTCCCCGAGGCGGATCTGGACCTGAGCCCCGGCTGGGGAGACTCCGGTGGCGAGTCCGGCGATGATCGCAATGATTCCTGCTGCATTCAGCCGATGACGCATGCCCGCTCCACAATGGTAGGACCCGCGAACTCCATGGACCTGCAGTTCAACGCTCCGCCGGACGGGGAGCGATCGACCACCCCGGTGACCCGGGAGCATGCCCCGCCGGAGATCCGGCCAGCCGCCCCGCCACAACAACGATTCTGAGCGACGGAGCGGGAGGCCGCGCGACCTGCGCGACCGGTCATCGTTGCGCGAGACCGGGGAGAGACCGTCGACTGGGGCCGGCATGCGTACCCGGTCATTCATCGATACCCAGCCCCATGCCCCAGCGGATCAGGGAGACCGGCAGCCCGCCGTAGGCGAGGACGGCGTCGTGGAATTCCCGCAGAGGGACGGCCGGCCCCAGCGCCTCGCGCCAGGCGGCCCGCAGATGCAGAAATTCCCGCCGGCCCACCGCGTAGCTGAGCTGGTAGGTCGGCGCGGCACAGTAGCGGCTCACCTCCGCCTTGGCCTTGTTCCGGTCCATCGCCACCCGGTCCACCAGCATGTCGACCGCCTGCTCGGGCGTCATGCCACGGGTGTGGAGCCCGACATCGAGCACGATCCGAATGGCGCGCCAGAGCAGGTGCAATCGCTGGAAGAGCCGCTCTTCGACCGAGGTGTAGAATCCCTGTTCGGCCATCAGCTCCTCGCAGTAGAGCGCCCATCCTTCGACGGTGACCGGAGTCCAGCTTACCCGGCGCACATCGGACTTGGCGTTGCGTGCAGTCAGCATCTGCAGGTGATGCCCGGGCCATGCCTCGTGCACCGCCGTGGCCGCGACCTCGTGCCGCGAGTTCACACCCACCGCATGGCCTGGCGGCGGGGAGGTCACATAGAAGGTCCCGATCCGCTGTTCGCCGAAGACGGCGGGCGGGATGTAGGCCGCGAACGGCATGAGGGGTCGGAGGAAGAGCGGCGTCTCGACGACCTCGAGGAGGCCGTCGGGGATGGTGACAAGGTCCCGGGCAACGAGGAAGAGCCGGGCTCGCTCGACGCTGTCGCGAAAGGGTGCGGACCAGATCGTCGCCCGGCGCCGCCTGGGTCCGGAGCCGCTCGATGACCGTTCGCCACGGCACTCCGGGATCGATCTGCCGCGCCAGCGCCGCGACGTCGGCCTCGGTCTCGTCGGCCAGGTGGAGCCCGTAGCGGTAGAGCTCCGGGGCGGTGTACGGCAGCGCATGCTCGTGGTGCAGCCGGCGGTTGAACTGCGTCTTCTCCGATCGCAAAGGAGAGATCGTCGTGATGGGCCGTGAGCTCGGTGCGGAGGGCCATGGCGAAGCGGGTCAGCGCCGCCTCCGCCTCACTCGAGTGCATCGTCGATCGCTCCGGCCGACTCCGGGTGGCCCTCCCGCGCGGCTGCGGGCCACATCGCCGAGCAGCCGCGGGCCGGCATCGACCAGCAGCGTCGCCGTCTCGAGGAAGACCCTCGGCGGGTCCTGCAGCGTCGCCCGTGCCGCCTTGAGAAAGGCCGGCGTGGCCTTCAGCCGGCCCAGGAGGCCCTGGGCCCGGGCCTGCGGGGTCCCGTCCCGACGGCGCAGGAGGGATTGAAAGGCGCCGTAGAGATGGGAGAGCCAGAAGCTCGGGTCGTGCACATGGGGCCGCTCATGCTCGAACCGGAACACCGTGATCCGCACCTCGTCGAGAAAGGCGGTGCGGTCGATCTCCTCCTGCGGGTCCTCCACCTCCAGCTGTTCGGCCGCGAAGGCAATCGCCTTGAACGCGGCGAGATGTTCCCGCATCGGGATCGCGGAAAAATCCGCCAGACGCTCATCGTGCGTCGTCACCCCGGCGCCGGTGGCGGCGGAGGGGTCGAAGTGCCAGCGCAGGTCGAGGTAGGAGCGGTAGAGGTCGGTGGTCGCGGTCATGGGATGGTCTGGACGGCCTGAAACGTGCCGGTGCGGCGGACGCCGAGTCAAGGGATTGAACTCTGGCGATTCCTGACGAATCATTCGTGATGCCATCGCCCCTGGATCTGGATCAGGCTACCATGCAGCGCCTCGGGCGCCAGGTGGCGGATCACGTCGCCGCCCACCTCGCCGGGCTCCGCGAGCAGCCGGTCTTCCGGTACCTTCCCCGCGCCGCGGCGGAGCGGCTGATCGCCTCACCCCCCCCGCTTCACGGACAGCCCTTCGAATCGCTGCTCGGCTTTCTCGAGGAGCGGGTCTTCCCGCACCATACCGCCGAGCCACATCCGGGATTCCTCGGCTACGTGCAGGGCTGTCCCACCTTTCCTGCGGTGCTTGGCGACTGGCTGGCGACCGGGTACAACTTCTTCGGGGGTGCGTGGCGCGTGGCCAGCGGCCCGGCGATGCTCGAGCTCACCGTGCTCGACTGGTTCCGCCAGTGGATCGGCATGCCGGAGGGCGCGAGCGGTCTCCTTACCTCCGGCGGCTCGACCGCCAACCTCATGGCGATCGTCGCCGCGCGCCACGCGGTGGTGGGCGACGCATCCGAACGGCTTCCCCGGCTGACGATCTACTGTTCCGACCAGACCCACAGCTCGGTGACGCGCGCGGCGTGGATCGCCGGCGTGCCGCGGGCCCAGGTCCGCGCCCTGCCGGTCGACGGCGCGTTCCGGCTGCGGCTCGATGCGCTCCGTCAGGCGCTCGACAGGGACCGGGGCGCGGGGCTGCTCCCGCTGGCCGTGGTGGCGAGCGCCGGGACAACGAACACCGGGGCCACCGATCCGCTCCCCGAACTCGCGACCCTCTGTCACGAGCAGCAGCTGTGGCTGCACGTCGATGCCGCCTACGGCGGTTTCGCGATGCTCACCGACAGGGGCAGGGAGGAACTCGCCGGGCTCGGCCTCGCCGACAGCGTCACCCTCGACCCGCACAAGTGGCTCTACATGCCGTTCGAATGCGGCTCGCTGCTCGTACGGGAACCGCGCCGCCTCTTCGACGCCTTTCACATCCTGCCGGACTATCTCCGGGATCTCGACCAGACGGGGGGCGAGATCAACTTCGCCGACTACGGCGAACAGCTGACCCGCTACGCCCGGTCGCTCAAGGTCTGGCTGGGAGTGAGTTACTTCGGCACCGCCCGGCTCGCCGCGGCGATCGATGCGGGAATCCTGCGGGCCGAGCTGGCGGAGCGGCTGTTGCGGGAAGGAGGGGACTTCGAGATTCTCTCCCCCGCCCGGCTGGGGATCTGCTGCTTCCGGGTGCGCCCGGACGGGATGCACCAGTCGGCGCTCGATGCCCTCAATCAGCGGGTGCTGGATCGGGTCAACGCCGCCGGCCGGTTCTTTCTCTCCACCACCCGGCTCGGTGGGTCGCTGGCGCTCCGGATTTGCTGCTGCGGCTACCGCACCACCGACGACGACATCCGGACGCTCATCGCCGAGCTGGCGGCGGCAGGTCGGCGGGAACTCCCGTAGGAGCGAGGCCGGCCCGCTTCCGCTGCCGCCTCACCCTCCAAGCACCTCGCTGTCGTCCCCGAGCGTCGTCGTCCCCTTGAACCCGCGGACCGTGACCCGATCGCCGAGCATCGAGTGGCTGAGCGTCGCGTCGGTGATGACGCTGTTCTCGCCGATGATCGTGTGCGCGAGGTGGCTGTTGACCACCCGAGTGCCCTTCTCGAGCGTGACGTTGGGACCGATGACGCTCCGCTCGATGGTGACCCCATCCTGGATCAGCACCGGATCATGGATCGTGACGCCGGGAAACTCCCGGCGCCGGGCGGAGCCCTTGCTGAGCAGAATCGCGTTGGTTTCCAGCAGGGTGTCGAGCTTGCCGCAGTCGTACCAGCCGCCGACTTCGGCGGTGAGGATCTTGCGGCCATGCTCGATCATGTGCTGAAAGGCGTCGGTGAGGTAGTACTCCCCCTTGTTGGTGGGGCTGGCGAGGACCTGGTCGATGCCCTGCCAGAGCGCCGCGGTGTCCTTGATATAGTAGAGCCCGATGTTGGCGAGCTTGGAGATCGGCGTGGACGGCTTCTCGACAATCCTTGTCATGTAACCCTGGGTGTCGGTGACCACCACGCCGAAGCGCTGGTAGTCCTCGACCTCCTTGGCCCAGATGATCCCGTCGGCGGCGGTACGGTTGATGAGGGTCGAGGTCCGCCTCGAAGACGGTGTCGACGAAGATGATCAGCACCGGTTCCTTCACGAACGGGCGGGCCAGGTTCACCGCACCGGCGGTGCCGTCCTGCACCTTCTGCTCGATGAACCGGCTGGGATACTTGTAGTGGGTGCGGGTGTACTCCTCGACCTGCTCCTTGAGATGGCCGGTGATGTAGATCAGCTCGGAGACCTCCAGCCCCTGCAGCCGGTCCATCACCCAGTCCATCACCGGGCGCCCCGCCACCTTCAGCATCGGCTTGGGAACGAGGTGGGTGTGCGGCCGGAGCCGCGTGCCCTTGCCGGCGAGCGGAATGATCACCTGCATCGTGGTCAGCTCCTTCCGTAGCGGTCCGAGAGGCGCACCAGGTCGTCCAGCTCCGGCGTCGAGGCCTCGAGCACGTCGGTGTCGACCACCGCCTCGATCTGGTGAATCAGGGTCGGCGGAATGTGCACCGACTCCCCCGCCTTGAACGCGCGCGCCTCGAGCACCTCGCCCGGCTGGGTCCGGAGAATGAGTTCACCCGAGAGCACGTGCATCGTCTCATCCTTCCGGTGGTGGTACTGCAGACTCAGCACCTGCCCGGCCTTCACGTGGAGGATCTTGCCCACGTAGCGGTCGGTCCGCGCCCAGATCAGCTCGTACCCCCAGGGCTTGTCGACCCGGTACGGAATGTCAGGCATCAGCCCTCCAGCGGGCGAAGGAGAAAGGACGACGGTGAGGTGATACAGGCCCGGACACAGATGCCGCAACCGACGCATCCTTCCATCTTGAGCACCGGATGGCCGTCGGCGTCGATCGCCAGCGCTCCCTCGCCGACCGGGCAGGCGTCGGCGCAGGCGCGGCAGCGCGTGCCATTGAAGGTGACGCAGCGCTCCGGCACGAACTCCAGCACCGCCAGACGATAGCCGTCCCAGAGCGCCGGGGGGAGGGTCAGCGCCTCGGTAGGGCAGGCGCGCGCGCAGGGGATCGTGTCGCATACGACGCAGGCCTGGATCGTGACATCGATGTACGGTGTCCCGGCGGCGAGTCCGCCGCTGGTCGGCACCTTGCGGATCGCGAACGGTGGGCAGGCGGTGACGCAGTCGCCGCAGCGGGTGCACGCGGCCAGAAACGCGACCTCCGGCAGCGAGCCGGGCGGACGGAGATACCGCTCCGGCGCCACCCGCCGCTCCGCGGTCTCCATCGCCCGCTCCAGCCATTGGCCGACGGAGCTCTTGAAGAGCGCGCGACGGTCGGCGAAGTCAGGCAGGCCGGGAATATTCACCAGGCCGGCTCGAAGCTGAATGTCCAGCGGAACCCGGCATGCGCGAGCCCGGGCCGGCGATCGGCCGCCAGCGCTGGCTGGCTCACCCAGAGCGGGAAATCGGCCCGGCTGGTCACTCGCGTCTGTCCGATGAGATGCTCTGCGCGGATGCCGATTCCCGCATCGGCCAGGAATCGAATCGGCGCGCCGAGGCTGGGATCGGCCACGCCACCAATTCCCTGGCCGGCGTCGCCAAACGCTGCCAGCGCCACACGATTGAACAGCTTTGCGCTGCGCCGTCGGAACAGGGTGCGTTCCAGCTCCAGGTTCAGCGCCACCAGCCCCTCGGTGGAGAGCCGCGGATCGTAGCCACGGAGGTTCCCGCCGCCGGCCGCGTGGTAATACAGATCGGGCCGGAGCAGCAGCGCGCCGCGTGAGCGCAGAAAGGGATTGCCGAACTGTTCCAGCGGGTCGGCGCCGGCGACATAGATCTGACGCTGCTTGACGGCATTGTCGCCGCTGCTGCTCACACCGCCGTAGAATCGCAGGCCGAGGCCCCAGCGGGTGCCAAGGTCACGGTGCGCCGTGGCCTCGAGGGTGAAACGGCCGTAGAAGGGATCGAGTTCCGGACGACCAGTCGCGGCAGCAAGTCCGTGGCGGTTGTACGCGATCCCGCCGGCGATCGCGCTTCGCGTGCCGAGCCGCCAGGCGCCAAGCCGGTCCTTCGAGGAGGCGGTGAGAGCGAGTTCGACGGTGCCCGCATCGTCGTAGTAGCCGCGATCGAGATATCGAAAATCGTCCGGCTGCAACCAGGTGAACCCCAGCCCGAAGGTCGTCGTCGGCCCCCAGCCGAGGTGCGCGCGCCGGGTGCGCTCCACCCCGACTCGGCCCCCGAACCGACCCTCCACATTGTAGGCCTCGAGCGTCTGCGAAAGCCCGGGGCTTCGCAGCCAGGTCGGGTTCTGCACCCGCATCATGAAGTCGTTGTCCTTCACTTTGAGCGGCGCGTCGCTCTGCCAGCCGGTGCTGTAGCTGTGGATCGCCTGGTTCTCCTCGAAGCGGCCGAAGTAGTTCTCCCGGTTGCGGACGCCAAGGGTGATGCCCCCCGCGTCGTTGTACCAAGCGAGGGGCATCCACCCCTCGGTGCGGTGGTCGCGTGCGCTCCGCTGGCTGAACCAGGTGTCGAGGTAGCGCTCCCGCTTCGGCTCGCGTGAGGTGATGCCGAGAAAGCCGTGGCGCCAGACGTTGTTGAGCCGGTTCCAGTCGCCGGTGCGGAGCCGGGGATCGAGCAGCACCTGTCTCGGGCGTGACCGGGTCCCGACCGTCACCCATTCGCGCGTGGCAAGCCCGTCGGTACGGACCACCGCCGTGTCCGTCTCGCCGAGCACCCAGACCTCGACCGGCAGCTGACCGTCGGCCTTGCGGATGACTTCGACCTTCGTCTCCCAGGTTGTATGATCGGCGATCGACGGACCGCCGGACCGTCGGGCCGTTCTGACCCGCCCCACCGCATAGTCGACCAGCGCAGTCGTGTGCAGCTGCTGCGCGAAGAGCGTCGAGAGATCCATCCCCGACACCTCTTCAGCCACCTCACGGAAGGCCGCCTCGTCCACATGCTTGAGCTGCCACCGGTCGTAAAACGTGCGCATGATCTGGTGCAGGGTCTCGTCGCCCACCACATAGCGCAGGCGGTGGAAGAACTGCTCGCCCCGATTATAGATCGCGATGCCGTAGCTGGTGAAGTCGCGATAGTCCTCGCCCGGGAGACTCGCCGGCTCCGACTCGCCATCGAGGTCGAGGCCGGTGAGAAAGGCCTCGCCGGAGAGATAGCTGTCCTCGCCGGGATGCTGCGCCTCATCGAAGAGCGACGCCTGGAAGCTGGTGAATCCCTCGTCGAGCCACCCCTCGCGCCACTCATTGTTCGCGAGGATCCCCATCACGTAGTTGTGCCCGGCCTCGTGCACGATCAGCCCCTGCCCCGCCGAGCCGTTGTGTACCATCATCGGGAACTCGGTGCCGCCGCCCTCGATGCGGTGCAGGTTGGTCATCTGCGGCCATGCGAACGGGCCGAAAAAGCCGTCGAGCCACTCGAGCGCCTTGGCCGTGCGGGACGTCGCGATGCCGTGACCCCAGGTGGCCTCGTCGCCGGGGCGGTACAGGACGTGGATAGCCACATTGCCCCAGGCGGAGCCCTCGTACTTGTAGTCCGGAGCCATGCTGAGCGCGAAGTGATGCACATTCTCGGCGTACCAGATGACATGCTTGCGTCCCGGTGCCGGCGCCGGCGGGCTCAGCGCGGCACAGGTCGGCGCGCCGGGATAGAAGTCGCGCTGGTACTGGATCGGCCGATCGGGCACCTGGTTGACCCGCTCCCACCCCGGGTCGCCACAGATGGGCACGCCGGTCGCGCCGAGCACCTGGTCCTCGGCGACGTCCAGGTCGACGAGATAGGTTGCGAACTCGCCGTAGAATTCGCCGCCGGGGTAGAGTGGGTGTTCGTTCCAGCCGTGCGTGTCGTACACGACGACCTTCGGGTACCACTGCGCAAAGTCGAAGTGCCGGCCCAGGCGACCCTGGCGGCGGGGCACCGTCGACGGCCGCGCCTCCCAGTCCATCTCCACAATCATCGAGTCGCCCGGCGCGAGCGTGGCTGGCAGCGGAAAGCGCACGATGGTGCTGTCCGGCGCATACGGCCAGATCGCCGCGACCGGTTGCCCCATGATCCGCACATTGCGAACGTGGTTGAACGCGTAGTCGGGGTCCTTGAGATCGTTGAAGCGCCGTCGCCGCTCCGCCGAATCGGCGTCGGCCCAGCGGGATCCGGGACGGAATGCGTTGAGATGCAGGTGAAAGGAGATGCTGCTCAGGGCGTCTGGTGAGTGGTTGACATACACCACCCGCTGGGTGCCCGCGAGGACACCTTTCGGCTCGTCCAGCGCGGCGTGGATTTCGTAGCGGACCGCCTGCTGCCAGTACGCTGCGCGGGGAGTCGGCGCGGGCTGCTGGGGTGGCAGGGCGAGTGCGAGGAGGGCAGTAAGCATAGGAGGGGAAAGTAGACGGTCGTGGGAAACCGCGGCACGGGGGCCCTGCAATCCGTCAGCGGTGACCCCAAGTCCGCTGGGAGACCCGCGTGGTCCCCCCGTGCACCCGCCACACCGACCTCTGGCCTCCGACCGGGACGGCGGCCCGGCGGCGGTCCGATCAGGGCCGCCGAACAGTCATCTCCACGTACCCGAGCGTGGCCCCGTCTCCGCCATACACCCCGCGGACCACATCGCCACCGAAGCCATGCCCCACGTATCCATAGGCACTCCACCACGGACGGATCACAACATCCGCGGACAGGTCGAGCACCGTTGCCAGGGCGCGCGCGCCGCCACTCGGCCGGCCGCCGAAGCCGAAGCTCCCCCGCCGCTGGAACGCCCCCGACCCGCCATACCAGAGATCCGTCGCACTCGTCAGCCGCACTGAATGCAGGTCGCTGCGAAGGGTGAGCCGGCCCGGCACAGGGCGGAGCACCACCTGGGCGAAGAGGTCGGTGTTGTTCATCAGGTTGTAGAACGGGAACTGCGCGAAGGGGCGCACCGTGGTGAGCACCTGAAAGAAGGTGCGGTGGACCCCGTCGGCTGGGTTGTCGTCGCCGGAGGAGCGATTGTATCCGGCGCGCAGCCACGGTTTCCACGGCAGCGCGCTGAACTGGCAACCGGCCTCGAGCGCGTAGGCCCATGCACGATGATCCAGCGCGCCCCAGCGGCCGCCCTGATACACGCCCCAGAGTGTCGCGTCCCACTCGCCCCGGCCGACGCTCCCGTGGCGGAGGTAGTGGCCGCCGACCATCGGAATGGAGATAGCGGCACTGTCGACGTTGCGAACCGACGCGGCGCGGTTGTCGACCTTGAAGACCGAGTCCGCCAGGGATCGCCGATCGCGGTAGTACATGGCGAAGAGTCGCGCCTCCCCCTTGCCGCCGAGCAGCGCGGGCTTGAAGGTGAGCGTGGCCGCGGCGATGTCGACCTCGGTCATCTCCTTCCAGCCATCGAGCTCGAACCCGCCCTGGCGGGGATGGGCCGCGAAGAGGGTGAGATTCGTCGAGGCGCCATCGAGGGCCGCACTGGCTCCATCGAAGGTCCGTTGCACCTGGCTGAATCCGAAGTTTGCGATCAACCGCCCTGCCACTCTGCTCCGGCGCAGCCATTCGATGGTCGGGTCTGTCGTGACTGCCTCTGCGCCATCCAGGTACTCGAACCTCCCGGCCCGCAGAAAGGTCGCACCACGACCGGGCCGCTTCAGCGTGACGAAGGCCTGATTCAGGAACAGCCGGGTGTCATCCTGCCTGCCGTGGGGCGTAAAGTGTGAGGCGCCGCCCCCCATCTCGCCGATCGGCGCGGGGCCCCGTGCATCATCCGGCAGGCCGAGGAGGGTGGTATTCTGAAACTCGACTGTGGCGTCGAACCAGCGATGACTGTCGAATCGGATCCCACCCTTGAACAGCCCGGCGCCGTAGCCGTAGCTGTTGGCGCCCGGCGCGGTCGGGGCGCTGCTCGCCGGCTGGAACCAATCCCAGCTCTCATACCGAAGCCGGGCCGACCCATACAGCGTGACGGGGACCTTGGAGCCGTGCTGGGCCTGGAGCACGGTCACCGGAAAGCAAAGAACCGCCGAGAGAAGCAGGGAGAGGTATCGAGGCATCTGGTCTGGTGCGGGTGAGGGTGGTGCCAGGAATTGGCAAGATCCAGGCCCTTCAGGTGGGGACGCACCGGGTCGGCCGAGTGCTGCGTATGCGATGTTGGCTCTGCTGTGGCGAGTCCGCCGTCCTCACCAGGAGGCTTGGATGCCACGCCGGACAGGCCAGGATCAGGGCACCCGTCGAAAACCCGCGCTGTCGAAATCGGGAATCCGGAGCTCCGTCACCGCCCCGTCGGGATCGAGCACGAATTGCGCGATGATCGCCCCCCAGCGCTCATCCCCGAGCGTCATGCGGTAGCTGTCCCTGGCGAGATGGGACATCGGGCCCCGAAGCGCCGGATTGGTGCCCATCTGGAAGTAGAGGTTACCATCGCGCAACTCGACCGCGACGTCGCCCCACACCGGATGCAGGTAGCGTCCGACATAGCCTGTCACGGGCAGCGTCGCAGGTGCACTGTCGGCCGCGGGCTCGAGGTCCGGCGCCTTAGCCTCCCCGCCGGTCTCACTCTTTCCGTACAGGGTGAGCAGGTCCCGGCTCCAATCCCGCGGAGGCCCGCCGAGGAAGAGGTCGAAGACCTTCAGCATCACCGCGTGCCGGAACTCCGCATGATCGAGATTGCCGAATACGTAGACACCGAGCCGTTCGTCAGGCAGCAGGCCGATGATCGCCGTGCGCCCGTCGAGGCTGCCGGTGTGGAAGGCCACGAAGTGACCGCGGTAGTCCTGTTCGAACCAGCCGAGTCCGTAGGTGGTCCAGTGGGGCAGGGTCAGCTTCATGGTAGGGTAGAACTCGTCGGCGGGGACGATGGCATGCGGAGCGAACAGCATCCGGTACCCCGAGTCGCTGAGCAATCGGCGCCCGCCCACCTGCGCGCTGTCGAGCAGAAAGCGCATCCAGGTGGCCATGTCCGCGGCGGTGGACCAGACGGCCCCGGCGGAGGGGAGCACGTCCACGGTCTCCTCCGCGATCGGTTGCACCGTCCCGTGGATGCGGAACTGCGGCGCGGACACATCCGAATCACCCGCTGCCGCCATGGCGGCGTAGCTCGGATAGGTCCGGGTCATGCCCAGCGGCCCGAAGATCCGGCGGCGCAGAAAGTCGCCAAAGCTCATTCCCGACGCGCGCGCGATGACCTCCCCCGCCAGGCCGTACATCACGTTGTGATAGGCGAAGCCACCGCGCAGCGGATAGGCGGGCGTGAGCAACCGGAGGCGGCCGAAGATCTCGGCCGCCGTCAGATCGCCCCGGCTCCACAGCAGGTCGGCACCCGGCAGCCCGCTGTTGTGGGTGAGGAGGTCCACCACCCGGAGATCGCGGGACACGTAGGGGTCCGGCATCTGGAACTCCGGCACCCACCGGGTGACCGGATCGTTCCAGTCCAGGCGGCCGTCGTCCACCAGCATCCCCATGGCGAGGGCGGTCATCGCCTTGGTGGTCGACATCATGCCGAACAGGGTCTGCTCGTCGACGATACCTGACGCCCCCAGCCGGCGCACCCCGTAACCCCGGGTCAGCAGGACGCTGTCGCCATGCACCACCGCAATCGCGAGTCCCGGCACCTCCCAGTCCTTCATGCCCTGGCGAATGAACTCGTCGAGATCCTGGAGGATGGCCGCGTCGACGCCGAGCGGCGCGTCAACCGCGCTGCGCTGTGCCGCACCGGCGGCGAAGGGGAGGAGGAGGAACAGGCCGGTCAGCAGCCCGGATGGAGAGCGTCGCATGGAAGCCTGTCGGTGAACGTGGCAACAGGGGCCCATCCGCGAGAATGGGCCCCTGCCCGCCGGGGCGGCACGTGTGCCCGCACCCGGAGTCACACTCGCGGTCGCCTGCGTCGTCATGCCGGACGGTCCAGGCAGTCGCGCCGGCTCCACGAGCTATCGCGCCAGCAACGCCCGCCGCAGAATCGCCATCCGCCGACGTACCGAACCATCGAACACCCGGTCGCCGACCCGCACCAGGACGCCGCCGAGGAGCGAAGCATCCGTGGCGAAGCTCGCCAGCACCTGTTGGCCCATCACCTCCGTCAGGCGCGTAGTGATCTTCTTCCGGAGCGCTTCGTCCACCGGACGCGCAGTGATGACCGCCGCGCGCACCCGGTTGAGCTTGAGATCCTGCAGCCCCTGGTACTCGGTGGCCATCAGATCGAACAGCCCCTGGCGACCGCGCCGGATGACGCTCTGCAGGAACAGTACGAACTCCCTGGGCGCCGAGCCCTGCAGCGCATCGGCCAGCAGTGCAGACTTCTGTGCCTTGGTCACCTTGGGCGACATCAGTACCGCATGCACCGACGGCGCCGCGGCGAGGCTTCCCGCCACGGCGTCGAGCAGGTCACCATACTGCGCCACCCGTCCGGGCTTCCGGCCCCGCAAGTCCGCCTTCTCCGCCAGCGAGAAGAGGGCCTCGGCGTAGTTTCGCGCGACAGTGACCGGTCTCAATTCGGCTTCTCCAGCGACGCGAGGTACCCCTCCACCAGCGCCCGGTCGCTGCCGCCATCGAGTCGCTGCCCGATCAGCTTGGCCGCGGCCGCCAGCGAGAGATCCACCGCCTCCCGGCGCAATTCCGTCAGCGCCTTGTCGCGCTCGGCCGAAATGTCGCGCCGGGCTCGGGCCAGGAGATCTTCCTGCTCCTGCCGGGTCTTCTCGAGCGCGACCGTCTGCTCCCGCTCGGCCACGGTCTTGGCGTCGGCCATCATGGCATGGGCCTGGGTACGCGCGGCCGCAAGCAGCTTGCGGTTCTCCTCGAGCAACCCCCTGGCCTCGGTGTTCGCCCGCTCCGCCTCGGCGAGCTGCTTCGCGATGGCCTGCTCGCGCTCCTCGGTCACCTTCAGGATGGCCGGAAAGGCGTACTTCTTCAGCAGGAACATGAGCGTCAGAAAGACCACCCAGGTCCAGAAGAAGAGACCGAAGTTGACCGCGAACGGCGAAATTTCCCCCGCGCCACCTTCTTGCGCGACGACCGCCAGCACCGACAGGAGCACCATAGAGCCGCCTTACTTGAACAGGAAGAGCAGGGCGAAGACCAGCGCGATGATCGTGGCGCCTTCGAGCAGCACGGCGATCAGCAGGCCGGCACCGCGGATATCAGCGCCCGCCTCCGGCTGCCGCGCGATCGACTCGGCCACCGAGCCGCCGATGCGGCCGAGGCCGATACCGGCACCGATGATCGCGAGGCCGATGCCGATCCCGGCGCCCAATCGACCGTAGTTGGGGACCTGCGCGACCGTTTCCTGCACCAGCGTGAGCATGTTCAGCATGTCGTTCTCCAGAAGATCCGTGAGAGATGAGTTGGGTAGGACCGGCCTCCGCGCCGGCCCAGGCAGGACCGACCCCCGACGCCGATTCCCTGCGTCCGCCGGCCGCGTTCCGAGTCTCCCGGCTCGGTGCCGTCGCCGTGATCCGCCAGCGTCCCGAAGGACAGCGGATTTCGCCCGCCATTCGGCGGGACTACCGGAGGAGGGACGGACGCTGTCCCAACCCTCCCTCTTGCACCAACCGCCTAACCGCCTAACCGCCCAATCGCCCAATCGCCCAACCGCCCAATCGCCCAATCGCCTAATCGCCTAATCGCCTAATCGCCCAATCGCCTAATCGCCCAATCGCCCAATCGCCTAATCGCCCAACCGCCTAGTGCTCGTGTTGCATCAGTCCGATGAAGACCGCACTCAGCAGCGCAAAGACATAGGCTTGCAGCAGCGCCACGATCAGTTCGAGCATCATGACCCCGACCACCACCCCCGCGGCGAGAAAACCGATCCCCCAGCTCGCCGCGCCCAGTTGTCCGAAGAGAAAGACAATGCCGAAGAGCGACAGGATGACGAAATGCCCCGCCGTCATATTGCCGAAGAGTCGGACCGCCAGGGCGAACGGCTTGACCAGCTTGCCGAGAATTTCGATCGGCGCCATGAAGATCGCCATCGCGACCCCACCCGCACCGTGCAGGCCCGGAACGTGGGGGAAGATCGTCCCGAAGTATCCCTTGAGTCCGAGCTTGAAAAGTCCGGCGATCTCCACCACCAGGAACACCAGGATCGCCAGCGCCGCCGTTACCGCCAGGTTGCCGGTGGCGGAGCTGCCCCAGGGCATCAGCCCCAGCAGGTTGCAGTAGAGGATGAAGAAGAACAGGGTGATGATCAGCGGCGCGAACCGGGCGCCGTCGTGCCCGATGTTGGCGATCGCGATGTCGTTCCGTACGAAGAGCACCATGCCCTCGACCGCGCCGGAGAATCCCTTCGGTGGCGAACCGGCGGTTTTCCGGCCGATGCTCCGCGCCGCGGTCCACATGGTCACGAAGACTAGCACCGCCGCAATCACCATCCAGACCAGGTGCTTGGTCGGCGACAGCGTCATCGCGACCGGATAGGTCAGGTGACAGCCCGGAATGCTCCACGACCCCATGGGATAGAAATCGAGAGTGCACGCGTCGGCCGTGTGATGGAAGATCATCTCACCCAGGTCGAGCGGTGCCTGAAGCATGAGCATCATCGGACGAAGCGTGCCTCGAGAAAGAGCAGCGGAATCAGCACTCCGAGATATCCGAACGCCGTCGGTACCGGGGGAAACTGGCCACGATCCGCCAGCACCGCGACAAGGAACAGGAAGACACCCGTCATGCGCGGCAGCATTCCGAGCCCGATTCCCTTGAAGAATTCGGTCGTCGACCCGTGCAACCTGCGCCGCAGCGCCTGCACCGCCAGCAGCTGGATCAGCGTCGCCAGCCCTCCGAAGACCAGCCCGGGCAGGACCGCCCCGTCACCCCACCAGTGACGCAGGCCCAGCGTCACCAGCAGCGTCAGCATCACGCCGGTCAAGAGTGAAGGGATCACCCGTCCTCGCCATCCGGCCGTCCGGGCCGGGCGTGGGCATCACCGTCGTCCGCCCGCACCTTGAGGTAGACCCAGAAGCACGCGAGGGCAGCCCCGGACAGTGTTCCGATGACCGTGAGCAGTGGAGCGGATCCCAGCCAGCGATCGATCAGGTACCCCGCCCCGGCGAACAGGATGATGATCAAGGCGAAGGTGTACCCCAGGGCGTCGTAGCCAACCGGCCCACCCAGGCCCCGCCCACCCCGTTTTTTTGGCTCCATGACCGGGCCAAAACTACCGGCTTGTGAAATATTTCGCAAGCAAATCGAGCTGGGCCAGGCCTGCCCTGCCCGGGGCCTCGTATGTTCCCTGCGGAAACGTGGAATAGCGGTTTGCTCACTCCCGAGAAACCCGCTAACCTCCTGCCCGTACCAGAGCGGATCACGTCCCGCCGCACCTCTGCAGGCCGTATGCTGACGGCTGCCGGCCCCTCTCCAGGCCTCCATGACCGCTCCGACCACCGCTCTATCCGACGTCGAACAGCTCGCCCGCCTTGCCCGGGCCGTGGAACAGCTCCGTGCCCAGGTCGGACGCCGGGTGGTAGGTCAGCACGAGGCGATCGACGGAATCCTCACCGCGATTCTGGCCGGCGGCCATGCCCTGCTGATCGGCGTCCCCGGGCTGGCCAAGACGCTGATGGTGTCGACGGTGGCGGAGGCGCTGCGGCTCTCGTTCAATCGGGTGCAATTCACTCCCGATCTCATGCCCAGCGACATCACCGGCACCGAGATCATCGAGGAGGATCTCACCACCGGGCGACGCGCCTTCCGCTTTGTGCAGGGGCCGATCTTTGCCAACGTGGTCCTCGCCGACGAGATCAACCGGACCCCGCCCAAGACCCAGGCGGCACTGCTCCAGGCGATGCAGGAGCATGAGGTGACCGTGGGCGGCCAGACCTACCACCTCCCCGAGCCCTTCTTCGTCCTCGCGACCCAGAATCCGATCGAACAGGAGGGGACCTACCCGCTCCCCGAGGCCCAGCTCGACCGCTTCATGCTGGAGATCCGGATCGGCTACCCCACGCGGGCGGAAGAGGAATCGATCGTCGAGCAGACGACCGGCACCCGCGCCGGCAAACTCGATGCGGTGCTGGACGCGGAGACCGTTCGCGGCATGCAGGACCTTGTCAGGCGAATTCCCGTCTCCAAGCAACTGGTCCGCGCCTCCGTGGCACTCGCCCGGATGACTCGGCCCACCGACCCCGAGTCCCCCGCGACCATCCGGGAATACGTCGAGTGGGGCGCCGGACCGCGCGCCTCGCAGTATCTGGTGCTGGGCGCCAAGGCGCGCGCTGCCATCGCCGGCCGCCCGATGGCCGATCTCGAAGACGTCAAGGCGGTGGCGCTGCCGGTGCTGCGGCACCGCGTGGTCACCAATTTCGCGGCGGAAGCCGCGGGGCGGACCAACGACGACCTGGTGCGGGAGCTCATCGCAAGTCCCGCCTGGATGGCGTCGTAGCACGACCCTTCCTGATGCGGTGACGTTGCGCCGCAGCGCGACCTCGCGCGGTCGCGCCCAGGGACACCCGCACAAACACCAACGGCCCGGGCATCGCTGCCCGGGCCGTTGCCGTTGTCGGGCCCGCAGGCGGGCTCAGGGTGTGGTGTTGTCGTAGCTGGTGATCGTCGGCGGTACGCCGCAGCCGCTGAAGTCCGCCGTGAATCCGATGTTGCTGTGACCGTTGATCGACGCATCGAGCTGGCCCCCGTCGAAGGGCGGATCGAAGCCGTCGCACGCGTTGCTCCAATGCAGTGGCGTCGGCGTGCTGAGGTTGAAGCTCCAGTCACCATCCGCGTTCCCGAAGGCGCCGGCCCAGGTGTAGGCGCCGGTGATGTCGAAGGTGCCGTCGGGCAGCGTCGTCTGGGTCATCGGGTCGATGAGGCCGCTGTCAGGCGTGAAGTCCAGCGTCCAGGCATCGCGCAGGGTGTACGGCACCTGATTGTTCAGGTGCACCCGGGTCAGGAAGTGCCGGGCGGTCGTGGCGCTCGCCGAGGAGACGTTCGCCGTGTAGGTGCCATCCCACTCCAGCCCGGCAGGGACGGAATCGGTGAAGAGGATCACCTTGAGCCTGTTGAGCCCGAGCGCGAAGCCGAACAGCGTCGCCCCGCCGTCGGTGTCCTGAATGCTCACTGACCCGGTCACCGCGAAGCCATTGCCGGCAGAATCCCGATAGAAACAGTTGGCCGCGGAAAAGGTGTAGGTCACGTTGTTCTCGATCCCGTCGCCGTCGCTGTCGGTGCTGTCTCCGGCGACGACAGGATCGCACGATCCGCCGACGCGGATGCGCGCCAGCTGGGTACGGTAGCTCGCCGGGACCACCCGCTCGAGAGCCGTCATCGGCGCGCGGAGCGCCGCACGGGAGAAGAACCCGCCCCCCACGCCGCCGGCGGTGAAGCCGAACGAGGTGATCCCACTGGTGATGTCCCCGATCTGACCGGTGGCCGACGCCCCGATGACCTGGGCCTGCTGGCTGTTGATGGTGGTACTGGCCGACGGGCCGCTGCTGCCGCCGCATGCGCCGAGGACCAGCATCCCCGCGAGACCAGCAGCACAAAGCCCGAGTTTGCGCGTACCCAGCATGCGACCTCCCTGAAGGAATGGACTTGGCCCGGCTACCTTGGGCAAACGGTTATCCGGCAATTGGTTGAACGAGCGTCATCGCTCATGCAGGCACCTCGGATCGGCGCCCGTGAGTGACGCCGACCGGACGATTCGGCTCTCACTATGGGGTAGCGATCCATTGGTGGGCAGGCTCCGTGCCGCAGGCCGACCAGGTGATCGTGAGCACACCCGGGACGTCGGCCACAGTCCCGGTCAGAGCAAGTGTGCCGGCCGTGATCCGTTGCGGTGTCGAGACGCAGCTCGCGTCGTACCGCAGCGGCACCAGGGTGGCCACGGCGAGACTCCAGTTTTCGGTGCTGCGCCGCCAGGTGAGGAGCCCCGCGACGCTCAGCGCCCCGCTTGGCGGCGGCTGTCCCATCTGGATCGTTCCCGGCGTCGACGCGGTAAAGCTCGTCGTCGTCGCCACGGTCAGCGTCGCATGGGCGCGGGCGGGGCGCTGGCGCACCGTCGTGAGGTCGGTGACGATGCTCGCGACGTCGGCCGTGCCGGTTCTGGCGCGGGTCCCATTCCGGGTGGAGGTGTAGGTCCGGGTAGCGGCGCTGTCGGTGAAGACCCACGCCAGGTCTGTCAGTGTCAGGTTGAAGGCACTGGTGTTCCCGACCGCCGCGTCCTGAATCCGGAGGGCACCGGTCAGCGCCATGGTGCCGCCCCGAAAGCCTGGAGCGATGCAGGGAGGATTCAGGAAGGTGAGGGTGGCATCGTTCGGGATGCCGTCCCCATCGGTATCGGTGGTGGAGGGTTGTGCGGGACATCCGGCGATCACCGGGTAGGCGGCGGGCAACGCCGGCGAGCTGACCGTCAATGCCGGCATCGCCGACTCCACCTCATCCTGCAGCGAGGTGGCGAGCTCAAAGCGCTGATTGGCCGAGGGACCCGGGGTGCCGACGCCGCCCGTGATCGTGCCGCAGCCAGCGACGGCGATGACGGCCGACAGGAGTGCAACTGCGCGGAGGAGCGTCGCCATCGGGACCCCATCATTGGATGATCCTCCAACTTAGCGGAGGGGGGTTGCGGCGGCGGCCCCGCGCGCCAGAATCTCCGGATGCGCCCGCTCCCCGATCCTCACCCGTCCGCCGCCGGGCGAACGACCACCGCGTGCCTGGCATGCGGCCGCCCGTTGGACTGGCGAAAGCAGGGGGAAGTGGATGGCTCCACCGAACGGTGTCGGTATGCCACCCCGATTTGACGATCGGTTGACGGTAGCGCCTTATTCAGAAGGCATGCCCCCACACCACTTTCTGCGTTGTCTGGGCTCTCCCGAGCTCCAGGGTCCGGGCGGCGAGCCGATTCGCTTCCGGACCCGGAAGCACCTTGCACTGCTGGTCTTCCTTGCCACCGAACGGCGCCGGCCCCACTCGCGCGAACACCTCGCCGACCTGCTGTGGCCGGAGGCCCGCCCCTCGGAGGGGCGCCACTCGGTCGCCACCGCCCTCTCGTTCATCCGGGGGAAACTGGGCCCCCGAACCTTCGAGACGACCCGTGACACGGTGCGGCTGGTCGCCCCCGACCTGGAGGTCGATCTCGAGCGGCTCGCCCGGGGCGAAGTGCTGGGCGACGAGTTGACTGCCCCGCTGGAGGTGGCGGGATTCCTCGATGGCTTCGAGGTCTCGCACGCGGCGGAATACATGGTGTGGCGCGACATCATGCGGGCGCACTGGTTCCCGCAGATCCGGGCCGCCCTGATCCTGCTGATGGATCGCTGCCGCCGCACCGGCGACTTCGCCCGGATCGAGACCCACGCCGATCGCCTGCTGCTGCTCGACGAACTCTGCGAGGAGGCGATCCGCGCCAAGATGGAGGCGCGCGCCTTTGCGGGGGATCGGCTCGCCTCGCTCCGGATCTTCCAGGCCTGGCGCCAGCGGCTCCGCGACGAGCTGGACGCCGTCCCCTCCAAGCTGGTCGACGGGATGGCGCTCAGGCTCCGGCAGCGCGGCTATGAGCCGCCGGGCACCGCCCACATCCCCACCGTGGCGACCGACCAGTGGCGGAACCGGGCCTTCGTGGGGCGGGCCTCGCAGTACCGCGTGCTGTATGAGCGGTGGGAGTCCACCAACAAGCGGGAGGGCCGGCACGGGCTGGTGCTGGGCGAATCGGGGATCGGAAAGACCACGCTGGTGGAGCGGCTGGTCACAGCGGCGGGCCTCGAAGGGGCGGTCTCCGACCGGGTGCAGTGCTACGAGGTGGAGCGGGAGATTCCCTATGCCGCAGTCGGCACGCTGGTACGCGGACTCCTCGACCGGCCCGGCGCAAGTGGCACGCCCCCGGAGTGGCTGGCGGAGCTGGCGCGGAGCATCCCGGCGGTGGCCCGCCGCTACCCCGACCTGCCCCCGACGCGGGAGACCATCGGGGAGACCGCGCGCCTCCGCCTGACGGAGGCGGTGCACGAACTCGCTTCGGCGGTGGCGGAGGAGCATCCGGTCATCCTCGTCGTGGACGACGTGCACCTCGCCGACGACGCCAGCGTCGCGGTCCTGCACCTGATCATGCGCCGCACCCAGGAGCAGCCGATCATGGTCATCATGACGGCGCGGGAATCGGAGCTCGCGCGGTCTCCGCATGCGGGCCGGCTGATGGAATCTCGAGAGCCGCTCGGCCTCGCGGCGGTGGAGCTCCCGCCCCTGATCGACGAGGAGATGCACGACGTCATCACCGCGCTCGCGGCGGAGGCAGGGGCGGTGGTCCCGCCGGCTGTGCGCCGGGCCATGCTCCGGGCGGCCACCGGCATCCCCCTCCTGGCCGAGCTGCTTTTCGACGACTGGCGCCACAACGGCGACCAGTGCCTCGCGCTCACCGTCGCCGCGATGACCGTGGACGCCATCGGAGCTCCCGAACAGGAGGTGTATCGCCGGGTATTCGACCGGGTCTACCGGGACCTCTCCCCCGTGGCCCGCGCTGTAGTCAACCTCGCGGCCATCCTGGGCGACCGGCTCAACGACCTGGCGATGTACGAACTGGTCGACCTGACGCTGGCCCAGACCCTCACCGGGATGTCGGAGCTCGCGGCGCTGCGGATCCTGCGGGATGGTGGCCGGGAGGTGGAGTTCCGTAACGAGCTGCTAAGGAACTACACCTATCTCAACGTCCCCTCGCCACTCCGGCGGGCGTTGCACGGGCTCATCGCCGACCGGCTGCTCCGGGCGGAGGCGGATGGCGAGCGGGTGCCCGGGCTGATGCTGGCATGGCACTGCTTCCGCGCCGGGCGGCCGGTGGAGGCGGAGCCCTACCTGTTGCGCGGGTCGAGCGAGGCACTGCGCCGCGGCGGCGTCTTCGAGGTGGAGCTGGCCCTCACCTCGGCGATGGCGACCCTGACGCCGCCGAACCTGCGCGAGGCCCATCTGCTGCTGGCGGAGGCGCTGCAGGAGCAGAACCGGCACCGGGAGGCGCTGCGGATCATCGAGCGGGGATGGCCAACCGAGGGACCGGGGTCAATCAGCGAGCAGATCATACGGGCACGGTCACTGGCGTTCACCTTGACAGGCGCGGATGAAACGAACGCCTTGGTGTCCTCGCTCGAACAACTGCTTCTTGCAGAAGTCGCCAGGCCTAAGTGGCCTGCGGTCCTGGAGATCATGTCCGGAATTGCATTTCAGTGGGGCTGGAGCGATTCGATTGGAGTCTACCTGACCCAGGCCAGGCGGACCTCCGAAATGCCTCTGGAATTGGAGGATCGAGTAAGGGTGGGATATGCGCTCACATTCTTCGAGTGGCATTCTGGGGAGCGGTCAGACATATCTAGAGCACTGCAACAGTCAGTCGAGTTAGTCAAAGAGTGCAATCACGATGGGTTGGCGAACTTGGCGACGTGTAATCTGTGCATGGGTGTCGGCGCCTTGCTTCTCGCGAGCGGAGATTATTCACAAGCACTTGAGAGCGTCACAAATGCCTACCGGATTGCGGTGCAACTCGGGAATGAAGTCAAGATGTCGGTAGCCTCGCTGAATATCTCTTTGTGCGAACTGCGGCTCGGCAACTACTCACGCGCCGAAACATGGGCATCAAAGACAATCGCCCACACCAAGCATCATGAATCGGAGCGGCTTAAACATCAGGCTTCATACTACTGGGGGCTCGCTAGGTGCATGCTGGGTGAGAACAGAAGCGGGATTGATGCGGTAGACACATTGGTTGGTCTCGACACTCATGGGCTCCCGGAGTCGCACCGGCAAGTCCCGCTACTAATGGCGGCAGATCTTGCCTGGGCGTGCGGTGAGCGCGATCGGGCGATTCGGCTGGCAAGGGGCGGCTTGACTAGGTCATCGACTGAACCGCTCTCGCGCAGGTTCACTGGAATGTTCTGGCGCTGGGTGAGCTTGACTGCGACGGCGGCGGATGAGGTTGAAGCGGCAGCGATACGCGTCCGGGGATTGACAGCGAAACTGGATTCTTACGACATGTTTGATCGGGCGGAGATTATTGGGGCGAGGCTCATGCTTGAGCGAAAGAATGGGTCGAATTGGAGTGAGGGACGTGTCCACCTTGGTGAAGTGCTGGCTGGCCTGCCACCCTCGGTCGAGGTCCAGTTGGGCAGGATTGGTTCCCTGGAACCCTAGAACGCGCGCATTTTCGGCCAGGAACCGCGCCCCCGAAGGATTCCTGGGGTGCCGGGCACGGCCCGCTTGGAGCCGCCCTCGAGAACCGGCATGGCAGATTGGGGTGTGTTCACCACTTGCAGTTCAGCCATCACCCGGCGGACGGTGACCGAATTCACCACCATGTCAACCAGCCTCGGGTCGAATTGGGTGCCGCGATACTTCTGCAGCTCCTGCACCACCGCCTCGATAGGGAGCCGCTTGCGATAGGGGCGGTCGGTCGTCATGGCGTCGGTGGTGTCCGAGATCATGATGATCCGGGCGCCGAGGGGGATGTCTTCCCCAACCATCCCGTCGGGATAACCGCCCCCGTCCCACCGTTCGTGGTGACTCCGGACCGCGTTCTGGATCACACCCCGGAAGCTGGAGATGATGCCGACCAGGTCGGCGCTCTTCACCGAGTGGGTCTGCAGCAGCGCGGTCTCTTCCGGGGTGAGCTTGGAATCCTTGCGGAGGAGCGGGGCGAACTCCTCGTGGATCTTGCCGACATCGTGCAGGACCGCAGCGGTATAGACCTGCTCCACCTCCTCCGCCGACATCTTGCTCTCCTGAGCGATCGCCTTGGCGAGCGTGGCCACCCGAATCGAATGCCCCGAGGTGTACGGGTCGCGGGCCTCGATAGCCTTCACCATCAGGTCGAGCAGCTCACGACCGCTGCTCTGCAGTCGACGGTAGAGGCCGTAAATGTGCCGAATAACGAGTATCGGTGCCAGTGCGAGCACAAATCCGATGGCGCCGACTCCAACTGCCTCGTCGAAGCGAACATAGAGCCAAGCGAGGATCAGAGCTATGAAGCTTGCAGCGAGATCGTACCCTAGCGCACCCTTGAACGTGAGTTGCCAAACCTCCCTGAATCTCCGGCCACCGCTCAAAGCTACAACTAGGCTAACCGAAACCGTATTGAAGGCGAAATAGAACGTGGCAAAGAGCAAGAAATACAACAGATTGTCGTTGAGGTCGGCCCCAACGATCGGCACCGCTGACCTAAAATCAATGAGCGGAACATTCGCGCCTACCATGTCTAGCAGGAGAAGCCCACCGGCGACGGCAACTACACGTTGAGCAGTATTGAAGACAATTTTTATCGGGCTCTTCTTCTGATCAAGCTCACTCAAAGCTGTTGAGACAGCTGCGATCAACGCGCCCCAGAAGCCGCCAAAGAGTATCCCCGCTGACAAGTGAACCACGAACGAGGTTGATCCCTTTGCGTCGAATCGCAGGTCACTCCCACTTCGTTCCAAGAGGAATGCAACTGTAACAAAGCTTGCGAGCGCCCACATCCCTGGATAGGGCGCGTGCGTCTGCCAAGTCAGCAGGAGCAACGCTCCGGCCAAGCAGGCCACAGCCGCCACAAGGAGATTGACCTTCGTTCTGCTTTCCGGCATTTCAACCCAATGAAAATGAGTTGGCATCGGCCCTGATCGGTCGTTTAGATCAATTCCAAACGGCCCCTTCAGACGCAGTGAAAATCATCACTGCGGCTCTCGCGGTGAATCCCGCGATCAAGGCGAATAGAGCATGCATGAGCGTCTCCCAGCTCGAGAAGAAAGTACCCTCGGGAAGGAGCCAAGCCCCGCTAAGGCTCAGCCGACGCTCCGCTCAACAATTGTTCCGCTAGTCTCCGCTACTGCTTGTCCAACAAAGACCAGGGCCGCTGCCGTTTTTCCGTGTGTGTTCCGTCCACTCCAGGTTCAGTTCGGCCGCCGGGCCTCCGCCCAGCGGTTGGTCGCATCCAGCACGGCGAAGACCGCCGCGCGCTCCGCACTCTCCTTGATCTCCGCCGTGCCGATGAGCAGGACCGCCTCGCGCCCGCCCAGCCCCTGCACCGCCACCAGCACGAACTCCCGATCGAATGCCTCGGCGATCTTGGCACCCTCGAGCGCCACCGAGTGGTCCGACAGCAGCTGATCCAGCACCGAAATCGCCGCGCGCGCCGCCCCTTCGACCTTGCTCCGGGGCGTGTCGCTGGTCTCCTCCTCCGCCGTGCCGGTCTTCCCACCGAACGAGAGCGAGACGGTGATATTCACCCGATGGGGTCGCTTCCCCGGCGCGACAAAGAGCGACTCGAAGAGCGCGGCCCGCCGCATGGCCCGCTCCCGAACCGCCCCCTTTTCCACCACGTCGATCGGCCGGACATCCGCCGTCTGCGCGATGCTGATCTTGCGATGATCCACCTTGAGACCGAGCTGCGCCAGCAGCGCCGACTCGATGTTGCGCACCAGCTGCTTCGGTTGCAACCCCGCCTGCGCCAGGATGTGCACCTCGCTCACCTCGCCGAGCGGAGTGGTCACCACCCGGGCCGAGAGCACCCCTTCAAGGCTCGTCAGCAGGTTCTCCGCCCGGCGCACACCCCACGGGTCGGGCGCGTTGTCGAACGCACCACCCGTCCGGCCGGCGGCCGAATCGGTCTGTCGAATTGGGGCTGGTCCGGTCACAGTCACTCGCTTCCAGGGACGGCACCGTCACTCATGCAACGGCGTTGCGGCCCGCAGACTTCGCCTGATACAGGGCCCGGTCCGCATGCACGAGAAGATCTCCCTCATGCGGCCGGCGCACATCGTACTCCGCGACACCGATACTCGCGGTCACCAGCCCCACCGGATACCCCAGCCGGCGCCCCACCCCTTCGATGCCGGCCCGGATCGCCTCGGCCACCCGGTTCGCCCCGTCGAGATCGGTCCGGGTCAAGATGACCACGAACTCATCCCCGCCGTAGCGCGCCGCCAGATCCGAGGCACGAATGGCCTGGTGGATCTCCGACGCGACCGCCCGCAGCACCTGGTTGCCGACCTCGTGCCCGTACTGGTCGTTCACCTGCTTGAAGTAGTCGAGGTCGATGAACAGGACCGCGAACCCCTCGAGACTCCGCTTGCTCCGTTCGATTTCGTACACCAGCCGGTCGTGCATCACCCGGTACGCGGCCAGCCCGGTGAGTGCGTCGACCGCCGAATCCCGTTCCGCCTCCATCACCCGCCGAGTCTGGTGCGGCGGGCATTGCCGCAGCGACGCTCGGCCCATCGCAGCCGCATGCGCGAATCTGGCGCAGCTCTCGAAACCGCAGGCTCTGCAGTCCCAAGCCTTGCCATTGGGCCCCCGCCCGATCGCCTCCAGAATCTCCCCGACCCGCGTCGGATCGGCCTGCACCAGCCGAGGCTCGATCTGGAAGGTGGCACCGTAGCTCGCGACCACCGAGCTGTCCACCACCGGGGAACGGCTCCGTGCCGGTTCCGTGTTCGCGACCACCGAACGGCGCCAGAACAGCTCCTCGCGCGGCCCGGACAGCGGGTGGTCGAGCGAGCCCTCATGCGACAGAATGTCGACAAATCCGAGATCGATCCGGTCCACCACCACCGCCCGGGCGATGGCCTGGAGCTCCTTCAGCCCCCGCACCTTGCGGAAGCGCTTGCTCCCGTACGGAGCCTCCTCCAGCATGGCGATCGGCAGCCCGCCGGCGATACTCATATGCCGGCGCCGCTCGCTGGGTACCCGGAGGAAAAAGTCCGGTTGCGAGAGCGGCACCACGCCTCGCAATCTGAAGATCTGGTCCAGATCACGGAAAGTGATCGCCGCATCCAGTTCCGGTCGCCCCGCCGGAGGACAGACCCCCGCAAACACGATCTCCAGCCGCTCCCCGACCTGGGCCCGGAGGTACCGCGCCTCCGCCACAACGGGCAGGGTGACTGGAGCCAGATATGGCACCAGCTCGGGCACGTCCCGGCGGATCGTCTCGACCACCACGGGGTCAGTCGAGCGGATCAGCGTCCCCCAGCTATCGTCTCTCCAGAGCTGCAGATATTCCGCGGCGACCAGTTCATCCCCGACCACGCCCCGGTTCACCACCCGGAAGCCCGCCGCATAGCAGGCGTTGATCACCTGCTCCGGCGTGGCGGGGTAGAAATGCACCGCCGCCTCGGGAGCCAGAATCAGTACCCCACCCCCGCGCGCGACCACCGCCATCGCCCGGCCGAGCTCACCCGTAACTTCGATCGCGCCGTGGGGACAGGCCGGCACGCAGAGACCGCAGCGAATGCACGGCTCGTCCTCGATGCGGACGAGCGGATCCTGAACTTCGATCGCTCCGGTCGGGCAAACCCGCACGCACGCCAGACATGCGACGCAGGCGGTTGGATCTATCGAAAAGATCACGGATCAGACCCTAAGCGAACGGGGGTGTGGGGTCTTGAATATCAATATGGGAGCCGGGGCCCGGCGCGTCAAGCTGGCGCAGGCACCGAAACCCATTGCGATTCATGACTTAGGCAGTGTCACCTATTCCAGTTTGTAAGCCTTGATTTTCCGGTACAACGTGCGCTCCCCGATCCCCAGCATCTCGGCGGCCTTGCGGCGATTGCCGCGGTGCTGCGTCAGTGCAGCGATGATGGTCTCTTTCTCGACATCCGCCATGGTCATCCCCGGCCGGTACACCACGGCGCTCCGGTCCTCCGGATCGGAATCTGGCAAGAGATCGGCCACCGGCTGACTCTCGCCGAGCTCGATGACCTGGACCCGCTGGGGCCGCTCGTCGAGCCGATGCCGTAGCTCCTCGATCTGAAGCCGTAAGTCCATGATGTTCCTGAGGATGAACTCCAATTCCTGGCTGGCTGTCCCACCCCCTGGAGCTGCAATCCGGACCGGCAGGAGTCGACTGGCACCCTCGAGCACGTCGGAGGGAATATCGGTGGCGCGTATCTCCCTGCCGGGCGCAAGCACCACCATCGATTCGATTAGGTTGCGCAGCTGCCGCACATTCCCGGGCCAGGGGGCCTCGATCAGCCGCTGCAACGCCTCCTGGGTGATCCCCCTGAAGGGCCGCTCGTGGGCCCTGGAGAGGTCGCGGACGAACCGCCGGACCAGCAGGGGAATGTCCTCCCGCCGCTCTCGAAGGGGTGGGAGGTAGATGGTCAGGACATTCAGGCGGTAGTAGAGGTCGTCCCGAAACTCGCCCATCGCCACGGAGTCCCGGAGACTCCGGTTGGTAGCCGCCACGACCCGCACATCCACTTTGATCGGCTGGATTCCACCCAGGCGGAAAAAGGTCCGTGTCTCCAGCACTCGGAGCAATTTTACCTGGACGCTGGCCGAGATCTCCCCGATCTCGTCCAGGAAGATGGTGCCCGTATCGGCCAGCTCGAATCGACCGAGCCGCCGCTCGGCCGCTCCGGTAAAGGCCCCCTTTTCATGTCCGAACAGCTCCGATTCGAGCAGCGTTTCCGGCAGCGCGGCGCAGTTCACGGCGATGAATGGCTTGCCGCGACGCGGCGAGAGATCGTGTATCGCCTTGGCCACCAGCTCCTTGCCGGTGCCCGACTCGCCCTGAACCAGCACGGTGCTCGAGACCGGCGCCATCTGCTCGATCCGGATCAGCAGCTCCTGAATCGCGGAGCTCTCACCGCTGATCCCGGTCCTGAGCTGGAGCGCCCGGCGCGCGATGAGCCGCTCGGCCAGAGGGACAACATCGGCAGGATCGACCGGCTTGAGGGCGATCTCGGTGACGTCGACGTGGTGGCGATCCCGATCGGGGCCACTGACGTCGGTCTCCTCGAGGAGCGCGAGCGTCGAGATCTCCGCCTCCCGGGCCAGCGCAGCGAGCTGACGAGCCGGCGATTCGTGCACGGCGCCCGTGAGGACAACGAGATCGGGGGCGTCCCGGCGAAGCGATTGACGCGCATCGTCCAGCGACGATGTCATCACCGTGGCGAGTCCCGCCGCCTCCAGCGCGGCATTCAGGCGAACGGCCGTTTCGAGGTCGTCCATGGTGATCAGGATCTTGGAGGCCATCGCGCGGTCCGATCGATAGGTACGTGGTGCCTAGTGCCTGGGGTTGGTGCCGCGGATCAGCTCGACGGCGTGAGCCACCAGGTCATCCAGCACCGCCAGGCCGTCGCGCACACCGCCGGGGCTGCCTGGCAGGTTGACGATCAGGGTCTGCTTTCGGACGCCGGCGACGCCGCGGGAGAGCGCCGCCCGGTGGAATCGGGGATAGACCGACATCCGGAGCGCCTCCGCGATACCGGGGGCCTCCTTCTCGAGCACGGCGCGGGTCGCCTCGGGCGTCACATCCCTCGCGGTCAGCCCGGTCCCTCCGGTGGTCACAATCAGATCGGCCCGATCGTCATCCGCCCAGTGGCGGAGCTCCGCTCCAATCTGTCCGGCCTCATCGGGGACCAGTCCACGGAGCACGACGTCGTGGCCGCGCTCGGCGGCCCACGCCGCGATGCTGTCGCCCGAGGTATCCGACCGTTCGCCCCGGGCCCCCGCATCCGAGATCGTGAGGATGGCCAGGCGGAGGCTCACCGCTTGACTGATCCCCTGGTATAGAAGGGCCGGCGGATCACCTCGGCCTCCGCCAGCTCTCCGCGAATCTCCACCTGGAAGTGGCTGCCCAGCGCCGCGCGCGCCGTAGGCAGGTAGGTGGTGCCGACCGCGTACCCCAGCGATGGGCTCATGGTGCCGCTGCGCACCACGTCGACGGCGACACCATCGACCAGTACCGGCATGCCGTGGCGCGGGATCGCCTTGGCCGCCATGCGAAAGCCCACCAGTTTGCGCGGGATCCCCTCGACCTTCTGCCGCTTGAGCGCCTCCTCGCCCATGAAGGGGGCGCCCTTGTCCAGCTTGGTGATCCAGCCCAGGCCGGCCTCGAGCGGGGTGGTGTCATCGTCGATGTCGTTGCCGTAGAGCGCGTAGCCGACCTCCAGCCGCAGCGTATCCCGTGCACCGAGGCCGATGGGCACCGCCTTGCCGGCTCCGGTCAGTGCATCCCAGATCTGCTGCACGTCGAGGGCGCGGCAGTACAGCTCGAAGCCATCCTCGCCGGTGTAGCCGGTACGGGAGATGAAGCACCCCGCCCCCGCGACGCTGCCGATGGCGAAGCGATAGTACCCGATGTCGCCGAGGACGGTGGCAGTCAGCGGTTGAAGCAGTGCCTCGGCACGCGGCCCCTGCAGTGCCAGCAGACCCACTTCGGTCGAGATGTTGCGGAGCCGGATGTTGGCGCCCTTCTTCTGCGCCACGATGTGCTCCCAGTCCTTGTCGATGTTCGACGCATTGACGACCAGCATGACCTTGTCATCGAACCGGTAGACGGTGCAGTCGTCCACCACCCCGCCCTTCTCGTTGAGAAAGGCGGAGTACTGCACCTGGCCGCTCCCCAGCGCCGCGACATCGTTGGTCGTCACCCGGTTGACGAATGCGTTGCGGTCGGGGCCGGTGACCTCGAATTCACCCATATGGCAGACATCGAAGATGCCCACGGCCTCCCGTACGGCCCGATGCTCGGCGAGAATCCCGCCGGCGTACTGTACCGGCATCTCCCAGCCGGCGAAGGGAACCATCTTCGCGCCGAGGGCGCGGTGGGCGTCGAACAGCGGGGTCCGCTGAAGCGTGGTCGGCATTGTTCATTTCCTGTGAAAGGCCAGTCAGGCACCCGGGGCACTGGCCCCGGCCTTCTCATCCGATCCCATCAACATCGCCATCAACGCCTTCTGGATGTGCAGTCGGTTTTCGGCCTCGACCCACACCCGGGAGCGCGGCCCCTCGAGCACCGACTCTGCGACCTCCTCGCCGCGGTGCGCGGGGAGACAGTGCAGGAAGATCGCATCGGGGCGGGCCTGGCCCATCAGCGCCTCATCCACCGCGTAGCCACGAAAGGCGCTGCGGCGGGAGTCGGCCTCCTCCTCATGGCCCATGGAGGCCCACACGTCGGTCGTCACCACGTGCGCTCCGGCCACCGCTTCCTCCGGCAGCTCGGTGATCGACAACCGAGTCTTCGCGGCGTTGCGCTCGAAGATGTCCCTGTCGGGCTCGTAGCCCTCGGGGCAGGCCAGTCGCAGCTCGAAGCCGAGCATTCCCGCCGCCTCGAGCCAGCTGTTTGCCACATTGTTCCCGTCCCCGATCCAGGCGACCACCTTACCCTCCCAGTCGCCGAACTCCTCCCGCAGCGTCATGACATCCGCCAGCACCTGACAGGGGTGCCTCAGGTCGGTGAGTCCGTTGATGACGGGGACTGTCGCGTAGCGGGCCAGCTCCTCGACTTCGGTGTGCTGGTAGGTGCGGATCATGATCCCGTCGACATAGCCCGACAGCACCCGCGCCGTGTCCCGGATCGGTTCGCCGCGGCCGAGCTGCAGCTCTCTCGACGACAGGAAGAGCGCCTGCCCACCGAGTTGCCCGGCGCCGACCTCGAAGGAGACCCGGGTACGTGTGGACGTCTTGCCGAAGATCATGGCCAGCGTCTTCCCGATGAGCGGTCGGCCCCGGTACGCTCCGCGTTTCATCTGATCGGCCAGCTCGAAGAGCTGCCGCAGCTCGACGCTGCTCAGATCGGGGATCGCGAGAAAATCACGCTTGGGCATGCGGTCAAGGGATCGGGTGCGGCCATTTTGGCAGGCGCAGTGTAGTCCGGGTCGACGGCGCGGGGCAAGAGCGGGGAGTCGGGGGACCGCTATCCTTCAGGTCCTCTCCCGTCGCATGCTCAGTGCGGCACCACACTTTCCTGCAGGAGGTAGGCGTGCGGATCTCCACAATCGTCTTGACGCTGGCCCTCGGTGCCGTCGCCGGGTCCACCGCAGAACTCACGGCGCAGGCGCCGATCGCGATTCGCGCCGCCCGTCTGCTGGACGTGGAGGCGGGGACCATCCATACCGGGCAGGTGGTCGTGGTGCGAGGGGATCGGATCGAATCGATCGGAGAGGTCGCTCCGGCAGGCGCCGAGGTGATCGATCTGGGCGATGTGACGCTGCTGCCCGGACTGATCGATGCGCACACCCATCTGACGCTGGATATCGAGGGTGACTGGGTCCATCGCGACGTCACCGAGACGGCCGCAGACGCGGCCCTCCGCGGGGCGCGGAATGCGGGGCGGACGCTTCGGGCCGGATTCACGACGGTGCGGGACGTCGGCGCCAGTGGCTTCGCCGATGTGAGTCTCATGCGGGCCATCGATGCGGGCATGATCGAAGGGCCGCGAATCTTTCCCTCGGGCCACGCCATCGGCATCACCGGCGGCCATTGCGATGTCACCGGATACGCTCCGGGCATCGCGGAGCAGGGACCGGAATCGGGCGTCGCGGATGGCGTCGACCAGGCGCTCCGGGCCGTACGGTATCAGGCCAAGCATGGGGCGAAGGTGATCAAGATCTGTGCGACGGCTGGGGTGCTCTCGTTTGACGCGACGGTGGGAGCGCAGCAGCTCTCGGAGGAGGAGATGGTGGCGATCGTGCAGGAAGCGCGGCGCCATGGGCTGAAGGTGGCGGCCCACGCGCACGGCGCCGAGGGGATTCTCGCGGCAGTCCGGGCCGGCGTCGCATCGATCGAGCACGGATCGCTGATCAGCGATGAGGCGATCGCGCTGATGAAGCGTCAGGGCACCTATCTGGTGCCCACGACCTACCTGGCCGACGCCATCGATCTCGATGCGCTCCCGCC
>CAVSEC010000012.1:0-346878 GCA_963726955.1 uncultured Gemmatimonadales bacterium | reverse complement strand
CTGGTCGGCCATGCTGTGGGCCTCCGAAAATCGACCTGCGCCATTCATAAACTCGGCGCCATTCATCAACCGAACCGCCATTTCGGGATGATCCGATCCGAGCGTCCGACGGACGATGCGTGTGGCGATGGCATTCGTCCCGATCGCTTCCGGGACGCGGCCGAGACGAAACAACGCCAGCGCGACGTTGTCCTCGGATATGGCGACATCCAGGTGGTCTTCGCCCAGCGCCATCTTCTTCAGCGCAACCGCGTCGACAGCCGACTTCAACGCATCCTCGAATCGCCCGTCGCGTTCGTACATCGTCGCGACATTGTTGGCCAGCCACCCGCCAATCAATTCGTGGCCCTGCCCCAAACGCGTAAGGACGGCATGCGTGTATCGCGCCCACCGCTGACCATCCTCGAACCGTCTCTGAAAGGCCCCCTCGACCCACACCAATTGCGCGGTCGCTTCGACGACAACCTCGTCGTGATGGGACGCTTCCGCCATCCAGACGGCGGCTTCGTAGTCCTTGGCGCATGCGGCGAAATCGCCCGAGGAGCTTTCAACTTCGGCGAACTTCAACGTCGCCTCCGCGATCACGGGCTGGTAGTCGGTCTTTTGCGCGGCTGCCAATACAGATTGCGCCAATGACAACGCCTTCGTGTAACTGCCCGCACTAGTCAACGCCTTCACGTCGGCCAGGCGGTTGCGCACCTCCGCCACAGCCCGCCGCGCGATCGGATTTTCCGGCGGACGGACCACCGCCTTCAACGACGCAATATCGGCACATTGTTCGACCGGACGTATCCCCTGTACGGCCTCGACCGACTTCGTGACCGCTGGATGAGTCCGAGCTGCTGGCCGTACTCATCCTCCCGGGGCGCGGGCAGCTGGCGCGCCACCTTGCCGCCTTTGCCTGCGGGAGCGGCGATGGCATCCGGCGCGGGGGGCCGGCTCAGCACATCGCGCCAGGTATAGCCGGCCTGCCACAGCTTCGCATAGCTGTTCACCAGCCCGAACCCCATCCCTGCCATCGGGAAGAGGAACCAGGGGGTGCCGATCCCGGTGGCCATGTTCAACATGAACAGGCCACCGGAGACCGCGGCCCACTTGGCGAACAGTGCCCGGGTCTTCTGGACGATCAGCGGTTCACCCGTGTCAGGCACCGGCAGCGGAGTGTCGTCCATCTTCCCGCTCATGCGGCGCCCCGCCCGCTCCATCCGGTTGCTGGCCCGGTCCATGTGCCGGTCCAGCCGCCCACGCCAATCCTCGTCGCCCGACGGTCGGCGCGAGAGCGGTGGCAGCGGGGAACGGGGCGGGAGCGGCAGGCGGGGCAGCAGGCCGCCAGCGGATCCGGCCTCCCCGGTGAGCCGCCGGGACGCGTCGCCGGAGGGGCGGATCGCGGTACCGCGCTTGGTCTGACCGGTGGGCCGGTACCCGGAGACCGTCCGGGACTCGAGCGCCCGACGTAGCGCGTCGGCGGATGGCCACCGATTCTCCGGGTCTTTCTCGAGGCAGCGCATGACGGCGAGCGCCAGGTCCTCGGGACAGTCCGGGCGCTTGGTCTCGACCATCGGGGGCATCTCGGTAATCTGCTTCATCAGGATGCCCGCGACCGTGGGCGCATTGAACGGCAGCTCCCCGGTCAGCATCTGGTAGGCGACAATGCCGAGGCTGTAGAGATCGCTGCGACCGTCGATCTCCTTCTCGCCCGCCGCCTGCTCCGGACTCATGTACTGGGGCGTGCCGATCGCCACTCCCGCGCTGGTGAGCGTGGCGCCGGAGCCGCCCTGCATCGCCTTGGCGATGCCGAAGTCGGTGACCATCACCCGGCCTCTGGTGCCGTCGAGCAGGAGGTTGTCGGGCTTGATGTCCCGATGAATGACCGACATGGCATGGGCGGCGCTGAGCGCGTCGGCCGTCTCCTTCATGATGCGGCGCGCTTCTTCGATCGGGAGCTTGCCCCGTCGCTTGATTCGGCTCCCCGACCGATTCCTGGCCTTCCACCAGGCCCATGACAAAATAGACCAGATTGTTGCCCTCGCCGACGGCGAAGATCGGGACAATGTTAGGATGGGAGAGTCTCGCGGCCGTCTCCACCTCACGCGTGAAGCGTGCGCGAATTTCTTCCTGGAAAGCGAGCTCCGGCGGAAGGACCTTGATCGCCACCCGCCGCTTGAGCTTCTCATCGCGCGCCCGGTACACCACTCCCATACCCCCGCGACCAATCTCGCCCTCGATTGTGAAGGCGGTTCCAAGGGCTTCGCTGAGTCGTGATGCGAGGGACGAGTTTGATTCCGTCATCGGGTATCCGGATAAGCAACATAGATTTAGCAGCACAAGACGGGAGGGACAAGGTGGTAGTTCTCCTCCGCCGGCCTGGCCGACAGGGTGGCAGTGGCGCTCGCGGCGGTGTACGAAGTGGCAGGAGTGAACGTTTCGCCAGGGGACGTTCGCGGCGCCCGATCACTCCCGTGCGACCCCCCGGCCCCGTGCGCCGGCCGCGCCTCGGCTGTATCGTCCGAGGCCTCCGAATCGCCGGGCACCACGCATCAGCGGCGCGCCGTGGCACATGGGGTGCACCCTGAAGTGACGTTCACCCGCAGTTCTGCCAATACGCCAGAAAGTCTGGAGTGACGATAAATGTCTGAACCTACCGAGCGTCTGGTACTCCCCGTCCTTCCCCTGCGCGAAGTCGTGCTGTTCCCCGGAACCACCGCGCCAATCGGCGCCGGTCGGCCCGGAACGCTTCGCGCCATCGAGGCGGCCCTCGCCACCCCGGACCGGCTGATCTTCGCCGTGTCCCAGCGGCAGAATGTGGAGTCGGTCAACGCCGAGGGTCTCTTCACCATCGGCACCATCGCCCGCATCGGCCAGATGCAGCGTGGCCTCGCGGGCATGCAGCTCCTGCTGCACGGCGAGCGTCGTGGCATCGCCATGCATGTGGGAGAGAAGAACGGCTACCTCGAGACCATCGTGCTGGAGGCCGAGGAGATGCAGCCGCTCAATCCGGAGGACCCGGCCTTCGTCGGTCTCTACCGCGAGGCACGGGCCCGCGCCGGCGAACTGGGTCAGAAGACCGGGCTGCCCGAGGAGGTCGTCCAGCAGGTGCTCGCCGGGCGTCCACGAACCGGGCAAGTTCGCCGACCTGGTCGCCGGGTATCTCGACATCAACCCGCCGGATCGCCAGGCGCTGCTCGAGACCCTGTCGGTCGAGGAGCGACTGCGCCGGGTGCTGGTCCACGTGCAGCGACAGATCTCGGTCCTCGATGCCCAGGAGGACATCAAGTCCCAGGTGCAGGAGGAGCTGGGCGAGCGGCAGCGCGAGATGTTCCTGCGCGAGCAGCTCAAGCAGATCCGCCGTGAACTCGGCGAGGACGAGAGCGGCGGCGATCTCGAGGAGCTGCGCGAGAAGCTCGACGATCTCGAGCTCACCCCCGAGGCCCGCAAGGAAGTGGACCGCGAGTTCACCCGGCTGGAGCGGATCGGCCGTGAATCGATGGAGGCGCAGGTCATCCGCACCTTCCTCGACACCGTGGCGGAGCTGCCGTGGAACGAGCGGAGCGACGAGTCGCTCGAGCTCGCGACTGCGCAGGCCATTCTCGACCAGGACCACTATGCCCTGGGCGACGTCAAGGACCGGGTGCTCGAGTTCCTCGCGGTGCGCCAGCTGAAGGCCGAGACCCAGAAGGCGGAGGCCGCCAGGGCGCAAGTCGCCGAGGCGGGCCCGGTCGATGCCGCGGCACGGCGACGACCGCGGAGCGAGCGAGCGGCGCCGCTCGCCACGCTGTGCGCGGCAACATCGATGAAAAGGCGGCGAAGGGGCCGATCCTCCTGTTCGTCGGCCCGCCGGGTGTCGGCAAGACCTCGGTCGCCAAGAGCATCGCCCGCGCGATGGGGCGCAAGTACGTGCGCATCTCGCTCGGCGGCGCGCGCGACGAGGCCGACATCCGCGGCCACCGTCGCACCTACGTCGGCGCCATGCCCGGACGGATCCTGCAGGGGATGAAGCAGGCGGGGACCCGGAATCCCGTCTTCCTGCTCGACGAGGTCGACAAGCTCGGCGTCTCCTTCCAGGGCGACCCCGCCAGTGCGCTGCTCGAAGTGCTCGACCCGGCCCAGAACGACAGCTTCGTCGATCACTACCTCGGCGTGCCGTTCGACCTGAGCGAGGTGCTGTTCATCTGCACCGCGAACTTCCTGCAGAACATCCCGGCGCCGTTGCTGGACCGGATGGAGGTGGTGGACTTCTCCGGCTACACCGAGCGGGAAAAGCTGATGATCGCGCGGAACTACCTGGTGCCGCGACAGCTCAAGGAGCACGGCCTGGGGCTGGAGCAGATCGAACTGCCCGATGAAGCGGTCAGCGAAGTGATCACGGGCTACACCCGCGAAGCGGGAGTGCGCCAGCTGGAACGGGAAATCGGCAAGCTCTGCCGCAAGGTCGCTCGCAAGATCGCAACCAAGGAAGTCGAGCGTCTCACCGTCAGCCGGGCCCTGGTGGACGAGCTCCTCGGCCGGCCCAAGGTCCACCCCGAGCATGCCGCGCGGGAAGACCGGATCGGCGTCACCACGGGGATGTACTACACCCCGGTCGGAGGCGACATCATGTTCGTCGAGGCGTCGGTGATGCGCGGCAAGGGCGACCTGCTCCTCACCGGGCAGCTCGGCGACGTCATGAAGGAATCGGCGCGCGCGGCGCTGACCTACGCCCGCTCTCACGCCGCGGGACTCGGCATCCGGGAAGAGGTCTTCGGCGAGCGCGACCTGCATATTCACGTTCCTGCCGGGGCGATTCCCAAGGACGGCCCCTCGGCGGGTGTGACGATGGCTACGGCGCTGGTGTCGGTCCTGTCGGGCCGCCCGGTGCGAAACGATATCGCGATGACGGGCGAGATCACCCTCCGCGGTGACGTGCTGCCCATCGGAGGCGTGAAGGAAAAGGTCCTCGGCGCGGTCCGCGCCGGAATCACCAAGATCGTGCTGCCGAAGAAGAATGAGGCCGATCTCGAGGACCTGCCGGAGGAGGTGCGGAAGACGCTGGAGATCTATCCCGTGGAGAGTCTGGGACAGGTCCTGGCCTTGGCGCTCCGTGGCGCCTCCTTCCGCGAGGGTCGTCTCCTGTTCGGTGACCAGACGCCGGGGGACGTGGCGCCGCTGCAGGCGTATCACCACTAGGACGTACAGCGACCGGAAGTGGGCAAGGGGAAAGGGGCGAGCCGCTCCCTTTCCCCTTTCCCCTTTCCCGTTTCCCCCTTCTCCTGATCCTGGCGTTACCTGGTCTTCAAGTACGCCCACACCGCGGAGATCTCCTCGTCGGTCATCAGTCGTGTCAGGCGCCAGGGCATGAAGGGGTCGATCGGCACGTTGCCCGGGCGCACCCCCTCGCGGAGCGCGGTTCGGAAGTCAGCTTCCGTCCACGTGCGCAGGTTGCCGGCGGGCGTGAGATCGGCGGATGGGGGAGTCCCGGGCGGGCCCTCGCGGATCCCGCCCTTGAGATTGTCGCCGTGGCAGAAGGTGCAGCCGCCAATGACGGTCAGATAGCCACCGTACGCCGCAGTCGAGCCTTCCGGGACGCCGGCGGGGATCGGCGCGGCGGGGTCGAGCGCGGTCGCGGCAATCAGCTTGGACGGGTCGCGGGCGATGATCAGCCGACCAATCGGGCCGATGCTGCCGCGGGGCAGCTCGTTGTCGACTGGTGGCACCGATCGGATATAGGCGATCAGCGAGCCCAGATCGGCCGCGTTCATCCCCGCGAACGCGCGCGAGGGCATGAACACCAACGGCCGGCCGTCGGGCGCAACGCCGTGCCGGATGGCGCGGAGCAGGTCGGCGTCGCCGAGATCGCCGAGGCCCCCTCTACCGCGAGTCAGATTGGGCGGCACGAAGGTCCCCACCGGGCCCATCGGCATGACCTGGCCTGCGAGGTTTTCGCCGTGGCAGTCGACACACTTGCTGATGGCGGTGGCGAGATGCTGTCCACGCGCGACCGAGGTGGAGTCGTTCGGGACCTGTACCGTCTCTGGTGTGACGATGTAGCGCTTCCCCAACTGGTGGCTGCTCATCGACCAGAGCGCCGCAGCGCCGAGGATCGCCACGCCCAGTGCCATCCCGAACCCACGGATCATCCACCGCCTCACGCTGCCCGCCATGCATCCTCCCTGGTTGAAGGCCGGAACCGCCGTCCGGCAGCGGACAGCGTGACAGTCACCAGCTTGCTCCTCGAACGATCAGTTCAGCGGCGCGGTCGCGCCAGAGTCCCGGTTCGCCCCAGCGGCGGGTGACCGGGCGCGCGGCGAAGTACCCCAGGGTGAGCAGCAGGGCGAGGCGGGCCTGCGAGTCGGCGTCCAGATCGTCGCGGAAGAACCCGGTGGCCTGACCCTCCTGCAGCAGGCCGGCGATCGGCCGAATGGCGCGATCGGCCCACTCGCCCCCCTCCGTCGCACCGACGAGGACCGCCGTATGGTCGGCGTGCTCCAGCAGAAAATCGAACTGGCCGCGCACCAGCCGGCGCAGCCGCTCCACCGCCGTCAATCCGACCAGCGGCATGCGTCCTAACTGGCTGGCGACCGCGTCCGCGGCATGCGCGAGTACGGCCGCGTAGAGTCCCGCCTTGGTCCGGTAGTAGTAGTGGATGAGCTGTTTGTTGACGCCGGCCCGTTCGGCGATCCGCTGGGTCCGGGCCCCCGCCCGCCCGTGCGCCGCGAACTCCCGAAGCGCGGCATCGAGGAGCCGGCTCGGTGCCGACGGCGAATGAAGCGTCACGCGGGGGAGGGGGGCTACGCCGTCCGGGCCGGCATCTCTCGAGTGAATTCCACCCGGTCACGTCCCCCAGCCTTGGCGCGGTAGAGCGCCGTATCCGCCAGCTGAGCCAGCTCGCTCGCTGTCGCGGTGTCTTCGGGATACACCGAGACGCCGATGCAGACGCGCACGGGGATGGTCTCGCCCGCGCCGACCACCGCGGGCTGCTCGAGGAGCGCGGTACGCAGCTTGGTGGCGACGATAGAAGCGCCGCCTCGGTCGGTGCGCCGCAGGATCATTCCAAATTCCTCTCCGCCGTAGCGCCCGATGAGGTCACTGGCGCGCGCCGTGGTCTGGAACACCCGTGCGATGTGCAGCAACACCTGGTCGCCTGCGATATGCCCGTAGCGGTCGTTCACCCGCTTGAAGTGGTCGACGTCGAGCATCAGGAACGCGAAGGTCTCGCCGTGGCGCCGGGCGTATTCCACCGCATGCTCCAGCTCGGCCATCAGCGTGGCATGGTTCAGCAGGCCAGTGAGGCCATCCCGGTGCACCATTTCCCGAAGACGCCGTCCCCGTTCGGCGCGGTTGATCACGAGATGGGTGAGCAGCTCGCGGTCGACCGGTTCGGTGAGGAAATGGTCGGCGCCGGCGGAGAGCGCCTCGATCTGGTCCGCCACCGTGTCGTGATGGGTCAGGAAGACGATCGGGGTCAGTCCGAAGCGGGAGTCCTGCCGCACCAGCCGCGCCAGGGAGAGTCCGTCGATGCCCGGTAGACGGGTGTCCGTGAGGATGAGGTCGGGCACCTCGCGTATCATCGCCTCCCGCGCCGCAACGCCGTCGACGCAATGGGTCACCCTCGCGTTCGCCTGCTCCAGCCACTGGGTCAGCATCTCGGCTTGGGCCCCATCGTTCTCCACCAGCAGGACGCGGGGCGGCGGGCTGCCGATGCGGGCCAGCGTCTTGGCGAACATCGGCATCTCGGTCGGCACTCGCTCCGCCGGGATGATGGTATCGACTCCCGAGGTAAGCGCGCGCATCCGGTCGGTGACCTCCCCCCGGCTCACCAGCACGATCGATCGCGGGCGCACCGGCCCCGCGCCTGCCCACGCCGTGGCGGCGGCATACGCATCCGGCCCCGCGGGGTCCTCGAGTACGACGACCAGATCGGGCCGCTCACTGAGCTTCAGCTCTCGCGGCTCGCCGCCGCCACTCTCCGTCCGCACCAGGAAGCCGCTGTTCATCAACGCCGCGTTCACTTCGATGCGCAGGGGACTCTCGAGGCCGATGACCAGCACCCGCCAGCCGAATTCAGTCACCGCAGGCCCGCGCGAGGGCAGCCCCAATTCCCGGGCTGCGCCGTCGAAGGCCGCCGCGAGCCGATCCACCAGCTCCTCCAACCGCACCGCCGCCACCTCGCCCGGAGGCGGCGCGTCCTGCTTGAGCCAGCGCTCACCGCCCCGTGCGATCTCGCTGATCTCCGGGAAGCCGTAGGACCCTCCCGAACCGGACAGCCGATGGAACCGCTGGATGAGTGATGGCACCGCGTCGGTCTCGCCGGCACGGAAGGCGGCGACATCCTTCCGCAGTTCGGCGAGGCGGCCGGGCGAGTCGAAGAGATACTCCCGGCGCAGTTCGGCAAGGGCGGCATTCAGCGCGTCCGTCATGGCAGCGTCCGTAACCGGTCAAAGGTGACGCGCGCCGCCGCGACAAAGGCCGGCGCGCTGCTCCAGTGTCCATGCACTTCCGCTCCGTCGCGTGCGGCGATGACGGCACTCTGCCCGTCGACGATCGCGATCAGGGGCATTCCCGGCCAGGCATGCCCGCCCGGCAGTGCTTCGATCATGGCGAAGGGAAGCTGCAGCTGCGCCTGCGCGCAGAGCAGCACCTCGAGCCCCGCGCTCACCGCGCGACGCAGGGTCGGGCCGAGGAGAGGGTAGGCCTCCGCCGGTGCGATGAGCCGCACTGACTCACGGGCCCGCCCGATCTCGTGGGTCAGCAGCTGCAGCAATCCTTTGGGGCTGGTCAGTTCGACGACGCTCGGCGTCGTCGGGGCTCCGAAGCCCTCCAGCGCCTGGGAGAGCGACTCGAGTGATTCCCCCTGCGCATTCGCGATTCTGGCCAGTACGGTGGCGGGGGGTTCCGCTCGGAAGACCTTGGGCTGCACCTCCTCCGCTCTGGCCGCGCCCTTGGTGACCAGCCCCTCCAGCGCGCTGTACGCGTTCGCCCTCGCCAGCCCTGCGCTCCGGGCGACGGCGTACCCGGTCCCCGGCCCCCCGGACAGCAGTACCTCGTAAATGCGACTCTCGGTCGGCGTGAATCCGAAGGGGGTGAGGTCGAGAAGTGTCATGGTAGTAGTATGGGATACGCTCCGACCGCTGGCAATGGCCGTGTGACCCCACAAACGGTGCGACCCTCTCTGCCAGGGCAGGGAGGGTCGCGTCTCGATTCGCAGCGCAGAGCCAGCCGATCACTAGACGTACTCGAGTGTCCACCCCATGGCCTTGGCGATCAGCGCCAGCCGGAAGGTCACGTCCACCTGTTTCCACTCCGGCGCCTTGGACTCGGTGTCGAGCGGGAAGGTGTGGTAGGTGATCTTGTTGGTGGCCTTGGGGAGCGAGCGCAAGTTTTTCGGGTTCCAGACTCCATTCGCATCGCAATCCTTGAGCAGGCGGCTCAGGACCTTCGCTGCCGTGGGGGATGCGGCGACCCCTCCGATGCGGGCGAGCAGCTCGAGAAAGTGCAGCGCGAGTGGAATGTCCTTCGGAAGCCCCTTGCTGTCGGCCTCGACGGGATCGCCGAGGAGGAGATGCGCCGGCTTGACCTTCTTCTTCCCGACGGCCAGTGCGAACGCCTTCTTGGGCTGCGGTTCAGAGAGGTAGTGCGTCAACCGCTCCTTGAATCCGGCCCGTTCCCGCTGCAGGTTCGGCATCGCGGCAATCATCGCGAGGGAATACCATGTCGGCGGGTTCGCCTCAGGATGCAGCACGGAGGAGGCGCCGGCCCGGACGAACGGTTTCTCCGCCAGGGGGCTGCGCAGGAACTCCGAGATTTCGGACGCGATCTTGTGTGCTGCGCCGCGCACCCGTGGGTCCTCGATGTTGCCGGCTTCCGCGAGCGCCGCGGTGGCCCCTTCACGCGTCAGGTCGCGGGCCCAATGGGTGTAGGCTTCGTCACCCTTCGCCGCCTTCTGAAACTCGAACAGCAGGGCAGGATCCTCGTCCCGCGAGAGCAGCCGGAACAGCAGGCGATCGGCAAGCTTGAAGGGTCGCGATGCGTGCGGCAATCCGGTCTGCAGCAGCCGGCGATATTGCGGAATGGTCCCGATGTCCTTGATGCCCTGCGCGGCGGAAGGCGCCAGGCCAAGGAGATTGCCGCCCCAGACGCCGCTGTCCTTCTGCTTCTTGACGACCGCCTGCACCGGTTTGGAGCCATCCACAACGGCCGCGCGGGCGTGGTCCGTGGTCTCTTGTGCGACAGTGCCAGGGGCGGCGAGCTCGGCGAATGTCCGGTATCGGATGATCTCGCCGCCATGAGCGAGCAGCCAGCCGATCGGAATTCGGTGCGTATTCGGGAGATCCAGGAGCGCCCCCGTTTCTGGGAGTGGCGGGTTTGTAAAATCGGGCGCAATAATAGCCGCAGACCGCGTATTATGCCACTTCAGTCCTGTGGTAACATGTTAAGCTATTACAATTTAACATCTTACAGCGTGCGACAGATTGTCGCTTTGGATCGGCCTTCGCAGACCGTCTGATCGCCGCGCCGTCAGGCCGGCGATTTACTGGAGCCGAGTCTCCCCGGCGGCCTGGAACTCCGAGCTCGCGCTCCAGCGTGGCTGCGTCGGCGCGTTCGCCACCGCGATGGCCGTGCGGAGAATGACGCGAATCTGCTGCAGGGCGCCGTCCATGACGAACCAGGGAAGCAGCTCGTCCTGGGGCTGATGGTAGCGGTGATCGGTGTACTCCTGCTGCTGTTGTTCCCCCCAGCCCTCGGGGCGGTCGACGAAGTCGTGACCGCTCTCGAGGGAGAGGCCGGGGACGCCTGCGCGTGCGAAGGGGAAGTGATCCGAGCGGAAGAACGAGCCACGGATGAGCGAGCCGGAGTCCACCGTCACCCGCAGCCCTTCCGCGGCGGCGGCGGTCGAAAAGGTGCCGCCCAGGGACGATTGGTCGGTGCCCAGGGCGCTGACGTCACGGGTGCTGCCGTAGAGGTTCATGACGTCCATGTTCAGCACCGCGGCGAGATCTCTGAGAGGCAGTGTGGGGTTGGCCGCGAAGGCCTGGGACCCGAGCAGCCCGCTCTCCTCGGCGCCAACCGCCATGAACAGGATCGAGCGCTGGGTTTCGATTCCGCTCTTCACGAACGCCTCCGCGGCGGCGAGGACCGCTGCCGTCCCGGAGGCGTTGTCTTCGGCCCCGTTGTAGATCGAGTCGCCCGCGACCGGTGCCCGGATGCCGAGATGGTCGTAATGGCCGCTCAGCAGGACGGCCTCTCGTGCCAGGCGTCCGTGACCCGGGAACCGTCCGATCACATTCGCCGTCGCAGAGCGGCGAATCACGCTGCTGACGCTCGCATCCAGTCCAAAGGGGAGTACCACTCCCCGGAAGCCCTGCTTGCCCGCCTGGGTCATGAGTGAGGCGAGGTCGAGGCCGGCGCGGGCGAAGATCTGATTGGCGGTCGAATCGCGCATCCATCCCGCGACCACCAGCGACCCCGCCGATGCCTCGAGGCGGACCTGTTCGCCGGTCCAGGAACCGGTGACGGTGGTCCACGGATAGGTGGCGCTCTCGGTGGTGTGGATCAGGACCAGCCCCGCCGCGCCCCGGCGTTGGGCCTCCTCGATCTTGTAGGTCCACCGGCCGTAGTACGTGAGGATCCGTCCGCGGAAGATCGCGGGATCGTGGAGGCCCGGATCGTTCACCAGGCAGAAGACGATTTTCCCCTTCACGTCCAGGCCGGCGTAGTCGTTCCAGCCCCACTCCGGTGCCACGATGCCGTAGCCGACGAAAACCGCCCCGGTCCGCGACGTTCACCTGTTCCTCGTTCCGCATCGACCAGAGGACATAGTCGTCGCGATAGCGTAGCGTGGCCGGGTCGGCGCCAGTGACCTTGAGAGCGGGTCGGGGGTCAGCGCGATGATCGGTACCCGATGAAAGTAGCTGCCGCTGTCGCCGGCCGGCTCGAGTCCCAGCCGCTGGAACTGGGCGGCGACATACTTCGCCGCGAGCTCACCGCCGCGAGTCGCGGGGGCGCGGCCCTCGAGGAGATCGTCAGAGAGATAGTCGAGATGGGCGCGATAGACATTGGCGCTCAGCGCCCGGGTGACCCGCGTCGAGGGGGTCGGCACCTGCGCGGAGAGCGCGGAGGCCCGGGGTCCGAATTGCGAAATCGCGACGAACAGCGTGAGCGGGGTCATGCGAGCAAGGTCGGTTCTGGACATGATCGACTCGGAGGGTTGTGGGGAACGGCGAAGCCCTGCTGCTCCATCGGAAACTACCGCGCGCCACAGGCCGGCTGGCGCAGGAACAGTTCGATTTCCGCGGCGACGGTATCCGGCACTGTCTGATGCGGGCGATGCAGGGTTGCCAGCGGCACAAAGCGGCGGCAGGGGAGCAGCTCCGCGACGTGCTGACCGATCGAAAATGGAATGGTCGGATCCTGCCGGCCCCAGATCAGCAGGACCGGTTGCCGGAGACCGGCGAACCGAGGCTCCAGCGCCTTGAAGTCGAACTGTTGCAGCACTCGGCGGGCGGCGCGGGCAGTCGTGGAATCCGCGGAGGGCTCGTAGCGGCGGGCGTCCGCTGGCTCGCTGAGCCAGGCGCTGTCGTGGACCGGCAGCACGAAGGCGATGGCCGAAACAACCCACTGGGCGGCAGGGGAGGCGATCCCCGCGGTGTCGGTGAGGAGATTGCTGATGCCGGCGCCTGCCGGATCGATGAGGACCGCGGCGACCACCCGATCGGGGTGATCCAGCGCGAGGCCCGCGGCGATCTGACCGCCCATCGAGTGTCCGACCACCACGACCGGTCCCGTCGTCTCCTGTTGCAGAAAGTCGCCGAGCCAGCGGGCGTACGTCGGATAATCGTAGGCGCCGTCGGGTTTGTCGCTGACGCCGAAGCCGGGGAGGTCGAGGGCGATCACTCGATGGTGTCGTGCCAGCCGGTCGAAAAGCAGGCGCCAGGCGAGGAGCGACTCGCCGTAGCCATGGAGCAGCACCAGCGTGGTGTCGCCGTGCCCCGCGTCGAGGACGCGGAGTCGCAATCCGTCGCTCACCACCCACGTGGCGTGGAGTCTCGGCCGGCTGGGGTGCGGCTCCCCGAGTCCGATCCAGAGCAGCACCGCGGCCCCCAGCGCCACCAGCAGCCGGCGGAGCGTGGTCCTAAGCATTGCACCGGACGATGTGAATCGGGCCCGCCGCCCCGGTCGGATAGTTTTCGCTCGTCAGTATCATGCGCTGATCGTCCAGCCACTCGATCCCCTCACCCTGCGGCTCCAACCCGGCCACGTTGCACACCGCCGGCGGCCCGAGGTGACCCAGGCCGGTCACCGGGAAGAGATAGATCTCGGTGTAGGTGCGGATCGCGATACGGCGACCGTCCGGGGAGCGCGCCGCGTCGGTCACCCATCGCCCCAGCCGGTGATCCTCGGCGATCGGCAGCAGCTGCACCAGATCGGCCTGCACCGGATGCCTCGCGCCGAAGCCGGTCGCGGCGACCCGGAAGAGCTTCACCCCCCCGGTGCGCCCCTTGGTGACGAGGTAGATGGTACCGGTTCCATCGACCCACATCGCCTCGGTGTCGTGTGGTCCATCGGGGTAGCTGCAGCAGGAGCGAGTCGAGATCGATCGGGGTCGGGTCGGAGGCGCCGCGAAAGCGCTCGAAGCGCGTCGGCTCCCGGAGACGATAGATCGTAACAGACGGCCGGCGCTCCGTGTTGTCACCGATGTCGCCGATGAACAGGCAGGAGCCGGTGGAGCAGGGCCCGATGCTCAGCGCCTCCCAATCCCGATTCCGGGTACCCGGAACCAGCCATCGACCGAGGGGCCGACCGCTGGAGTCGATGGCGAAAAGGACGGGGTCATTGCCGGAGTCATTGATCGTGAAGAGTACCCCTCGCATCGTCCGGCTGCGGATGACGCCGGAACTCTCGGTGAGATCGGGGTCCTGCATGGCGCCGGTCCGGATCGCATCGACCGGGTCGGGGCGCGAGCGTCTGGGCGGCGAGCACGGCGGGGACGCAGAGGGAGAAGAGGCCGGCCGCGAGGGGTCGCATGCCGAATGGTAGCGGGATCTCCGGTGGCCTGTCATCCCGGGCGGGAGCTCGGCGCGAGGGGAGACGGCCGCTGCTCGTCGGGTGGCGCGAGCCGACTCGGCTCAGCGCCTGGCGTGCATCGCTTCGCGCGGCGCATGGGACGCCGGCGTCACCACCGCGACCTGCAGCGGGCGGGGGCCGCTCCGCTCGAAGATGCGAGGATCGTAGTCCGACCGCGGATTCCACAGGACCCACGCGTGGATGCCGACGTCGTTCGCGGCCCGGATCTGATCGCGGACGAGCGCCGGCGTGTAGCGGGGCTGCCCAAGCGTGAAGGCCTGCAGGTACGGCCGGATCTCCGCTGCGGGCGTACCCATCTGCCGGTTCCGTTCCACGCCGTCGGCGAGCGCGCGCTTCACGATCGTGTATGGCTCGCCGTTCGGGTGGGCGACACCGTACATCGCGTGGTAGTAATGGCTCGGATACACCATGGGCAGCACCACATCGGCGACGCCGACGAGGTCTTCCCAGACTTGTCCGATGCCGAGGTCGACGCGCACGTTGGTGGTCATGCCGAATACATCGATCGTGAACGGCACGCCGAGCGGCTTGACGCGGTCGCGCAGGAGGCGGAGGTTGCCGGCTCACGCCGTCGCGAACCGTCTCCCCCTTCAGTCGCGCCGGGAAGATGGCGTGCGCCATTCGCGCCTTCGGCTCATCCGGGAAGCGCACATAGTCGAACTGCACCTCGTTGAATCCGAGATCCACCGCCTCGGCGGCCAGCTGGGCGGCGTACACCCACACCGAATCATTGAAGGCATCGACCCAGGCAAAGTTCAGCCGGTCGTGCCACAGCCCGCCGGCCGCATCCTGCACCGACCAATCCGGCTTCCGTGAGGCGAGCAGCGGATCCTTGGCGACCACGATGCGCGCGATCGCGTGAATCCCGTGCGCGTGCAGCACCCGCAGCCGTTCCCGGGCATCCCGGGCACGGAGCTGCCCGTTCGCCCCGATCGAGATGGCCGTGGGTACGCCACTCCGGTAGGTCAGATAGCCGGTGTCGTCCTTGATATCGATGACGAAGCTGTTCACCTCCGTGGTGTCCGCCAGCCGGACGAGGCTCCAGAATCGCTCACCGCCGAAGGCCCAGGCATTGACGTAGACCGCTCGTACCGCGTCGGGTGCGGCGCGGAGGGGCGGCGCCGGCCAGACCAGGGGCTCCGTGATCCGGGGGCCCAGGGTGAGGAACGGCTCGGGCGGGGTGAGCTCATCGCCCCAGCGGTGAGGCGCCTGGGCGGCAGAGTGACATCCCAAGGATGGACAGGCCGAACGCGGCAAACATTGCGCGACGCATGACAACTACCGGTCGAGAGACGGCCTCAGGAACGACAACAGGGGCGATCGGAGGATCGCGCCTGTCGAGAGCGGCAAATGCCGTGCGCGGCGCCGCTAGGGATTGTGGGTGACCCTGATCTCGACGCGTCGATTCGTTGTCCGTGCTGCCTCCGTGGTGTCGGCAACGATGGGCGCCTGGGATCCGCGACCGATGGCCGTGACGCGGCTCACTCCGACGCCCCTGGCAATGAAGTACTCCCGCACCACGTCGGCGCGCCGCTGCGACAGCCGGGTATTGTCGGACGGGACCAGCCGGTCCTGGGCGTACCCGGCGACCTCGGCGGTCGCGTTCGGGTCGGCCTGCAGGGCGGCGACCACGGAATCGAGCACCGGCAGGCCGATCGCGGCGAGGTCCGCGCGCCGGAGGGACCATGCGGTACCGGGTACGACATAGACTCGCTCGACGGGGGTAGAATCGACCGGGGCTGGCGGCGGTTCCGTGGGGCAGCCGGTCGCGTCGACCGCGGCACCAGGCCGGGTCTCGGGGCAGCGGTCGAGGCCGTCCAGCACCCCATCCCCATCCTGGTCCCCGGGGCAGCCGAGGGCATCCACGGTGGCCCCCGAGGGCGTGAGGGGGCACCGGTCGAGCCCATCAAACACTCCGTCGCTGTCGCTGTCGCTGGGACAGCCGTGGCTGTCCACCAGTGCACCGGTCGGGGTCGCGGGGCACTGGTCGAGGCCATCGAGGTAGCCGTCACCATCGGAGTCGATGGTGCAGCCGGCCTGATCTGCAGTGGCCCCTTCCGGGGTATTGGGGCAGCGGTCGAGTCCATCGGGGACACCGTCGCCATCGTGGTCGGTGGGGCAGCCCCGCTTGTCGACCAGCGCGCCGAGGGGGGTACCGGGGCAGCTATCGTAGCGGTCGAAGATGCCGTCTCCGTCGGCGTCGATGAGCGGCTTGCTGCCGAGCATCAGGCTGACGCCCCCTTGCAGGATGACGTTGGTGAACTTGCGGGTGACGCCCTCGCTGATCGCCGCCTCGTAGCGGATCAGGATGGTTGGCGTGAGGGTGATCCGCATCCCCGCTCCGCCCTGCACCACTCCGGCCGCGCCGCATGGTCCCGAGCCGAACACAGACGGCTTCTTGCAGGCTCCGAACCCGGTGTGCCCGTAGCCGCCCTTCACGAACAGGGTGGTGCTGTTGGACACCGGAAAGTTGCCGAGGGCCGAGATGCTCAGGTCGGCGACCGTCACCTTCTGCTTGCGCGGCGTGTCGGTGGTCGGGCTGGCGATGCGGCCCTCGAGCTCCAGTGACAGCGGTCCGTACACCCAGTAGCCGGCGCGGAGGGCGCCCCCCACCGTGGAGCGAAGGCCCAGCTTGCTGTCGAATCCGGTGTACCCGCCCGCGGCGCTGAGCTCCAGGTGATAGAGGCGCTGGGCGGCTAGCGGCGACCCTGCCGCGGCGACAAGGCAGAGGGCGGCGAGGATGGGTCGGACGTGCATCGGCAGCTCGGCAGGTGCGGGGGACCGGAGGAATCGCTGGATAGTGCCCGTCAGCCGTGGGGATGGCAAGTGGAAGCGCGCACCCCCATGGAGCATGGCTCTTCGGGCGGAGCGGGGGCCCGATTAGCTTGCACCGGGTTCGATTCCGGTTCACGCGTTGGCCTCTTCTCCTACGTCACAGACCGATGCACATCACGATCGAATATTGCGTCGTCTGAAGCTACGAACCCCGGGCCGCCGGTCTGGCGGCCGAGCTTCGTCAGGCATTTCCGGACGTCGCCGTCCGACTGGTCAAATCCTCGGGCGGGGTCTTCGAGGTCACGGCCGATACGGTACTGGTCTTCTCCAAGAAGTCGCTCGGCCGGCACGCCGCGCCGGGCGAGATCGTACAGCTCCTGCGGCCGAGGAGGAGGTAGTCGCGCATGCGAATCGCCATCTCCACCGGCGGCGGTGACGCCCCGGGCCTGAATGCCGTCATCCGCGCCATCGTGCTCTCCGCCCATACCCGCGGCTGGCAGACCTACGGCATCCGCCGGGGCTACGGCGGGCTGCTCGGCGACGACGGCATCATGACGCTGACGCCGGACAAGGTCCGCGGCATCACCCATCTCGGCGGCACCATTCTCGGCACCACCAACCGCGGCAATCCGTTTCGCTGGGCGGTGAAGGGCGCCGACGGCAAGGAGAGCGAGGTGGACCGGTCGGACGATCTGATCGCCGCGTTCCACGCCAGCGGCTTCGATGCGCTGATGTCCATCGGCGGCGACGGCAGCCTGAAGATCGGCTACGACCTCTGGCGGAAGGGCCTGCCGGTCGTGGGCGTGCCCAAGACCATCGACAACGACGTCGTCGGCACCCTGGTGACCTTCGGCTTCGATACCGCGGTCACCACCGCCACCGAGGCGATCGACAAGCTGCACTCCACGACCGAGAGCCACGAGCGGGTGATGGTCGTGGAGCTGATGGGACGGGACGCCGGCTGGATCGCGCTCAACAGCGGCATCTCCGCCAGCGCGGACGTCGTCCTCATTCCGGAGATCCCCTTCGACATCGAAAAGGTCTGCGCCAAGATCCGGGCGCGGGAGAGCACCGGACGGCACTTCAGCATGGTCGTCGTCGGCGAGGGCGCGAAGCCCCTGGGCGGCGAGACGCTGCTGGTCGAGCGTCGCGCCGCCGGCACGGTGGATCGGCTCGGCGGGATCGGGTCGCTGGTGGCCAAGGCGATCCAGGAGCGGACCGGGAAGGAAACCCGGAGCCTCGTGCTCGGGCATCTGCAGCGCGGCGGCTCCCCGACCACCTTCGACCGGCTGCTCGCGCTTCGCTTCGGGACCGCGGCGGTGCGCGCCGTCGCCGACAAGGCCTTCGGGGTCATGGTCGGCTACAACCCGCCCGCGATCGAGCGGGTGCCGCTGCAGGACGTGATCGGTCGCTCCAAGCATGTCCCGCTCGACTCCGACACCGTGCTCACCGCCCGCGACCTCGGGATCAGCCTCGGCGACTGACGCGTCCCGCGCGTTATCGCGATCGGAGCGAGGGATCTCCCAGGGTGTGGCCGACACCTGAAGAGATCCCTCGGTCGCTTTGCTCCCTCGGGGTGACGGCACTCCTTACTATTCAGCATGACCAGACCCGCCTACCCCACGACCCGTCTCGATACCGCGGTTGAAGAGCTCCATGGCGAGCGCATCCCCGATCCCTATCGGTGGCTCGAGGATGGCACGTCGGAGGAGACCAGGTCCTGGACCGCAGCGCAGAATCAGGTCACTCAGCTCTACCTCGACGGGGTCGCGGCCCGGCCGCTGATCCAGCAGCGGCTCGCGACCCTGCTGCAGATCGGTTCGCTGAGCGCACCGACCCCGGCGCGGGGGCGGTATTTCTACCAGCGGCGCGAGGGCACCCAGAATCAGCCGGTCCTGTACGTCCGGGAGGGGGGACAGGGGAGCGACCGTGTGCTGCTCGATCCCAACGCGCTTGATGCGGCAGGGACGACCGCGCTCGACTGGTACTTTCCGAGCGACGACGGCCGGCTGCTCGCCTACGGCCTCTCGGAGAATGGCAGCGAGGAGAGCGTCCTGCGGGTGATGGACGTGGGCACCGGCGCGCTGCTGCCGGATCGCATCGCCCCCTGCCGCGCCGCCGACCTGGCCTGGCTGCCTGACAATTCAGGTTTCTACTACACCCGCTATCCCGCGCCCGGGCGAGGTGCCCGACGGAGGAGGCGCAGTACCACCGGGCGATCTACTTCCACCGGCTCGGGTGACGACCCCGCCGCCGACCGCGCTGATCTTCAAGCCGGCAGCAGAAGGAGCACTGGCCCGGTGTCGATCTCTCGCCGGACGGGCGCTGGCTGCGTGGTCTCGGTGGCGCGGACCTTCGATCAGACCGACCTCTATCTGCAGGACCGGGTGGCCGGTGGCCCGCTGCTGCCGGTGGTGAAGGACCTGCCGCACTCCTTCGAAGGGCACGTCGTCGGCGGACGCCTCTACATCCGCACCAACCTCGGGCGCGCCGCAACTACCGGCTCTCTCGTGACCGATCCGGCAGCGCCGGCGCGGGAGCACTGGCGCGAGATCGTGCCGACCCGCGCCGATGCGGTGCTCGACGGCTGCCTCGTGACCCGCGAGACGCTGGTCGCTCTCCTATCTCGAAGCGGGCGAGTTCCCGGCTCCGCCTCGCCGGGCTCGACGGCGAGCACCCGCGCGAGGTGCACGCTCCCGACGATCGGCAGCCTCTTCGGCTGGGGGGCGGAGCCGGACGGCGACGAGCTGTTCTACGGATTCTCCTCCTACACGCGTCCCGCCCAGCATCTATCGCGATCGACCTGCAGCTCCGGCGACGCGAGGCGCTCTGGCAGCGGGTGGAGGCCGATATCGCGCCCGAACGCTTCGAGGTGCGCCAGGTGCGCTATCCCTCGAAGGACGGCACGTCGATCACGCATGTTCCTGGTGCACGCCAGGGCGCTGACCCGGAACGGCGAGAATCCCGACCTATCTCACCGGCTATGGCGGGTTCAACATCAGCATGACGCCCTCGTTCTCCCGCTCGGTGCTGGCCTGGCTGGAGCAGGGCGGTGTCGTCGCGATTCCCAACCTTCGTGGTGGTGGTGAGTACGGCGAGGCCTGGCATCAGGGCGGGATGCTCGGCACCAAGCAGAACAGCTTCGACGATTTCATCGCCGCGGCCGAGTACCTGATCCGTGAGCGCTACACCTCACCGGCCAGGCTGGCGATCGCCGGTGGTTCGAATGGCGGGCTGCTGATGGGTGCCGTGCTGACCCAGCGCCCCGACCTCTTCCGCGCCGTCGTCATTCAGGTGCCGCTGCTCGACATGCTGCGCTATCACCGATTCCTGATCGCACGGCTGTGGATTCCGGAATACGGCAGTCCCGGAGGACCTGGAGCAGTTCCGCTGGCTGCGGGCCTACTCCCCGTACCACCACGTGCGGCCGGGGGCGCCCTATCCCGCGGTGCTCCTCGCGACCGCCGAGAGCGATACCCGGGTCGATCCGCTGCATGCGCGGAAGATGGCGGCGCGGCTGCAGGCGGCCTCCGGCTCGGACCGCCCGGTCCTGCTCCGTCTGGAGGGGAAGGCGGGGCATGGCGCGGGCAAACCGGTGTCCAAGGTGCTGGAGGAGCTCGTCGATACCTGGAGCTTTGTCGTGACGGAGCTGGATGTCGCCTGGCGCTGACGGCGCGCGGGCCTGCTATCGGGGCGACTCACGGGACGGTATGTTGATCGGCGCTGCCCCCGTTCGGTCGCCATCCGGCGCCGACCCTTGGTCTCCACGGAGTTGCCGACGATGACCGCGTGACCGTTCCGACGCCAGTCGACATGTCGCACCCCAGCCGGTGGCTGGCGGTGCTGCGGATCCTCGTAGGCCTCTGGTTCCTCAAGGCGCTCAGCACCAAGATGCAGTTCGTACTGGTTGGAGGGTTCGTGCCGTTCATCGAGGTCGAGCCGCGGTGGATGGACACGATGGCGTCGATCGTGACCAAGCAGGCGGCCGAGAATCCGATCCTCTGGTACAAGGCCTTTCTCGAGCAGACGGTGCTTCCCAACAGTGCGCTCTTCGCGCAGTGACCGCGTGGGGCGAGGTGCTCGTCGGCCTCTCCCTCACCACCGGCTGCCTCGCGGGGCTCGGCGCACTGGGAGGACTCTGGCTCAGCCTCAACTACGGACTGGCGAGTCGCACACCTCTCCTCCGCTTCCCTCGGCTTCCACTACATGCTCGTCATTGTCATGGGCACGCTCTTCCTCGCGCGGTCCGGTCGAGCGTGGGGGCTGGACGCGTGGATCGCCTGGCGCTGGCCCGGTTCGCCGCTGAGCAGGCCGATCGCCGGCGCGATCGGCGCATGATCCGGCCACGCCGGGCGACCGAATTCGACCTCTGGCGGTCGGCGTCGCTCGGCTTGGCCGATCGCGATCCCCCAGGGGATCGATCCGGCGGGAATCGTCTTCAGGACCTTGAGCGTCCCTGCGTCGATGACGCTCACGTCGTTGCCCGGGCCGTTGGCGGTGTAGAGCTTCTTGCCATCCGAGGTGAGTCCGATGCCCCAGGGGCGCATTCCCACCTCGGCGCTGGCCACGATGGCGTCGGTCGCCGGATCGAGGATCGAGACGGTCTTGCCCCGCCCATTGCTCACGTAGATCCGCTTCCCATCCGGGGTGACCACCAGGCTCATCGGGCGGGAGCCCTCCGGCATCGTGATCTGCTTCAGTGTCTTCCGCGCTGCGATATCGATGACCGAGACCGTCCCGCTGACCTCGTTGGTCACGTAGGCCCGGGTGCCGTCGGGGAGGAAACCGATGCTCCGCGGGCGCTTGCCGAGGACGTCGATGTCCGCGAAGGCCTTGCCGGTGGCAAGGTCGATCCCGGTGATGTCATGGTCCGTCTCGCCAGTCACCCACACGCTCTTGCCGTCCGGCGAGAGCGTGACGCCCTCCGGCTCCTTCCCGACCTTCACATTCGCGACCGCCTTGCCGGAGGCGATGTCGACAATCGTCGCGGAGTCGGCGTCCTCGTTCGATACGAAGAGCCGGGTTCCGTCGTGACTGACATCGAAGGTCTCCGGGTCGAGTCCGGCCGGCAGCGTCTTGACCGTCGTCCGGGTGGCAACGTCCACGACCGCGACACCATCCTTGGTGCGATCGCTTCTGAGCTTCGCGCATTCGGCATCGGGCATTGTCGGCGGACACTTGGGCGATCCGCTCAGCGCCACGTAGACCGTCCTGCCATCCGGACTCACCCGGACCCCGCGCGGACGAGTCCCGACCTCGATCGTGGCCACCACGCTGTCCGTCGTGGCGTCGATCACGGTGAGATTCCGCGAGTCCTCGTTGGAGACATAGACGAATTCGCCGCCCGCGACTTCGGCCTGGAGCGTGGCAGCAGCCTCGGCTGGTGGGGGCGCCTTCTCCCCGCCGGCACAGGCCCCGAGGGTGAACGATGAGAGGAGCAACCAGGCTGGCGTGCGAGTAAGCATGGCGGGTCTGTCCTTGGGTGCAGTGGGGTCAGTTGCGCTGCGCGGGCCGGCCGGCGGATATCTTTCCGTCGGCGCGGCCCTTCACGTAGGTGTAGATCTGTTCAATCTTGTCCATCTCGAGACCGAGGGCGCACCACGACGGCATGCCCTTGTCCATGCGCCCGGCGCACACGGTCATGACGAAGAACTCCTTCGTCGGGACGGTGCCACCTTCCCGGAGTGATACCACCAGCGCCGGCGCGAAGGTGGTGCCGATAGCATACTCGCCGTGACAGCGGGAGCAGTTGAGCTCGAATTGTTTCCACCCCTGATACGTGTCGGAGTCGAGCGTATCACGCGCCGCCGGGTGATACGGATCGGCGACGGCGGTCGGTGACGTCGCGGTCGAGTCGCTCGCTGCGGGAGTAGCCGGAGGCGCGGATGCCGGTTTCGGCGCAGGGGGACGGGGCGCGGGGGCCGGCGGGTGCGAGGCTGGCTTCGGCGCGGGCAGCAGCTTGGTCGGTGCGGCGGCGGGAGGGGTGGTCGGGGTGGGTGCGACGGCAATCGGTGGCGTCTCACCTGGCGCGGCGACCGTGACGCTGTCCCGTCCCGCGGCCGGTTCGGTCTTTCGAGTACAGCCGGTCAGCAGCGCCAGCGCGAGTCCCAGCAGGGTCCAGCTGCGCATCCCACCCTCCTACCTGTCGAAGATTGCCTTCTCACGGTTTCTCGTCTCGGAGAGGCCGCGGAGGGTCGCCACGCCAATGGCGCCGGTGAAGTTCGCGCCGTAGAGGTTGGCCAACTTCAGATTCACATCCGTCACATCGGCCCGGCTCAGGTCGGTCTGAACCAGCTCGGCGTTGCCGAGATCGGCACCCGCGAGCCGGGCCCCCGTGAGCCGCGCATAGGAGAAATCTGCCTTGTAGAGATTGGCGCCGGTGAGGTCGGCGCCGGTGAGATCGGCGTAGCTGAACGTCGCCCGCATGACACCCATCGACTGGTTCCCCGGATCGGCGCCGATGTTGGCACCGGCAAGCGTGGCCCCGGCGAGGTTCGCCTTCCGGAGGTAGCCGATGATGCGTGTCTCCCGGAGATCGGCCTCGCGCAGATCCGCCGCTTCGACGATCGTGGCAAAGAGGCTCGCCTTGCGCAGCAGCGCCTTCCGCAGGTCGGTGCGGCGGAGGGTCGTCCCGTCGAGGTTCGCGTCGACGAAATGCGCACCCTGTCGCCACCGCGTCGGTCAGGTCGCAGGCGAACAGATTGGCGCCGTCGAGTTGAGTGCCGGTGAGGGTGGCGCCGGTGAGATTGGCCTTCCGGAAATCCACGCCGCGCAGATCGAGGCGACTGAGATCGAGTCCGGAGAGATCGGGGACGGCATCACTGGCCGAGAGCAGATAGGCCCGTATCTGTCCCGCGGTGCGGAGGGAATCGAGCGGGAGGACGGCCCGCGACCGGCCCGGCGACCGCCCCCATCCTCGCCATGCCAGCCGGCTCCTGCGCGCTCACCGGCGTGGTGAGCGCGAGCAGCAGTGCGACAAGAATGGGCGGGACGGGCTGGCGCATCATTCGGATTCCAGGTGGAGTGAAACGCACACGGGGCCGCGGATGGTCCGCGGCCCCGTGAATGTAGCCGAGTCGCCAGCGATCGGCGGTCTATCCATCGGCTCGCAGCATCGGCCGGCCGGGTGCGATCTTGCCGTCGGCGCGGGCCTTCACGTACTTGTAGATCCGCTGGATCTTGTCCATCTCGAGTCCCAGGGCGCACCAGGACGGGCATCCCCTTGTCGGGGCGGCCGGCGCAGACCGTGGTAATGAAGGCGGCCTCATCGGGGACCGTGCCACCCGCCTTGAGCGAGACGACGAGCGCCGGCGCGAAGGAGGTGCCGACTGCGTACTCGCCGTGGCATCGGGAGCAGTTCAATTCGAACTGCTTCCAGCCCTGATAGGTGTCGTTGTCGATCGTGTCCCGAGGCGCCGGGTGCCACTGGTCGTTGATCTGCTGGGCGGCCGCGGCGCCGGCCGCGAGTATGAGCGCCACACTCGACACGGCCAGGGCGCGGCCCATTGTGCGCAATACTGACGTCCTCATCGCGGTGCAGGTTCCTTTCCAGATAAGTGAGCGCCGGCCCGATCACCGATCGGCCGGTCGGGGTTACGCAGCTACCGTGGCGATCCCGCCGGGGCTGTTCCGGAGCTCGACGTGTCGGTCAGGGGGAGAGTCGGAATACCAAACTGTGCCAGCAGGCTCCGGATCTCCGGCGCCTTGGCGTCGATGAACTGTTCGAGGCTGTCCTTCAGTGCGCGGTCCCGCCGGCGGACGGCGAAGCCCACATTGAACCGGAAGGGGATGCCGGAGGTGCTGTCGTCCTCCATCGGGGTCAGCGTCAGGTCGGCGGCCAGCTGCTTGGCATAGTAGCCCGCGATCGGCCCCCATACGAAGGCCACATCGCACCTTGCCGTCGATGACCGCCTTGATGATGTCCTCGGGGCGGTCCCTGCCACCGGTATACGTCGTTCTGAAGCCCACCAAGTTGCCGACCACGCCGTGGTGGGAGAGCGCCATGGCGGGTGGAGTGTTCTCTCCGTCGGCCGAGAAGAGGTGGACACCGATCTTCATCGTCTTGAGCGCCGGATCATCCAGGCCGGTGACCCGGTGTGCCGGCATCGTTCCGCTGCACGATCACGTAGCTGGTGCGGTAGTACGGCTTGGTGACACCGGCCATGTCGAACCCGACCAGGGCGGGCGCCTCGAGGATCACGTCGCAATACCGGCCGTTGAGGGCCCGGCTGAACAGCCCTCGGGGCGCGGCCCACCAGACGTAGGTCCAGCTTGCTGTGCCAGGTCTCGGCGAGGAGATCGGCCAGCTTGTTCTCCAGGCCTTCGCCGGCGGTGTTGGAGAAGGGCAGATTGTCCGGGTCGGCGCAGACCCGAAGGAGCCCGGCCTCCGGCTCGGACGGCCGCTGGGCCAGCACGGTCCCGGGCCCCAGAGCCAGGAGAGCGGCCAGCAGGCTGAAACGACTCATCGCACGTGCGACAGGCATCACGTCGTACACTCCCTCAGGCGGGGGTCGCGCACCGAGCTGGCAGTCTCGCCACCCGGATCACAGGCTAACTGACGGCATACAGGGGCGGGTCAGCGACCCGCCCCTGTACTGGAAGCTATTCGAATGTCGTGCCACTGGGCAGGGACGAAGCGGAGCCTCGCCCCTGCCCATTCGGATTACAGCCCGAACACGGTCAGCACGCCACCCTGGGTCGAGAACTGGCCCGCATCGCCGAACGCGCCAAGCGCGCCCAGGCCCGCGGTCGGATCTTCAGCGCCGATACCAGCTGCGACGCCGATGCCCGCCCAGCCGCCGATGCCCGAGAGCACGGCGATGTACTGCTTGCCATCGGGGCCCTTGTAGGTCATCGGGTTGCCGATGATGCCCGACGGGGTCTTGAACTTCCACAGGAGCTTGCCGGTCTTCTGGTCGACGGCCTTGAGCCAGCCTTCCATCGTGCCGTAGAACGCGAGCGCCACCCTGGGTGGTCATCGCGCCGCCGTACGCGGCCAGATTTTCCTTGATATCCCAGACGACCTTGCCGGCCATCGGATCCCAGGCGATGAAGCGGCCACGGTGACCGCCGGGGCCCGGGAACATCCGCACGATCGCGCCGACGTACGGCTGACCGCGGGTGTACTTCACTTCCACGCCCTCGTAGTCCATGCAGATGTGGTTCGCGGGGACGTAGAAGAGGCCGGTGATCGGGGAGTACGCCGCCGGCTGCTGGTCCTTGAAGCCGATCGCCGCGGGGCAGATGCCCTCGGTGTTCTTCTTCGCGGTCGTGCCGAAGCGGGGATCCTTGACCGGGGCGCCGGTGGTGACAACGCCTCGACTGGAGTGCTGGTGCCGCCGCTCTTGGCCCAGTTGATGGGGCCGAAGGCGTTGGCGACGATGACCTTGCCGTTGGTCCGGTCGACGGTGTAGCGCGATGCCGTTGCGGTCGAAGTGAGCTGCCAGCTTCTGGCCGCCCTTCTCGAACAGCACGCTCTCGTTCACGCCGTCGTAGTCCCACTCGTCGTGCGGCGTCATCTGGTAGGCCCACTTCACAGCACCCGTCTCCGGGTTCCGGGCGAACATGGTCATGGACCACTTGTTGTCGCCGGGGCGCTGATCGGGGTTCCAGGAACCGGGGTTGCCGGTGTTGTAGTAGAACAGGTTCAGCTCGGGGTCGTACGAATACCAGCCCCAGGTGGTGCCGCCGCCCCGCTTCCACTCATCGCCCTGCCAGGTGGTGACGCCGAGATCCTTGCCCTTGTGCGAGGCATAGTTCGCATTGGCATCGCCGCTGATCAGCACTTCGCTGTCCGGGCCGGTGCTGTAGCCGGTCCACATGTGCTTGCCGGTGTTGGCATCGAACGCCGAGACGCGGCCACGGACGCCGAACTCACCGCCGGAAATACCGGTGATGACGACATCCTTGATCACGATCGGAGCGACGGTGATGGTGGCGCCGTCCTTGTAGTCCTGCGACTCGACCTGAGTCGGGGAGCTCTTCGGGTGCCGGGCCTTCCACAGCTCCTTGCCGGACTTGGCATCGAGCGCGATCAGGTCGCCCTGCAGCGCGTTGATGTAGATCTTGCCGCTCGGGTGATACGCGAGACCGCGGTTCACCAGGTCGCAGCACGCGATCGGGATCGCGTCGGCCGACTGCTGCGGCACGTACTTCCAGATCTGCGGCGCGCCTTCCTTGGAGAGGTCGAGCGCGTACACGATGTTCGGGAAGGACGTGTGGACGTACATGGTGGTCCCGATCACGAGGGGATTGCCCTCGTGGCCGCGCAGCGTGCCGGTCGAGAACGTCCACGCGGCCTTGAGGTTGGCCACGTTCGCGGTGTTGACCTGCGCCAGCGGGCTGTACCGCTGGAGGCTGTAGTCCCGGCCGGGCATCTGCCAGTCGCCTTCAGGAGCGTTGCGAGTCCACGCCCCCGAACGCGCCTGGGCATGGGCCGAGACCGCGAGCAGCGAAAAGCCCGCGACGAGCCCGCCAGACAACATCCTGCGGGTGATACGGTTCATAGATGACCTCTGGATGAAGGGTTCCAGCAGCCCTCCCGGACTGCTGACTGCGCGGGGCCTGATCGGAGCGTTCGCGCCGGCGTGCACGAACCGCTCCCTGCCACTCCCCGAGACGCGTACTGCACCTGCGACCTGCCACCAAACATCAGCGGCCACCCGGCTGACTTCGCCGGATGGCCGCGACCTGCTATGTCGTGGATCCCGCCTGAGGGCGCCACCACATCCCATTCGAGCTCTGATTTGCGTACCCCGAATGCACGTGCGCGCGACACGCCCCGAGATCCCTGTGGGGATGACGGCGCTGCCGGGCGACACTGGCGCTTGCGATCATAGGGCGAGCTCCCATGTGAGACAACGCATGAGGCACGGAACGGAGCTCCGGAAGCATGCTCCGGAACCCTGGTGGAGTCGCAATGTGATTGTGGAAACGGGCTTGTTATCGGTCGAGATGGGGAATCTCGACTGTTGCGGCCCCACCGATTCAGGTGGTAGTACCGTTCATCATGTGAAAGGTTCCGGCTCGGAACCCGCCATCCTGATGGAGCGCCAGTATACCGTCCGCCGAATAATCTGTCAATCTCGTCCGATCCGGGCCCAGGTGCCGTGAACCAGGGCACCCCGCTCGGCAAAAGGGGTCTCGAAAACCCGACCTCGGCCCCCGAGATGGGCCCGGATCCGCTGGGCCAGGTCCCGCCCCGCGTCCTGATGCGGCACCAGCCCGTACACCGTCGGGCCCCAGGAGCTCTGTCCCACCCCCGCCGCACCGAACGCCGCCATCCGCTCCACCAGCTCCTGGGTGGGGCCGGGGGCAAAGGCGCCCCCCTGTGCTCCTGCGAACCACCCCCCGGTGATTCGCTGCACCTCCGTCAGCGCCGCCCCGAAGGCCGTCAGGTCGCCGTCGGCCAACGCCGGCAGCAGCTGCATCAGGACCAGATGGGCTACCCGCTCCACCTCACGTTCCGCCGCGGGAGGCAGCGTCCGAAACGCGGCAGCTTCCTCCGGGCCATTGAGCCCCGGCTGCCCATCCGGGATCGCGATCACCGCGCGCCAGGCGGGCGGGATCGGCAGCCGAGAGATCAGCGGCGCCACCCCGTCGCTCCCCACACGGCGCCCCCCCTCCAGGACAAACCCGCCCAGCGCAAAGGTCCAGGTACCGATCGCGGAGCGCTGCCCCCGACCGACCAGCCGGGCCAGCGTCTGCGGCTCGGACGGCTGGCCGTAGAGCTCCGCCAGCGCGCGGGCGACCGCGAGTCCCAGCTGCGTCCCGGATCCCAACCCGGCGTGGGAGGGAATCGCGCGGTGAACCTTCAAGTGCGCCCCCCCGACCACCCCCGCCGCCTCCAGGTATCGCCGGGCGTACTCCTGGGCTCGGCCTGCATCGGGGCCCTCGGCGGTGAGGCGATCGCCTGGTGTCGCTTCGAGCAGGGTGGACGGCGTGGGGACTGCCGCACCAATCCCGCCGAACTTGCGGCCCAGATGCCCCCGCAGATCCAGGATGCCGAAGTGGAGCCGCGCCGGCGCCTCCACGACCACCCGGGTGGGGCGTTCTGGCGGCTCGGTCATCCGGCGAGGCTCCCGGCGAGCCGGGATTGCACGACGGCCGTCAGCAGCGTCATCGCCTCCTGCTCACGGGGGCCGGCCGTCTTGTCAACGATCACCTGCAACCGGGCGAGCTCGGCCCGCACTTCGTCGGCGGGGAGGAGATGGGTGCGGGTGGCGGTGATTGCCGCTTCGAGTACCGCGTGTCGCGCCCGGTTGAAGCCGAGGAATTCGCGGCGCGCACCACGGTGCACGACCCGGGTCACGATGCGGGACCGGGGCGGTGTGGCGTCGATCGTGACCACCTCCACCTCGCGCCACGAGCAGGCGGCATCGAGCACGGCGCCGGTGATCGCCGAGGCGGGGCCATGCGGGAAGATCACGTTACCCGTCGCGCCCTCGGCAAAGAGCATCACGTCGTCGGTGAGGTTCACCACGGCGGCTCCCGTCGCCCTCAGGTTGCGGAAGGTGGTCGTCTCCACGAACGGCTTGATGACGATCGTCTCCTCCCCCCATTCGACGCCCATCGGCGCGCAGTTGAGGGCGCCGCCAGGGTCCATCGTCGTGAGGATCGATTCGATGATCATGGGGCGACGGTCGTGATCTCGAGATGGGACGGGAAGCGCGCACTCCGGTACACCCGGTGGGTCTGGGCCTGGAAGTCCGCTGCCTTCGCCTCGAAGATGTTGGGCACCCAGGTCTGGGGATTCCGGTCGTACACCGGGAACCAGCTGCTCTGCAGCTGCACCATGATGCGGTGCCCACGCAGAAAGGTGTAATCCTGCTGATGCAGGTCGACCGTGAACGGGGTCACCTGGTTCGGCACCAGCGGTTGCGGACGACTCCAGCTCGTCCGGTAGCGGCCCCGCATGATGTCGTTCGCGACCATGAATTCGTAGCCGCCCATCCGCGGGGCGAAGTCCCCGGAGTCGGGATAGACATCGATCAGCTTCACCACCCAGTCCGCGTCGCGACCGGTCGTGCTCGCGAAGAGTCGTGCCCGGATGTCGCCCGCGATGGTGACATCGTCGGTGAGCGGTTCGGTCTGCCAGGTGAGGACGTCGGGCCGGCCATCGGCCAGACGCTGGTCCTGGGTGAGCCAGGTATACCAGTCCGAGCCGCGGGCGTCGTAGGTGAGCTGAATCGGCCGGTTCCGGTAGGGCACCGGGTGCGCCGGATCGGCGACGAACTGATCGAACCCCGCGGCGGCGGTCGGGGCCTCGAAGCTCAGCCCGCCCTGCTCGTGGAAGTAGAGCCCCTTCGCCGTGGCGCCGGTGGTGGGCGGCCAGGTGTCGAAGGCGCGCCAGCGATTGCTCCCCCCTTCGAAGAGCAGCGCCTCGGGCAGCGGCAGGTTGCCCTTGAACTTGAGCCAGTGCGCGAACCACGGTGCCTGCGCCTGCTCCCGGAAGAAGGCCCCGGTCGAATCATCGAAACTGATCTTCCCCAGACTGTCGCCGGCGCCGCGGCTCCAGCCGCCGTGGTTCCATGGGCCCATCACCAGAAAGTTGATGCCCTTCCGGTCCAGCTTCTCCAGGGTCCGGTAGGTCGTGAGTGCGCCGTAGAAATCTTCCTGGTCCCACCAGCCCCCGACGGTCATCGTCGGCACGGTGAGGCTGGTCAGGTAGGTGGGCAGCGCGCGGGCCTGCCAGAATGCGTCGTAGGTCGGATGGGCGGTAAAGTTGGTCCACGTCGGCACCGACTTCCCCCGCAGCACCCCCTGGCTGACATTCGCGAGCGACCCGAGTCGCAGGTACCAGTCGTAGGTATCGTACCGATCCGTCGGCACCGGGGCGGAGCCGTCGTTGGACAGCTCCATGCTGGTGGCGTACTCGAAACCGTACGATAGCCGGAAGGCACCCTGGTGAAAGAAGTCGTCGCCCATCCAGGTGTCGGTCATCGGGGCTTGCGGGGAGATCGCCTTCACCGCCGGGTGCGGGTTCACGCCCGCCATCGCCGCGAGCCACCCCGGGTAGCTGACACCGAGCACACCAACCCGTCCGTTGTTGTCAGGGACGTTCTTGAGCAGCCAGTCCACGGTGTCCCAGGTGTCGGTGCTCTCATCGACCCCCTTCGCCTCGCCGGGGTCGTGCAGCGGGCGGTTCATCACGAAGGTCCCTTCGGAGTCGTAGCGGCCCCGGATGTCCTGGAAGACGAAGATGTATCCCTCCGCCGCCAGCTCCTTGAGATAGGCGGCGAAGTAGCGGGCTGGCGACTTCGCGATTCCGTACGGGGTGCGCAGCATGATGAAGGGCAGCGGCTCGCTGTGCCCCGAGGGCCGATAGACAAAGGTGTGCAGGTGGGCGCCGTCGCGGGTAGGGATCATCGCCATCCGGGCCTCGAAACCCGCGATGGAATCCGCCGGCGCCTGGGCAGCGGCAGGCACAGTGCCGATCACGGCGAGCGCCACGGTGATCGCGCCGGGCAATGCGAGGCTGGTACCGATCTGCATGCCGATGACTCCGGGTTCAATGGCGAGCGGGCCCCGAGCGGGGGCGTTACCGCACCAGGTCTGACGACGGCGGACGAGCTGCGATGTCGGGCTCTTCCGATGTCGGCGGGACCGAGGCCCCATCGGCGCGATCCGGGACCTGCACCCCGTGACCGCCGGTGAGAAACCAGTCGAGCATGCGGTAGCCGTACTCGGTCAGGACCGACTCCGGATGAAACTGCACCCCCACGACGGGATACTCCACGTGGGCCACCGCCATGATCTCCCCATCCTCGGCAGTCGCAGTGACGACCAGCGAGTCCGGTACCGACTCCGGAGCGATGACCAGGGAATGATAGCGCGTCGCGACCAGCGGACTCGGAAGCCCGGTGAACACCGAAGTACCGGTGTGCCGGATCTGCGAGGTCTTGCCATGCATTGGTCGCCGCGCCCGCACGATCTCCGCCCCGTACGTGGCACCGATCGCCTGGTGGCCGAGACAGACACCGAGGATCGGGATCGTCGGGCCGTAGCGGCGGATGACCTCGATCGAGATGCCGGCTTCCGCCGGCGAACAGGGCCCCGGCGAGATGATGATGTGGCTTGGGGCGAGTGTGGCGATCTCGTCGAGGGAGACGGCATCGTTGCGGCGCACCAGCGGCACCTCGCCCAGCTCGGCCACGTAGCGCGCGAGGTTGTAGACGAAGCTGTCGTAGTTGTCGATGAGCAGGATCATGGCGTGGTCACCGCGCCGGCAAGCGCCGTGATGAGCGCGCGCGCCTTGTCCAGCGTCTCCTGGTACTCGCTCTCGGGATCGGAGTCCGCGACGATCCCGCCGCCGGCCGAAAAGGTTACCCGGCCGCCGAGAGCCAGCAGTGTGCGGATGACGATGCTGGTGTCCATGGCGCCGGTGGTGCTGAGATAGCCGATCGAGCCGCAGTACACGCCACGTCGGGAGGGCTCCAGCTCCGCGATGATCTCCATCGCACGGACCTTCGGTGCGCCGGTGATCGAACCGCCTGGAAAGGCCGCGGCGAGCAGGTCGATCGCGTCCCGGCCCGGCGCCAGGGCGCCCACCACGGTCGAAACCAGATGATGCACCGTGCGATAGTGCTCCAGGGTGAACAGCTCGGGGACCCGCACACTCCCCGGCTGGCAGCTCCGACTCAGGTCGTTCCGCAGCAGATCCACGATCATCAGGTTTTCCGCGCGGTCCTTCTCGCTGTCGTGCAGCGCGCGCGAGAGCGCGGCGTCGTGCAGCGGCGAGAGTCCGCGCGGGGTGGTGCCCTTGATCGGCCGAGTCTCGACCCGCCCCTCGGCATCCAGCAGCAGAAACCGTTCGGGCGAGGCGCTCGCGATGGCGGCTCCCTCCCATTCGAGGTACGCGGCAAACGGCGCGGGATTCACCTCCCGCAATCGCCGGTAGAGATGCCAGGGATCTTCTTCCAGCGGCGCCTCGAGCCGCTGGGAGAGGTTGGCCTGGAAGATGTCTCCCGCGAGGATGTATTCCCGCACCCGCGCCACCGCATCCAGATAGCCGCGATGGGTGAACGAGGATCGGAGCCCGATGCCGAGCGCATGGTCGGTCCCGGTGACCGGGAAGGACGGTGCGGTGTGCGCCGTGGCAGGCCGTGCCTCGACCGGCCCGCGCCGGCCCGCCGGGCCGCCTGACGGACCGGAGAGCAGCTGGCGCACCCAGGCGAGTCGTTCCGCCGCCCGTGCCGTCCGCGCGGTCCCGCCGGCAGGGATGCCGGTCGAGATGATCCACGCCCGATCCACCGCGTGATCCCACGCGATGACCCAGTCGTAGAGCCCCAGCAGCGCATCGGGGACTTCGAGGTCGTCGTAGCGTGGCGCAGGGAGCCGCTCGAGCACCGCACCGTAGTCGTACGCGAGATACCCGGCGATGCCGCCCTGAAAGGGAGGAAGCCCCGCCACTGGAAGGGCCCGATGTGGTGCGAGGAGGGCCCGCGCCTGCTCCAGCGCGGTGATGCCGCCAGCGCCCTTGGTGCGGATGACCGCGACAGGAGCGGCCGTCAGGAAGGAGTAGCGTCCGAGCCGCCCCCGATCCGAGGCGCTGTCCAGAAAGAGCAGATGCGGCTGGCCGAGGAATCGTTCCGCAGTCTGTATCGGATTCGGGGCGGGGGAGAGCTCCGCGATGAGGGGCAGCTCAGACATCGGGCGGCTCGGCCCGCACGCGCGACCGGCTCGTGGTGATCTTCAAGTGCTCCCGCCGGGCATCCTCCGGCGGCGTCAGGTAGCCCCAGTCGAGCTGGCCCTCCTGCCGATAGGTCTTGCCGAGGGCGAGGGCGAGCTTGGCGCGCGCGAGCTCCTTGCCCAGGTAGAAGGCATGCGAGGCCTCCGTGACTCCCAGCTGGTCGAAGATTTCCTGGATCTCGGTACCCCGAATGAAGAGCCGGTGATTCAGGACGGTGATGGTGTCCCGGTCGGTAAAGATTCTGAAGTTGGCGTCCCTGATCCCCGCCTGCAGTTCGCGCAGTTCCTCCTCGGTGTAGGTCAGCATCCTGGCATCCTTCACGGTCACCAGCCGGTCGTCGACGCCCTTCGGCAGGGTCTGCCTGGTCACGGCGTAGTGCATCAGCCGGCGCGCGATGTCGATCTCGCGGACCGCCCCGCGGGCCCAGGGGATCACTTCGGTCGTGAGGACTGCCTGCACTCCCACTTCCTGGCAGATCGCGATGAGCAGCGCATTCACGCCGGTGGAATCCGCGCTGGTAAGCTCGGTGATGTTGCCGATGCCCATCAGGAGCCCGGCGTCGGGGTACCGCCGGTGCGTTTCCGCGTAACGCTCCAGCGAGGCCATGAATCCGAAGCCGATCGGTTCCACGATCGGATCGATGAGATACCCGACGCGCGCCCGTTCCAGCGCGCCGAGGGTCGGTTCGAGTGAGGCGAGGCCGGCACCGGAGTCGGGGATGGCGACGACCCGTGCGCCCGTCCCCTTCAGATCCTCGAGCACGCCGAGGTTGCTCCCGTTGACGCTCAGCACCAGTTCAGCGCCCGCCTCCACCGCCGTGCGGATCTCGGCGCGATCGAACGAATCGATACTGACGCGGAGCCCGTTGGCGCGCAGCTCGCCCACGGTGGCGGCGAGTCCGGGGAAATCGACCCCGGGGTGCACCCGACGTCGATCACATCGGCGCCGGAGACGCGGTAATGCTCCGCCTCCAGGCGAACGTCCTCCCGCGAGCGCTTGGGTGCGTTGTTGATCTCGGCGAGAATCTCGATGTTCCACGCCCCGTAGTCGCGAGCCTCGGCCGCCTGTCCGAAGTACTGGGGGATGTCGCGGAGGTCCTTCGGTCCCTTTTCGACCGGCACGCCGAACCGCTCCGCCAGGATGGCGGTTGCTCCCTCGACCAGGCCGGGGAGGACGATCAGGTCGGTGCCTGGGGGAACGGCGACGAACTTTGCGATCCACGGCGTGGTCATCAGCGCCGCTACGGTGATCTTGAGGACGGCAACCTCCGACTCAAACGGCGCCTGCATCCCGGCAAGAGTCCGGCGCAGGGCGGTCTCGGCGAGCTTGCCGGTAACGAAGAGGACGCGGCGGGTTGCCACTATTTCGGGTCGCCCCCGCGAACCCACTTGTTCGGCGTGCCCTCGAGCGCGCCGCCAGTCGGCCTCCAGAGCACCGCGGCCTCGATCTTTGCCGCGAGTTCCCAGTCCTTGTCGGTGATGCCGCCGGCGGAATGGGTCTGCAGCTTCACCCCGATCTTGGCCCAGCTGACCGTCAGGTCCGGATGATGGTAGGCCGCTTCCGCGAGGAAACCGATGGTGTTCACCACCGAGAGTGTGGTCAGCCATCCATCGGTCTTGTACTGCCTCCGGACCCAACCGTCCTCGTAGTACCACCCCGGGAAGCTGGTGAGCTTCTGGGTGATCTCGCTTTCGCTATAGGCGTATTCCTTGGTCGACATCGGTCCTCCTCGGAAGGGGCGGCCTGGTCACTCGGCGCGAAATGCACGCGGACGCCTGGCCGGTTACATCACGTCGCCGCCATTGACCATGAGCATCTGCCCGGTCACATAGCGGGCGGCATCGGAGGCGAGGTAGATCGCGGCGGCGGCCACATCGTCGGGCGTCCCCCACCGCTCCAGCGGGATCTGTCGCGCGATCTCCTCCCGGAACTCGGCTGGCGCGCCCTGACCGAACGCGGTGTCGATCCAGCCCGGCCCAAGCACATTCACCCGAATGCCGGGCGCGAGTGAGCGGGCCAGCGATCGGCTGAAGCTCAGGATGCCGCCCTTCACCGCCGAGAAGAGCTCGGGATTGTCGCCCGCCATTCCCTGCAGGACCCGGTCCCATGACATATTGATGATCACGCCGCCCGACGGTTGCGTGCGCATCAATTCCGCCGCGGCCCAGGACGCGTGCATGGTGCCCGCGAGGTCGACCCGAAGCAGCAGATCCAGCTTCTCGCGCCGAGAAAGCGTGGCGTGCTCGCCGGTCAGGACGTCCGCGCCGGCGTTGTTGATCCAGGCGTCCACGCCGCCGAGGGCGTCGCGGAGGGTGACCGCGAGCCGGGTGAGATCGTCAGCTTGGCTGACGTCCGCCTGCACGACGACTGCCCGGCGCCCCGTCGCCCGGATTTCAGCGGCCACGGCATGCGCACCTGACTCGTTGGTGCGAAAGGTGATCGCGACATCCGCCCCCGCCCGTGCGCCGGCGAGGGCGATGGCGCGGCCGATGCCGCTGGAGGCTCCGGTGACGACCAGTCGTCGGCCCGCGAGAATTGGCGAAGGAGGCGCTGCACTGTTGTCGGGACCCATGGCTCGGCGTAACATATCGGCCCGGGCCTCTCATACAAGGGAGTACGGCGGGTGCGACTACTGGTGAGTGTGCGCAGTGCGGAGGAGGCGCGGGTGGCCGCGGAAGGCGGCGCGGTCATCATCGATGCCAAGGAACCGGACCGGGGTTCGCTCGGGCAGGTCGATGCCGATGTGCTCCACGCCATCACGGCTGCCGTGCCGGCGGGACGGTGGGTGAGTGCGGCGCTCGGCGATGTTGCGTCGGTGGATGACGTGGCCCGCGCGCTGGACGCGGTGACGGTGCCGGTGCGATTCGTGAAACTGGCGTTCCGCGGGATCACCGATGCCCGTGACGTCGAGCGATTGCTGCGGGAGGCGGTGCGGCGGTGCGACGGGCACGAGGGTCGCCCGCGCGTGATCGCCGTGGCCTACGGGGATCATGTCCGGGCGGAGACGGTGGAGCCGCGGGCGGTCTGCGCACTCGCGCAGGCGCAGGGAAGCGCCGGCCTGCTGCTCGATACCTGCCTGAAGGATCAGCGCTCGCTTTTCGATTTCGTGGACCTCGCCGCCCTCGCGCCGCTCGGAAGTCTCCTGGCGCGCGACGAGCTCGAGTTCGCGCTCGCGGGGCATCTCGGTGCGGGCCAGCTGGGCCTCGCGCTCGAGGCGGGGGCAACGATCTTCGGGGTCCGGGGCGCCGTCTGTGATCCGAGCGGAAGGACCGGGATGATCGTCGCCGCCCGGGTGCGTGAGCTCGCCGAATCGCTTCGCTTCGAACTGTCGCGAGTCTGACCGATCAGGGCCAATCGCCCGCGGCGGCGGCAACGATCCGCCACCGCAGGCCCGCCGGAATCGTGCGGGTGAAGTAGCTGTCGATGAGCTCGGAGCCGCCCGCGACCGGTTTTACCAGAATCAGCTCATCCGCGCCCAGCAGGGTAGCGAGATAGGCGGAGAGGCTGTCGCTGGTGACTGCCCACGAGTGGGGCAGCTCATCGGCGGCCCGGAGCCAGCGCGCGGGCGCGAGGACCGGGACCGCTCCGGCGACGTGCGCCGCCAGCATCCCGGCGCGATCCTCCACCAGTCGCCCGCCAGGGATCAGGTCCGTCAGCGCAAAGGCGTACTGATCCATCGCGAGGATGGCCATCCAGTGCGAGGCGGAGGGGGAGAGTCGGTAGCTGGCGTCAAAGGCGCGCACCGAATCGGCGAACGGGCCGCCCCCCGGCACCACGACCACGCGCTGGGCCACAGCCGCGCGGGCGACCGCGCGGCAGGCATGTTCCAGCGCGCCGGGAACGCCGGCCAGTCCGCCGCCGATCTTGACCACGGTGAGTGACGCTGAGTTTGCGGGTCCCATGATACCTTTGTAGCCGATGGAACTCATACCGGTCCTTGATCTGCTCGGCGGCCACGCAGTCCACGCCCGGCGTGGCTCGCGCGACAAGTATCTCCCCGTCCAGTCCGCCCTCCTGCCGGGCAGGGTGGGCGATGCCACCGCGCTTGCCCGGGCTTATCGCACCATGCTGGGTGCCGGCCGGTGCTACGTGGCCGACCTCGATGCCATCCAGGGGTGGACCCCACAGATCAATCTGCTCAAGACCCTTGCCGATCCGGAGCACGGCTTCGGCCAGGGGCTGATGGTCGACGCTGGCATCTCGACGCCACGCGCCGCGGAGGCGCTGGTGGATGCCGGTGCAACCACGGTGGTAGTGGGGCTGGAAACGCTCCGGGGGTTCGGGGATCTCAAGGGGATCGTCGAGGCGGTCGGCAGCGAGCGGGTCGTCTTCAGCCTCGACCTGCTGGATGGAAAGCCGATCCGCCGCCGGACCGGGCGGATCGCCAGCCAGGAGGCGGTCTCCCTCGAACTCGGTGCGCGCGCGGTGGAGGCGGGAGTGTCGGCGGTACTGGTCCTGGACCTCGCCCTGGTGGGAACCGACGCCGGGCCCCACAATCTGGATCTCATCGGGGGACTCAAGCGGCTCCTGTGGGTCCCGATCCTGTCAGGCGGCGGCGTGCGTACGACCGCCGATCTCGACGTGCTCGCTGAAGCGGGGTGCGATGCGGCGCTGGTGGGAACCGCGGTGCACACCGGAGCGATTACTCCTTCATAGCCAGGCGGTAGGTCGCCGACTGACCGAAGCTCTCCTCGACTTCCATCTCGATCGCCGTCAGATTGGCGATCCCCATACCCCGCAACTCCTCCCGGGTCCGCTGCGCAAAGTACTGCGCGATCATCTCCGCCGTCGTATTCTCGATCGGCATCAGGGCGCAGTCCACGGTGGGAAAGGTGTAGGTGTGCTCCCCGAAGTAGTCCACCTGGGTGTGCCTTCCCGCCTCACGGAAGGCCAGCTTCGGATTCTTGACCGGCAGCAGCACCTTGTGATCGATCTCGTCCACCAGCTTGCGGACCGCGGTCTTCAGAATCGAGAAGTCGACCACGAAGAGACACTCGTTGTCGACGCTGCCCTCCACTGTCACGCCGACACGGTAGTTGTGCCCGTGCAGCGTCTCGCACTGGTGCCCGCGAAAGGTGATGAAATGGGCAGAGCTGAAGACGAGATAGTCTTTGCTGACGGTGACCTTGAAATCACTGCGCACGGGAGTTCCTCAAACGATCGGCCTGCCACCCGTCCTCCAGGAGAAGGAGATAGAGGGCGGCCGCGGTCAGGTCGGCGGTGGTGCCTGGGTTGCGTGAATTCTGTCCGTCCCGGAGGGAGGAGTCAAACGCGGCGATGCCGGTCTGCCCCTCCACCGTTCGCACACCTCCCTGCCGGAGCACGGCGGCGGCGTCGCGACTGATCGCCACCGCCGTCTCGGCGCCCAGCTTCCGGGTGATCAGCGTGTCGGGCCTGGCGGCAAGCAGTGTGAGAAAGCACTCGACCGTCGCCTCGGGCCACGTCAGCCCCTCCGCTCGTGCGCGGCGCAGGGCCGGCGCGCCCATCTCGAATGTGATCGTGAAATCGGAGGCATATTCGCTTGCGACGCTGTCGCGCTCCGCGGCGAGCCCCATCGCCTCACGGAACGTGACGGTGGGCGCCCCGCTGAGGTCCTGCTCCCGGCTGGCGCCGAGTCCGCCGGGTTGTGCGGCGCGGATCGCGGCGTAGGCGGTGCCGGCGTCCGCGATGGTGGTCGCGGCCAGCACCTCCCGGACTCGGGCCCGCAGCGCGGCTCGGGAGGTGGCGCCGCCAGCCGCCCTGGCGAGCGGGGCGAAGAGCAGGATGATGCCGAGGTTGGTATTGGCGTCGGTCCGGCGCCGGGTGGCGGTGACAGCGGCGAGGATCGTTTCGCCGAGCGGTCGCTGCGCGGCGCAGCCGAATTCCGGGCCGGAGGCCACCGCGCTCGCCACGAAGTCCTCGTAGCGCATGTCGCGGAACGGCCGGCCAGGCGACACATTGCCCGGTTTCGGCGCGCTCGCCTCGAGGACGGCCGCGAGTGTCGCGAGCATGCCGATCTCGGCGCTCGGAACCGGAAACCTGGTCCCGGTCACCGACTGAGCACCTGATCGATGATCGCACCCGCCACATCGATGCCGGTCGCCTGCTGCAGCCCCTCCCAGCCCGGAATGCCATTCACTTCGAGCACGTACACCGTCCCGTCCTCCGCCGGCAGCAGATCCACCCCCGCGTACTCGGCGCCAACCGCAGCCGCGGCGCGGACCGCGAGGTCCCTCCACGTCGGCGGCAGGTCGAACCGCTGGACGGTGCCGCCGCGGGAAAAGTTGGTGCGCCAGCCTGGTGCGCTCCGTTCGATCGCGCCGAGCACCTTGCCCCCGATGACGAAGACCCGGACGTCGCGCCCTCCGTGGGCGATGAAGCGTTGCAAGTAATAGACGCCGCGCACTGTCTCCACCACCCGGAACACCCGCCACGCCATGTCTTCGTCGCTCACCCGCGACATGCCGAGGCCCATCGAACCGAAGATCGGCTTCACCACCACGTCGCCCATCGCACGGAACGCAGCAAAGGCGTCATCTGCACGTTCGCAGGCGACCGTCTCCGGGGTCGCGAGTCCCGCCCGCTCGAGCAGCGCCGAGGTCCACGCCTTGTCCACCGTGCGCTCGATCGCGCGGGCGGTGTTCATCACCCGGACACCGTCCTCTTCGAGGCGGTGCAGGGTGTCGACGCGATAGATGATCTGTTCCAGCGAGCCGCCCGGGATGATCCGGGCGATCACCCCGCGTGCCTCGCGCAGCGCGCGACCGCTGTTGGTGACCCCGCTCTGACCGCCCATCCGGCCGATGTTGGCCTCCCAGGCCAGTAGAAGCGGCTCGAGCCCGCGCGCGCCGATGGCGCGCACGAGCTCGTTGGTATGCCACCCCGTTTCCGAGGCGAGAACGACGATGTGCATCGTTCTCCTTGCGCTCCGGTGCTCAGGGCTTGGTCGTGAGGTGCCCCACCAGCGCCGTCAGTCCGCCGCTGGCAAACTTGAGCAGATCGTCACCCACCGCCTTGAAAGCAGGCGTGCCGGTGCCAGTCTTGCGCGCCGCCGCAGTCGGGAAGTACAGCTTGGCCTGCCGGTAGAAGGCCGCCGGCGACCCGTCCAGGTTCTTGGCGTACTTGGTCAGCTCGGCGCGGGTGAAGCCGATCTCCTTGGCGCCCGCGACGACCAGCGGCAGGTGGGTCGCCGCGTAGTACGCCTCGAAGGCCGCCGCATCCGTCGGCTGATTGTAGATCACCGTCACGAACGCCGTGGTGTCGCCGGTGAGCAGGTCGGAGTGGTCGCCGGCCTCTTCGCCGATCAGGCCGGTGAGGCCCCCGGTCGCGAACTTGGGGAGGTCATCGCCGATCGCCTTGAACCCCGGCGTGGCGATGCCTGCCTCGAGAGCCGCCATATCCTTGAACCAGAGCACCGCCTGACGGTAGTAGCCGGGCTTCTTGCCATCGAGCGTCGCGTCGAATTTCGTCAGCTCGGCGGCCACGAAGCCCACCTCGGCCTGCTTGGAACCGACGAGCGGGATGTGGGTCGCCCAGTAGTACTTCTCAAAGGCGGCGGCGCTCTTCGGGGTGTTGTAGATGACCGTCACGAAGGCCATCGGCGCCGGCTTCGGCGCGGGGGCCGCGACCGCGGCGGTGGTGTCCGCCGCGGGCTTCTCGGCTGGCTTGGAGCAGGCGGCAAGGACGAGCATGCCGGCCGCGGCTAGAAGGGTACGACGCATGGGGGAAACCTCTGCTGGGGTGGATGGCAAGTTCCGAAGAGCTCCGGCGCTGTCGCAGCGCCCTGGGGGCCGGAACCCGAACTCCGGAACGTCTCTCATTCCGGGTACAACGACTTCCTGAGCACGTCGGCGTTGACGGTCCCGGCGTGATGCGTTCTGCCGGAGGTGGTACTGGTCAGCCACACCTCCGCCGGGCTGAAGAGGAGCGGGTCGATCTTGTAGAAATCCTTGTCGTACCGTTCGAAGATCTCGTAGAACGGGACGCCGTAGTCCCTGGAGGCGCTGGCGGGGAGCTTCAGTACGAGGTCCGCGAGTTCCGTGTCGCTGGCCCTGATCGTGTAGTGCGCCTGCCCGCCGTAGAGAATACAGTCATTGGTGCGCCCGATGCCGCGCGTGTCGTTCCTGGCAACCGTGGCGATGGGTGCGGTGCCGATGCCGCTTACCACCTTGCTCACCTCGAACCCGAGGGTCTCCATCTTGTGGAGCCCGGTCTCGAGGATCCGGGCCGAGATCTGCGTCCCGCCAGCGAGACTCGCCGTCGGCGCGATCAGGAAGGTGAGCTGGCCGGTGGAGAGATTCGCCTTCTTCGCCACATACTCCGCCACGGCGTCGGTGGGGAGCTCCCGGCCCTCCAGCACCAGCACGCCACAGTTCGCCTGCTCGGCGTAGTGGAGCTTCGCGAAGAGCTCCTTCTCCACCCGCGCGTGCGAGCGGAGCGGCCCCGAGCCCATGGCGAAATACTTGTCGACCTGGATGGCCCAGCCGGCGTACTGCGAGGCCATGCAGGCGATCTCGGGGTGATCAGTGCGGACCTGCACCCCGGGCCAGTTCTCGCCGCCGAGCTGCAGCGACGCAAACTCCACGTCCCCCAGACCGCCCATGCAGATTTCGCTGAGCAGCAGTCCGGCGTTGAAGCCACCGTCGACCTGCACGCCGGCATCGATCACCAGGGCCCCCGATGCGAGGGTCTGCGCCGCGATCCGCAGCCCCGCCGCATCCTCGGCCATCACCTCCGCCATATCGCGGGCGCGTTCATTCATCTTCAGGCTGGTCATCTGTCCATCCATCCGAGGAGTACACCTGCCCTGTGGGGGACCGCGGGGCAGGCGCGACAAGATAAACCGGAGAGCCGGGGACTGGAACGTGTCGCCCCGAAAAACACAACGGGGCGGCCATGAAGGCCACCCCATGAGCTGCCGGACGTGGCGGTGGCCGCCCGCTGGACTCAGACGCGAATCAGGATCTCTCCCCGGCCGCCGTTGCCCACGTCGCCCATGAAGCGCCGTACCCGGAGGCCGGCCTCGGAGAGGCTTGCGTAGCTGCCGGGCAGCGCGCGCCAGGAGCGGACCAGCAGGGTCAGGAACGAGAGCGGAAACTCCCCGCAGTCGTTGAAGGTCGGCAGCAGCTCCGCCGGCCGCTGCAGCAGCAGCAGGGTGCCCCGACGCATGGCGACGCCAGGCGAGCGGCCGATCCGTCCCGAGACGGCGATGGTGCCCGCCACCATCCGCGAGGCGCAGTAGTCCCCTGCGTTCCCCTCGATGAGCAGCATCCCGCGGCGCATCCGGTCGCCGGCACGATCGCCGGCGTCGCCGCGCACGACGACGGTTCCCCCCTGCATGCCGCGGTGTTCGCCGGGAATCGCCCCGGCCAGGAAGTCCCCGGCGTTGCCGCGAATGTGGATCATGCCGCTCCGCATTCCGGTCGCCGCGTAGGGGCCGGCCGACCCCTCGACCTCCAACGTACCGCCATCGAGCCCCGCGCCGAGATAGGCGCCGGCATCCCCCCGGACATGTATGCTCCCGCGTGTCATGCCCTGCCCGATCCGGTCGAGCCGGTCGGTGCTTCCGACGATCTCCAACGAGTCACCGGGTTGGCCCGTGATCGTGAAGAGCTCTCCCGCCGCGATGGTCCGGTTGCCGCTCGGCAGGGGCAGCGCGGCCACCTGCGCGGTGGTCATCCCGGTCAGCCGATCGATCGTCAGGGCGGCGAGATCGACCCGCTGCACCGGCCGATCGCGGAGCGTGAACGTGAGCGTGGTCATGCCATGATCTCGTGCAGCCGGAAGTGGAACTTGCCGAGCTTGCCGCCATAGTTGCCGGCGCTGATGCGGCGGATGCCCCCGGCGGCGCCCAGCGCGACGACGGCGCCGATCCCCTGGCGCATCGACGCTGCAATGTCCTCCGGCGTGAGGCCGTCGATCACGATTTCCATCACGGAGCCGATCTCGGGTGAGAGCTGGGTCTGGGTGATCCCCCGGATGGTCGGGCAGAAGGCGTCGTTGGTCGAAGCGGACAGGGCCTTGTACCGTGAGCCGACCTTGGAGCCGGACCGCACCACGCCGCCGGGGAAGGGCATGATCACGTTCGGGACCTTGCGCATGGCGGCGATCGCGGCCTCGCACGCCACGAGGACCTGCGGCTGCGATTCGGCCAGCACCAGGAAGTTTCCGCCCCCGACGGCCGGCACCACGTCCGTCGTCTCCTCGACCAGGAACTCGCCATCCATCACCGGCACGCGCCAGTAGCGTCGTCCGGCGATCAGCTTGGAGGTCTGGAATCCGTCGCCGAAGAAGCGAAGATTCTTGCCCAGCGCGATCGGTTCGCCTCCGGAGATGCCCGCGAACGCCGCGCTGGTCGGCGATGTCAGCACGCACTGGCCGACCCGTCGCTCGATCTGCTTCGCCAGCTCCTTGCCGGAGACGGCGAAGAAGAGCGCCGCAACGCCGGGGCGACCGTCCGGCGTCTCGTCGGCGCCAGTTCCCGTTCGATGCCCGCCTCGCACCCGCAGGCGATCACCGACGTGGCGAAGCCGGTCGCCGCACTGGCCGCGTGGTAGGCCCAGGTCAGATTCTGTGCGGTGATCAGCACCCGGGTTGCCTTCATGCCGAAGGCTTCCGCGAACTCATCATCGATGGTGACGCCGTTGAGAATCATGTCGCTCAGCGCCGGCAGGGATGGGTGACGATCTCCGCCCCGTGCCCGAATGCGTGCATTTCGTCGGGGGAGATGCGCATGTGATCGGCGCGGATGGTCTGGTAGCGGTCGAAGTGCTCCCGTAGCCGGCGCTCGATCCCGTGATCGTACTCGGGCTGCACGGTGTGATACCGCCCCCAGGTGACCTTCACCACCTTGCCGTCCCGCACCACCACTTCACCATCCTTGAAGACATATTCCGGCGCGGAGAACATCCGCTCGCGGTCGGCGTCGTCGCGATAGACCGTGATGTCGGCCACGGCACCGGGTGCAAGGTGTCCCGTATCGGTGATGCCGAGCAGCTTCGCGGGCGCGGCCCGGGTCATGATGGCGATCTCGTAGAGCGAATATTCCCGGTCGATACTGCCGACGGTGGTCATCCTCTGCGCATCGGGATTGAGCAGGCCGAGCCGTTCGTTGCGGAAGGTCCGATCCATCAGCAGCCGGATCAGGTGCGGATAGCTCGTGAACGGCGCGCCGTTGGGATGGTCGGTGGTGAGGAAGACCCGCCAGGGATCGTTCACCAGCAGGAAGATCTCCAGGCCGATCGGCCCACTGCAGCGCGTTGACGAAGTTCTTGTCGCGATACTTGAACGGCACCACGCCGCAGCCGGCGTCGCACTCGATATCCATGACGACCCACTTCTTCGGACTGGCGAGGCGCCGATTGCGATGCTGCGCCATGCTGTCGCCGGAGGCGGTGACCGTCTGGCCGAACATGATCTGGCCGACGTCGGCGATCGCGTTGGGCGTGGCGTTGATCGCCTCGGCAATGCCGGCGGCCGCCGAAGAGAACTTGCGGTCGCCCTCGGTGCCATAGCTGTGGAACTGGATGTGGGTCAGATGGATCGGCAGCCCCTCGGACGGCGCCCATGGTGCCGAGCGTGGTGTCGACATTGCCCGGGCACGCCCAGGTTGCTGCCGTGGACGTGCAGCGGATGGGGGACGCCGAGTTCGTGCACCGCGCGCGTCAGTGCCCGGAGAATGTCGCGCGGCGTCACCCCGTAGATGAGATGCTGGGCTCGTCGAGATCCAGCTTGCGCTGGTTGAACTTGAAGGCGGTGATGCCGCCCGGATTGACCACCTTGATGCCGATGCACTGGGTCGCGTGCAGGGTCCAGGCGACATAATCGTTGATCAGCTTCTGGTCCTCGCCCGCCGCCATGAGCCGGAGCAGGAAATCGTCGCTGCCGAGCATGGCGTAGCCGCCCTTGTCGACGATCGGCGTGTCGCCCATCTCGAGATGCGCCTGGCGCGCATTGACCGGCAGGATGGCCGGTTCGAAGCAGGCGGTGTAGCCCATCTCGGCGTAGCGGTAGCCGGTGGCCAAGGTGGAGGGCGCCGCATGCCCGCAGCCCGCGCGGGTAATCGCCGTGCGCGCCACCGGATCCGCCCGATGATCTTCCGGCAGCATCGTGCGCGCGATGTTGACCTTGCCGCCGCCGATATGGGTGTGCATGTCGATCGCGCCGGCCATGACGACCCGGCCCGCCAGATCGTACTCGTGGTCGATGTGCTCATCCGGCGCTGGCGCGGCGACGATCCGGCCATCCCGCACATACAGGTCGCGGATCTCGCCGTCAACGCCATTGGCGGGGTCGTACACGCGGCCACCCTTCAGCCGGAGCAGCATCAGACTGGGTCTCCCAAGGCGGCATCGATGGCCGCCAGCGCCACCGCAGCGCTGGGCAGCGTCGAGTCGATCAGCCGCTCCAGCGGCAGGGCGACCACCCGGTCGGTGCGGAAGAGGTGGCCGGCGTGATGGATGCCCGGGGTGCCGACGGGGATGAACACCGCCGGCTCGCGTTCGAACACCATCGCCGGGTGACCCAGCACAACGGTCGGCACGGCGGTCGCAGGCGGCGTTCGCATCGCATTGAAGCTGGAGATCCAGACGAGCGCATCCGCCTCACCCCGTTCCAGCATGCGCGCCGTCGCGTAGTGATAGGAGTCATGTTCCGGAATGCCCTGCCCGAAGGAAGTGCGCGCGCCGAACCCCGTCTGCCACAGGCTCACGGCGTCCGCGGTCACGTCCCCCTCGCTCCCGCCGAGCGGCAGGCCGCTGAAACGGGTGTCACGGTTGAGGTCCTTCACCAGTTCGGCGAACCCCTGCACCGTGAGCTCGGCGTGCGGGAAGTCGAAATCCGGCGCCGCCCAGGCGAGCACGCCGTACTTCGCGGCTTTCATGCGTTCGGCGAGCGTGGCGAGCGTGCTGAATGGAATCGCCGCCGCACTCTGGACGCGCAGCGGCCGGCCCGCGATGAGCGCGCGGAGCACAGCGACGGCCTCATGCAGCCGCGGCACGTCGCAGGGAATGACGGTCGGTGCGCCACCGGGGAGGACCATCCCGTCAGGCAGCCCGCGGCCAAGGAAGATCACTTCACAGTTGCGCTCCCCGCCGAAGAGCGTCTCCCGATTGGCGATGCAGCGTTCGAAGAAGCGGGGGAAGCGGCTCACGATGTCGCCGCCGGCGACCACCAGCAGGTCCGCGCGATTGCGGATCTCGGAGAGAGTGGTGGTGATCCAGCCGCCATCCTGCAGGACCAGCACATTCCGGATCGCAGCGGCGGTGTTCATGTGATCGAGGACCCCACCGCACCGGTCGGCAAGCCGTCCGGCCGCGCGTGCACCCTCGACGTCGGTGCCCAGGCCACCGATGATCGGTTGTCGCGCCGCCGTGAGGAGACGGGCCGCGGCCGTTGCAGCCTCCGCCATGCTCGCGGGTCGCCCGCCCACCCCGTGCACTGGCGGCCGCCGCCCCGGCGCCGCGGAAGGCGGAGACCGCGACCGCGCAGCCATTCGCCCGCACCGCGACCCGGTCGCCACCGGTGCTGACCGCAAGATCGTCGCAGACCAGCCCGCAGAATGGGCAGGTCACGTTGGATCGTTCGTCTGTATTCATCGGGGATGCGGACATGGTCAACGGAACATAATACCTGCTAAGATCTGTCAATGCATAAATTTCTTCATGCCCATTGAGCCTGGATCGACACTCGTCGTCGGCGTGACCGGACGCGCACTCGCCCAGTCGGCGGCGCGAGGCGGCCATCGGGTTGTCGTCCTCGACTACTTCGCCGATCGCGATACCTGCGCCACCGCGGCGGCCTGTCGCGCCGTCGTATCACCACGGGCGCTCCGGTTCGACGGGCCGCGGTTGCTCAGAGAAGCCGCCCTGCTCGCCCCCGGTGCAGACATGGTCTACGGCTCCGGCTTCGAAGGCCGGGTCCCGCTCCTTGAGCGGCTCGCCGCAGGCCGCCGTCTCCGGGGCAATCCGACGACTGCCCTCTCATCGGTGCGCGATCCCGCGCAGCTTTTCCCGCTGCTGCATCGACTCGGCATTCGCTCGCCCGAGGTCCAGTCCGGCGCCCCCCCCGATCCGACGGGGTGGCTCACCAAGCACCCCGGAGGGGCGGGCGGTACCCGGGTGCGTCACGCCGATCGGCGCCGTTACCCGGCGGGCACCTACTACCAGCGCTTTCTCCCTGGGCGGGTGTGTTCGGCACTCTTCCTCGCAGACGGCCACCGCCCCTTCATCATCGGATTCAACGAGCAGTGGACGACCTCCGCTCGGCCCGGGCTGCCCTTTCTCTATGGGGGCGCCGTCAGCCGGGTACCACTCCCGCCAGGAATCGCGGCCGACCTGACGGATCGCATCGACGCACTCGTCGCCGCGACGGGCCTCATCGGATTGAATGGCGTCGACTTTCTGCTCCACGACGAAACGTGGTGGCTCCTCGAGATCAATCCGCGTCCGACGGCCACGATGGAGCTCTACGATCCCGACTATCCGCGAGGCCTCTTCGACGCGCACCTGCTTGCCTGCGCCGGAGAACTCCCCCGCGTCGCCGCGTCCGGCGGGGCGGCCCGCGCCGCTGCGATCGTCCATGCCTCGGCCCCGTGGCGGACCGGCGAGCGGTTCCAGTTTCCTTCCTGGTGTCGCGACCTCCCGCAGCCGGGCGTCGCCTTTGCGGTCGGCGACCCGGTCTGCACAGTGCAGGCGGAGGCCGCGACGCCAGCAGCAGCGGTGGAACTGGTCCATGACCGGCGGCGCGGGGTCGAGCGCCTCCTCCTCGATGAATCGGCAACGGCCGTCGGCGCGTGAAGATCTTCGTGTATGAGCACGTGACTGGTGGCGGCATGGCAGGCGCAGCCCTGCCGCCTGGCCTCGTCCGCGAAGCGGACCTGATGGTCCGCACCCTGCTGGCCGAGCTGTCCACCTGCCCCGGCGTCTCCTGTGTGACGACGCGTGATGCGCGGCTGCCGCCGATCGCCGGCGTCGAGGTACTCGAGGCCCGTTCCGGCGAATCTCCTCTGCAGCGCTTTGGCCGTGGCGTGGAGCTGACGGAGGCCGCCTGGCCCACGGCCCCCGAGACCGGTGGAACCCTCACGGCGCTCACCGCCGAGGTCGCGCGACGGGGTCGGATTCAGCTCGGCTGCCGGGTCGACGCCGTGCGCCTCGCCAGCAGCAAGCAGGCGACCGCCGACCTGCTTCTCGACGCCGGCATCCCGGTAGTGCCGACCTGCTCCCGTGTCGGGCAGATCACGCCGGTGCCGGGTCGGTGGGTGGTCAAGCCGGATGACGGCGCCGGCGCCCTGGACTCGTGGGTGGTGCCGGACTGGATGGCGGCGCGCAACCGACTCGCGCAATCTGGGGGTGGCCTCGTCGTACAGCCCTGGGTTGCGGGCGACGCGATGAGCCTTTCCCTGCTGTGTGCCGATGGAAGCAGCCGGCTGCTCGCCTGCAATCGCCAGCACGTGGCGGTGGTCGATGGCGCGATCACCCTCGTCGGCCTCGATGTGAATGCGATCGTCGGCTACGACGACCGGCTCGTGCCGCTCGGGGGACGGATCGCGCGTGCGATCCCCGGACTATGGGGATATGTGGGCGTCGATCTCATCATGACCCAGGAGGGGCCGTTAGTGCTGGAAATCAATCCTCGCCTGACAACATCCTACTGCGGCCTCGGGCGTGCGCGTGGGATCAACGTCGCCTCGATGGTGCTCTCGCTGCTCGACGCCAAGGGACCGGGGCCGGCGCTCCAGTCGCCTGGCACGACAGTCACTCTCGCTCTCGAGGGCGCCGATGCCTGATGCCGGAATGATCGGGTGGGACGTCGGCGGCGCACATCTCAAGGCGGCGCGACTCGATGCCGACGGAGGCGTCGAGGCGGTGATCCAGGTGGCCTGCCCGCTCTGGCAGGGCATGGACCGGCTTGATGCCGCGCTGGATGAGGTCGGGCGTGCCCTGGGGCCACATACCCGCCATGCCGTGACGATGACCGGCGAGATGGTCGATCTCTTCCCTGATCGTACGACCGGCGTCTCCCGGCTCATCGGCACGCTTGCCCAACGGCTGCCGGACGCCGGGCTCGCGTTCTATGCCGGCGACGCGGGGTTCCTCGATGCCGGCGCCGCGCGGCAGGCGCCCCTCGCGCTCGCCTCGGCCAATTGGCGGGCCAGTGCCGCTCTCGTGGCTGTACGGTGCGTCTCCGCCCTCTTCCTCGATATCGGAAGTACGACGACCGACCTGACGGCTGTGCATGGCGGACGCGTCCGGGCCGTCGGACACGACGATGCGACCCGGTTGGTTGCCGGAGAGCTGGTCTATACCGGCGCGGTGCGGACACCGCTCATGGCGCTTGCCGAACAAGCCCCATTCGCCGGAGAGTGGGTGCCGCTGATGGCGGAAAACTTCGCGACCACCGCCGACCTCTATCGGGTGCTGGGACGGTTACCAGAAGGCGCCGATCAGCACCCAACGGCAGACGGTGGCGAGAAGACACCGGCGGCGAGCGCTCGGCGCCTCGCCCGAATGCTCGGGCGCGATGTGGAGATGGCGTCGCTTTCCGACTGGCAGCGCCTGGCAGGATGGCTGGCAGAGGTGCAGGTGCGGCGCATTGCCGATGCCTGCGCACGACTCTGGTCCGGGTCCCGGCTGGATGACGATGCGCCGATCGTCACGGCTGGCGTGGGCCGGTTTCTCGTCCCTGAGATTGCGGCGCGGGCCGGACGGCGCCTGGTGGATTTCTCCGAACTGGTGCCCTGCGATGCCTCGGCCGCCGGTCGCGTCTCCGATTGCGCGCCGGCGATCGCGGTCGCCTGGCTGGCACTCCAGCGTCACCGCTAGGCTGGTCAGCCGATCCCAAGACGGCCGCGCGCGTCCGCGGGTGAGATCACGGTGAGGTAGTCCAGCACCGTTCCCCTCGCTTCCCGGAGCCGCATCGAGCGCACCAATGATTCGTGGACGCCCCCCGCCAACCCATCGGCGAGCAGCGCGGCGCCCTGTGCGCCCTGTTTGGCGACGGCGGCGAAGCCTCGCAGGTCATGCACTGGCGCATGCGCCGCGAGTCGTGACTCGAGGCTCCGACGAATGAGGGGATCTCCCGCATGTCGGCCGGAGAGCAGAATCTCCCTTGGCTCCGGCACCGCGGCGAGCAGCGCGAGCACCGCCTTTTCCGCGCTCTCGATGTAACCGGTGATCTCCTCCGCCGACGGGTCTCCACCGCTCTCGACCAGCCCACCGCGAAACAGCATCGCCTTGGTCACGCCGCCCGCGAGGAGCGCGACTTCGCCGTCCCACCCGCCGCTGGAACGCCATCCCATCGGCCCGCTGGTGCCCCCCACCCCATCCACGATCGCCCCGCGGTCGACCGCGAGTGCCGCCGTGAATGCACCGCCCAGCTCCAGGAGAATGAACGATGTCTCGGCAGCCTCGGCACCGAGACGCTGCATCTGGTCCCGGATGCCGAGAGCGGCGGCCGCCACCTTGTCGGCGGTGCCCATATCGATGCGGTTGCGCTTGCGGTACGCCGGAACGGATGGAAGGTGGATCACCCCCGGCGTATAGAGGACCGGCAGGCCAGAGGCGGCGAAGAGGCGCATCAGGGCGTGCAGTCCGTCGATGCCGCCGGCACTCCCCGGCTCGGCCAGCAGCGCTAGGCGAAGGTCGGTGGCGGTCGCGGCCTCGGTGCGGATCAGCGGCAGCCCGTAGCCCGAGGGGCCGGCAATCAGATCGGGGTGGCCCGCCTCGGTGAGGAGGGCGAGCAGCGCGGCAGGGTCCTGCAGTGCTTCATGGGTCGGCATGGTCCGGTCGAGCCAGACCATGCCGTTGCGGAGGCCGCAGAGATCGATTGAAACGGTCCCGGCGTCGATCCCAACGACGAGCGGCATACCGATTACTTCTTGGCCATGCCCCGGGCGATGTCGGCGATCGTCTCCGCGTCGAGCACGATATCGTTGGTCTCGAAGAGCCGTGCGATGCAGCGCTTGTGCAGCTTGGTCTTGAAGTTGCCGACGCCAAACGCGCCGAACGCGATCGCCCCGTCCCGCTCCGCGCCGGCGTCATTCAGGTCGACACCCTCGATGCCGAGTGGCGATACGGCGTTCAGGTCGACGGCGACCTTCACGCCTTTCTTTGTCCAGACGGCGCGGGAGACCATCTGCACCCCCGCGGGGCCGGAGTTGAGCAGGATATCGGTGCCGTCCAGCATCGCGGCCGCCTGCGCCGCATCGGTGAGCGTCTCGGAGCGGACCTGGACCTGGAAGCGCTCCCCGATGCTGCGGCGCGCCTTCTCGCCCTGCTCGGGCTTGCGTGAGGTGATGGTCACCTCCGCCCCACCGTTAGCGAGCAACCCGGCCGCCCGCTGGCCCACCGGTCCGGTCCCCGCGAGGATCAGCGCCCGTTTGCCGCGGACGTCACCCAGCGCCTGTTCGATCTTGACCACCGCCGCCACCGCCGTGGTGTTGGATCCGTTGGAGTCCAGCATGATGGACACGGTAAAGGGAGCGAACAGGGCATCCTGCGCCATGGCCAGCAGCTGCTCGCCCTGCGACATGTTGTTACCGCCGATCCAGACCGCGGTGTGGCGCAGCTCCTTGGTGGCACGGGTGAAGATGCAGCCGTGGACCAGATCCCGAACGTCCTCCGGTGTCACTCCACCGTAGCTCATGATACGGTCGGCCCCGCCATCGTAGGCGACCACCTGGTCGAAGACGCTGGGGTGGCGGGAAGAATCGAGCTGCACGAGGAGATTGAGCATCGGGTCGTCGTCGGGGTAGGCGGGTCAGGTTCTGGAAACGCGAGAGGGGCGGGGGGTCTCCCCGCCCCTCTCCAGACTGCGGTGCAGCCCTGCCTCAGACGTTATCGACGCCGGAGAATGGATGCTTCGCGGTCTTGGAGCCGGTAAGCACTGCGTCCACCGTCGGCAGGCCCTTCAGCGCCCGCTCGATCGATTCCTTGGTCGCCTGATAGTTGTACTGGTAGATCTTCTTGTTGTCTTCGGCCTGCCAGTGGATGAACACACCCACCATCACGCACCAGTCGTTCGCCTTGTCCTTCGGGATGACACCCGAGGCAACGCTGTCCACGACCGCGCGGGCCACGGCGGCCTGCGCCGGACCGAACATCTGCACCGCCTGCTTCGCGCCCTTGATCGTCACCTTGTTGAACATGATGGTGTCGGGCTTGGCGGGAAGGTTCGGCGTCACAACCGCGAGGAGGGTGGTGAAACCGTCCTTGTTGTTGGTCAGCGCGTTGCAGAAGGCCGCGCCGGCATGGCCGCTCTTGCTGCCGATGATGAGATCGATGTGGGCGATCTCGTTGCCTTCACCAACCAGCGACTCGCCGAGAAAGAAATCCGCTGCCATGCTAGCCTCCATCTGCGGGGATGATGTAAAGAAAGAAAGGATTTCGTGCCACATCGACATAGGGGTACCGACGGGTCAGAGGAGGTCCCGCGACCCTGCGCGTTGGGAGGGATCAAAATGCCGGCCCCCCCGAGGGCTGTCAAGGTGGCGCGCGCATCACGAACGCATCTTTATTCGACTCCCCTTCCACCCATTCCCGCCTGTCCATCCCGAGGACACCTGCGCACCCGATTGTCCACGTTTCGGGACAATCCGGAGACTGCCTCCGGAGCTAACCTGCTGCAATGGAAGCGCTTCACCATCTGGCACGTTGTTCGCTTCTAGGCCGACCGTCCCTCAGCCCTTGAGACAACTCATGCGACATGCATCGCTGGCCCTCGCGGCCCTGGTGGCAGTGACCCTTCCCGTTTCCGCGCACGCGCAACGCGTGGTCGCGGACATCCAGATCGGCTCAGGGCCGGTGGATGGCCGCATTATCATCGGAGATCCGATTCCCAGGTATCCGCGCAGGAGCGAGGAGATCGATGGGCGGCATCGCGACCGGACCGGCTACCGCGAAGTAGAGGTCTACCGGGTCCATGGCGGACGCGACTGGATGCGGCACCGCGGCTACCGGGCCGTCACGATGTGGTACGACGCGGAACGAGATCGCTATTTCGATCGGAATGAAGGCGACCGCGACGGCCGGCGTGAGGTAGTCATCTATGAGCGGGACGGTCGCTACTTCGATGGCGAACAGCGTCGCGGCGATTACTCGCGGCGCCATCGGGAGCACGACCGGGAGCGCGACCACCAATATCACGACCGCGACTGACACTGCGGTCTGACCGAATGGGGCAGGCCGATCCTTCCTTACGGCCTCTTGCAGTTCCAACGGCCTGCCCAGCAGGTCAGGGCTCCCCGCCCTGGCCGAAAACAAACAACCCCGCGATGAGCGGGGTTGTTTGTTTTCGGGAGCGGTCCGCCGGCTAGCGCAGCTGCACGACCATCCCCTCTACCGTCGTTCCCTCGGCGCTCGGCGCCACCGTGAAGCGCAGTGGGTCGGCGCTGGCGCGGAGCAGGCTGAGGCACTTCGGGTCCACCGCGATCTCCCATGCCCCCGGGCGCACCCCGATCGCGTAGAACGTCCCGTCGCCAAACGTCGTCAGGAGGCGGCGTTCACCACTCTGTTTGTGTGTGAGCACCAGGACGATCCCGCCGGTCGTCCCGCTGCCCGACGCTCGGGCGACTCGCCCTTCGATCACGCCACCGGGAAGCACGGGGATGTCGAGGCGGCGGTATCGGTTCGGCGCCGGCTCGATCATCGTCGTCGCAAAGGCCGGCACCCAGAGGGGCGACGCCAGGCTCGCCGAGTCCACGGTGACCGGCGTGGGCTCGTAGGGCAGGACGTCCCATACATGATACGCACCCTTTGCATCGGAGAATGCGAAGGTCGGCCCCACCACGACTCGCACGCCCGGGAGGGGCTGATCGTCGGCATCGAACGATCCGTTCCCGTTCACATCCAGGAACACCCTGCCGGTCACCCCGCCGCGCGACAGCGCGGGCGATCCCGAAAAATCCACGCTGCCTCGTGACGGATTGTAGATCGCCGAGCCGGTGACATACTGCGTGCCCATGGTCTGGGCCCCGCCGCCGCCCGTCACCGTTGTGTACGACCGGACGCTGGGCAGCTCCGCTGCGATCAGCAGCGAGAAACCCGGCCCACGATTGCCCCGGAACCAGGTGACACCGGTCTCCGCGCGCAGCCCGCGCAACAGCGGCATGCTCACGAATCCTGACGCGCTGGCCGCGCCGACACCGCGCTCGAATTCGAGCGTGGTCCGCGCCATGATGCTGCCCAGCACCTTGCCGAGTGAGGGATGTGGCAGGATGAAGGTGTTCACGCCGAAGAAGCTCTGATCGAAGGCGGCCGCGCCCGGGATGGTCTGATGCTGGAAGCGGACCGACGGCAGTACCCGGATCTCCTCCGCCTGGAAGGAAGCCCCGAGGCGGCCGCTGGTGATGTCGCCCCCGATGGCATGGATCTGATCGAGGCTCGCCTCGAGATAGGTGCCACCGAGCCGGCTGGCCGGGCGGACGAACGCCGAGAGCGTGGTCTGACTCAGTCGCCCCTGGGGAGTGAGGATCGGGTCTGGCACACCCTGGGCAAAGCGGTGCGCCTCCGCCTGCAGCTGCAGGTTGACCGAGGGTTCGTACCGGATCGCGCCTCGCAGGACGCCTCGACCCACCGCCTCCGCCTCGACGGTGATGGAGTTGGTGACGCTGCCGAGGAGCCCGAGGTACGGATGCGTCAGGGAGCCGAGACTGTCGCGCCAGAACTGGTCCACTCCCGCCCGCGCGGTGAGCCGGGTGCTGATGCCGTAGCGCAGGTCGAGATTGCCCGTGGCAGTACAGCGGGAAGTCCGGCACTCACCCGCCGACAGCCCATACTCGAATCGGTGCGACGCCAGACCCTCGGTACGCAGCCGGTAGGTCTGATTGAACTCCCGCACCTCGCCGAACGGACCGTAGGCGACGAAGTCCAGCGGATTCTCGCCATACTGGATCGGCACATCGAAGGAGTACTGGCCCAGCGCGTTCACCGAGTCGAACCCGATCAGCCGTCCGCCGCGATAGGCCTCGACGGTCCAGCCAGCGCCCAGCTGGCCGGTGAATGGCACGTTGCCGAGGATGGAGGGGCGGACATAGGGGCTGTTGGAAATGGAAACACCGCGCAGCGTACGGGAGCGCGGGCCGGTGCTGATGCCATCGCCGATCTGGGCCTGCGAAAGCCATGGACTGTCGCGCCAGATCCCCGTCCAGGAGATCTCGGTCCGTGGGGAACGGCGGGTACCGTTCTGACTCTCCAGCCCGAGGGCGAGCGCTCCACCGAGGAGATCGAGTCCCAGGGCGGTCGAATAGGCGCCGGCATCGAATCCGGTGGTGGGAGTCAGCACGGAGTAGTCGAACACCAGCCCCTTCAGCCGCGACCGCTCCAGGCCGAGTCGAAGGCCGGCGTACTCGGGCGAACTCGAGCTGAGCAGCTGAGCGCGCAGCAGCGATTCACGCCGAATTCTGCGGGCCACCGGCAGCGAGCCCGGCTCGAGAACGGTGACCTGCAGGTCGGGCCAGCTCACGTCCCAGTCGATGTGCAAGGCGCGGGTCAGCACCCTGGTGCTGACGAACACGTCGCGGTCCGTGGCGACCATCTCGTCCTGCCCGAGGAGGATCTTCTCCTTTCCCAGGTGAAGGAGGTGACTTGCAGGGTCGAGAACCAGCGACACATTCCCCGGCTGGACCACGGCCTCGACGGTGCCATCCGCCCGCCGGCTGGTCCGGATCTCCGCCAGATCAAAGAAGACGCCGAGGGGCACCAGGGCATCATCGCCGGCGCGGAACGCCTCCACTGTGCGGCTGGCGATCCGACCCAGCTGCAGCTCGATGAGCACCGGATCGATCGTCGGGAGAGTGCGGGTGGGCGACTTGGCAGCTCGGGGTGCGCCCGCTGGAGGTGGCCCGGCTGGCGTTGCGCTTGGCGAGGTGGTTGCGGCGGCCACTGGCCGAAGCGAATCGGGCGACGAAGGGAGGACGAGCACTGCCAAAGCAGCGATGCTCCGGTCGATCCGCTCCTTGATGGCGCGGAGCAGGTGAGACATCTCCGGCATGGGGCGGAAGACGACGGGTGTAACCGCGGCGATGCCCGACTCGAGGGGCGGCAGGCCCAGATCCGCGGTCGCACTGGAAGTGGCCCTCGCCGGTTGCCGCGGCGAGCGGGGGTGCATGGAGGCCGTCGGCGTGGGCAAGGAAGGGACGGGGTGCACCGCCACCAGCCCGCCTCGCGAGACCGCGGTCGCGGAGCCCGGTGCCGAGGACGACGCTCTTCCACCCTGGAACATCACGGAGCAGAGCAGCAGAATGGCGGCGGCGCGCTTGGAATGGCGCGACGTCACGGCAGTTGCACCTGAATGGAGTCGTGTACCGCTGGTGCGTGGAGGAGCAGCTCCGGAGCGATGTCGCTGCGCTCGGTCGAGAGCTCCAACCGCAATCGATACGTCCCGGCGGGCTGTCCGGACAGCGGCAGAGTAAATGCCGGATCGGCGTCATAGTAGATGGCGACCGGCTGCTGCGCGGTCGCGACCGTCGCTCCCTTCTCGGTGAGGAGCGAAGCTTTCGCGGTGCCGATATAGGCGCTGGACCCCTGACGCTCGAGGCGTGCGCGCACGACGAGGGAGTCTCCGGCCTTCGACACCCGCAGATTTGAAATCGTGATCCCGGTCTGCAGCGCGCCCTTCCGATATATGAGCGGGATGATCGTCCGTACCTCGAGGGTCAGGCCGATCGCGATCCCGGCCGAGTCGACGCCGGACACCGGTACCGCCCCGCCCTGGGCGGAGATCATCACCCGGGACCAGTACTCGCCGTCGGGCATCCCCTGCGGCGGCCGGGCGAGCAGGCGCACCGTCTGGCGCTGGAGAGGTGGGATCGTCATGCGCCGGGGGAACGCTTCGATCCACGCCGTCGCCGACGGCATGGAGGCATCCACCGAGTCCGGAGTCCGGAGCATGAAATGTCCGAGCGAGTCGGTCACCGGATAGCCGAACATCGAAGAGATCGTCACCTCGGCCGCTTCTGAACCGGGATTGTAGAGCGTGATCGATGCGCTGCGGGTCCGGTGGTCGAGGTAGACGGCATGCGGCGCGACGACCACGCCCTGGGCAGCTGCGGCGCGGGCTGCGCCCAGCGCAAGGACGAGGGACGTCAGGGTGCGTCGCATAACTAGAAGAAGGTGCAGGTCAGGACGACGGTCCCGCTGTACTTGCCGGTCGCCTGCCCCGCGGCCGGCGACACCCGTCCGCCGAGATTCACGTAGAAGTCGGCGCTCGAGGTCAGCGTGAACGTCTGTGTCGTGTTCGGATTGAAGGTGACGGGGACGCTGGTGGGCGCCGTCCCGCGCGCCACGGCATCCGTCGCCGCGAAGCTGATCGGCAGGTTTCCGCCGCCCGCGATCCGCGCCAGTTGGGTCGGCAGGGTGAACCGGAGTTGCACCTGATGATTGAGAATGTGCTTTACATAGAAGCGGCCGCTCCCGATCGGATCGTTCGGGGACACACTGGTCTGCACCCCGCGAATCACGGAGCCGAAGTCCAGGTCCCGGAGGCCGGTGACCGACGACTGCCCCACGAGTGATGAGGTCGTGAGGAGCGCGAGCGTGAGCAAGAGAAGGCATGAGCGCATGCTGGGGACCCCGGGGAGGCCTCACGGGTGAGGGACGCCGGCAAGATAGCCATTGTCCGCCCATCCCATGAGTCGCCCGGAACGCCCTGGATTCGAGACTTAGAAGTAGACGCCCGTCATGGTGATCGTGCCGTTGTACGTCCCGGCGGCCTGTGCGCCACCCGGCGTGACGGTCCCGCCCACCCACACGAAGAGCGCGCCCGCCGCGCTGAACGCCGTCGGCCGTGGCCGACGCCGACGGTGTGAACGAGGTGCAGCCCGTGGTGGTGTTGGTGGCGTTGGTGCAGCCGGTCCAGCTGGCGATCGGCAGGGTGTTGGCGCCACTCGTCAGGTTGGCCGGCAGCGTGAAGGTCAGATTGAGGTTCGCGCTGGCCTGACCGGTGAGGTCGAAACGGCCGGAGGTCGCTGCGGCAACGCCGATCGACTTCGCCACGCCCGGAAAGACGTTGCCGAAGTCCAGGGTGCGTGCCCCGGTGATGGTCATGGCCTGAAACACATTCGCGGTCGCCGTGATGTTGGCGCTCTGGGCCGAGGCGGCCGAAGCCCCCAGACTCAAGATTGCGGCGATGACTGCCGATACTCGGGTGGTAGTGCGCATTGTCCTTCCCTCGCGTTGGTAAAAGAGGTGGTCTCGTCAGACTACAAGATCCAGGGAATGTCAGTTCCCTGGCGGGAGGGAAGGGCAACCTATGTGCCGCGTGTCAATTAACCGATATACGTGGCGCGGTAAGTGGTTACAAATAGTAGACTTCAAGGTGTATATGTCTTGTACACCTTGAGGCCATTCTTGGGCACCCAATCCCCCGCATTTCCCGAGGGCCAAGTGTCGATTTCCCAAGCTGTTGGCCCACCTCGTCAGCGCCGCCAACGTGACCCGGCTCACCGGACCGCCCGGCCGGGGATTGGATCTGGGTGGTCGTGGGGGTTGGGGAGCCTCATCGCCCTTCTGGCCCTGGTGCCTTGGAGACCCCTCCGGGCCCAGTCCCGGGGCGATCTGCAAGTCGGGGCTCAGGTTCTCCCCTCAGGACCAAGTCAGGCGGCGCTGGCGGCGGCGCTGGAGCGCCCCGTCGGCGTCCCCCGCTCGGAGCTGGCCGAGATCCATCGCCAGCTGCGGGCAGTCGCTCCGGATTCAGCGGGCGCGGTGCTCGCGCCCCGGTCGGTTGTGACGATCGCCTTTCTTCGCAACTGAGGCCGGTCGAAGTCATCGAAGGCCAGCGGGCACCGTGCTGAATGCCGGTTCCCGCTGGCCATTATCTTTCGATCGTGCCTCCCTACCGCGACCATCTCCTCCCGCCCGATCTCGAGGCCTACCGCAGCGCGGAGCACCCGCGCGGCCGAGTCCTGGTGATCGCCCCGACGCGCGCAGCCTGCGAGACCATCGAGCTGGCCCTGGGACTGACGGGCATCGAGACGGTCCTCGAGCGGGATCATGGGCAGGACCTGCGGGAGCTCGCGGCCTCCGGCAAGGGGTTCGGCATCGTAGCCGGCACCGGCACCGGGAAGACGCTCGGCATCCGACCGATTGCCGAATCGATTCTGCAGGCGCCGCTCCGGGTTGGCGTCGTCAACCGGGAGCGGGAGGCCACGCCGGAAACGCCGAGCTGGAACGTGGTCATCGTGACGACGGGGATCGCACGGCGCTGGTTCGAGGACAATCTCATCACCGCTCGCGACACCCTGATCGTCGACGAGATCCACCAGACCTCCGCGGAGCTGGAGCTCTGCCTCGCCCTCGGCAAGCGGGCCCGCTGCCGGTTCATCTGGCTCAGCGCCACGGTGGATCCCTCCTTCTACGCCCGATACCTCGAGGCCGCCGAGGTGCTGGAGACCTCCGCCTTCGATCCGCGGCTCAGGGCCCGGGTCAAGGTGCTGTCGCTCCGGGCGGAGGAGTTTCTGGACGACAAGTTCATCCGCCACCTCATCAAGGAAAAGCGCGGCGTTGCCGTGTTTGTCCCGACGCGGGCGGAGGTGGAGCAGCTCGCCCGGGGGCTGGGCGAACGCTGGCCGAAGCTGAACGCCGCGTTCTACCATGGTGGCGAGCCGATCCGGGTGATCCGCCCCTTCCTGGAGGGAGAGTCGCGACACCCCTTCCTGCTCGCGATGACGGCCGCGGGACAGTCGGCGCTCAACATCCGCGGACTCGACACCGTGGTGATCTACGACGCGCGCTACACCAACGTGGTGGATCGCGGGCGCAACGTGCTCCACCGCAGGTATCTCGGCGCCAACGAAATCCTCCAGATGGCGGGGCGGGTGCATGGCCGCGTAGCGAACGGCCAGGTCTTCATCCTGACCGATCGGGAGCTCAGCTTCGAACGGCTGCGGCCGACGCCCCCGGAGTTCCAGCTGGCGGGTGATTCGGAACGGGTCGCAATCACCTGTGCAGCGCTGGGCGTGGACGCGAGCGAACTCGAGCTGCCGATTCCACTCGACCGGACCGGCTATCGCGCGGCGCTCACGCTGCTCACCGATCGCGGTCTCATCGAGGACGGCCGGCTCACCCGCTATGGCCGCGAGGTCGAGGCGATGCCGGTCGACCGGGCATGGGGCGAGCTGCTGGTGCATGCCGGCTCCGACCTCGCGCCGATTGTGGCCGTCTGCTCCAACATCGATTCGCTGCATCGCATGACCCGTGAAGAACGGGATCTCGATGGCCTGCAGGTCAACGGGAGCGATCACCTGACCGCCTACAACCTGTTCTCGGAGGCGGTGAACAGACACGCCTATCTCGGTGAAGTGTACGGGCTGCCCCGGCATCTCTTCGATGAAGAGGGCCTGGCCGAGTGGGCCGAGGGAAGAGGGGTGCTGGTCAAGGCAATCGAAGACATCGCGCTGGGCACCGCCTCGGTGTTCCGGGCGATCGAGCTCCCGCTCCCCGAGAAGTTGCCGTATGCCAGTCGCGAGCTGCAGCGGCAATGGATCGATCTCGTTGCCCGGATCATGCCCTTCGATCTGGTGATCGACGAGCACACCGCCGACCGGCAGGAGGCGCGGGTCTCGCGCAACTCGGTGGCAGGGAGCTGGGGTGCCGTCGCGGGGAATCTCCGGTTCTTCGCGGATCGGTTCGGGGTGCCGCGCGCCGCGATCGAGGGGACCACGATTCCCTACGATCTGGTCCGCCGCTACGCCCGCCGTGGGCCAGCCGAGGTGGAGGTCGCCGGACCGCGGAAGCAGCGGGGGCTCGTGGCGCGGCGGCGACTCACCTACTTCGGCTTCGAGCTCGAGGCCATCGAAGAGCCGCTGTCCGGCGACGTCCCGCCGGACTTGCGCCCCGCCCTGGTCGAGGCGCTCGCCTCGGCGCTGCTCGCGGGGGAGACGCCGCACCCGAGCCAGGGGCGGGTGCGGCGCGCGGGCGCGGAGCTCGGCGAACTCTGGCGTCGCTCCGGCGGGAGTCTCGCTCCGGCGGCCCCCGGGGCGGTGCGTCAGGCGCTGGCGCGGCAGCTCACCGACGTGGAGAGCTGGGCCGGATTTCTGCAGACGAAGATCGAGCTCGATCCGGCCGGGCTGGTGGGGGAGGCCGACCGCGCCCGTCTGATGGCGCTCCCGGCGAGCGTCCGCCTGCTGGGCGACGCGGTGCCTATCAACTACGAGGTCACCGCCGAAGGTGGCGTGGCGCGCCTGCACCTGCGCGAGGGGCAGCTGCGGCGGATCCGGGAGGAATCGCTGCCGGTGCTGGATCGGCCGCTCCGATTCGCGGTGCTGCGGGGCAGCCATGCCGCGCTGGAGGCGGATTCGCTGCCGGCACTCATGGCCGCGCTCCGCGAGTCCTCGGAGCGGGAGCGCCGCAGCCGCTTCAAGCCGCCCCGCCACCGGCGGCGGCACTAGGATGGTCGAGGCCGCCCTGATCCTGGTGCAGCTGTTCTTTGCCAGCCTCGCGATTGTCGGACGGTTCGTGCTGCCGGTCGTGCCGGCGGCGGCGCTGGTGACCTTCCGGATCTTCGGCGCGGCGCTGGCCCTGCTCGCGGTCAATCTGCTCCGCGGCGGACCGTGGATCACCGATCGCCGGACCCTGATGCGTTCCGCCATCGCTGGATGGCTGGGAGTCACCGCGAACCAGTCGCTCTATCTCTTCGGCCTGAGTCATTCGACCGCCGTGAACGCGACGATTCTGGTCACCACGGTACCGGTCTTCACGGTACTGGGTTCGCTCCTCCTTGGACTGGAACGGCCCTCCGCGCTCAAGCTTGCGGGGATCGCGCTGGCCGCGATCGGCGCGATCTATCTGGTGGACCCGGCCCGGCTCTCCTTTACCTCGGGCGTGGCGCTGGGCAATCTGCTCATCCTGCTCGGCATGGTCTGTTACGCGGCCTACTTTCTGGTGTCGAAGCCGCTGGTCGCCGCGTACGATTCGATCACCGCGAGCACCTACGTGATGCTGTTCGCGGCGCTCGGCGTGCTGCCGCTCGGGGTGCCCGCCCTGCTCACGCTGAATTACCGCGGGGTGAGCAGTCCCACCTGGTGGTGGGTCGGGTACGTCGTGGTGGGACCGACGATCGGGGCGTATTTTCTCAACCTCTGGGCCCTGCGCCGAGCTACGTCGAACACAGTCGCCGCATTCATGTACCTGCAGCCGCTGCTGGCGGCCGCGGTGGCGCCATTGGTCCTGCCCGGCGAATCGCTCACCTCACGGACGATCGCCGCGGGCTTCACGATCTTCGTCGGACTGGCCTTTGTCATCCGGTCGGAGCAGCGGCAGCGCCGCTCCCTGGTGCTGGAACCGGGTGTGGGTGAGTAGGCCCGGGGGCGAGTGTGTTGGCCGAGGGACCCAGTCGTCCCCCGCACTGCAGGACGCAGGCTGAAACCCTCTCGGAACCCCAACCGTAGACCACGGCATGCCGGACACCCATTCGTCACTCACGCCTCCCTCCGTCTTCTCGCCGCTCGCCAAGGCCCTGCTGGACGGGTTCAGCGAAGGCGTCATTGTCTTCGATCCCCATGGAGCAAGGTCGTCTATGCCAACGCCCCGGCCAGGGAAGCGATGACCGAACTGGTCGCAGCCGGGCGACGATGCCCAGAGTCTCATGCCCCGGCTCGCGGCGATGGGTGGCCGGCTCCGGCCCCTGCGGGTCGGTGCCCTGGAGCTCGGCGAGGCGATGTTCATTCCAGGTGTTGACGGGCCGAGTACCCTGGCCGATCGGGAGCGGGACGCCATCGTCCGCACGCTCGACCAGCACGGCTGGAAGCTGGCGGAGACCGCCAAGCAGCTCGGCATCAGCCGCACCACGCTGTGGCGCCGGCTCAAGGCGTACGGACTCCATCGCGATGGCCGCAGCCGCTGGGCCCGGAACGGGACCGACATCGAGCATTCGGCGTAGTCGTTGCTGCTCGCGCTGGCGTTCCTCCTCGCTCATCCCTTCGCGACCTCCGATACCTCCGCATTCACCGATGCCCGGACCGAAGCCCTGATCCGGCGCGCCGTGGCTCGCCACGGCGCCTCGGATCAGGCGCTGCACGACTACACTGCCAGATTCCGCTACCGACTCTCCTTCGGGCTTGGGCGGCGGCGCTGGTCCCGCGTCCCGAACGCCGCGGTCGAAGAGCAGGAGGGCTCGGTGCAGTGGGCCGCGCCGAACGATCTCCGGGTGGAGATCCTCGGACGGCGGGCGTCGGCCCGTTCGACTGACCTCACGCTCAGCAGCAGCTTCGACCGCCCCTGGTTCATCCCGCGTTCCCTCACCGATTCGATCCGGGTCTTCGGCAACGAGATCCCGCGCCGCGCCGCGGTCCATCCGCTCTCCGCGGCCGGCGCCGACTGGTACCATTATCGCCTGACGGACAGCCTGCAGTTCTCCAGTCGAGGGCCAGCTGGTGAAGCTGCTCGGGGTCGAGGTGCTGCCGCGGCGCGACGGCCCGTCGCTCGTCGCGGGCAAGCTCTGGCTCGATGCCGCGAGCGCGGACCTGGTGCGCTTCAGTTTCCGGTTCGTCGGGCACCGCGCTCTGGCTCGATCCGGACAGCAGCAGCGACGCGAGCGAGCGGAAGCTCAGCCGGCTGGTGAGCCGGGTGCTGACGCTGGATGCCGACCTCGAGTATGCGCTGCAGGACAGGCATCACTGGATGCCGTATCGCCAGGTGGTGTCGGGCCGGGTGGAGCTGCCCTGGTTCGGGGAGCTGGTGATCCCGTTCGAGGCCCGGACCACCTTCGATGACTACCAGGTGAACACCGGCCACGCCGTCAGCTTCACGCTGCCACTGCCACCCCCAAACTCCGATCCGGACAGCGTCCGTGCGTGGGCCCGGGCGCGGCGCGACTCGCTGCGCACCGAGGGCCGGCGCCGGCGGCGCTCCGGGGGAGAGCTGCCGGAGGACCAGCTCGCTCGTGACGATGCGGGGCGCTGGCCCGATGGGCGCTACGAGATGCATCGCGCGCCTGGGGATTCGCTGCGCGCCTATGCGGCGTGGGGCGACTCGCTCGAGTTCAGCGACGATCCCGTCGACGACCGGGAGCTCCGCGCGGTGCAGGCCGACCTGGAGCGGCTGGCCGTGGACCTGCCGTCGACTCTCACCGGCCGGCGGCGCAGCGGATTCACCTGGGATCGACTGGCCGATGCCCTGCGATACAACCGGGTGCAGGGTCCCGCTCTCGGCGCGGGCTACGAGTTCACCTGGCCGGGCGATGGCTTTACCACCGTGCGGGGCGAGGCGCGGTTCGGCCTGAGCGATGCGCGGCTGACCGGCATGCTGACCGTCCGCCGCGAGGCGCCGGGGGCGCGCTGGACGCTCCGCGCCTATCGCGAGGTGCGATCCAACGATCCATTCGGCCGCGGCAACGGCTTCAGCAACAGTCTGAACGCGCTCTTCGCTGGACACGATGACGCGGACTACCACCTCGCGCACGGCGCCCGCCTGACACGGGAGGGCTCGATCGGACTCGGTCTCGAGCTGACGACGACGCTCCTCGTCGAGCGCGAGACCAGCGTGCGGCGGGAGGCCCGGTCGTGGCTCAACGACGCCCTGGGCGGCAGCGGAGAGTTTCCGCCCAATCCGAGCGTGACGCGTGGCAACTACGGCGGCGCCGAGATCCGGCTCGATGGCGGGGTAGTCCGATCCCGCTGGAGTCTCGCGGCCGATCTGCTCGGCAACAGCGATCGCGGGACAGCCCGCCTGTTCGGTTCCTATCGCCGCGGGCTGTGGCGTCAGGGCGGCGTCGCCACGCTTGCCCTCCGGGGGGGTATGGCCACCGCCAGCCCGCTTGCGCAGCAGGCGTTCCGGGTGGGCGGCACCGCCTCGGTACGCGGCTTCGACTACGGCTCCCGGCGAGGCCAGGCCTTCTGGTCCGCGCAGCTCGACTGGGCGCTCGCGCGGGGCATCATCCAACCGGTCCTCTTCGCCGACGCGGGCCAGGCGGCCCGCGCCGCCGATCTCTTCCGCTCTCCCGCCCTCGCCGGGGGCGGGGTGGGACTCGCACTCTTCGGCGGCGTGCTGCGCTTCGACCTGAGCCATCCGATCACGCACGGTGGCAGCGGGCTCCGCCTCGATCTGGGCATCCGGGGTCTGTTCTAGCGCCTGGCGTAAACAGCCCTTGATCCAATTTTCATTCCCGCTTCAAGGGGGCTGAGCACATTTCGCGGCACCTCTCTCTTCCAGGAGCTGCGATGCGAGTTGTGTCGGTCGGTGCCGTCCTTGCCCTCAGCTTCGTCTGCGCTTCGACCGCGCGGGCGCAGTCCTCCGCGATCACCCAGCCCTGGCTGGTGCGGGCCCGCGGGATCGTGGTCGCGCCGAACGCCTCCAGCAAGCCGTCGGGCCTCGACGTCAAGGCTGACGCCACGGCCGAGATCGATATCAGCCGGACACTGACACCGAACCTGTCACTGGAGCTGGTGCTGGCGACGGCGTCGCAGGAGGTCAAGGCAGGGAGCGCGAGTCTCGGCACGGTGCAGCACCTCCCGCCGACGCTTGTACTGCAGTTCCATCCGATTACCCGGGGCGCCTTTGATCCGTACCTCGGCGCCGGCGGGAATCTGACCATCTTCTACGGGAAGTCGGGCGCCCTCGAGGCGCTGACCCTGAGCACCAGCTTCGGGTATGCGTTCAACGCGGGCTTCGATGTGCCCATCGGGCCGCGGGGCGTGTTCAACATCGATGGCAAGTATGTGAGCATCCGGACCGACGTGAAGTCCGGCAGCACGCTGGCGTACAAACTCAAGATCAATCCGCTGGTGATCGGCGCCGGGTTCGGCTACCGATTCTAGGCACGATGGACCCCGGGCCGGAGCGCGCCGCGCGCACCGACCCGGGACGCATCCGGCCGGGCTTCCCCCCGCCGGATGCCGCCCCTAGGTTCCCGCCTCATGCCGATCCCTGCTTGCTGCCGTCGCCCGCCCCCGCGTGTCCTTTCCCTCGTCGCCACAATCCTCCTCGCCACCGGATGCGGCGGCACGGCCAGCGGACGGCTCACGGCCCGCTGGAACGCCCGGGAGTTCACCAAGCCGACGGACTCCGCACGGGCGGTGCGTCCGCACACCTTTTCGGGGCCGATCGAGGCGCGCTGGTGCCGCGGGGCGCGGCATCTCGAAGTGACGTCGGTTCAGGAGGACGTCGGGTTCGGGCTGGTGCTCTACCCAACTGACTCCCTTACGCCCGGTCACTATCCGGCGTTCGACCCCGGCATCGACACCGCGCGCCGTCCCTCGGCATCCGGTGCGGGGCGCTGGTTCACCGAGCAGAAGCTCCTCGGGCTGCAGAGCGACTCCGGCGGAGTGGACCTCTTCCGCGACGGGGACCGGCTGCGCGCCCGATTCGGTTTCCGGATGCGGTCGCTCGAAGGGAGCGACACTATCCGCGTCACTGGAGAGGTCCAGGGGATCACCCGGGGCCGCTGTCCCGGAGACTCGGTGCCGGGTACGACGCCGCGGCAGTAGCTTTCCCGCATGACCTCCACCTACTACCGGAAGGGTTTCGGGCTCAAGGCGGCGATCGAGGGACAGCTGACCTCGGACTACTCCAGTGCCGTGGTCGACGCCTTTCGGGCCGGCGATTACCGGCTCTCCGCCGGCCCGCTGCAGTTTCGGCTGGCCCGGGAATTCGGGTTCTGCTACGGCGTCGACCGCGCCGTCGAATACGCCTACGAGACCCGGACCAAGTTCCCCGGCAAGCGGCTCTTCCTCGTCGGCGAGATCATCCATAACCCGCACGTGAACGCCAAGCTCATCGCGATGGGGATCGAGATCCTCACGCGGTCGACCGAGGGCAGCTTCGATTTCACGCCGATCAGGGCCGACGACGTGGTGATCATGCCCGCCTTCGGTGTGACCGTCGCCGATTTTCAGCGATTGCGCGCGGTGGGGGCGGTGCTCGTCGACACAACCTGCGGCTCCGTGCTCAACGTCTGGAAGCGGGTGGAGAGCTATGCGCGCGACGGGTACACCGCGCTGATCCACGGGAAGTACTTCCACGAGGAGACCCGGGCGACGGCGAGCCAGGTCACGAAATATCCGGGGGGCGCCTACCTCGTGGTGTTCGACATGGCGGAGGCGCGGCTGATCTGCGAGTTCATCGAGGGGCGGGGCGATGCGGCGGAGCTGGAGCAGCGATTTGCCCACGCGATGTCGGAACGGTTCAGCTTCGAGCGGGACCTGGTCCGGGTGGGGCTCGCCAACCAGACCACGATGCTCTCGGGGGAATCGCTCGCGATCGCCCACGAAGTACGGCAGAGCGTGGCCCGGCGCTACGGCGAGGCGGCGATCGCGGAGCACTTCCGCACCTTCGACACGATCTGCTCCGCCACCCAGGAACGCCAGGACGCCGTGACGAAGCTGCTCGAGGAGCCGCTCGATCTGATGATCGTGGTTGGCGGATACAACTCCAGCAACACCACCCATCTCGCCGCGCTCTGCCGGGAGCATGGGGTGCGCACTTTCCATATCGAGGATGCGGCCGCGATCGATGTGACCACCGGCGAGCTCCGCCATCAGCCAGGCAGCAAGCGCCCCGAGGAGCAGGTACGACGGCTGGCTCGAGGGAGTCAGCCGCATCGGAATCACCGCCGGCGCCTCGACGCCGAACAACAAGATCGGCGAGACCATTCTGCGGGTCTGCGCGGTGGCCGGCGTGGAGCCGGAGCTGCCGGCCTGACCTCTCCTGGGGCGCGTCGCCACGTGCCCCGCCATCCACCCATGCCCTATCGTCAGACGACCGTCGCCGGACTGCCAGCGCTCTCGCTCCACAACGAGGACGTTGAACTGGTCGCCGTGCCGAGCGTCGGTGCCCGCATCAGCCATCTGCGCCGCCGCAACGGCCGGGAATGGCTGTGGCACAACCCGCGGCTGCCTCTCATTGTCCCGCCGATCGAGATACCGAGGGCACCCACCGCCTACGTCGACCGCTACGACAGCGGTGGGTGGGACGAGTGCTTTCCCACGGTCGGTGCCTGCCCGCTTCCCGGTGCGGTGCCGGGGGCGCCGGCCCTGCCCGATCATGGTGAACTCTGGTGCGCGGAGTGGCGCCACGATCTGCTCGCCAATGCGGAGGTGACCACCTGGCGGAGCGTGGTCCAGTGTCGCACCGTCCCCGCGGAGTTCCAGCGAGAGGTCACCCTGGACGGCGCGCGGATTCATTTCGACTACCGGCTGCGGTCGATTGGCGCCGAATCCTTTCCGTACCTCTGGTCCGCCCATCCGCTCTTTGCCATTCAGCCGGGCACGTTGCTCGAACTGCCCGGTGTGGCGCGCGCCCGGGTCGCCGCGGTGCAGGGGCGCCACGATTTCCAGATCGGGGACGAAGTGTCCTGGCCGCTCAAGGGCGGGACCGGCTTTCGAGTGCCGGAGACCGGCGGCTGGGCCATGAAGCTGTTCATGGAGTCCGCCAGCTCGGGGATGGCACGCCTGACGGACCCGACCCGGGGAGAAACGCTGGAGCTGGAGTGGGATGGAGCCGAGATCCCCCTGCTGGGGCTGTGGCTCAATGTCGGAGGGTGGAGTCCCGAAGGCGAACCTTATGTCAACCTCGCGATCGAACCCTGCCTGGCCGCGCCGGACCGGCTGGACGAGGCGGTGCAGGGATGGGGGCTGGCCCCGATCCTGCCCCCTCTTGGAGAGCGGGCCTGGCGTGCTTACGGTCGCTCTTCGGGAACGGGACTTCTAGCGCGCCGCATCCGCGGGTGGTACGTTAGCGACCCGGTTCCGGGTTCCTCGCAGCGGGAGCAATAGCAGTGGTGCGTACCAAGAGCGATGCCTACGAAGTCGTACAGGCTGCTATCCTCGCGATGCCCGAGGTGACGACCAAACGGATGTTCGGTGCGGAAGCGTTCTTCACGCACGCGCGGATGTTCGCCTTCCTGTTCGACGAGGCCATCGTCCTCAAGCTGCCGGAATCGGAGCGGCAGGACGTCCTCGATACCCGCACCGCACGACCCTTTCTCACCGGCGAGCGGGCGCCGTTCGGTCGCTGGGTGGAGTCGTCCATCCACGGCAGCCAGGCCGCCTCGCGCGCCATCCGCCTCGCCGCCGCCGCCCACGCCCAGGCGCAGAGCGCCCAGCACGACGGTCCCCGCAAGCGCCGCCCGACGACCAAACGCCGGACCACCGCCCGCCGCGCCACCCAGGAGCTCTGACCTCCGGGAGCGTATTCCCCACGCCGTGCCGTCTGCCAGTCAGGGGCGCCTCTCCAGGCGCCCCTTCTCGTCTGCGGGGGCCGGGTCCGACAGCAGCGCCGCGATCGCCGCAATGGTGAGCGGCGCGCTCCCCTCGGCGCGGTTATTGACCAGGATATACGCGGGAATTCTCAGCGCGGCCGCCTGACGAATGAGCTCGACGACGTCCTGTCGCAGCTCCGGATTGCGATCCTGGATGCGATCGTACGGGGCAAAGGCGTCGACCGCGTCGCTGTAGGTACGGCCGGGACGCAGCAGGATCCGGGCGACCGTGAAGGGAGCGCTCAGCGACCCGGGAATCGCCAGCTGTTCTCCCACCGGCGGCATCCGGGTCCAGGAGTTGAAGACGTGCGCCACGTTATGCTCCCGGAGCACCGCAAAGTACGGCGGGACGAGATACTCCTGGTTCCTGAGCTCCACCGCGTAGGGCACGTCGCGCGGCAGCCTCGAGAAGAAGCCGTCGAGCAGATCGGCAAAGGCCTGGCCGGTGAGCCGGGCGCCACGAGCGATGGTCTGGAACTCGAAGACGAACGGCCCCATATGATCGGCGAAGTGTTCTCGGAAGGGATCGAGCACCTCGGCCACGAACAGATCGGCATTCAGGAAGTCCGGGTTCCGTTCGCCAGCGGCCGCCTTGGAGCGCGCCTTGGAAAAGGTGTGCACCGTGATGCGGTCCCACACCTTGCTGACGCAGCGAAAACCGGAGGGCAGGGCCTGGGCGTAACTCCGCAGCACCGCGGCCGAGAGCGGAGCGTAGAACGAGGAGTCGATCCCGACGGTGCGGAAGAGCGGAAAGCGGGCGTACTCGGCCAGCATGGAGGCGGTGGCGCCGGTCTTCGGGTACTCCCGCTCGTAGATGAGGCCGGTCCAGCCGGGGTAGGTCCAGGAGGAGGTGCCGAAGCGGACCAGCTCGGGCACGGTACGCGGCGAGGGCCCGGAGTGACTCCGGCGTGGGGCGGTCGGTCATGCTCCCAAACTTCGATTATGGCGCCGTGAAGCGGTAGATCTCCCCGCCGCTGGTGAGCACATAGAGGTTGCCCCGACCGTCCTCGCCGAAACTGGTGACCCCACCGCCCAGCCCCAGCGCGGGCCAGCTGTGCCGCTCGGTGATCCCGCGGCCGCTCTTCCGGAAGCTGCGGACGAAACCGGTGCAGAAGTCGGAGTAGAAGTAGAGACCCTGCACTGCCGGCACCGCGGCGCCGCGGTAGACGTAGCCGCCGGTGATCGAACAGCCCTGGCCGTGGTCGTAATCGAGCACCGGCAGCGTCAGGCCGGACTGATTGCACGTGGCCGCGTTGTAGCAGCTCAGTCCTTCCATCATGTTCCAGCCGTAGTTCTCACCGCCCGCAGCGCCAGCGGACTGGATGTCCACCTCCTCGCGCGCGTCCTGGCCCACATCCCCGATGTACAGATCTCCGGTCTGGCGATCGAAGCTGAATCGCCACGGGTTGCGCAGGCCGTAGGCCCAGAGTTCGTGGCGGAACGACGGGTCCGTCGCCCATGGGTTGCCGGGGGGAATGCGGTACGTGCTGTCGCGCACATCGATGCGCAGTATGGAACCAAGCAGGTCGGTGCGATTCTGGCCGTTGCCATCGGGGTCGCCGCCACCGCCGCCGTCGCCCAGCCCGACATAGAGCAGCGAGTCGGGCCCAAAGGCGATCATGCCGCCATTGTGGTTCGCGTAGGGCTGGTCGGTGTGGAGCACCACCGTGCCCTGGGTCAGCGCGATGTCGGGATCGGCGCTCACCTGGTAGCGAGCGATGACCGACTGACCGGCGTTCCCGCCACCGGGCGCGGTGTAGGAGACGTAGAAGCTGCCACTGACGGCGTAGTCCGGTGGAAAGGCGAGGCCCAGCAGGCCCTGCTCGTTGCCTTTCGTGGTCAGCCCGGTGATATCGAGAAAGGGTGCGGTCTGCAGTGTGTCGCTCCTGACAATGCGGATGACGCCATCCTTCTCGAGGACGAAGAGCCGGGCGGTGTCGCCGGGGGGCGTGGTGAGATAGACGGGGAAGCTGAGCCCGCCCACCACTGGCGTGAGGGCGAGCACCGAGTCCGCGATCGGGGGCGGGCTATTCCCACTTGGCGCTGAGGCGCAGGCGAGCAGAGTCGCGAGGCCGAGCGGGAGGGTGGTCCACAGACGGCGTTCTGTCAGGCGCATTGGCACACGATGCGGTGGATCTCGCCGCTCCGCTAAAGGATGTGCGATCTACCGACGTCGGGAGTGCGGTCAGCCATGAGATGCCGGTGAGCGGACCGGGGTTGGGGTCGACGGAACGATACCCCGCGCCCGTCGATCGGCGACGTGACTCGGGTCACCGGGGCGCTAGGGCCGGACGTGCGAGGGCCGGGCGGTCTCGCCGAGGCGGTGGGCGAGCGCGACGAGATAGCTGTCCAGCGTCCTGTGATGGCCCATCAGCCGCGCGACGCCGCGGAGGATGGGATGAGCGATCCAGCCCTCCTCGGTGACCCGCAGCTCGGTACCCGCACCGGCGACCGAGAGCTCGTAGAGCCATCCGCCGCCGAAGGGGGCGCCCGGTTCCGCGTCGATCACGGTGCGCAACCGCTGCGGCGGCTCCGCTTCCGCGATGACCAGGGACATCGCGACGCCATTCCCGAGCGTCTGGCGCCACCGCTCCTGTCCCACCTGGTCGGACAGTCGCTCGACCTGCCGCACCTCCGGCCACCAGTTCGCGATGTCGGTCTGATTGCGCACGATCGCCCAGACCAGGGGGCGTGGCTGGTTGAGGAGGATGCGGCTGCTGGCGCGATGACTCCGGGGGAGCCACCCGCCGATCAGGCGCATGAGCAATACCGCCGTCGCGAGGACGGCGCCCACCAGGAGAAGCGTCTTCACGGCGCCCGCCGGAAGCTGGCAGAATGGCGGGGAACAACGGTGGAACGATGCATGGGCATGTCGATCAGGGCCGCCGCGAGCGCACGGGTGGCGCCGGCTCCGGCTGCAGGTGCACCGGATGTTCCGCCAGCAGGCGGAGCGCCTCGGCGACGCCGCGTTCGAGCTGAGGATCGTGTCCCTGCGCCAGCCGCGCCGGCGTCTGCTCCACCTCGATATCCGGTGCGATGCCCTGGTTCTCCACGTCCCACTGCCCGTCGACATTGAAAAACCCGCCTCGCGGTGCGGTGATGAAGCCGCCATCGACGAGATTCGGCACATCCCAGATTCCCACCAGCCCGCCCCAGGTCCGCTTGCCGACCAGCGGTCCGATCTTCATCTGCCGGAAGAGGTAGGGCAGCATGTCGCCGCCGGAGCCGGCGTATTCGTTGATCAGCATGACCTTGGGGCCGAAGATGCCGGTGAGGGGCTCGGTCCAGGGGCGGCGGTCACCGACGGGATTGTTGAAGTAACCGCGGAGCTGGCGAATCAGCACGTCGACGAAATAGTCGGCGATATAGCCGCCGTGATTGAATCGCTCGTCGAGGACAACGCCCTGCCGGTCCTGCTGCGAGAAGTAGTACCGGTTGAAGTAGGCGTATCCGTCCTCGGCGGTGTTGGGAAGCCAGACGTAGGCGAGCTTTCCGCCGGAGAGCGAATCCACCAGCCGGCGGTTCCCTTCCACCCAGGCCTGGATCCGGAGATCGGTCTCGTCCGCCGTTGGCACGATCGTGACGGTCCACGAGCCGTCGAGGGTCGGCTTGTCGTTGAGCCGCAACACGGTTTGCCGGTCGGCAGTACCCTCGAAGCTGCTGTACGGATTCTGCGGCGGGCGCAGCTCGACGCCATTCACCGCCAGGATGTAGTCACCGACGCGGGCCTTCACTCCGGGGGCGCGGAGCGGCGCCCGGAGTCCGGGATTCCACTCTTCACCGTTGTAGATCCGGGCGAGCCGGTAGCGATCGTGGTCCACACCAAGGTCGGCGCCAAGCAGCCCGACCTTGTCAGGCTCGGCAGGGGGGATATCGCCGCCGCCAGTGAAACTGTGGCCCACGGAGAGCTCGCCGCCGAGCATGTCGAGGACGTAGGTGAGGTCGGCGCGGTGGGCGACGTCGTCGATCCAGGGGCTGTACATCCCGTAGACCTTGTCCCAGTCGGCGCCATGGTGATTCGGGACATAGAAGTAGTCGCGTTCGAACCGCCACGCTTCATGGAAGATCTGGTGCCACTCGGCCCTGGGGTCCAGGCGCATCGGGAGCGCGACACCGATCTTGCCGTCACCCGGCTTGGGAGCGGTCTCGGTGCCGACGATGCCCCATTGATCATCCACCCGGTAGAGCAGCTTCTTGCCATTCTGGCTCAGGCTGAACAGGGTGACGCCTGACAGGAATGGCTCTCCCTTCCGCTTCTTGAGATCGTAGCGGCTGAGCGCGACGCCGGGCTGATTCTCCACCGCCTCGCCCACGAAGAGCACACCGGCGGCACCGCTCGCGAGGCCGGTATAGCTCCGCACCGGAAGGCCGAGATCGAGCACCCGCTGGTCCAGGCCGTCGAAGTCGATGTGCACCGTGAGCGTGTCGGCCGCAGGCTTCGTCGCGGCCGGCTCCTTCTTCCCCTTCCTGGGTGAGGCGGTCTCCTTTGCCTTGGCGGAGTCGGCCCTGGCGGTGGAATCCGCCCTGGCCGTGGAATCGGCGGCCGTCTCCTCGTCGCTCTCGGGGAGCAGGGGTGACGGGACGTCGCTGGCGAGGACCGCGAGGTACACCGCCTGACGCGTCCTCCGGTCGTACGAGCTGAGATCAAGCCAGCCGCTTGAGAGGCCGTAATCGGTGGACGCGAGGAAGTAGAGGTACTTGCCGCTCGCGTCCCACGCGGGGCTCCCCGCGTCGGAGAGGCCATCGGTGAGGCGCCGCGCCTTGGCCTCCGCCACGGAGTAGACCATGATGCTGCGGTACTGGGTGGTGAGCCGCTTGCTGTACGCGATCCAGCGCGAGTCGGGCGACCAGACCGGGACCAGGGTGCGCTCCGGGTGGGCGTAGGTATCGCCGTCGGCACGGCTGACCTTGCCGGTCGCCACCTCCACGAGCAGCAGGTTGCGTCCGGCGTCGGTAAAGGCGAGGTACTTCCCGTCCGGCGACCAGGCCGGGTCGTAGTAGTAGGTCGGGTGCTCCAGCCGGATCTCGCGGGGCGCCTCGAGGGCGTCCTGACCGCCGATCAGGAGGCGATACTCGCCGCTCGCATCGGAGAACCACGCCACCTGCTTCCCGTCCGGCGACCAGACCGGCGCATGATCCGCCGCACCCGGGCTCCGCGTGAGGTTCCGGACATCGCCCTTCTCGGCTGGGACGGTGAAGATCTCGCCCCGCGCCTCGATCAGGGCGCGGGCGCCGGTCGGGGAGAGGGAGGCGGAGGCCGCGTGCTTCGCGACGTCCACCCAGCGCGGCTCGGCCCAGGGGAGTTCGCCCCTCACGGTGATCGCGAGCTGCCGATCCTGCCCCGATGCAGGGTCGTAGCGATGGAGGTACCCGGCCTGCTCGTAGACCAGGGCGCCCCCGCCGGCCGCGAGGGACTTCACATCGAAGTCGGTGCAGTGGGTGACCTGTGCGACGTTGCCGCTCTCGAGATCGTAGCGCCAGACATTGCCAGCCCAGTCGCGATCGGAGATGAAGTAGATCGCGTTCCCCAGCCAGACCGGCTCGACATCCTTGCTCCCCGCCCACGGGAGCTTCTGCACGCTGGAATCCGCGAGACTGAAGATCTGGATCGGCTGGTTCTGTCCGCCGCGATAGCTCCGCCACTCGAGGTCCCACTGCTGCACCCGCTCGTACGCAAGGCGGCGGCCATCGGGGGAGAACGCCCCGTGGTTTGCCTCCGGCAGCGGCAGCGGCTGTTCATAGCCGCCGTCGCGGGAGACACTCCACAGCTGTGTGCCATCCTTGCGGGGGTTCTGGCGATTGGTCGCGAAGAGGATCGAGCGACCGTCCGGCGTCCAGCCCCGGACGGCATCCACCCCCGGGTGCCAGGTGAGCCGCCGTGGCGTGCCGCCCGCCGCCTCCACCAGATAGACATCCCAGTTGCCGGCATACTCTCCCGAATAGGCGACGTATCGGCCGTCGGGGGAGAAGTGCGGATTCGATTCCCTCCCGGGCGCGCTGGTGAGCCGGTGGGCGTCGCCCCCGTCGCGGCTCGTGATCCAGAGATCGCCGCCGTAGGCGAACGCGATCTCGTGTTCGCTCACCGTCGGCTGGCGGAGCAGGCGGGTGCCCTGGGCGTCCGCGTGTGAGGCGAGGGTCGTGATGGCGCCCACGGCGAGGAGCAGATTACGCATGGAGAGATCGATGGTCGAGGGTGCTCTATCCTATCCCCCCTCGTCGGGAGGCGCCAGCCGTCGCGATGGCGCCCGCACCTTTTCCAGCATCCGTTCCAGCCGGTCGAGGTGGGTGATCGTCAGGGTCACGGCCCCGAACTCCTCCTCCACCTTGCCGCGGAAGATGAAGGGTCCCTGGTCGAAGAGCACGTGCCCCCGCTCGTGATAGATGCGGGGGAAGAGCACCGCTTCGATCAGGCCGTGCCCGTCATCGAAGGTGGCGAACTCCATCGGCTCGTCCTTGATCGTATGCACCGGCTTGGCGGTGGTGAGCATCCCCGCCGCGAGCACCGTGCGGCCCACATGCTGGTGGAGCTCGGTCGTCGGCACGACGTGGAAGCGTGCCAGCTCCTCGCGGTAGAGCGCCATCGGGTGACTGTCGGTGGTGAAGCCGAGCAGCTCGTACTCCGCTCGGCGGCGGCGGTCGGTGGAATACTCGCGGAGGCGTGGTGGCTCGGCCGGCAGGACCGCGCCGAGGTCCGAGAGATTGATCGGCGCGGTCTCGCTGGCACCGGGAGCCGTGTCCGTGGTGAGGGGGCGCTTGGCCACTGCACGCCCCCGAACCACGGATACGGCTCCTGGCGCTTTTTCATGAGCTGCTGCCTCCGCGTCGATCGCCCAGAGGAGCATAGGCCGCGTCATTTCCCCGGCGATCGAGTCGAGCGCGCCGACCTTCACGAGGAGACGGAGGTCGTCGGGGCGGAGCTGAGTGCGGGCCCGGAGGTCGCCGAAGGAGGTGAAGGGGACCTCGCCTATGTCATCCCGAGGGAGCGGAGCGACCGAGGGATCTCTCCAGGTGTGCACCCGGAGGGATCCCTCGCTGCGCTCGGGATGACCGCCGCGAGCGACAATGATCCGCTCGACCGCGTCCGCCGACAGCCCCTTGATGAACTGGAACCCGATGCGGAGATCGTGTCCGCGCCCGGTGCAGCGGAATGCGCTGGCGTTCACGTCGGGGCGGATGCACCGTCAGTCCCATCCGCATCGCCTCCGCGACATACGCGAAGGGGTGATAGAACCCGCCACCGTTGGCGAGCACCGCCGCCATGAACTCCGCCGGATGATGCGCGCGCAGGTAGCAGGAGTGCTGCGCCACCCGGATGTAGGAGCAGGAGTGTCCCTTGCAGAAGCTGTACCCGGCGAACGACATCACCATCTCCCACACCCGCGCGGCGGTCTCCAGGTCCCGCCCCAGCCGGGCACGCCCCCGCGAAGAACTCCTCGGCGTACGCCGCGAGCTGCTTGATCGGCCGCTTCTTGGAGAGTGCCTTGCGGAGTCCGTCGCCGGTGGAGAGCGGCATCCCTGCAAAGGTCGCGCAGACGTTCACCACGTCCTCCTGGTAGACCATCACGCCGAAGGTCTCGGCGAGGGTGTCGCGGAGCGACGGATCGAGCGGCTGGTAGGGCGCGCCGTGCAGCCGCTCGAGATAGAGCCGGATGAACCGGTTGGAGGCGGGTCGGATGATGCTGGTGTTGAGCACCAGCAGCTCGAAGCTGTCGGCCCTGGACTTGGCGCAGAGCAGCCGTGAGGCGGGGCTCTCGGTGTAGAAGACGCCCATCGTCTGGCCGGTGCGGAAGAGCGCCTTGGTCGCGTCGTCGTCGTCCGGGTCGCTCGAGGTGTAGTCGATCTGCGTGCCGGTATGGTCCCGCACCGCGGCGATCGCGTCGCGGATGACGGCGAGGGAGCGGTTGCCCAGCAGGTCGATCTTCACCAGCCCGGCGTCCTCCGCGCCGTCCTTCTCGAACTGGATCACCGGCACCGTCAGGTCGGGGTGGCCGTCGAGCACCTTGGTGGCCGGCTCCACCGGCACGTAGTCGGTGAGCGCCGTCGGCACGATCACCACGCCGCCGGGGTGCAGCGAGAGATGCCGTGGCACGCCGACCAGCGGCTGCGCCTCACGCGCGAGGTCCTGCCAGATCGTCGGGGAGGTTGAGGCCCTGGAAGTTGGGATGGGTGCCGAGCACGTCCTCGAGCGGTCTCCTCCTGCATGAACCACGGGAAGCGCCGGGTGATCTCGCGGATCTCGCCGGCGGGGCGGCCGTGCACCTTGGCCACTTCGCGCAGCGCACCGCGCAGCCGGAAGCAGTTGTGATTGGCCACCATCGCGGCGCGCGGGTGCGGATACTTGCGGAACACCCAGGCGAGGACCCGGTCGCGCTCGTCCCAGGGGAAGTCGAGGTCGATGTCGGGCGGATCCTTGCGCTCCGGGTTGAGGAACCGCTCGAAGAGCAGCCCGGCGCCTAACGGATCGACGTGGGTGATGCCGAGGGCGTAGCTCACGATCGAGTTGGCGACCGAGCCGCGGCCGCAGTGCGTGGGGCCGTGGCTGCACGATGTCGTGGACCACGAGGAAGTAGTCGGCGAAGCGCTTCTGCGCCGATGATCGCGAGCTCGTGCTCCAGCCGGTCGCGGGTGAGCCGGCGCGATCATCCCGTAGCGCCGCTCGGCCCCCTCGTAGGCGAGCTGCCGCAGCCGGAGAAAGGCGTCGTCGGTCTCCGCGAAGCGCGGTGCGACGATGCGCCCGATCGGAATCCGGTACTGCGCACCGCTCGGCGAGCTCCTCGGCGCGGGTGAGGGCCTCGGGGCAGTCGGGGAAGTGGCGCGCGAGGTCGGCGGCGGTGCGGAGCCAGGCGTCGCGGGGCGGATAGGGCGAGTTGGGCGATAGGGCGATTGGGCGATCGAGGCCTTCCGAATCACCCATCGCCGAATCGTCCAATCGACTGATCGTCTCATTCCTCGCAATCGCCACCCGCAGCCGGTGCCGCTGCCAGTCCTCCGGATTGGCGAACATCACCCCACCGGTCACCACGGTGGGGATGCCGAGCCGCCGCGCGGCGGCGCCGACGGCGTGGCGCTCCTTGCCGGGGCGGAGTTCGGCGTAGAGATCGCGCGGGCCGGAGCGGCGCGACCATCTCCTCGAGCAGCGCGATGTCCTGGGAGAGGAGCAGGAGGCCGTCACGATCCTCGGCGAGAAGCGCAGCGAAAGGGAGTAGGGCGGACCTCCGTGCCCGCCCTTCCGTAGCGCTGCACGACGGTCGCGTGCTCGCCCGCTCGGCCGGAGCCCAGTGAATCGCCGTGATCGCGCGGCAGAGCGCGGCCCACCCCGCGCGTCGGTCGCGAGCGCGACCGCCTCCTGCCCGCCGGCACGAGATGCGCGCCGAGGATCGGCCGGACCCCACGCTCGAGCGCCGCCCGCTGGAACTCCACCGCGCCGTACACCGCGTTGGTGTCGGTGCAGGCGAGCGCATCGAAGCCGCGCGCGACCGCGGCATCGATCAGGACCTCGGGGCTCGAGACCCCCTGACCGAGGGAGAAGTGGCGTGTGGACGTGGAGGTGGGTGAACATGGGGGCACGAGCAACGGCATGTTGTCATCCCGAGGGAGCGAAGACGATCGAGGAATCTCGACAGATCGCTCGCACCTTGGAGTCCTCGCTTCGCTCGCGGTATGACAGGACGCCTTCAGCTCTCTCTCCACAGCGGCTTGTGTCTTCAGGATCCTCGCATACACCGGGCAGCTCTCCCGGTGCGCGCCGGGCAGGACGCCGGTGCTCATCAGGAACTCGCCCACGATCTCCCCGCCGGTGAACCGGAAGGTCTGCTTGAATCGCTTCACCCACTCCGGCCTTGGGGAGCGGATGCTGCGCCGCGATCCAGCCGTGAAACGAGCCGTGCTGCTCGCGGAGAGCGAGGATCGTCTTCGCGTTGGCGATCGCCGCCTCGATCTTGAGCCGGTTGCGGATGATGCCGGCATCGCCCAGCAGTCGCTTCACATCCCGTTCGCCGAATCGAGCGACGACCTCGGGATCGAAGTCCGCGGTACGCCGCGCGAAAGGCCGCCCGCTTCTTGAGGATGGTGAGCCAGGAGAGCCCCGCCTGGTTGATCTCCAGGACGAGCCGCTCGAAGAGTTCGGCGTCGCCGCTGAGCGGGAAGCCGTATTCGGTGTCGTGGTAGGGCCCATGCCATTCGTGGCCGGGCGCGACGTCGCAGTAGCCGGACATATGGAAGAGCCCCTTCAGCAGCGCCGGGATAGACTTGCAGCTTCGGTAGATCTTCGGTATCCTACGACCCGGTCCCCGGCGCGCAAGTCGGAGGGCGCGACGACCGCCACTTGAAACGCCGACAAGCCTTCCACGTATATCCATTCGTGGATATAGTCCCCACTCCAGCACCGATCAGAGCCGTTCGCATCTACCGCACCCTGCTGCGGCTCTTTCCCGCGCCCTTCCGGGACGAGGCCGAGCCTGAACTGGTCGCCTGGTTCGCCGCGGCATGGCGGGAGAGCGGCACCAGTCGTCGTGCCCGAGCGCGACTGCTGCTCAGCACGGCGATCGATCTCAGTGCAAGCCTCTTTGCGGAATGGATCACCGACCGTCACCCGCCGGCTCGGCCGGCTCACCGGGGAGCATCGTCGATGGAGACGCTCTGGCAGGACCTCCGCTACGGCATGCGCAGCCTCCGCGGCGCGCCACTCGTCACTCTCGTCGCGGTGCTCACCGTGGCGCTCGGCGTAGGCGCGACGACCACGATGATGAGCGTGGCGAATGCGCTGCTGCTCCGCCCACCCGCCGGGGTGACGGCGCCAGGGCGGCTCGTCACCGTGCATGCGAAGAATCAGTCGGGCTCCGGCATTCATTCCTTCTCTTATCACGAGTTCAAGGCGCTCGAGGCGGCGCCGGGCGGGCTCAGCTCGGTCGCCGCCTATGGCATGCTTGCGGCGAGCCTCCGCACCGGCGACGAACCGGAGCTCGAGGCGGGGATGCTCGTCTCCGGCCATACTTCGCCACGTCAGGTACGCACGCCGGCCTCGGCCGACTCTTCGGCATGGAGGAGGACCAGCCGGGCGCCGCGCCGGTGGTGGTGCTGAGTGACGGTCTCTGGCGCCGCCGCTTCGGCGCCGATCCCACGGTGATCGGCCAGCGCGTGACGATCAACGGCCAGCCACTCACCGTGATCGGCGTCGCGGAGCCGGGGTTCCGCGGCCACTACGCCGGCCTCGATCTCTCGCTCTGGGTGCCGCTCATCCAGAGCCCGCTGCTCACCCAACGCGACGATCTCACGGCGCTCAACGCCTCCTGGCTCGAGCTGATCGGGCGGCTCCGGCCCGGCGTCGAGCCGGCTGCGGCCATCGCGGCGCTGAATCCGGTGGCGGCGAGCGAGGGCCGGCTTGCCGGTCTCGACACTGATCGCAGCGTCGAGGTGCGGCGCTACCTGCCGGTGCCGGCCGATGCGGCGCGGCCGGTGGGCGGCTTCCTCGGGCTGCTGATGCTGCTCGCCGGCTTCGTGCTGTCCATCGCGAGCGCCAACGTCGGCACCGTGCTGCTCGCCCGCGCGAGTACCCGGGCCCGGGAGATGGCGGTGCGGGTGGCGCTCGGTGCCGGACGGGGCCGGCTGCTCCGGCAGCTGCTGGTCGAGAGCCTCGCCCTCTTCCTCGCAGGAGGCCTCGCCGGCACCGCGCTCGCCGTCGTCGCGACCCGCGCGCTTGCGGGCATGCATCCGCCGCTGAAGATCCCGATCGCGCTCGACTTTCACCCCGATCTCCTGGTCCTGGGCCTGACACTGCTGGTGACGCTGGTCGTCGGCGTGCTCTTCGGACTCGCGCCGGCGCGGCAGGTGCTGCGCTCCGATCCCGCGATGGTGCTGCGGGAAGGTGGCTCGAGCGTCCGGCTCGCGCAGAGTCGGCTTCGCGGCATGCTGGTGACGGGGCAGGTGGCCGGCACCGCCTGCCTGCTGGTGACGGCGGGGCTCTTCGCGCGCGGACTGGCGCAGGCGGGCGAGATCCGCCCTGGCTTCGATCCCTCCGGCATCCAGGTGACGGAGCTGGATCTCGGCGTGCGCCATTACGACGAGCCGAGGACGGCGGCGTTCGTCGAGGCCCTCGAACGCCGGGTGGCGGCGCTCCCCGGTGTCGCCGCGGTGGCGACCACAAACCTGCTTCCGCTCAGTCTGAGCGAGCAGAGCACCATGATCGCGCTGCCGGGGCGGCCCGCGGAACGGAACGTCGGACTGTTCGAGACAGACTACACCAGCGTGAGCCCCGGCTACTTCGCCGCCATTCACCTCCCGCTGATCCAGGGTCGCGCCTTTGCCACCACCGACCGGATCGGCGCGCCCGCCGTCGCCATCATCAATCAGACCCTCGCCCGGAGGCTCTGGCCGGGGGAGGAGGCGATCGGCAGGCACCTCAACTTCGGGAGCATCACCGGTGGAGTGCCGACCGAGATCATCGGTGTCGCCGCCGACGCCAAGTACCACTCGCTCGGCGAGGAGCCGGTGCCGATGCTCTACGTGCCGATCCCCAAGGAGTTCGGCCGCCGCATCACGGTGCTGGTGCGCACCGCGAACGGCTCGCCGCCGCCGGAGCGCGCGCTGCGCGATGCTGTGCACGAGCTCGATCCCGAATTGCCGGTCGGGCCGCAGTCCTCGCTCTCCACCATCATCGGGGTCGCCCTGCTTCCGAACCGGATTGCATTGCTGCTCGCGACGGCGTTCGGTGCCACCGGGCTGCTGCTGGCGGCGCTCGGCCTCTACGGGCTGCTCGCCTTCCGGGTGCAGAGCCGCCGCACGGAGATCGGGATCCGCATGGCGCTCGGCGCCTCCGGGCGGCAGATTCGCCATCTCGTGGTGGGAGAGGGCGTGCGACTCACAGCCATCGGGCTCTGCTCTGGCCTGGTCATTGCCGCCGGCATCGGTCGCCTGCTCGGGAGCATGCTGTTCGGAGTGAGTCCGCTCGATCCGCTCACCTACGGCGGCATCGCGCTGCTGCTCCTGGCCGTGGGGTGGTTCGCCGCGATCGGCCCGACGCGGCGTGCGCTCGGCACCGACCCGGTGGAGGTGCTGCGCCATGAGTGAGGCGCAGGCGAGAGCCGGCGAACCGCTCCGGCCGAGGGTCTTCGCCATCCTGCTGGCGCTCGCGGGGGGGCCGCGCCACGGGTACGGGATCATGCGGTCGCTGCAGGAGGAGCCGGGCGAAGGGTGGCTCCTGGGGCCCGCGACGCTCTACCGGACCCTCAAGGAGATGGAAGGATCGGGGCTCATCGCGGCGGCCGATGGGCCCGATGAAGAGTCAGGCGGCCCGCCGCGGCGCTACTACCGGCTGACGGCGCACGGCCGCAGGGTCGGTAGCGTCGAGGCGGCGCGGATGGCGTCGGTGGCGGCGCGATGGAGGAGTCTGGAATCTGCCTGACGTCCGGGTACCAGGCACCAGGCACTCTAGTAGATTGTCGAGTCATGCAAGCCATCGTTCACACCGCCGCGGGCGACACCGGCGTCCTCGAGCTCCGGGAGGTTCCCGCGCCACTGCCTGGCGCCAGCCAGATCCGGGTCCGGGTGCGGGCCGCGGGGCTCAATCGCGCCGACATCCTGCAGCGCAAAGGCCGCTATCCGGCGCCTCCCGGCTGGCCCGCCGACATCCCCGGGCTCGAGTACGCCGGTGCGGTCGAATCGCTTGGCCCGGGCGCCACGCGCTGGCAGCTTGGCGACCACGTCATGGGGCTCGTCGGTGGCGGCGCCCATGCCGAGTACGTGGTGGTCCACGAGGATGAGGCGATCGCGGTGCCGGCCGGCATGTCGTTCACCGACGCCGCCGCCATCCCCGAGGCCTTTCTCACCGCCTGGGACGCCCTGGTCACCCGCGGCCGGCTGCAGCCGGGCGAACGGGTACTGATCCACGCCGTCGGCAGCGGCGTCGGCACTGCCGCCGTCCAGCTCGCCAAACGGCTCGGCGCCATCACCGCGGGCACCTCGCGGAATCCTGACAAACTCGCCCGGGCCGCCGAACTCGGCCTCGACGAATCGTTCGGCACCGGCGATTCCGTTTCGGGCGACCCGGTGGGGCGCCCCTACCCGGCGGCGAACGTCATCATCGACGTGTTAGGCGGCCCCGCCTTGGCCGCCAATCTCGAAGCCCTCGCGCCACGCGGCCGGCTGGTGATGCTCGGTCATCTCCAGGGCGCCAGGGCCGACGTGGGCCTCGAGCCGATCCTCCGCAAGCGGCTGGAGGTCATCGGCAGCGTGATGCGGACCCGGCTGCTCGAGGAGCGGATCCCGCTGGTCAGGGAGTTCTCCGAGCGGGTGCTGCCGATGTTCGCGCCCTTTCCTTTAGAGGGGCGACCACAGGGGTCGCCCGTACCGCCCATCCGGCCCATTGTGGGAGCCACCTTTCCCATGCAGGAGATCGCCGCGGCCCATCTCGCCATGGAGCGCGACGAGAATTTCGGGAAGCTGGTCTTGAGCTGGGGCTGATCGGCAGGGAAGGGAAGAGGGAGGAGGGAAGGGGGAAGGGGGAAGGGAGATACACTTAGTTTGGGATCGACGGTTGCCCCCCGTTTCCCTGTTTTGTTTGGGCGGGCGCGGAGGGGGCGGGCGCGGAGGGGGCGGGCGCGGAGGGGGTGGGCGCGGAGGGGGCGGGCGCGGAGGCCCGCCCTACTCGCCCACCCGCACGCCCCGCGCACCCCATCGGGTCCGGATCCGGTCCATCGCGGTCTGCAGCGCGCGACTCCTGTCGTCATCCCGAGCGTAGCGAGAGCCTGTCCCGAGCAGGGCGAGGGCGCTCTCTCCGGGGATGGCTCGGACCTCCTCCCCTTTCCCCTTTCCCGTTTCCCCTCTCTCCGCTGTTCCGCTGTGCCACAGCTCCAGCTGACACTCCGCCTCCAGAAACCGATCGACGACCACTCCCACCGCGCGGATCGCCACGGTGCGCTGCTGCGCCAGTGCGAAGGCGCGCCGGGCCGCGTTCCACAGCTCCGCATCCAGCGCTGCCAGGGCGAGCGGCACGCTGCGCTTCGCGGTGGCGTAGTCGCTGTAGGCGAGGTGCACGGTCATGCGTTGGGCGGTGAGTCGCCGAGTGCGGAGCCGGCTCCCCAGCCGCTCGGTGAGATGGCGGAGGATCCGGTGCAGTTCCGGGAGGTTGTTGGTATCGCTCGCCAGGGTGTGCACCGCGCGGAACTCCGCCTTGACCGCGGGTGGCAGCACGGGGCGGGGGTCGATCCCCTGCGCATGCTGGCCGAGGAGCCGGCCCGGCGGTCCGAAGACGGAGACGAGGGACGGGGTGCCGATCGTCTGGATCTCGTGGATCCATTCGAGCTGGTAGTCGTCGAGCCGGGTGCGCATCCTGTCTTCGATGTCGGGGAGCAACGCGACGGACTCGGGCGCGAGGAAGGCCGCTTCGTCTCCCACGGCGACGTTGAGGAGGCTGTCGCTGCCCCACTGCGAGGCCGGACGGGGACGTCCGGCCCTACACTTGATTACCTCCGACGCCGCCTGACTCACCAGCTTGTTCTGGGCGACGCCGGCGGCGAGCGGCAGCCGGAGCCGTTCCCGCGCCTCGCGCTGGATGCGCATCGCCACATCCACCGCGGGACCGAAGAGGCTGCCGGTGCCGGTGAGGTCGAGAAAGGCGTGACCGTAGCCCTTCGGTTCGATGACCGGTGCAAAGCGGCGGAGGATCTCGTCGAGCGCCCGCGAGGCGCGGGCGTAGAGCCCGGGGTTCGGGGGGCAGAGGATGAGATCGGGGCAGAGCTTCCGCGCCTGACGCACCGCCATCCCCCGGGTGATCCCCGCTGCGCGCGCCTCGGCGGAGAGCGCCAGGATCGTGGCGCGGTCCGCGCCCGGCGCCGCGACCGCCACCGGGCGGGCACGGAGCGCAGGAGCGACCAGGCCTTCCACGGTGGTGCAGAAGGCGGGAGGGTCGACGAACAACACGGTGCGAAGCATGTCGGACACCGAGTAGGGGCGGACCAATTGGTCCGCCCCTACCACGATCTACTGCTCATCCGCACTCGGCCCATACGTCTGCGGCACCGGCACGTCCTTGAGCCGCAGGAAGACGCTGTACTGGCCGCGGTGGTGGATGATGTGGTTGAGCACCCAGGTGCGGATCACGTCGAGGCGGGGCAGGGTGAAGACCTCGAACGTGCCGGCCTTGAGGGTCCACGGCACCTGGAAGTCGGCGTCCTTCGCGGCGGCGAGGGCGGCGCGCCCCTCAGTGACGTGCCGGTCGAAGTGCGCCAGCAGCGCCGCCAGCGTGTCTAACTCGGGCGGCTTGTATCCGGTGTCGCCCGGCGGGCTGATGTCGAGCTCCGTCCTGGTCATCGTCATGACTGTCCACGACGGCAGTTCCGCCAGGTGGACGGCGACCTGGCCCAGCGACATCGACTTGGTGTGCGGCTTCCAGGCCATCTGCGCGATGGGGGTGCGCTCGAGGTGCTTCCGGGTGATGGCCATCTCGTGATCGAATTCGGGGAGGAGCGATTGGGCGATAGACATGGGGAACTCGGGAAAGGGGAAAGGGGAAAAGGGAAAAGGGTGCGGAGCGAGGGGTCTCTTTGCGCTCCGAGCCGAACCCGAGGAGATCCCTCGGTTCCCTCTCGCTTCGCTCGCGGTCCCTCGGGATGACACCAGGGGTCACAGCAGCGTCCACTGTTCGGTTGCCTCGGGGATCGCGCCCTGCTGGGGCCGGCGGCCGGTGAGCTGCTGCTTCCGGCGCATCCCCTCTGATAGAGGAAAGCCGTACGCCTGCTGCAGCACCCGGAGCCGGCGGCTGAGCGCGTCGGTGTAGTCCTTCCCCGGCGTGTCGCGGTGGCCGTAGCGCGCGGTGTAGCGGGCCACCAGTTCGGGGAACTCTTCGGCGAGGTGAGGAAGGAAGCGGGACCGCGCCGCGGGCCCGAGCCGGAGCGCCGACCCGTGCACGTAGCGCGCCCCCGCCGCCTTCCCCGCCGCCATGATGGCGGCCAGGGCCTCCCGGCTGTCGGTGATGCCGGGGATGATCGGGGCGATGAGCAGCCCCGCCTGGATGCCGCCGTCGGTCAGCCCCTTGAGCGCCCGGAGCCGCGCATGCGGCGCGGGGGAGCGGGCCTCGATCCGGCGGAGCAGCGCGCCGTCCGCCGAGGCGAGGGAGATGTTCACCGACAGGTCGTGCCGCGCCGCCAGCTGCTGCAGCAGCGCCAGGTCCCGGAGGATCAGCGGCGACTTGGTGATGATGCCTAACGTGAGCCCCCGCCACCCCAGCAGCGCCTCCAGGATCTGCCGAGTCAGGCGGAAGCGCCGCTCGGCCGGCTGATACGGGTCGGTGGCGGTGCCGATCACCAGGGTGCAGCCGGCCAGCCGGGCGGGGAAGAGGGTCCGCTTGAGCACCGCGGCGGCGGAGGTCTTGACGAGAATCTGTTTCTCGAAGGCGAGCCAGGGGGGGAGGGGCGACTGGGCGATTGGATGATTGGGTGATTGGGCGATTGGACGATTGGGTGATTGGTGCTCTCCTGATTCCCCAATCACCGAATCGCCCGATCGCCTGATCGTCTCCATCCGCCACTTGTGGGTCTCCCGTGCATAACAGTAGGTGCAGCCGAACTCGCAGCCGACGTACGGATTGAGCGACCAGAACCCCATCCCGGTGCTGGAGGGGGGATTCAGGATGGCGCGGACCGGCACCTCATGGAAGGAGGCGCCGCGGGCCGCCCGCTCGTCGAGGACGGGGAGCATGGTGGCGATCGGGCGATCGGGCGATTCGGCGATTTGGCCGGGCCATTGGTTCAGAAGTGGAAGCTGCACGGTGGTCTGCATTGCGGTCTCCCCAATCGCCTAATCGCCTAATCGCCTAATCGCCCAATCACCCAACCGCCCAATCGCCCAATCGCCTAATCGCCCAATCGCCCAATCCCCTACCCCCCCAGCACCCGCGCCAGCTGCTGCCGGTGTACCAGGTCGTGGCCCGCATACATCCGGGTCATGTGGGCCAGGCTCTCCTCGCCCCGTTCGGCATGGAGCATCACCCGGCTCCAGTCGGCGGGGATGGCGCGGTCGAGGAGCCGCAGGTTGCTCCGGCGCAGTGCGGCGAAGTCGGCGAGGGCGCTTTCGATGTCCGACTCTGCGTAGTGCAGCCGTTCGGCCCAGCGATCCTGGTCGTAGCCCGGCATCGTGGGGCGGTCGTGGGCGAGCACCATGCGGAAGCGGAAGCCGCCGACCAGCTCGGAGTCGGCGAGATGCTGGATCACCTGGCGTGCGGACCACTTGCCCGGCGCCTCCGGGCGGGAGAGATCCCTGGCCGGGCGCCCCGCGATGGCGTTGCGGAGCGCGGCGGGCGTCTCGCGCAGGACATCGAGCGGTTCGCGGGCGCCGAGGGCGGCGAGGATCCCGGCGGTGTAGGCCCTGGCTGCGGCGTCAGCGTTGCTGGCCGGGGTGGCGAAGTCGGACATGATGGTGCTCTCCCTGAGTCAGCGGAACCCGATTTCCGGGCGGGCTTCGGGTGCCTGCGCCGGTTCCATGAGCTGGCGGATGGCATCGAATACCACCCGGAACTTCACATCGTACTTCCGCTCGAGCTCGGCGAGCTTCTGAGCCAGGTCGGCATGGGTGGCCAGCAGCTCCCGGAGCCTGACAAAGGCTCGCATGATCTCGATGTTCACCGCGACGGCGCGGGGGCTGCGCAGGACGCTCGAGAGCATGGCGACCCCCTGTTCCGTGAAGGCGTAGGGGTTGTACCGGTGGCCGCCATATTCGGGTTCCGAACTTGAGGTCACAGATTGTGACCTCAAGTGTGTGGTCTCATCACGGGAGAGCTGGAACATGAAGTCCCCCGGGAACCGCGTGCGGTTGCGGCGTACCGCCTGGTTCAGAATCTTGGTCGGGACTGCATAGAGCGCGGCCAGGTCCCGATCGAGTATCACCCGCTGATCGCGGAGCAGCAGGATCCTGGGGACGATCTGGCCTGGCACCACCAGAGCGCCTGGGCGCTTGCGATTGGCTTCCGACACGGGGTATCTCGTGGCAACGGGTGTCTGAAGCTGAGGGCATGAGGCCTCCCGTTAGTACCCAAAATGCGCGGTGGCTAAGCACCAATATTCCGAACCTCTCTCACTGCTTACTTGGCCGGGCACGGAGGCCCGCCCAACCCGCTTTATCTTCGTCGGGTTGGCGGGCACGGAGGCCCGCCCTACCCGCTTTATCTTCGTCGGGCTGGCGGGCACGGAGGCCCGCCCAACCCGCTTTATCTTCGTCGGGTTGGCGGGCACGGAGGCCCGCCCTACCCGCTTTATCTTCGTCGGGTTGGCGGGCACGGAGGCCCGCCCTACTGCGGTGCAGTCCTCACCCGCACCTCCCCCAGCCGCATTGCCGGCAGGTGATGCAGCCGGAGTTGCGGACGACGGGGCCGGCGCACTCGGGGCAGACCCGGATGTTGGCCGAGGTCAACGGGTTGGAGGGCTGGTAGCGGGTGGGGCTGAGCTGCGGCTTGTCGGTGGTGGTCATGAGGCCCTCGAGTCCGGAGTGTTCGGCGACAAACCGAAGATACACCGAAAATCGAGGAGGTCAAGAAAGCGGGGGGTTAAGAGACAGGGGGTGGCTCCGGTTCACTCGGTCCCCCGGCTACGGGAGGGCAGCTGATTGGCGCAGCGAGGTGCTCAGGCAGAGATCGTGTGATGTCATCCTAACAGGCGTTTGTACGTTGTGGACGGTGGATGTGGCTGACACATTGGTGGGTGGGTTCCCACGTGAAGCTGCTGCCAATAGTTTTGTTTAAGGCGCCCTTGTTGCCCGCCGCTTGAAGCGCAACGTTAGGCATCTGACAACCTTCACGAGTGGAGCATGTTATGGCAGATCCTCGGGCGTTCATTAGCTTTGACTTTGATCACAATGCCAACGACAAGCTTCTGTTCGCGGGGCAGGCTAAGAACTCTAGAACCCCCTTCGCAATACAGGACTGGTCCTCCAAGTCTGCTCTCCCCGAGGCGCAGTGGGAGAAGCTGCTGAAGGACAAGATCAACAATTGTCATCTTATGATCGTCCTTGTTGGAAAATCCATGGCGACAGCGACAGGGGTCGCTAAAGAGATTGCAATGGCAAGCTCCGGAAGCGTGCCAGTCTTCGGCATCTATGTCGATGGTGCCGACGCTACCAGCACCCTACCAGGCGGGCTGTCGCGTAATCGGACAATCAAGTGGGACTGGGATTCGATCGCAAAAGCGATCACCCAAATGATGACCGAGGGTAAGAACAAGTAGGTACGAACAAGACGATCCATGGCAGTCGGGTCAAATCGATTGCATGGGGCAACATCAAGAACTTCACAAAGAGCCTTTAGGATTTCCGGAGAATCTTGACATGCGAAAGGCCCTTGTCGTCGGGATCGACCACTATGTGCACATTCCTGGGCTCTATGGTTGCGTCAACGATGCGCACTCGGTCAAGAGTGTTTTGGAGAAGAACAGTGATGGAAGCGTGAATTTCGGTGTGATGCTCCTGACTGTCGCTAGCGCGGGGGACGCCGTCACAAGAGCAGAGCTTAAGGATCGTATACTGGAGCTATTTGCTGACGATAGCGAGATTGCGCTTCTCTACTTCGCAGGGCATGGCCACATCGAGGCGACAGGAGGCTATCTCTGCGGGAGCGATTGCCATAGGGGCGACGATGGCCTCTCCTTGGGCGAAGTGCTGACTCTGGCGAATAAGTCCAAGGCGCGGAACAAGGTAATCGTGCTAGACAGTTGTCACTCGGGAGTCGCTGGTGACCCTCCTGGCCATCAGACGGCCGAGCTTTCGGAAGGTATGACAATTCTGACCGCATCTACAAAAGATCAGTATGCTAGCGAAGAGAACGGGAGCGGTGTGTTTACGACGCTGTTCGTCGACGCATTGAATGGTGCGGCCGGCAATCTCGTCGGTGACGTGACTCCGGGCAGCGTATACGCTCACATCGATCAATCACTCGGGCCGTGGAAGCAGCGGCCCGTGTTCAAGACGAACGTCAAGACTTTCGTCTCATTGCGAAGGGTGCAACCACCGATCGCCCTGGCTGATCTACAGAAGCTCACGGCGTTCTTTACAGCACCTGGCTTTGAGTTCAAACTCGATCCGTCCTTCGAGCCAGAGCTCAGGGGGCGGCCGGACGGCGCCCCTCCCCCCAATCCGGATAACACGGCTAAGTTCGCGATTCTCCAGAACTACAACCGTGTGAATCTCGTTAAGCCATTGGGTGCCCCCCACATGTGGCATGCTGCGATTGAGTCGAAAGCGTGCAAGCTTACGGTGTTGGGTGAGCATTACCGCCGGTTAGTGGAGCAGAAACTGATATAGACGATCGGCAAGACTCGTCGACGAGAGAGCTGCTGTTGACCCCCCAAAGCTGACTACATCTCGATGATCAGGATTGCCTTGCCAGATAGTCTCGTTCAGGACCGGCCGGCCGTACTCGATGAACTGCGACCCAATCTCGCTCCCGCCCATTGTGTTTCCGATCATTGGCAGTAGGGACCTTCAAGTTGACCAACAAGAAGGCCATGTCCGAACGAGACATCTGCACCAAGTTCATCACCCCTGCCATCCAAGCCGCCGGGTGGGACCTGACCACGCAGATCCGCGAAGAGGTCCGCTTCACCAAGGGCCGGATCATCGTGCGCGGGAAGCTCGTCACGTCGAGGCAAGGCCAAGCGGGCCGACTACATCCTCTACTACAAGCCGAACATCCCCATCGCCATCATCGAGGCCAAGGACAACACCTCACCCGTGGGCGACGGGCATGCAGCAGGCGCCTCGACTACGCCGAGACGCTCGACATCCCATTCGTCTTCTCCTCGAACGGCGACGGCTTCGTCTTTCACGATCGAACGGTGACGAGCGGGCAGATCGAGACAGAACCTGTCGCTCGACGAGTTCCCGAGTCGCCGAGTCGCTCTGGGCGAGGTACCGCGCCTGGAAGGGCCTCGCCCCGGAGCAGGAGAAGATCGTTCTCCAGGACTACCACGACGACGGCAGCGGGAAGGAGCCGCGCTACTACCAGCGAAACGCCATCAACGCGGCCATCGAGGCCATCGCCAAGGGCCAGAACCGCATCCTGCTGGTCATGGCGACCGGCACGGGTAAGACCTACACCGCCTTCCAGATCATCTGGCGGCTGTGGAAGGCGGGCAGGCAAGAAGCGGATCCTCTATCTCGCCGACCGCAACGTCCTCATCGACCAGACGATGGTGAACGACTTCCGCCCGTTCGGTGCGGCGATGGCGAAGCTCAGCACCAGCGCCAAGACGATCGAGCGCGACGACGGACAGCAGGTCGAACTCACCACCGCCCTCGACAAGCAGCGACGCATCGACACGTCGTACGAGATCTACCTCGGCCTGTACCAGGCGCATCACCGGCCCGGAGGAGCGGCAGAAGCTCTTCCGGGAATTCTCGCCGGGCTTCTTCGACCTCATCGTGGTGGACGAGTGCCACCGGGGCAGCGCCGCCGAAGACTCGGCCTGGCGCGAGATCCTCGACTACTTCTCGGCGGCCACGCAGATCGGCATGACCGCCACCCCCAAGGAAACGAAGTACATCTCGAACATCAACTACTTCGGCGAGCCGACGTACTCCTACTCGCTGAAGCAGGGGATCCGCGACGGCTTCCTGGCCCCGTACAAGGTGATCAAGGTCCACCTCGACGTGGACATCGAGGGCTATCCGACCCCGGGCGAGAAGGACATCACGGGCGCGGTCATGACCAGCACTACAACCAGAAGGACTTCGACCGCAACCTCGTGATCGACGAGCGGACGAAGCGCGTCGCGCAGTGGGTCTCCGACTTCCTCAAGCAGAGCGGCGACCGGTTCCAGAAGACCATCATCTTCTGCGTGGACACCGACCACGCGGCTCGCCTGCGCCAGGCGATCGCCAACGAGAACGCCGACCTCGTGAAGCAGAACCCGAATACGTCATGCGGATCACGGGCGACGACACCGAAGGGTCGATCAGCTCGGCAACTTCATCGATCCGGAGTCGAAGTACCCGGTGATCGTGACCACGTCGCGGCTGCTGTCCACCGGCGTCGACGCCCAGACCTGCCGGCTGATCGTGCTCGACCGGGAAGTGGGCTCGATGACCGAGTTCAAGCAGATCGTCGGGCGGGGCACGCGCGTCCACGAGGACACCAAGAAGTACTACTTCACGCTGATCGATTTCCGGAAGGCGACCAACCACTTCGCCGATCCCGACTTCGATGGCGAACCGGTGCAGATCTACGAGCCTGGACGTGACGATCCCGTCACTCCGCCGGACGATGTCCGCCGCCCGACGAGGACGACGAGGTCTTCCGCCAGTGCCGGGTGAGGACGAGACGATCGTCGATGGACTGAGCCGCCAGATATCACCATCGGCCCGGACCGGATGGCCGCCGAAGAAGTATCTACGTCGACGGGACAGCCTGTCACAATCCTCGCCGAGCGGGTCGAGTATCTCGACGAGGACGGCAAGCTCGTCACCGAGAGCCTGCGCGACTACACCAAGAAGGCGCTGCGCAAGCGATTCGCCAGCCTGAACGATTTCCTGACCCGGTGGAACGCCAGCAGATCGGAAGCAGGCGATCATCGACGAACTGGCGGCAGGAGGGTCTGCTCCTCGAACCGCTGGCCGAGGAGGTCGGCAAGGACCTCGATCCGTTCGATCTCATCTGCCATGTTGCCTTCGACCAGCCGCCGCTGACTCGCCGCGAACGAGCCGAGAACGTCCGCAAGCGTGACGTCTTCACGAAGTACGGCGCCGCAGGCTCGGGCGGTGCTCGAGGCGCTGCTTGCAGAAGTATCAGGACGAAGGCGTCACCAGCCTCGACGATCCGCGCATCCTGCAGATCGCGCCATTCGACACGATGGGTACCCCGCTCCAGCTCATCAAGGAATTCGGCGAATCGCGTCGCCTTTGAGAAGGCCGTGCACGAACTCCAATCCGCCCTCTACACGGAGGCCGCCTAAGCGATGTCAGTTCGCAATACCGTCAAATCGATCCAAGACATCATGCGTCAGGATGTGGGCGTGGATGGTGACGCCCAGCGCATCTCCCAGCTCTGCTGGATGTTCTTCCTGAAGATCATCGATGATCAGGACCAGGAGTTGGAGCTTGCTGGACCCCAAGTACCGATCCCCGATTCCGAAATCGTTCCAGTGGCGGACTTGGGCTGCTGATCCTGAAGGAATGACCGGAGATGAGTTGCTGATCTTTGTGAATACGAAGCTCTTCCCGCAAATGAAAGAGCTCACGGTAGGCACCGGGCCTGGAGGCCGGCGCCGAGTGGTGCGGGACGTCTTCGAGGACGCATACAACTACATGAAGTCCGGGCAGTTGATGCGGCAGGTGGTGAACAAGATCAACACAGTGGATTTCAACGACCTGAGCGAGCGGCAGCACTTCGGGGACATCTACGAACAAATCCTCGCCAACCTTCAAAGCGCAGGGAATGCTGGTGAGTACTACACGCCTCGGGCTGTCACTGCATTCATGGTCGATAGAATAGATCCCAAGCCGGGAGAGCTGCTCCTGGATCCGGCCTGCGGGACGGGCGGCTTTCTAACGTGTGCCATCAGGCACATGCGTGAGCGGTACGTCAAGACGGTGAAGCAGGAAGAGAAGATGCAGGGAGCCCTGCGGGGCGTCGAGAAGAAGCAGCTTCCACATATGCTCTGCGTCACCAACATGCTGCTCCATAACATCAAGGACCCGGGATTCGTCCGGCACGACAATACTCTCGCTCGGCCCTATATCAGCTATACGGCGAGCGATCGGGTGGACATCGTCCTCACGAACCCCCCATTCGGGGGCCGAGAAGAAGACGGGATTGAATCCAACTTTCCTAAGCACTTCCAGACCAGAGAGACTGCAGACCTTTTCCTGGCCCTCATTATCAGGCTGCTGAAGCCGAATGGCCGTGCTGCGGTCGTCGTCCCTGATGGAACACTTTTTGGGGAAGGCGTGAAAACGAGACTCAAGCAACAGCTGATGGACGAATGCAATCTCCATACAATCGTCCGTCTCCCGAACAGCGTGTTCAAGCCCTATGCTACCCTCGGCACCAATCTTCTGTTCTTCACTAAGGGTGAGCCAACGAAGGAGATTTGGTTCTACGAGCACCGAGTCCCGGAGGGACAAAAGGCGTACTCCATGACAAAGCCGATTCGGCTGGAGGACTTCGATCGGTGCATGGAGTGGTGGGGTAAGCGGGAAGTCAATCAGGTTGCATGGAAAGTCACGGTGGGGGAGGTGAAGGCGCGGAGCTACAACTTGGATATCAATAATCCACACCGGGTAGCAGATGACCACGGCGATCCAACCGAAATCACGATGAAGCTGGAGGAATCGGAACGCGAAATTGCAGGGCTACGGAGTAAGCTCAAGGTGATTCTTGAAGAGGCATTGCGCCAATGAGTTGGGAATTTCTAATCTCGCAGTTTGATCGGGTTGCCGACGCGCCCGAAGCGGTACCAAGACTGCGGGGGTTCATCCTCGACCTCGCTGTCAGGGGGAAGCTTGCTAGCCGAAGTTCAGACGATGAGCCAGCGTCCGAGCGACTTAAGCGTCTTCAGGCTGAGAAAGTTCGAGTTTCCAAGGGCAAAGCACAACATGTTGAGCCAGTAGGTCCCGGTGAAGCGCCGTTCGAATTGCCCGCGACATGGGCTTGGGCGCGGCTCGGTGAGGTTTGTTCGAAGACCGGATCGGGCAGCACTCCCCGCGGAGGACAGTCGGTCTATAAGGAGGAGGGTGTGCCATTCCTTCGTTCGCAGAACATCTATGACGACGGACTTCGCCTGGAGGACGTGGCATATATCGACAAACAAACCCACCGTAGGATGAACGGAACTGCTGTCAAGCACGGTGACCTGCTGCTGAACATCACGGGCGGTTCGATAGGTCGGTGTTGTAGGGTGCCGGATGACTTCCGCGACGCAAATGTCAGTCAACACGTTGCGATCATCCGAGTAGCTATCCGGGGAATGGAAGAGTTAATGCAACTGGTGATTCAATCACCGTACTTCCAATCTTTGATTCTCGACCGGCAGACCGGTGCTGGTAGAGGTGGGCTGCCAAAGAACAGAATGGATCGACTTCCGGTCGCGATTGCCCCGCTCGGTGAGCAATGTCGCATTGTCGCCAAAGTACGAGAGATGATGACACTGTGTGACAGGCTGGCGGAAGCCCAGGTTGTGCGGGACCGACGTCGCGACCAACTCTTAGAAGTCCTCCTGTACCAGGCGCTAGATGCCAAGAGCTGAGGTGGTGAGTTCCTGTCAAATCCCTCTGAGCGAGGTTTCCAGTACTAGCTGAGCAAACAGCCCCCAGTGTGCACGACTTGGGAGTCCGCGTCCCGCCCGGATCTTCGCGCAATACACCTCCGAGAGGCCCACCGTCGCAGCGATTGTAGCTGCTGGGATGCGCCGTAGCTCAGGCACAACCTGCGTTAGAAACTGCTCCTTCGTCATCTGGTTCGAGGCTGACCGGTATGGTGGGACGGGTGCGTCGTCCGTCTCACTCAGCGCTACTGCTACAGCTTGGGGGCGGCTTTGCTGTCGACGGCGTTCTGTCAACGGTGTCGGCAACGGTGTGGATGCCTTTCGAACTCCCGCCCTCTGCTGCGCCCATCGCCTCGGCTGATCGGAGGCTGTCGCGGTCGCATAGAGCTGCTGGGCCACCGCTTCCACTACTGGTCCGAGCTTGGCCGCCCACACGGCTGCGGACTGTGCTAGTTCCTTCGCCAGGTCTGGCATCAGGCGGCACTGTCCATTCCGTAGTTCGAGAAAGTCCTGCCGCCTGAGCGTCCGGTTGGCGAGATAGTCCAGCAGCCACGCATCAACCGCCGGTCGCACTGCCTCCATCACATCGCAGGCCATCGAGTCGCGGGCCTTGGCGTCGGCGTGCTGAATGCCTACGCCTGGATCGCACCCGACGGCAAGCAGCGCCAGCCGTGCTTCTGCTTCGAGGATGGCATACAGGTAGTTGAGCATCGCGTTGGCGGGGTTCACGGCCAGGCGTGGCGATCCCGTCAGTGCCGAGACGCGCTGGCCGAACGTCACCCAGTGTTCGGGTACCCGAGCCTGGTCGCTCACCCGGAAGTCCACCCGCACCCGACCCCACGCGCCCCAGTAGGCAGCGGCTGCCTGTCCCTCGGCGGATCGCAAGCTGATGAAGTCGGTAGCGCACGCGAGGCCTCGCCGTCCGAGTTCCATGCGGGGCAGGGCGATTTGACCCGCCGTGAACATCCGCAGCACCCGTTCCTGCCCATCGAGCTTTTGTCTGAGTAGGTCCAGCATGATGTCCAACCCGATCGCCGAGTCGACGGCGCGGGCCTGGGCTCGGCGGAGCGTCGGGTGGTCGGGGCTGTCTGGTGCGATCATCGCCAGCACCCGTCCATCCGTGTCCAGATGCACCAGCGGGATCTTCACGTCATGCAACCAGCGAATCGCATCGAGGCTGATCGTCCCCGCATGGCCGATGATGGCGATGCGCTTCACATCGCGGTCGATGCGGCTCAATCGGCGCACTCGGCGCTTGTCGGCCAGGCCATCCGCGATTATGAGGTGACTGCGTTCAACGGCGAGGCGTAGCCCGTACCCGCTGACCACGAGGACGTCGCTTGCCCGTTTCGATCGGATGGCAGATGAGGTGCGCATCGGGGTGTTCCTTGAGTGTCATGGGGAGAAGAGTGGCCCGGCGATCGCCGCGGAGGGGCAGGGGTAGTCCCCAGTGTTCTAGCAGGAGCCGGTAGCGCTCGACCGCCCGGCATTCCAGTGCGTAACGAGCGTCCGTATCCAAGAAGGCGAACGTCCTACTTCCTACCGTGGTGGTCCCTCGGAACACATACCAGAGCAGGAAGATCTCGCGTGGCGGGCCCATCGGAGGTGCAAATCCTGGAGTGTCGGCATTCACCAGCAGCCACACCGCGATGCACTCCTCCCGCCATCGCTCCAGCTCGGCGTCTTCCACGAACGGAAGCCCGGAGGTGATGAGACTCGCGCCGACCTCTTCGCTCAATGCGGAGACTTGGCGTCGAAGCGTGTCCCTCCACATTGCGGCCTTGGCCCGCCGTGCCTCTTCAAGCTTCCGTTGGCCGGGACTGCGAGTGGGCTGCCGTCGGGGTGTCTCGGCGGCGTGGTGATCGCGGATCACTGTCTTGTCCACCTCCGAGACGTGACGCGCACCGAGCAGGGTCTGCTCCAATGCGAGCACTTGTGCCTCGTCAAGCTCGCGCTCTCCAACAGAAAAACCGGCGAGCACCCTGAGGATGAGATAGAGCGCGGTCTCGAACTCACCCGCCTTGCGTCCGCGAAAGCGACCCGGCATGAGGCCAAGCGACCGAAGCGCGTCACGCGCACCCAGCCGCCGAAAGACGTCACGCCCCGAGAGGTCCGGCTCATCGGTCTCAAGATTCGTGAGCGCCTGACGGAGTTCAGCCGCATAGTGGTCCGCGACGCGCTGTAGCTGTATGCGGATGGCGGGCGTCACCGGGTATCCGGCCAACCACAGCACCCACCCCACCCAGTTCAGGTCTGACCGCACCCGAAGCAGCCTGCTGATTGCGATGACGTGGTTGAGGGCCTCAGCGGGATACCCCAGTGAGCGCGATCCCTGCCCCTGTCCGAGCCATTGCCGAGCGGGACGGGGGACGAGTCCAGCCTTATGCCACCGGATGACCTGGTCTCGCCGGACCAGGTGTCCCGCCGTCTTGGCGTGGGCGAGTAACTCCTTGAGGGACAAGTGACTGTCTGCTTGTGGCATGCTACAAATTTAGAAGAGTATGCGACAATGCGTAAGTAGGCGTGGGTGTGGGTGATAGCGTTGTGGGCCGACCCTGGATCGGCGGTCCTTCCCGGGCGTCCCCGGGGGGGCCAGGAGGTCCCTGACCAGTGGAGGAATGATGGAGCACTACCTGACGCCCGCCGATGTCGCTCGACGACTCGGCGTGACCCCCGCCGCCGTGCGGGCCATGGAACAGCGCGGCACCCTGCGCGCCGTGGGGCGGACGGAGCGTGGCGGGCGGCTTTTCAGTGCCGCCGATGTCACGCGCCTCGCCCGCAAGCGATGCCGTCAACGACCCCCGCGCCGGTGACCGCCGGGATCGTGCAGATCTCCGTCACCAATCACCCTTGAAGGAGGTGTGTTATGCCAAACATCGATATCACCGACTACGGGCAGTCGCGCATCAAGCTGATGCCCGACGATCTCAAGGCGAGTCCCTGTCGACTCACCATTGCAACCGTCGAAGAGGTCGAGGTCCCCGACCAGGCGGCCTCCGACGGACTCCGAAAGGCGCTGACCCTCACGTTCACGGAATTCCCGGAGCAGACGCTCTGGCTGAACAAGAGCCAGATCGAGACGCTCATTCACCGCCTCGGGAACAACACCGACCGCTGGATTGGTGCGACCGTGCCGATCGAGTCCTATGTGGCGGAGTATCGGGGACAGCGCTTTCCCAAGGTGCGGGTTGCGCCGGAGGAGCACTGGGATGCGCTGCTGGCGAAGACGAAGGGATCGAATCGGCCCCGGGCCGCCGTGAAGGCCAGCCGTGGCCGCCGGTAAGAAGCGGAGGCGTGGTGTGCGGGGTGCCCCGAAAGGTGTACCCCCACGCCAACAGTCCGCCGAGGCCGAGCGGCGTGCGGTCAAGGCGGTACGCCTGGTGCGGCAAGGCAAGTCGCTCACCGCCGCTGCTCGCACCGCGCATAGCGACCCACGCACCGTTAAGAAGTACGCCCGCATCGCCCTTCGGCGCCGAGACGGTACGTACACCGCTGTGCCGGTCGACCAGATGCGCCGACCCATGCGGGTTCTGACACCCGAGGGATTGCAGGTCGTCGACGTGCGGAGTTCACGCACGGCGAGCCGGATCGCACGGTACTGGGGTGCCGTTGACCACTACCTCCGGACTGGGGATCGGCGCCGGCTGCAGCCCTTCGTCGGACGCCGATTCCGTGCCCAAGGCCAGCTGGTGGCGTACGTGACCGACCCGCACGTGTTGGAGCAGCTTGCCAACGCGGGAGAGGTTCGGTTTGAGGATCTGTATGAAACGACCGGCTGACAAGAACAGAAAGGTCAGACGCCGAACGAACAACCCGTTGGCCGGTGCGCAGCGGGATGCTCGACGGATGAACGCGCTTGGCGGCGAAGTGGCCTGCGTGCGATGCGGCTTGCGGGCGCCGGTCGCCCTCCGCCGAGTACCAGCCGGGCTGTTCGAGGATCACCACCCGTTAGGGCGTCAGCATGTCCCGGACCTCACGGTCGTGGTATGCGCCAGCTGTCACGCCATCCTCTCGGCGGGACAGGTGAACGACGACGTTCAGCTGAGTCGGACGCCGACCTCCCCGGAACGCCTCGTGGCGGTGGTCGGGGCGCTGGGCTCTCATCTGCGAGAGCTGGGTGAGGCGTTGGTGGTGTGGGCTCTTCGCGGCCGCACGATGATCGAGGGGATGGACCGCGACTATCACGGATGGAGAGACAAACCATGGGCCAAGTAACCGTTCCTGTCAGCGTGCTACCGGTGGCGCTCCGCGCCTATCTCGCACCGGATGGTGGCCACCGCATGCCCACATCCAAGCCGGGGATTCCCGGCTGGGGTGAGTCCATTCTGGCATTGGATGTCGAGAGTACCATCGATCCGGCGCAACGACTCACCTTCGGCAGCTTCCGGCAGGGGCACTTCGATACGCATGGTGCGTTTGTGTGCCTCGAAGAGGGACTCATCTATGATGATGCGCTGCCCGAGCGTGATCCTGCTGGGTACGCGCTGCTTGTGGCGTACGCGGAAAGCCATCTGCCTGCCACGACCAACCTGCGCTTCCCTCGCCTCGTGTTGTGGTCGCGCCGCCAGTTTCTCGACGAGCGCCTGTGGCCTGCCATCCGTGGTGGCGGCACGCTCATCGTGGGCTACAACCTCGCCTTTGACCTGACGCGGCTGGGAACGCAGGCCGCACCCGCCCGTGGTGAGATGTTCGAGGGTGGCTTCTCTGTCACCCTCTACGACTACAACGCAGGCGGCGGGAAGCGCCTGCCCAACAAGTACCGTCCGTGGTTGCGGCTGAAACCAATCGACAGCAAGCGCACGCTGATGGGTTTTGCCAAGTCGCGGGGCGCCACGCCCGACGAGCGTTCGGCCGGGCCTCTGGGGCGGCTCTTGGACCTGCGCCATCTGGTCTTTGCCCTGACGGACAAGAAGCTCTCTCTAGAGGGGGCGGCGAAGGCTTTCGGCCTCTCCGACGTCAAGCTGCCCGACGCTGAGCACGGCACGATTACCGAGCGCTACATCGACTACAACCGTCAGGACGTCGCGCTGACAACGCGGGTGCTGGAAGCGGTGCGGGCCGAGTGGGACCGGCATCCGCTTGCCCTCGCCCCAGAGCGCGTGATGTCACCAGCGAGCATTGCCAAGGGCTATCTCCGAGGCATGGGCGTGATCCCGCCACGACAGAAATTCGCCCTCCCACCGGAGGTGCTTGGATTTGCGATGACCTCCTACTTCGGCGGTCGGACCGGAGTGGACATTCGACGCGTTCCCGTGCCGGTCGTCTACCTGGACTTCCGATCGATGTACCCCTCTGTCAACACCCTGATGGAATTGTGGGCGCTGATCACGGCCGACTCGCTGGAAGCCGTGCCGGATGTCCGGGGGGTCCGCGGGTTCATGGCCAAGCTGACACTCGAACAGTGTGGGTCCCCTGCGCTGTGGCCGGAGCTTCGATTCTTCGCCAAGGTCCTACCTCGTGGCGACATTCTGCCGGTGCGGGCACAATACGACCGCACGAGCCAGGGTACATCGATCGGGGTGAATCCCGTCACCAGCGACGTGCCGATCTGGGTGGCAGGGCCAGACCTGGTGGCGTCGTGGCTCCTGACCGGATCGGTGCCTGAGATCCTCGACGCGGTGCGCCTGGTGCCGCACGGTCGGCAGGAGGGACTCACCCCCATCGCACTTCGAGGTCAGATCTCTATCGATCCTGCCAGGGAGGACTTCTTTCGTCGGGTCATTGAGATGCGCCAGGAAGTGCGAGGACGTCCCGACATGCCCACCGAGGAACGGGACCGGCTGCAGCGATGGCTCAAAGTGCTCGCCAACAGCGGGAGCTATGGCATCTTCGCTGAGCTGAATGCCAAACCACTGGCCGCGAGCCCGGCTCCGGCAACGCTCTTCGGGCTCGACGGTGGGTTCCCGACGTCAACGCGCACGTTGGAGGAGCCGGGAAAATTCTGGTTCCCGCCGTTCGCGGCGCTCACGACAGCTGGCGCACGCCTCATGCTTGCCCTGTTGGAGCGGCGGGTCACGGATCTCGGTGGACATGTGGCGTTTGGGGATACCGATAGCGCGGCGATCGTGGCCACGAAGGCGGGCGAGCTGGTGCAGTGCCCCGGCGGTCCGCACCAGACGCCTGGTGGGGCCGCGATTCGCGCCCTCAGTTGGGCACAGGTGCAATCGGTGGTCGACTCATTCATTGCCCTGAACCCCTACGACCGGGAGTTGGTGCCGGGCTCCATTCTGCGAATCGAGGAGCAGAACGTCGATCGTGCGGGCAAACGCCGCCAGCTGTGGGCCTTTGCGATTTCCGCCAAACGCTACGCCCTGTTCACACGGGGCCGGAAGGACAGGGTTACCATCGTAGCCGCAAAGGAGCACGGGCTCGGGCATCTGTTGAGCCCGCTCGAAGCGGGGCAGGAAGGCCGGGCGTGGATTCCCGCGATCTGGGAGGCGCTGATTCAGGAGGCGTTCGGTCAGCCGCTGCTGCTGCCACGCTGGGTCGATCGGCCTGCCATAAGCCGAATTACGGTGAGTACCACGGCACTCTGGCGACCGTATGAAGAGTGGAATGCGGGCAAACCGTATGCGGATCAGGTGAAGCCGATGAACTTCGGCCTCAGCGTCACCGTGGCGACGGGCGGCCATCCAGTGGGCGCCGACCCGACACGGTTCCATCTGCTGGGGGTCTTTGAAAGAGACCCGACGCGCTGGCTCGACATGGAGTACACCGACCGGTATTCCGGAGCGGTGTACCGGATCGGTGTGGGCCGAGGGACGCCCGGCAATCGAGTCCAGGTGAAGTCGATTCGTGATGTTATCATGGAGTACCGCGTTCACCCGGAACCGAAGAGCGTGGGCAGCGACGGCAAGCCGTGCGGTCGAGCCACGATTGGCCTCTTGCAGCGCCGGCCGGTGCACCTCGGCGGCGTCGTGTACATCGGGAAGGAATCCAATGCGCTGGAGCAGGTGGAGCAGGGCCTCGTTCACGACATTGCTGAGGTGCAGCCCCGGCTCCCAGCCCCTGGTGCGACGGAATGGGATCTGGTGATCCTGCCGATCCTCAAGCGCATTCCGCTTTCCCGGCTCGTCGCCGTCTCTCAGATGTCGGAACGGCACATCCGGTTACTCCGACAGGTGAAACGGCGTCCGTCACCAGAACTTGAGGTGCAATTGAGGAGAGAGGCCGGGCGCTGGGTGAGGTCGGCAGGCCGATCGAATGAGATGTGAGCCGGTACCACCGGCTCTGTGGCTCGACCGCCGCGACGACTGCCTCAGCGACTCCCTGAGTGTCGCCTGAGATTCCTAGTGGCGCCGACGGTGATGGGAGGTCCCTTGGACGTTTGACTGGGCCCGTCCTTGGACTTCTTGCTGGACTACCCGATGGATGTTCAGGCGATCCATAGCACACCCACAGGCGTGGGGCCGGCTCTCAGGGGGCCACCGGACATTCCGCCGGGCCCGCCACCGGACCCGCCACCGGACCTTTCGCCGGACATTCCGCCGGACTTTCCAACCGGATTCCGGCGGCCTTTCGGCTGGGATAGACGCTGGGAACCCGGGCGGAAGCTGGCCTTGGCCGCTGGCGTGTCGGTCGGAATATCTGCTGGGGTGGACGAAGGCCTGTGTCTACTCAGTTGCCAGTGTTACATGACCCGACGCGTCGGTCAGTGACCTTGGGATGACTTCGCGAATCGTCATTTCCCCTTGGGTTAGCCAGAGCGGAGCCATGGAAGTCACATCGCACGGATGGGACGGGATTCGAACCCGTGAACCTCCTTTCGGTGGTTAGTGCAGTTATAAGCTGACCGCGATAGACCTCTCCGCCACCCATCCACTAATAAGTAGTGTGGAAGGGGTCTAAAACGCAGTTTGTGGGCTCCACGAGTAGGCGGCCCCGGACCTAGCTGTCCTCCATCGAATCTGACTCAAGATCCTCCCGCCTTGCGTCCCGCCGGTAGTTATCAGCCATGGAGCGGAGCATGGCCGCCGTCCGAGGCCAATGGGCGGCAACGTTCTCGGCGTCGCGTTCATATCGCTCGGCGATCGCCCGCTCCTGACTCCCGCCAATTGCAGGGTCACGACTGATAACGCCGCGGGAGTTGTAGACCCCAATCTGTATGCCCTGCTCCAGGTCGGCAGTTCCAACAGCCTCGATGATCGCGCGCACCTCTTCGTGAGGCCACGGGCCGTCAACGCCGACTGGTGCTCCACTCAGTAAGTGCCCAATACTGATGTCGCCAACTGCCGCGCGGCCCGCCTCACCTAGCAACTGCCGGGCCGTAGCCACCCATCGGCCGATGGGCATCGCGTCGGCGTCTTCCGTGATTGGGGAACGCCAATGCTGCAGCAGGTCGTACGCCATCTCGGCCCGCCGGCGGGCTTGCTCGTCGGGCGCGCGTGGTTCCTCGCCTTCGGCCCTGTAAATCAGACTAACGAGCTCCACAAAGAAGGCAGGGTTTCGACGCAGTTCCCGGTGAAAAACGCTTGGCGTGCGCTTCCCAAAGCGGAAAAGTGGCAGCCACCCCCATTCAAGTGTGGCGAGTCGTGCCTCATCGATCGTTCCTGACTCGGCAAGGCTGTCGAGGAGTAGTTCAACGTGATAGTCAAACATGTTCGTGATGGGCGTGTCCTTCGGCGGTTCTGCGCCCAATGCTCCCTCAAGCGCCTGGACGACTAGGGCGGGGTCAGGCTTGTGAATCGCCCCGGGATTGCCGGAGACTCCATTCCCTGAGAGGTTGGAGTCATGCCCAAGACAACCAGGTTTTCTCCCGAAGTACGTGAGCGGGCGGTGCGGCTCGTGCAGGAACACGCGCGGGAGCACCCGTCGCAGTGGGCGGCGATCTCCTCGATTGCCGGCAAGATCGGCTGCTCGGCGGAGACGCTCCGGCATTGGGTGCGCCGGGTCGAGCGCGATACGGGCCAGCGCCCCGGCCTGACGACGGACGAGCAGGCACGGCTCGACGGCGCTCGAACGCGAGAATCGCGGAGTTCGGCGGGCCAACGAGATTCTGCGCAAGGCGTCGGCGTATTTTGCCCAGGCGGAGCTCGACCGCCGCGGGACGTGATGGTGGCGTTCGTCGACGCCCACCGGGCAGCGTACGGAGTCGAGCCGATCTGCGCGGTGTTGCCGATCGCTCCGTCGACCTACTACGAGCAGAAGGCCCGCGAGGCCGATGCGACCCGGCAGCCCGCGCGGGCCCAGCGCGACGCGCAGCTCCGACCGGAGATTGCGCGGGTATGGCAGGCGAACCGGCGGGTCTACGGGGCGAAGAAGGTGTGGAAGCAGCTCAACCGAGAGACCATTCCGGTGGCGCGCTGCACGGTCGCACGGCTCATGCGCACGCTCGGCCTCCGTGGCGTCGTGCGCGGTCGACGCATCCGGACGACGATCCCCGACGCGTTGGCTGATCGGCCGCAGGACCTAGTGCAGCGGCAGTTCACGGCGACGCGGCCGAATCAGCTGTGGGTGTCGGACTTCACCTACGTCGCGACGTGGCGGGGCGTGGTGTACGTCGCCTTCGTGATCGACGTGTTCGCGCGCCGCATCGTGGGCTGGCGCGCGTCGACTTCGATGCGGAGCGACCTGGCGCTCGACGCGCTGGAGCAGGCCCTGTATGACCGCGAGACCGACGCGACGCTCGTCCATCACAGCGACCGCGGCGGGCAATACCTGTCGATTCGCTACACCGAACGGCTCGCCGAAGCGGGGATCGAACCCTCCGTCGGCAGCCGCGGAGACGCGTACGACAACGCGCTCGCGGAAACCGTGATCGGACTCTTCAAGACCGAAGTGATCTACCGGGATGGCCCCTGGAAGGGCTTCGAGGAGGTCGAGTACGCCACACTCGAATGGGTGGCCTGGTACAACACGCAGCGCCTGCTGGAACCGCTGGGCTACGTCCCGCCCGCGGAGTACGAGGAGCAGTACCACCGTGCCCAGGCCGGCCGCTCGGCCCTGGCACTCAACTAACCGAGCCTCCGGAAAACCCGGGGCGATTCACTAACCCCGTAAACCAGATCTCCACTCACAATGCAGAGTCTTGGCCGCTCGATCGGAGGGTCGTTCTGCGCAAGATGCTCAAATTCTCGAACCAGCGACTCAATCAGCCAGCGATTCTCGATCTCATTGTTGAGGTCCCGGTGCAAATCCGAGATGTGGAGAATCGAGAAGCGCATGACGCGTCTGCCTCGTGCTTCTGGTAAGCGCTACGAGTCGGGGGCAGGACTGCTGATGGAGGCGATTGGCAGGAAGTTAGCGACTTCGGTTGGTGTTCGGGAGCCCGGAGGCAGTGAACTCCGAGGGGCCCCCTATCTCTTATCCCGTCAAGAAAGCGGGGGGGGCAGGCCTCCCCGAAGTGAGTCCATCAGGACGAGCAGATCGGCCCGGGTCGGCATATCGCAGGATCGATGCTGGCCGGCGGGAGATCGGGATCGGGCCGCCGGGTCAAGCGGGATGTACCGCTCTCTGGTTAGCCACCACTCCGACCTGCTCACCCTTTCCGCTCTCGACCAAGCCAGGACGACGCGGATGCCCGGGGACCGCCACTGCCGTGCGCAGGTCGCTACAGTCCCGCCAACGCCGCCTCCCTGGCCCTACCCTTTGCTGTGCGTCGCAGCCAGCTTGAACCAGGCGCGAACCGTTGGCCAGGCCCCCTCTATTGGTGCAAGATCATGAACGGGTTCTCGTTTGTCATCCCAATTGTCATTCTTGGCCTCGCAGTCACCGGAATCATCTCCGCGGTCGTTCTGAAGCTGCAGCGCCTTCGCCTGGAGGAAGTCCGGCTACGAGCCGGATCTGCCGGCGACGAGGAGCTCGCTCACCAGGTGACGATGCTTCAGCACGAGATGGCTGAGCTGCACGAACGCGTCGACTTCGCTGAGCGAATGCTGGCTCAGATGAAGGAGGCGCCCGCCCTTCCGCGAGCGCTGGATCCACCGGCATGATGGCACAGATCGCCAGGGGTGCTGCCTAACCCGCGCATGCACCCGCCGCGCCCCGCAGATGAGGCGCGGTCGTCAGGTGGCAGTCCTTGTTCGAGGAGGCGGGCCTCCGATGTTCTCGCACCCATGCGCCTTGCTCTTCTTCGCTGGTTCGGCAATCGGGGCTTGTGATCCTCAGGTGGAGATGGTTTCCATTCAGGCGCACTCCCCCCTGCCAAGGTGCCCCTGATGCGTTGCCCGCCCCGACTCGGCATTCTCCTGCTTCTCGCGTCGACGCCGAGCTGCAGGGCTGCCGCTCCCCACGCCCCAGCCCAAGGGCAAGCAGCCGGCGCTGACACGGCGTTCGGCCATCCCGCCGTGCTCGCGCGCAGTGAGGGCGAGGCTCGGATGCTTCAGGGCCGCAAGCCGATCTGGATCAAGGTGGATCCACTGACCCTGGGGTCGCGCTCGTTCACCGTCGGGATGGAAGACATCCCCCCAGGCGACTCCATCGGCGTGCACAAGCACCTGACAGAGGACGAGATCGTCTTCATTCATCGCGGCGCCGTCCAGGTCACCCTCGGCGATTCGAGTCATGCCGCGTCGGCGGGTGGCATGGTGTTCATCCCCCGGGGCACGTGGATCGGATTTCGCACCACAGGAGCGGACACCGCCACGATCGTCTTCATGTTCAACACGCCAGGCTTCGAGAAGTGTCTGCGCTTTCTCTCGTCGCCCGTTGGCACGCCCTTCGTCCCGGCCTCTCCCGCTGCGGTGGCCGCTGCACGCAAAGAGTGCCATCAGGTGCGCCGAGTCGACGAGGCGCATTGACTGGTTCCCTTGAGCGCGGAGGTCGTGGGCTCGGTGACGCAGCACCGCGTGGTCATCATCAGCAGCCGGCCCAACGGCCCAACCGCCACTCCCTCGCGCCGGGTCGCCGCTGCGCGGCTCCCAAGGGCGCTTCGGTCGCCGCCTAACCGCCCAACAACCAACGTGCCCAGGAGCGATATGATCGCGCGCGTGTGGGAAGGCAGAGTCCCGACCGCAAAGGCCGACGCCTACGGAGCGTACCTCAAGGGCCCACTCGGGGTCGAGGACTACCGGAAGACTCCCGGGAATCTGGGGGTCAGTCTGCTCCGTCGCGACCAGGAGGGCACCGTGTTGTTTCTGCTCGTCTCCTACTGGACCTCACGCGAGGCGGTCGCGGGGTACGCGGGCCCGGACATCGACAAGGCGCGCTATCACCCGTTCGACCTGGAGTGCCTCCTCGATCCCCCGGCAGCGGTACGCCACTACGAGGTCATGGACCGTCTGGGAGCGTAGGCCGCCTCCGGTCGCTCCGGTTCTCACCGTCGAATCCAACCGCATTCACCGAGCGCAGCAACTCCCTCACTCCCGCGTAGTCGCCCGTCTCCGCATCGGGCCTCCGGTGCGCCCCCACGCCTCCTTCTCACTGTGCCTCGGCCAGGGGCTTACGCCGCGAGCTGCGGCCTTTGCACTTCCCCGGCCTGACAGCGACCGCGGAGTACGCCCCGAGTCGCGATTGCGTGCACGAAAGCCGGGCCGGCGCATCCCCCGCCCGTTCCGCAGCTGCCGGGTCTGGCGGATGCCACGACCTGACTCCACCTTGGGCGAGCCCGTACGGGCGGAGCGGCTGCAATGATCGCTGATGGCCCAACCCCGCGCCGGAGGAGTATCAGATGAAGCTCCTATGCTGCCTCACGCTGGCCCTCGCAGTTCCCCTCGTTGCCGTGGCTCAGGAGTCACCCTCGCTCTCGCCCTCCCCCTCGCTCTGGCTCTCACCTGGTACCCGCGTCCGCGTGATCAGCCCGCACGGGCGAAGTTTTCGCAATGTGGTCGGAGCGCTGGAATCCATCGACCGCAACTCCATCGTGGTTCGCCGCCAGAACGGCACCTACGCTAGGCTTCCCAGAATGGCCAGCACCAGGCTGGCAGTGAGTCAGGGGCCGGGCGCGTGCAGCAATGGCCGCCGGGGAGGCTGCGTGGTCGTCGGGCTGTTGGCCGGCGGCGTCCTGGGCGCGGGTGCGGGTGCGATCCAGGCCTCGAGCTGCCGGGGGAAAGCCTACTGCGGGCTGGTCTACCTGGTCACCGTGCCGGTAGGCGCCCTGCTCGGCACGGCTGTTGGCGCCATCATCGGAGGGGAGCGCTGGAGGGCAGCCGAGCCTCCCGTGCACCTTACCATCACCCCTGGCATTGCCGGTTCCGCCACCTCGTGGCCCGCTGCTCAGCTGGGAGTGCGGATCGCGTTCTGACGCCAGGGCGCTTTCGCCAGGCGGACGGGCCCGCGGCCCGCCCGCGTTGGGCGCCCGCCGACCACTACTTCGGGAGAGATCAATGGCCATCTCAGGCAACCTCGCGGCACGGCTCCGCCGGTCCGTGCCGCTGCTGCTACTGTGCGCGCGGTTTCTTCCAGGAAGCCTCACCGCACAGGTGAGGGGGTTCGACCCGCAGTTCATGGATACCACCTGCGCACCCTGTCGGGACTTCTATCGCTACGCCAACGGTGCCTGGCTCGATTCCGCGAGCTTTCCAGCCGACTACAACACGATCGGTGTCCGCCGCGACATGGAGGACCGCGTGACCAACGCGGTCCGTGCAATTCTGGAAGACGCCGCGCGCACGACGGCGCCTGTGGATCCGGACACCCGACTGCTCGGAGCCTTCTATAACGCATGCATGGACTCCGCGCGCGCCGACCGTGCGGGGGCCAGCGCGATCGAGGAGGAACTTGGCCGGATCTCCCGGCTTCGATCCCGAGCCGAGCTGACGCCCGCGCTGCTCCGGCTGCACCGGGCGGGGATCTTCGCTCCATTCGCGTTCATGGCGGCGCCGGATCCGAGGCTCTCGACGCGTCACATCGGGCTCATCTATCAGGCAGGGCTGGGACTCCCGGACCGGGACTACTACCTCCGGGAGGACACCGAGTCGGACACGCTCAGGCGGGACTACGAGCAGCACATCGGCCGGACCTTCCGTCTGCTCGGCTGGTCCAGGGCCCAGGCGGATCGGGCCGCCCGGCGGGTGATGGTGTTCGAGACGGCGCTCGCCCAGGCCTCGATGACACTGGTGGCCCAGCGCGATCCCGACTCCGTGACGCACGTGATGACGGTTCGGGACCTGGAGGCGCTTGCGCCGTCGGTGGACTGGAGCAGCTACTTCAGCGGGCTGGGGATCACCACGCTTGCCTCGTCGAGTGATTCGCTGGACGTCGCCCAACCCGCCTTCCTGGCAGCGGTGAGTCGGCTGCTTGCGGAGGAGCCGCTCGCGGGATGGCGGTCCTACCTGATCTGGCAACTCGTCGGGGCGATGTCACCGTACCTGGGGTCTGCCTTCTTCTCGGAACAGTTCGAGTTCGAGCAGCGCTTCAGCGGGGTCGCGACACCACTCCCCCGCTGGCGGCGTTGCGCGGAGCAGACCGATGGATTTCTGGGTGACGCCCTGGGGCGCGCCTATCTCGCACGCCGACTCGCCCCGGACGCCAAGGCGCGCGTCGGCGTGATGGTGGAGCATCTGCGTGCGGCATTCCGCGCGCGGCTGGCCGGGCTTACCTGGATGGGCGATTCCACTCGGTCGGAGGCGCTGCGCAAGCTCGATGGCATCCATGCGCACATCGCCTCCCCGGACCGGTGGGAGGAGGTCGGTCCGCTCGCCATCCGTCGCGACGCGCCTCACGGCACCAATATGCTCGCGGCGGCAAGGGCCGCGACTCGGCGGCAGCTTGCCATGATCGGTCGCCCGGTCGACCGGGATGAGTGGCAGCTCTCGACGATGGTGGTGGATGCCTACTACGACGCGACCGTGAACGGGGTCTTCCTGTTGCCAGGCATGCTGCAGGCGCCGCGGTGGGTTTCGGCGGAGGACGATGCGGTCAACTACGGTTCCCTCGGGACCCTCATCGGTCATGAGCTCACCCATGGGTTCGACGACCAGGGCCGAAGGTACGATGCCGACGGCAATTTGCGGGACTGGTGGACCGCGGACGATGCAGCACGGTTTGAGGCGCAGGCCCAGCGGGTGGTGGAGCAGTACGCCGCGTATGTCGCCATCGACACGCTCCATGTCAATGGGGAACTGACGCTCGGGGAGAACATCGCCGATCTGGGAGGCGTGATGGTCGCGTACGACGCCTTTCAGCAGACTCTGGCGGGGCGCCCGCCAACCGGATCGATCGACGGCTTCACGCCGGAGCAGCGCTTCTTCCTCGGCTACGCGCAGGGTTGGCGACGCCTGTATCGGCCCGAGACGATGCGATTCCGGACACTGACCGACCCTCACTCTCCGCCGAGCCTGCGGATCAACGGCTCGCTGGCGAATGTGCCGGCCTTTGCCCGCGCGTTCGGCTGCAAGGCGGGAGACCCGATGGTGCGCGACCGCACGGCCCTGATTTCGATCTGGTAGCGAAGCGAGGGGGCGATCAGGCCCGCCGCCTGAGCACCGCCAGCACCGCCTCGCTCCCCTTGACCTCCGGGGTGAGCGGTGGCGCCTTGGCACCCGCCGCGAGCAACAACTCCATCACTCCCGCGTAGTCGCCGGTCTCTGCATGCCAGCCGTTGAGCGAGCCGTAGATGGTCCAGCCCAACGGCGTCATGCCGTAGTCCTTCTCGCGCGCCTCCAGCGGCGGCTGGTGCGCCAGGATGACCCGCGCCAATTCGGCATTGCCATGAAATCCGGCCCAGTGCAGCGCGGTGGCGCCGTGCTGCCCGGTCGCGCTGAGGGGCCAGCCGGCGGCGAGCATGAGCCGCACCGCGGCGACGTTGTTGTTCTGGGCGGCGAAGGGGAGCTTCCGCCGCTCGTCGTCGCCCAGGTTCCGGGCCAGATCGGGCCGAGCTTCGAGCAGCGCGGCGAATGCGGCCTCATCTCCCAGCTCGCACGCCTGCGCCAGCTTGAGCGCGTCAGGGCTCCGGTCCATGAGCAGCCGGAACACCTCCTCGTGACCGAACTCGCGGGCCACAGTGTGCGGCGTCTTTGCCTGACCCAGGGTCCAGGTGTAGATGTGCCCGCCCGCGTGGAAGTTGCGCTTGGGGAAGTACTTCTCGGAGACGGTGGTGCGCACCGACTCGGGATCGGCATCGAGAAGGCCGCGGACCCGTTCGAGGTCTCCCAGCGCCGCGGCCAGCAGGATGTCGGTCTGCGCCCCGCGCTCCACCAGAAACCGGGCGACGTCGGGGTGGCTCCGCACCAGATACTGGGCCGGGGTGGACTCATGATCCACGTCGCGGGCATCGAGCTCGGCACCCTGGCTCAGCAGGAACTCCGCGATCGCGACGGTGGGTGCCACGTGCAAAGGCGTCTGCCCGTCGCCGGCCCGCATCCGTACCGCCTTCGGATCCGCGGCCAGCAGCGCCACGAGATCGTCCATCCGGCCCAGTTGCGCCGCCGACTTGGCGTCGAGCGTGGCCCCGTGCGCGATGAGAAAATCGGCGAGCCCGTGATCGTTCTCCAGCACATGGAAGCCGCCGGCCCACCAGTGACTGCGCTGGTTGATGTCCGCGCCGTTGGCGAGCAGCAGCTCCACCAGCTCGCGATTGGCCTGCCCGACCGCGACGATGAGCGGGGTGGCCCCGAAGGCACCGCCGAGCAGCGGCTCGTTGAGCCTCGCCTGCAGGGAGGGAAAGCGGGTCAGTGCCTCGGCGACCGGCGCGGGCTGGCGGGTCTTGAGCGCCGCGGCGAGCGCTTCCATCGGATCGGTGGCGCCAAGCGCCTCGACGTGGGCCCGCAACTTGGGCCAGCTGGCGAAGCCGTACTCCCGCGCCAACGCGTGCTGGCAATCGGCGAGCTTCGGTCGCTCGGCGCCGCCGGGCGCCCCCCACGCGCGCAGCCATTCGCGCGCGATGGCGTCGCCCGCCTTCACGTCGTGGAGAAAATCCTTGGCCTGCTTGCTGAGAAACTCGAGATTGGCCCGTTCGGGCAGGGTGCGGGACATCATGCCTCCTTCGTAAAGCCCGGGGTCCGCCGTCTGTGGGCTGGAAGTGAGGTGATGTCGGCTTGTACTGCGGCACTGCCAGGTGGGATCGTCCCTGCCCGCGGACCGGATGCGCCCTGTCGCGCACGCGGGGACTGTAGCGCGCCGGGGCGGGAGGGTCAAGGAGGCGTGCTTGAGCCCGTCGCTAAAGCGACGGCTCGGCCAAGCGGTCGCTGAAGCGACGCACACGCCCGGCATCGCGATACGCGGCGTCGTCGCCGTGCTCGAGCCCGTCGCTGAAGCGACGCAGTCACCCTGGCATCGCGATGAGCAGAGGAGATCCTGCGTTGGCTCGGGAGGACTCAGGCCGGAGGGAATGACAGCGTGCGGGAACGGTACGGCGAGTCCCGGCGAGTCCCGGAAGGCGCGTTGCTTCCCTCACCTGGTTGGGATGGGCCTCGATGAGAGGAAGCCGAGCGCCTGGAGGGACCCGCCGGGCGAGCCACGCTGGAGCGGTGCTCGGGTGGGGCACAGTGATGATCCGGAGAGATCCCTCGCTCGCTTCCCCCTCGCTGGCTCGGGGCGCTGGCTCGGAATGACCGATCGCCCGGTCAGTACCTCCAGCCCCCTCCACTCGCCCCGTTCCGCTCCACCGCCGCCGCCATCTCCCGGATCAAATCGGCGTTCGACATCGGCTGCCAGCCATGCTGCTTGAGCGGGCGGCCGTACTGGAACGACCCGCCATACGCCGGCGCCGAGGTCGCCGCCAGGAAGTTCTCCAGCTGGTACACCGCCAGGTTCAGATAGTAGTTGTCCATGTCGCCCACATAGAGGTGCAGCTTCCCCACCAGGGACGGGCCGATCGCCGGCCAGTTGCGCTCGAGGTACTCGCGCAGGTCGTAGCCATGCTCCCGCCAGTAGTTCGCCACGTCGTGATTGATCACACCGGTGGTGTCGTTCCAGATAGGCGCCGGGTAGCCGTCCTGATCCGTCGGGCCGTAGGTCGCTTCCCAGATGGCAAAGTTCTCGCCGCCGCGCCGCCGGCTGCCGCGGGCGTTGTTGAGCTGGTTCTCCTGGCGCACCATCACCACCGGCTGGCCATCGTTGAACCGCTCGCTCGGCACCTCCACGCTGATCCAGTCATTCCGCCTGACACTGAAGGCGTTGGCATCGTCGTACAGGTTCATCAGCTCGTAGCGCCGGAAGTCCACTGGGTCGGGATAGAAGGTCCAGGTGCCGCCGAAGACCTCGGGGTGGTACACCTGCAGCGCCAGCGACTCCCAGCCGCCGGTGGAGCCGCCGGTGAGCAGCCGCGCCGCCGGCTCGCGGAGCAGGTGGAACTGTTCCTCGAGGTAGGGCATCAGCTCCTGCATGATGGCGTCGCCGTAGGGCCCGTTGTTGGCGGAATTCACGGCGTAGGAATCGTCGTAGTAGGGCGACGGGTGCAGGATGCGGATGGCGACCATGCGCGGGAAGGAATCGCTCAGCCAGCTCCGGGCGAACTCGTAGCCGGTGCCCCGCCGCTCGCTCCGCTCGATACGGGCGGCACGGGCCTCCGCGCTTTCGGGCGTGCTGTCGCGCGTGAACCCGAATGGGGCTGCGAGGGTGAAGTGTCCCTGTTCCCACACCGAGGGATAGCGGACATCGGGATGCTCCGCGTACCCCTTCGGCAGCAGCACCACCGCGCCGAGGTAGATCGGATGGCCCCACCAGCGGGTGAGGATCTGACTCTGGATCTTCACCCGCTTCACGTACGGGTCATCCGGTGGCACGACGACGGGGGGCAGGATGCTGGAGACCTCGAGCCGGATGTGCCCGCCTTGGCGCGGATCGACATGCACCCGTCGGACCGCACCGACCAGGGTGCCCGGTGCGTCGTTGAACTGCTGCCCCTCCCACTCGTCCATGTGGGCCCAGATGGTGTGGCCATCGGCGCGCGGGAACCTGGTATAGACGCTGACCAGCGCCTGCGCGTAGTAGTCGCCGGCGGGGAGCTGATCGAGGGAGCGATAGGGATAGCCCAGCGCCGAGCGGGTGATCGGGGCGGGGGTGCCCGGCCGCAGCGCCTCGACGTCGCTGCCGAAGAAGGGAACGCTCACCATGCCGCCGCCCTCGAGTCTCGGTTCGGGCGTCGAGTCCTTCGCCAGGAAGACGAATACCCGCCCCGTCACCGGCTCGCTGCGGAGCGAGGCGGGGATGACGATGTCGAACTGGAGCCCGGCGCGGGCGGGCTGCTGCGCGGAGAGGGCGGCGGCTGCGAGCAGGGGCAGCGCGGAGAAAACGCGGGCGGGGTGGATCGGGCGCATGCGGGTGCCTCGGAAGCGGGAAGGAGCGGCGGTGCCCGTGCAATCTACCGCGCCGCTCCCGGCGGCTCCATCACCGGGGGTTCTGCACCTGCCCGGGGACCGGCGCGTCCCGGCGAGGGAGCCCACGATTCGAGATTGGAGCGCGACTTGCGCCAGCGAATACGCACCTGTCCATCCCCGACCAGCCAGAGGCGCCCACTGACCAGCTCACAATCGAGCAAGGGGAGCAGGCGCCACGAGGTTCTCGTCGATCTTGAATCGCATGGGGATCTCAGGCGGAGATCGGTATCACGCGCTCCCGCGGCAGATCCGCGGCATAGGCCAGAGCCGCGGGGATGGCGTCCGCCGGTAGCGAGGGATAATTCGCGAACAACTCCGCAGCGGTCGCGCCCGCCGCCAGGTTGTCCAGTACCACGGAGACGGGGATGCGGGTGCCCTCGAAACAGGTGGCCCCGTGCATGACATCGGAATGACAGGTGATCAGCTCCTGCCAGCGCATGGTGCGCTCCAGTTGGTGACGATCTCGATATACGGTCAGGCGTCCGGGGAACGGTATCGAAACACCAGCAGGATGACCGAAGACACGATGGGGGCCCGCCGGGCGCACGACTCTGGAGCGGTGCTCGGGCGGGCCACGGTGATGACCCGGAGAGATCCCTCGCGCTGCTCGGGATGACAGCACGCGGCTGTCATTCCGAGGAAGCGAAGCGACCGAGGAATCTCTCAGGGTATCACGCGGAGCGTCACCCCACACCGACCGGCCATGGACCACGCATGCGCAGTTGTCGACGTGCTTGTCTGGATGGGAAGCCTGGAGTTATACTCCGGTATGAAAACAGCGATCTCCCTCCCAGACGACCTTTTCCGTTCGGCCAACAGCCTCGCCTCGCGGCTCGGCGTTTCACGCAGCCAGCTCTTTGCGACGGCGGTCGCGGAGTTTCTCGCCAAGCACCAGGCCCGCAAGGTCACCGACCAGCTCAACGCCGTCTATGGTGAGCAGCCCAGCCGCCTCGATGCCCGGCTCACCAGCCTCCAGGCCCGCTCTCTCCCGCGAGAATCGTGGTAGTCGAGCGAGGCTCCATCTGGTGGGCCGATCTCCCTGACCCTCGGGGTTCCGAACCCGGGTTCCGTCGCCCGGTCCTGATCGTGTCCGCCGATGCCTACAATCGAAGCCGGATTCACACCGTGCTGGTGGTGGTGCTGACATCCAACCTTGCGTTGGTCGCCGCTCCGGGGAACGTCCTGATTCCCGGAAAGGCGGCGGGGCTCCCGAAAGACGCAGTGGCGAATGTGACGCAGGTCCTGACCCTGGACCGCGACTTCCTCCGGGATCCCGCCGCCAAACTTCCGCCAAAGCTGCTCCATCAAGTCGATGTCGGTTTGCGAATGGCCCTCGCGCTCTAGAATCCGCCGGGCGAGCGACTCTGGAGCGGTGCTCGGGCGGGCCACGGTGATGACCCGGAGAGATCCCTCGCGCTGCTCGGGATGACAGCACGCGGCTGTCATTCCGAGGAAGCGAAGCGACCGAGGAATCTCTCAGGGTATCACGCGGAGCGCCGAGAGATCCCGCGCTGCCCCGCGCTTCGCCGTGCTCGAGCCCGTCGCTGAAGCGACGGCTCGGCCAAGCGGTCGCTGAAGCGACGCACTCACCCTGGCATCGCGATGGCCCCAGGAAATCCCGCGCTCCGCTCGGGCAGTCGCGTGCTGCTCCTCCCCGGGTCGCGACCTAGCGGCCCACCAGCTTCTGCAGCGCCTCGGGGTACCGCGCGCCCTCGACGGTGATCTGTGAGGCGGCGGCATCGATCTCCTGGAGATCCGCCGCGGTCAGTGCGAGCTCCACGGCGCCGATGTTCTCCTCGAGCCTCGCGAGCTTGGTGGTGCCGGGGATCGGCACGATCCAGGGCTTCTGCGCGAGCAGCCAGCCCAGGGCGATCTGCGCCGGCGTGGCGCCCTTTCGGGTCGCGATGGTGCGCAGCAGATCGACCAGTGCCTGATTGGCGCGCCGAGCCTCCGGCGAGAAGCGGGGCACGACGTTGCGAAAGTCGCCGCTCTCGAAGCTGGTCGTCTCGTCGATCTTCCCGGTGAGGAACCCCTTCCCGAGCGGGCTGAACGGCACGAAGCCGATGCCGAGCTCCTCGAGCGTCGGGATCACCTCGCGCTCCGGCTCCCGCCACCAGAGGGAATACTCGCTCTGCAGCGCGGTGACCGGCTGCACCGCATGGGCCCGCCGGATGGTCTGCACTCCCGCCTCCGAGAGCCCGAAGTGCTTCACCTTCCCCTCGCGGATGAGATCGCGGACGGCGCCGGCGACCTCCTCGATCGGGACCTGCGGGTCGACGCGATGCTGATAGAAGAGATCGATCGTCTCCACCCGGAGCCGCTTGAGCGACGCCTCGGCCACCTGGCGGATGTGCGCGGGCCTGCTGTCGAGGGCGCTCCACCGGGTCGCGTCCTCGGCGCCGGGGGCGAAGCCGAACTTGGTGGCGATCGCGACCTGGCCGCGGAAGGGGGCGAGCGCCTCCCCGACCAGCTCCTCGTTGATGAGGGGGCCGTAGACCTCGGCCGTATCGAAGAAGGTGATGCCCCGTTCGACCGCCTGGCGGATCAGGGTGATCATCGTGCTCCGCTCGGGGAAGGGCGGAAAGGAGAAGTTCATCCCCATGCAGCCCAGGCCGAGGGCCGAGACCTGCAGGGTACTGGTGCCGAGGGTGCGCTGCCGCATCGGGAGCTCCATGGCGGTGCCGAGGTCAGGATCGGGAGCGGCGGAGGGGCGCCGTCCCGCGCATCAATCGTAAGGCCGGGGCCCGGGTCGGAGTAGTCGGGGTGCCTCGCAGGGCGTGGGGGAATTCGGTCTCCTCTCGGCGCGGCGAGACGGCAGCCCACCCACTCTTCCGGGTCGACTGCCGTCGGGTCACTCTGCCGCACCTGCCGGATCACCGTGGCGCCTGCTGATCCTTCACAGCCACCGGCGTGGACGCCGGCTTTGCAGGGTCCGGCTCCGGCCAGGCGATGTTCCGGGCACTCTTCCATGCGCCCAGGACGTCGGGCTTGTCGCGGAAGTGGAAGATCACCAGGCCATCCAGCTGACGCACCAGCAGCATGAGCTCCTTGCGCAGGGTGCGCATTTCGGCGTTCGCGCCGGTGTGGGTCCGGCGGCCGGCATCGGCGTCGCCGATGGCCTGCTCATACTCCGCCAGCAGCCGGGTGAGCGTCGCTGGCGTCTCCTCCGCCATCCCGTTGGCCCGGAGCAGGTCGTGGTGCGCCTGGATGGTGGCCACGATCGACGCGACCGAGGCCAGGAACTGCTGCCTGGTGGCCTGGTGCAGCGGCCTCCCGATGGCGGCCGAGAGCGCGGGTTCCTCCGCCCTGATCGCGGCGGCGATCCCCGCCAGGTGACGCATCGGCAGGTGGATGATCTCCTGCCGGAGGTCGTGCTGCTTCCCGACCTGCGCCTGACGAGCCTCCTCGCCATCCTGTTGGAGTGCCACCAGCTCCTGCTGCCGCTCCACCTTCGTCTTGAACCGCGCCGCCGCGTCGTCGGCCGGTCCGTCACCAAAGGGGTAGGCCTGGAAAAAGGCGACCAGGCGGACCTCCATGGCGAGCTGTACCCGCAGGATCTTGTGCATCTGATACCTCCTGCCCGATGGGCAGTGGACACCACCGGTTGAGGCGGCATGTGTCCGTGTACCTGCTGCGAAGGACCGCCGGTTCGCTCAACCACCGAGCGGCCGTGGGGGTGTCATTGCAGGAGGTGTGCCATTGCGAGGTGGAGCGCGGGTGCCGGTGTGTGAGGCAGTCGGGAAAATGCATAACAGGCGCGCACAATGTATAAATGGGAGCGAATGATCGCTCATGGTCGTCTCGCGGTCGCGAATGATCATCTCGCGGTCGCAAGAGGTCACGTCGCGGTCGCGAATGGTCGCCTCGCGGTCGCAAGAGGTCACGTCGCGGCCGCGAATGGAGCCATCGCACCCGTGAAAAGTCGTGCTCGGACCGGGAGTTACGCCCTCCGATCGGTTTTTGTCGTCTCACGGTCGCGAATGAACGCCTCGCAGTCGCGAATGAACGCCTCGCGGTCGCGAATGAACATCTCGCGGTCGCGAATGAGCGTCTCGTGGTCGCGAATGAGCGTCTCCGGGTCTCGAATGGGCGTCTCGCAGGGTTGAACGGGGGTACAGCGAGGCAGCATGGTGAGGATTATTGAAAACGATTACATGCATAACCCGGGGGGCCCGCGCGCGCCTTGGATAGGCTCCGATCCGGGTGGCGGGACGGTGGGTACGGGTGGAGCGCAGCTCCTGCTCCGCCCGGTGGCGTTCTCAAGTGAAGAGGGCAAGAGGGAGGCGACGGAAGCCGCTGCCGAGTCGATTGTTAGGTGGGTTTCCGGTACGATCGTACGGTAGAAGCCCGTGTGTGGACGCGGGGGGACAGTTGGGTCTCGGCGCCTCGACCCAGTTGCATGCGATCGAAGGAGTTATCCCGGTTTCCGGTACGATCGTACGGGTGGCCCGGGAGTTACGCCCTCCGATCGCTTTGTGTCGTCTCGCGGTCGGCAATGAGCGCCTCCGGGTCGCGAAACGGTGCCTCGCAGGGGTGAACGGGGGTGCAGCGAGGCAGAATGGTGAGGATTATTGAAAACGATTACATGCATAACCCGCGGGGCCGGTTCGCGCGTGGAGGAGGGGCTGAATCGGGTGCTGGGAGGGTGGATGTCTCACCCGGTGGACACCGGTGTCCCCGAGAAAGTGGACAGGGGACAGGGGTCGGGACAGCTGGCCGGTGACACCCTTCTCACCTTCGAATCGCCCAATCGCCCAATCGCCCAATCGCCGAATCGCCCAATCGCCCAATCACCGAATCGCCCAATCGCCCAACCGCGCCTTCGGGAAAACACCGGTGGGTGGGGGCTCCGGGCGGGAGTTTCTCCTGGTCGATTTGAGCCGAGTCCGGCGCAGCGATTCACGAGTTTCAGCCACGACGAGCCTAGCAGCCACGATCAACCCAACCTCGACAGCTTCTGGCTCGAGGACGAGGCGCTGGAGGAGAGCGCCAACCTCCCCGCCCCCGAGGTGATCGCCGCGGATGTTGTGGCGGACCTGGAGGCGGCGTTGGAGCAGTTCCGGTTGATCGAGGAGGAATTGAGGTAGGGGCTTGGCGCGCATCGGAATGGTACGGCGGGCTCGAATTCGGGTGCCCGCCGGCAATTATCCTAACCATCTTATCGAATACGGTAGCTCTCGGCGCGCCAACGGCGCGCCCAATCCCTGCCGGGAGCGCCGAAGGCGCGCGCTATCCCAGCGCGCGCCATTCCAACCGGGGGCAGCGCCCCCGGGTCAATGCCCGCGGACGACCACGGTCCCGACCCCGAGCCGCCCGAGCCGCGACAATCTCGCCACCCCATGCCGCAATCGCTCGCCCGCATCGTCATCCACGTGGTTTTCGCGACGAAGCATCGCGCGCGCGTCCTCACCGCCGCCGTCCGCCCCGCGCTGCACGCCTATCTGGCGACCGTGGTCCGGAATACGGGATGCGAATGCTATCGTGCCGGCGGCGTTGAGGATCATGTGCACCTCGCCATCAGGCTGCATCGGGAGGTCACGACCGCCGACCTGGTGCGGACGCTCAAGACCGCCTCTTCGAAATGGCTGAAGACGCAGTCGCCAGCGCTCGCCGATTTCCGCTGGCAGCGGGGGTATGCGGCGTTCTCGGTGGGACCTGACGGGGTGGACCGGTTGAATCGCTATATCGACAACCAGGAAGCCCATCACCGGCGGCGGACCTTCAAGAATGAATACCGGGCTGCGCTGACGGCTCATGAGATCGAATGGGAGGAGCGGTATGTCTGGGATTGAAATGGGTCGGGCCTTCGGCCCTTCCCGCGTAGAGAGGGGTATCGTCGTTCCTCGGGGCTGCGCCCCGGGGTGGGATGGGTCGGGCCTTCGGCCCTTCCGCGTCGAGACGGGTATCGTCGTTCCTCGGGGCTGCGCCCCGGGGTGGGATGGGTCGGGCCCTTCGGCCCTTCCCGCGTCGAGAGGGGTATCGTCGTTCCTCGGGGCTGCGCCCCGGGGTGGGATGGGTCGGGCCTTCGGCCCTCCCGCGTAGCGAGGGGTATCGTCGTTCTCCGGGGCTGCGCCCCGGGGTGGGATAGGTCGGGCCTTCGGCCCTTCCGCGTAGCGAGGGGTATCGTCGTTCTCCGGGGCTGCGCCCCGGGGTGGGATAGGTCGGGCCTTCGGCCCTTCCGCGTAGCGAGGGGTATCGTCGTTCTCCGGGGCTGCGCCCCGGGGTGGGATAGGTCGGGCCTTCGGCCCTTCCGCGTAGCGAGGGGTATCGTCGTTCTCCGGGGCTGCGCCCCGGGGTGGGATAGGTCGGGCCTTCGGCCCTTCCGTGTAGCGAGGGGTATCGTCGTTCCTCGGGGCTGCGCCCCGGGGTGGGATGGGTCGGGCCTTCGGCCCTTCCCGCGTTCGCCGAGCTTGCCGCGCAGCGCGCCAACGGCGCGCGCAATCGCCGGTGGGGGCAACGCCCCCACCGGCACGAGATGCCGGCCTGCGCTGACGGCTCATGAGATTGAATGGGAGGAGCGGTATGTCTGGGATTGATATAGGTCGGGCCTTCGGCCCTTCCAGCGTTCGCCGAGCTTGCCGCGCTGCGCGCCAACGGCGCGCGCAATCGCCGGTGGGGGCAACGCCCCCACCGGCACGAGATGCCGGCCTGCGCTGACGGCTCATGAGATCGAATGGGAGGAGCGGTATGTCTGGGATTGATATAGGTCGGGCCTTCGGCCCTTCCAGCGTAGCGAGGGGTATCGTCGTTCCTCGGGGCTGCGCCCCGGGGTGGGATGGGTCGGGCCTTCGGCCCTCCCGCGTTCGCCGAGGTTGCCGCGCTGCGCGCCAACGGCGCGCGCAATCGCCGGTGGGGGCAACGCCCCCACCGGCACGAGATACCAATGCTACCAGAACATGGATCTCCTGACTCGCGCTGCGCGCCAACGGCGCGCGCAATCGCCGGTGGGGGCAACGCCCCCACCGGCACGAGATACCAATGCTACCAGAACATGGATCTCCTGACCCGCGCTGCGCGCCAACGGCGCGCGCGAGCGCCGGTGGGGCCAACGCCCCCACCGGCACGAGATACCAATGCTACCAGAACATGGATCTCCTGACTCGTGCCGCGCGCCAGCGGCGCGCCCCCGCAGTCTAGTCGCCGCGCGCGGGGGGGCGCGGTGCGGGCCGTACCGCCATCCACTTCGTCCCACGTCCCTTGCCCGTGCGCTCGATGCGCGCCGCGGCGAGGAGCTGCGACAGCACCCGCCGCGCCTGCACCGCCGTCGCACCCGGGACTCTAGTCAGCAGCTCCCGCGTGGTGAAGCCCGCCGTGAATTCCTCCATCGCCACCCGTCGAAGCTGCTCGTCCAGTCCCGGCGCCCGCACCGCTGGCGGGTCGTAGCGGCGATCGAGGTCGAGTTCGAGTTCGACGGCCGGCGCCTGACGCGCCCGGGCCACCGCCTGGAAGTACCGGTAGGTCCAGAGATTCGCGAGCTTGCGGCTGCCCGCGAAGATGATGGGCAACTGGGGGTGCAGGGCGCTGAGCTCCGCCAGCCGTCTGCCGAGCCGGGCACGGGGGAAGCGCCCTTCGAGCCGTTTGGGGTCGAGGAAGTCGCGGTACTGGGCCTCGATCACCAGGGCGGAGCGCTCCAGTCCCGCCAGGTCGGCAAGCTGGTGGTGGAGGCCCTGAAGCTGCACCAGCTCGCCCAGGAAGTTGGCATAGCTCTTCCGCTCGACCACCGCGATGGTGCGGGCCCCATCCATCAGCGCGTAGTCTCCCACCGGCAGGCGTCGCCGGTTGACGGTGGCCTTGGGGAAGCGCCAGGAATAGCGCTCGCCGCTGTCGATGACCACGTCGAGCGCCACCGGCTCCGCCGACAGCTCCACCTTGCCGCGGGAGCGATGGGCGCGCATGCCCTGCTCGGTCCGGAAGAAGACCTGCTCGAAGCTCCCACCGCCGTCCTTCCGCTCCTTCCGGATGGTGAGGAACTCGCACCGCTTGCGATTGCCGCGGTCGAGGACCACCGCGAGCTTCCGCCCCACGCGGCTCAGCTGCAGGACCGGCACCCGCTCGAGCTCGACCAGCGATTCGTCGGGATCGAGCAGCTCCTCCCGCAGGCAGAACACCTGCTGCCCCGCGCCCGGCCATCGGGCCTGCACCCGGAAGGCCGCCACCGTGCGGCCTCCCTGCTCGATCACGATCCGGTAGGGAAAGCGGTGATGGGTGGTCTGTTCCAGAATCCAGGTCGCGGGCGGCACGCCCGGTTCGGCGGGAGGGAGCGGCATTCGGCAACAATGCGGCGGCAACTGGCGGAGCGGTAGGGGGCGGGCGGGGATCTTCTCAATCGTGGTCTGGCACGCATTCTCCGGCCGGAACGTCACTTCAGTCCCGGCCATCACTTCAGCCGCGGGGGGTGCCGATGCTGAGGTATCTGGTGGGCCTGACCACCCAGGGATTGGGTCAGCGCCAGTGGCGTGAGGATTCCCAACCGGGACTGCGTTTTCCTGGTCTGTTCACGTCCCCGACTTTCCTCCAGATTCGTGCATGGCCAACTCAAAGCGTCGCCCCGCCAAGTTCACGCAGATCCTGGTTGAGCGAGAAGTCGCGAAGCTGCAAGAGTCTGGCGAGCGTCTCCCCGGCGTCGCAGATCTGATCCAGCGCTACCAGCAGCACGCCAGGACCGTGCGGCGGGCCGGGGCCTATCAGCTGCAGGCTCACAAGCGGATGGTCATCACCTCGGGTGCGTCCCGCGCCTGAGGCCGACGACAAGCCACCGCGCGGACCTCAACCGCCGCCCAGCAGCTCCTCGAACTTCCCCTCCGCCCGGACCAGTCCGCCCTCCCGCAACCGCTCGAGGACATCATTCACCGACTGCGGCGGGCTGCTCGGTCAGGCACCGCTCCTCCGGGTGCGAGGTGTCCTCCGCCGCCTCTGCATGCCTTCGGGAAAACACCGGTGTGTGAGGGGATCGGCAGCGGCCCAACCCCCCCGGCGGGCACAGGGAGCCCCAAGGGGCGCAAAGGCGGACGGGTTCGTCCGTTCAACTGGAGACGGAAGCGGCTCCGGAGAACATCGGCGCCGCCCGCTTCCTGGTCCCCGGAACGGAGCCTCACGATGCGTCGCACCGCCGTCATCCTCTTCGTGCTCATCGCCCTCACCCTGGCGCTTGCACCCAGGGCCGCCGGGCAACAGTACGCCATGGATCGCGGGGTGTGGATACTGGGGGGCGGCGCCGGGCTTTCCCATGGCCGCTCCACCTGCACCGGCTGCAGCAGCAGCAGTTACACATCTCTCGACATCTTTCCCCAGGTTGGCTACTTCGTCGCCCCCGGATTGGCGATCACGGCGGATCTGAATTTCTGGTATCGCTGGGGCACGGGCATCTCAGAGACTCAGTACGGCGCCGGACCGGGAGTGGCGTACTACTTCACGCAGCGCCCCGCCAGGCTGCACCCGTTCGTGAAGGCGGGCATCCGTTACTTCCACGTCACCAGCTCCCAGAGCGGCACGAGCACCGTGAGATATCACTCCTTTCAATGGCAAGGCTCTGCTGGGCTTGCCCTCATGGTCGCGCGCAATGTGGCCGTGACCGGCGAGGCATACTACCGCCACATCTATTCGCATTCGAGTCGTGGCGGCTTCAGCAATTCTTCCACCCACGCGTCGTACGGGACCAGCTTCGGCGTGGCGGTCTTTCTCTACTAGCGGCGATGCCTGGCCAGGACCGCTCTGAGCCCCACACGCAGCCCGAGCAGTCGCGCCGTGGGGTGGATCCCATTCTGACAATCGGCGGCACGGCTCGGTGCACTTCAACGTCACCCTCGATGGAGATTCACGATGCGTGGCACCTCCGCCGTCCTTCTCGCCCTCCTGCTGACGCTCCCGCACGGGGCCGCCGCGCAACAGCACGCCATGGATCGCGGCGCGTGGACCCTGGCTGGCACCGCGGGCCTCTCCCATTCGCGTGGCAGCAGCGGGGCATACTTGTTCTTCGCTCCGGCGGTGGGCTACTTCGTCGCCCCCGGATTGGAGATCAGCGCTGATCTCAGTCTGAGCCACAGTTGGGGAAATGGTTCCTCCGCAACCTGGTACGGTGCAGGCCCCGGAGTGACCTACTACTTCAGGAAGGGGGCCACGAAGCTGCACCCCTTCATGTCTGCAAGCGCTTTCTACATCCACAAGAGTGACTACGCTGGCGGGACAGCGCATGGCTTCTCCTGGCGAGGTTCTGCCGGCGTGGCCCTGCTGGTGGCACGCAACGTCGCTCTACTGGGCGAGGGGTACTTTAATCATGCCACCTCGCACTCCGGGAGTGGCATCAACAGGTACTCCAATACACAAGTGTCGTACGGGACCAGCTTCGGGGTGGCAGTCTTTCTGTTCTAGTAGTGCTGCCTGGCAGGTCCCGCCGGTCTGACGTACCGGGTGTGCCCAGCGAACTCGGACCGGTCAGGCTGCAATCCAGCAGGTGGTCACCAGACTGCAGCAGACCGCTGAGCCTGTACCGCGCGTCACGCCGCATGCAGCCCGGAGAGACGCTACCCGATCGCCCGGGCGATGTCCTTCCGTCTGGCGCCGAGTCTGAGCAGCGACCGCAGCAGCAGATCGATGGAGACGGTGGCGTCCGCTGCTTCCATCTTTGCGACCCGCGACTGGCTCGACTGGAGTCGCCTGGCGAGTTCGCCCTGGGTGAGCTTCTTGCGAGTTCGCCACAGCCGCAGACTCTGGCTGAGCGCGAGCTTCATCTCCACAAAGGCCGCCTCCTCCGCATCGAGACCGAGAAATTCGGCCGCCGAGCCGATGTCCCAGCCGGCCGATGTGAGTCTGGTGCGTCTGGAACTGTTCACGGGTGCTCCTCTTCCGCCGAGGTATTGTCGTAGGCGCGAAAGCGTCGCCGGCAGCTCTCGATAACGGCCTGCGGGGTCTGTGCAGTCTTCTTGGCGAACACCGCACCAATGACGACCGCATCACGGTCGAGACGGTAGATCACCCGCCACGTCGTCTGCTCATCCTCAACGCGCAATTCATGGCAGTGCTTCCCGAGACTCGGCAGTGGGCGGGAGTGCGGCAGGCCCAGACTCTCCCCGCGCTGCAGCCGGCGCAGCAGCACACCTGCTTCCATCCGGGCGGCCGCCGAAAAGGGCGGGGTCCTGACCTCGCTCCGGAGCCAGACGAGCGGCTTGTCGGTGTCACCGTGCCTGCGCAACATATATCCAATCTGACATAATGCCAAGGACCTGGCAGCGGGCGGCGGAGCGTCGTTGCGGGCCGAGTGCCATCGGCTGCATGGCTCCACTGAAACGGGAGCCGTCACGCTATGCGATCGGTGGGGAAGGACGTAACCGAAATCGCGCGAGGCCCGGGAGCGTGACCCGCCGCCCTGTCCCGAACCGGTCCCCCGCCACATATTGGCTCACTCAGGGTGCCCCGCCGCTCACCGTGTCACTTCCGGAGCGTCCCATGCCCACCGCGACGACCGCCACCCGCTTCCAGGTGCAGCTCGACCAGATCGAGTCCTGCAACTGTCCTCCCAACTGCCCCTGCCAGTTCGGAGGATTGCCCACCAATGGCAGTTGCCACTTCCTGATCGGTTATCGGGTGCGGGAAGGCAGCTTCGGTACGGTCCACCTCGACGGCGCGACGTTCGTCGTCATCTGCTTCTATCCCGGCGCGATCCACCAGGGCAACGGGAGCGTGGTGCTCTTCGTGGATGAGGCGATGACGGAGGCGCAGGTCGGCGCGATCGCCCAGATCCTGAGCGGCAAGCACGGCGGCATGCCGTGGGAGGCGCTGGCCGGCACGGTGACCGCATTCGAGGGTCCGATCCGCTCCAGGATCGAGATGACGGTGAATGGCACCCGCTCGAGTTTCCGGATTCCCGGCGTCCTCGACCTGCAGCAGACGCCGATCAAGAACATCGTCTCGGGGGAGGACTCGGAGGTGCACATCGTGTATCCCAAGGGCGGGTTCTTCTGGAACGACGGGAACGTCTGCACCACCTCCGCCATGACCGCCGCCCACGGCGCCATTCGCTTCTCCCATGCCGGCGGCTACTCGGCCCATGCCATTGCCCGCTGGACCAACGCGGCCTGAATACCGGGTGACGGTCATCGCGACCGTCGCCCTGGTCACGATCCTCTCCTGGGCCTACGTCGTGGGCGTCGCGCGCGCGCCCGGCATGTCGGCAACGTCGCCGATGGATATGTCGGGGATGGACATGCCGGGGATGGAGATGGGGTCGATGGACATGACCAGCGCGCCGGCCGCGACGCTGCTCAGCCTCTTCGCGATGTGGGTGGCGATGATGCTGGGGATGATGCTCCCCGCGGTGCTGCCGACGGTGCTGGTGTTCATGGCGATGGCCCGTCAGCGGGAGCAGACCGATCGCGCCCCCCTGTCGGTGCCCGCCTTTGTCGGCGGCTATCTGCTGATCTGGATCGGGTTCAGCGCCCTCGCCGCGCTGCTGCAGACCCGGCTCACGGTTGCCCTGCTCGACCTCGCGCCCGCCTCCCGGTCGGTCCGGGTGGCCGCCGGGGTGGTGCTGCTGCTGACCGGCGCCTATCAATGGACCGCGTTCAAGGCGAGCTGTCTCTCCCACTGCCGCTCCCCGATCGCCCACTTTGCCGGGCACTGGCGCGAGGGCACGGCGGGCGCGCTCCGGATGGGAATCGAGCATGGGCTGCTCTGCCTCGCCTGCTGCGCGCTGCTGATGGGGCTGCTCTTCGTTGGCGGGGTGATGAACCCGCTCTGGGTCGGTGGGCTCGCGCTGCTGGTGCTGCTCGAAAAGGTGCTGCCGAGGGGGGATCTGATCGGCCGGATCGCGGGGGCGGGGCTCGCGGTGTGGGGGGTGGTGCTGCTGGTGCGGGGGTAGGCGACGCATATGAGGGGCGAGCCAGGCGCCGACAGGCCATGGCGCAGGCGGAAGCGAATGAGATCGCGATTGGCTGCACCGTATCCCACCAGACCTCGTGAGGGCCCGCAGGATGAGCACCACTCCACCAAGCATGCAGGCCGTTCGCTTCTCGACGCCTGGCGGCCCCGAGGTCCTCGAGGTGACCGGGGTGCCGGTGCCGACGCCCGGCCCGCAGGACGTCCTGGTCCGGGTGGCGGCGGCCGGCCTCAACTTCATCGACATCTACAAGCGCGAAGGCCGCTACCTGGTGTCGCTTCCCGCCACGCTGGGCGAGGAGGGGGCGGGCGAGGTGGCGGCAATCGGGGCCTATGTCACCCAGTTCCATGCGGGGGACCGCGTGGCGTGGGCCGGGGTGCTCGGCGCCTATGCCGAATATGCCGTCGTCCCGGCGGCGAAACTGGTCCCGCTGCCGCCCGGCGTGAGCACAACCATCGGCGCGGCGGTGATGCTGCAGGGAATGACGGCACACTACCTTGCCACTTCGACCTTTCCGCTCCAGTCAGGCGATCGCTGCCTGGTCCATGCGGCCGCGGGGGGCACGGGGCTGCTGCTCACCCAGATCGCCAAGCGTCGCGGCGCCTTCGTGATCGCGACGGTGGGGAGCGACGACAAGGCGGCGCTCGCGCGGGCAGCGGGAGCCGACGAGGTGATCGTCTATACAAAGGAAGAGTTCGGCGCCGCCGTCCGGCGCATCACCGGCGGCCGGGGCGTGCAGGTGATCTACGACTCGGTGGGGAAGACCACCTTTCTGCCGGGCCTCGAGGTGCTGGCTCCGCGGGGAACGATGGTGCTCTACGGCGCCTCCAGCGGTGCCCCGGCGCCGATCGATCCGCAGCTCCTCAACCAGAAGGGTTCGCTCTACCTCACCCGCCCGACGCTCGGCCATTACATCGCGACCCGCGAGGAGCTGCTCGCGCGGACCGGCGACCTCTTCTCGTGGATCGCCGCGGGGGAGCTCGTGGTGCGGGTAGGCGCCGAATATCCGCTGGCCGAGGTGCAGGCGGCTCACCGCGCCCTGGAGGGGCGGCAGACCACGGGGAAGGTTCTGCTTCGGGTGAGTGCCGAGAAGTAGCCTGACGGTGAGTCGGAACGGCTGGAGCCGATCAGGTTGGATCGCTCATCGACTTCGGAAGCGCGACTCGCAGGGAGGGGCAGCCCCGCGTCGGCAACGGCCCCCCCTCCGCCTCCCCGCGCCTCGCCGCGAAGCAGTACCTCGCCTCCCGCCCCGGTCGGCGCTATCCTCCCCCATTCCCCGAAGGGCTACGATCAGGCCGGTCGTCCGGCAAGGAGCGGAGTGATGGCTCGTCAATCTTCCAGGTTGTTGCACCTGCTGGGCATCCTCTTCTCCGCCGGATCGCTCACGGCGCAGGTCGCGCCGTCGCCCCAGTATCCCGGTCTGCCGAGCGAGGCACCGGCCGAACTGAAGCCGCCGACCGATGGGTTCGACTATGTCCGGCGCGATGTCATGATCCCGATGCGGGACGGCGTGAAGCTGCACACCGTCATCCTGCTGCCGAACGGCGCCAAAGGCGCGCCGATCCTGCTCACCCGGACGCCGTACGACGCCAACGCGCTGACCACCAACGCCCAGAGCTCCCACCTCGGTCCCACCCTGTACGGCTACGACAACGCCACCGATGTGATCGTCGAGGGCGGCTACATCCGGGTGGTCCAGGATGTGCGCGGCAAGTACGGCTCGGAAGGCGACTACGTGATGAACCGGCCGTTGCACGGGCCGCAGAATCCCACGCCGGTCGATCACGCCACCGATACCTGGGACACGATCGACTGGCTGGTGAAGCACATTCCCGAGAGCAACGGCAAGGTGGGCATCCTCGGCATCTCCTACGACGGATTCCTGCCGCTCATGGCGCTGGTCAATCCGCACCCCGCCCTCAAGGTGGCGGTGCCGATGAACCCGATGGTCGATGGCTGGATGGGCGACGACTGGTTCCACAACGGCGCCTTTCGCCAGCAGAACATGCCGTACATCTACGAGCAGGTGGTGACCCGCGACAACTCGGCGCGGTGGTGGACCAGCAACTTCGACGACTACGACATGTACATGCAGGCCGGGTCGGCGGGCGAGCTGGGCCGCCGCCGCGGACTGGAGCAGAGCGGCTTCTGGCGCAAGATCCTCGCGCACCCGGCCTACGACGCCTTCTGGCGTGATCAGGCGGTGGACAAGATCCTGGCCACCCAGCCGCTCAAGGTGCCGGTGATGCTGGTGCACAGCCTCTGGGACCAGGAGGACATCTACGGTCGCGACCGCGGTCTACCGCGCGATCAAGCCGAAGGACACCGGCAACAACATGGTGTACCTGGTCCTCGGCCCCTGGTATCATGGCCAGGAGATCGCCGAAGGGAGCAGCCTCGGTGCGCTCCGGTTCAACAGCAACACCGCGCTCTACTTCCGGCAGCAGGTCCTGCGTCCCTTCCTCGATCAGTATCTGAAGGATGGCGCGCCCAAGGCGGACATCGCGCCGGTCACGGCGTTCGAGACCGGCACCAATGTCTGGCGGCGACTGCCGGCGTGGCCGGCGGGCTGCACCAGCGGCTGCACCCTCCGTCCGACGCCGCTCTACCTGCAAGCCGGACTCTCGCTCTCGTTCACGGCGCCCGCGGCCGGTGGGGCGGCGGCGTACGACGAGTACATCTCCGATCCGGCCAAGCCGGTGCCGTTCCGCGCCCGTCCGATTCAGCCGACCGGCTACGGCGGCGACTTCACGTGGGAGCACTGGCTGGTCGACGATCAGCGCGAGGCCTCGGGGCGCCCCGACGTCCTGGCGTTCACGTCGGAGGTGCTGACGGCGCCGGTGAAGATCAGCGGACAGCCGGTGGCGCACCTGGTGGCGTCCACCGACGGCACCGACGCCGACTGGGTGGTGAAGCTGATCGACGTCTATCCCGGACGAAGTGGCGGAGCAGCCGAAGATGGGCGGGTACCAGTTGATGGTGGCCGCCGACATCATTCGGGGCCGCTACCGCGAGAGCTTCGAGACGCCGAAGCCGATCGCCGCGAACCAGCCGCTCGCCGTACCAGTTCGCGCTGCCGCCGGCGAATCACGTCTTCCTGCCAGGGCACCGGATCATGGTGCAGGTCCAGTCGAGCTGGTTCCCGCTGTACGACCGGAATCCGCAGCGCTTCGTGCCGAACATCTTCTGGGCCAAACCCGGCGACTACCAGAAGGCGACGCAGCGGATCTACCATGCCGCGGGGCAGGCCAGCTTCGTCGAGCTGCCGCTGGTGACCACGCCCTGACGCCGCCCGTCATTCACGTCGCCGGGGTCCGCCGGACCTACGGTGACGTCGTCGCGGTCGACGATGTGAGCTTCGATGTCCAGGATGGCGAGATCTTCGGCCTGATCGGACCCAACGGCGCCGGCAAGACCACGACGATGGAATGCGTCGAGGGGCTCCGCCGCCCCGATCTGGGAACCATCACCGTGCTGGGGCTCGATCCCTTCCGGGATGTCTACCGGCTGCAGGAACGGATCGGGGTGCAGCTGCAGCAGGCTCAGCTGCAGAAGCGGATCAAGGTGTGGGAGGCGGTCCACCTCTGGGCGTCGCTCTACAAGAAGAAGGCGGCCGATGGCGACCGGCTGCTGGAGCAGCTCGGTCTGGTCGAGAAGCGGGACGCCTGGTTCATGACCCTCTCCGGAGGACAGAAGCAGCGGCTGTTCATCGCACTCGCGCTCATCAACGATCCCGAGGTGGTCTTCCTCGACGAACTCACCACCGGCCTCGATCCGCAGTCCCGGCGGGCGATCTGGGAGCTGGTCCGCGGCATGCGCGACCGGGGCAAGACCGTGTTTCTCACCACCCATCTGATGGAAGAGGCGGAGCGGCTCTGCGATCGAGTGGCGATCATCGAGCATGGTCGGATCATCGATCTTGACTCACCCGCCCGACTGGTGGTCCGACACTGTCCCCAGCGATCGGTGGTCGTGGCGACGGACGATGCCTCGGCCCCGGAGCGGTTCCGCGCCATCCCGCAGGTGGAGGTTGTTGTTGTTGCCGATGGGCGGATCACGCTGAGCGGGCAAGGGGAGGAGTTCGTCGCCGACGTCATCCACTGTCTGTCGGAGCATCGGATCCGGGTTACCGAGTTCCGGACCGTGCTGCCCACCCTGGAGGACGTCTTTCTGAAACTCACCGGCCACTCGATCCGCGACTAGGCGCCTTTCCATGCTGCGTGGCCTCGGACAGCTCAGCTGGCTCGAACTCAAGATCTTCCTGCGCGAACCGCTGGGCGCCATCGGGACGATCGCCCTCCCGGCGCTGGTGTTCGTGATCTTCGGCCGAGCCGCCGGTCCGTGGCTGGACCCGCGGGTGACGGACGGACTGCTGCACGTCGCGGTGCCGGTGCTAGGCGCCGTGCTGATCAGCGTGAGCGGCGTGCTCTCGCTGGTGACGATCATTGCTGTTTACCGGGAAGGCGGCATTCTCAAGCGATTGCGGGCGACGCCCCTCCGACCGCAGACGATCCTCTCGGCCCACGTCGCGGTCAAGCTGCTGCTCACCGCCCTGACGCTGTTCGCGCTGATGCTGGCGGGCCGGAGGCTGGCGCCGATCGGCCCCGGGGTTCCTGTGCTCGGCTTCCTGGTGGCGCTGCTGATCAGCACGCTGAGCATCCTGTCGATCGGCTTCGTCATCGCCAGCATCGTCCCGACGGCGCGCTTCGCTCAGCCGATCGGCGCCGCCATCCTCTATCCGATGCTCGCGCTGTCGGGGATCTTCGTGCCGGTGGACACCCTGCCACCGGGCCTCAGCCTGCTGGCGCGGTCCCTGCCGCTCAGCCACACGGTGTCGCTGCTGCAGGGCATCTGGAGTGGCGACCCCTGGTCGGCCCACGTCGGCGACCTGGCGGCGCTCGCACTGGTGTTCGCGGCGTGTACCGCCCTCTCGGCGCGGATCTTCCGCTGGGAGTAGCCGGTCGGGCTGCCGTGTCAGGCGCGCCGCTCTCCATCAGCGCGGTTCAAGACGCAATCTTCCGTTTGAGGCTTCCCCAGCTTCAGCGGGGCGTCGCGCCGCCCTCCCCCGAACCGATGAGATTCAGGAGAAAGGCGTAGCGGATCGCTTCGACCTTGAGCGCATCGTACCGGCCCGAGGCTCCCCCGTGGCCCGACCCCATGTCCACTCTGAGGAGAATCGGGCGGTCGCTGGTGGTGTGGGCGCGGAGCCGCGCGACCCACTTGGCCGGCTCCCAGTAGTTCACCCGGGGATCGTTGAGACCCGCCGTTACCAGCATCGCCGGATAGGGCTGTGCCGACACGTTGTCGTAGGGGGAGTACGACCGCATGTAGGCGTACTGCGCCGGGAGGTTGGGGTTGCCCCACTGCTGCCACTCCTGGGTGGTGAACTCCAGCGTCGGATCGAGCATGGTGTGCATCAGGTCGACGAAGGGCACGTCGGCGATCACCGCGCGGAAGAGGTCGGGGCGCATGTTGGTCACGGCGCCCATGAGGAGTCCGCCGGCGCTGGCGCCGCGAATCGCCATCCGGTCCGCCGAGGTCCAGTGCTTCTGCTCCAGGTACTCCGCGACGGCGATGAAGTCGGTAAAGGTGTTCTTCTTCTGCAGCATCCTGCCCTGGTCATACCAGGCCCGGCCCATCTCCTGTCCGCCGCGGATGTGGGCGATGGCGAAGACGTACCCCCGGTCCACCAGGCTCAGCACCCGGGAATCGAAGTCGGGATCGCTGCTCGCGCCGTAGGAGCCGTAGGAGTAGAGCAGCATCGGGCGCTGGCCATCCCGGGTGAGGGGCGGCTTGTACAGCAGGGAGATCGGGATCCGTGCGCCGTCCGGGGCGGGGGCCCAGAGGCGTTCGGTCGTGTAGAGCGCCTTGTTGTATCCGGGGACGACGGTGACCTTGCGGACCACGCGGGTCCGCCGGGCGAGATCGAAGTCGTAGACGGTCGCGGGGGTCCGGGGCGACGAGTAGGTGAAGCGCAGGGTCCGGGCGTGATAGTCGGGATTTCCGCCGCCGAACACCGAGTACACCTCCTCGGGGAAGTCGATGTCGTAGCCTCCGACGCCGTCCGGCGAGAGCACCCGGATCTTCTGCTGGCCGCCGCCCCGCTCATAGAGCACCAGGTGCTTGTCGAAGATCTCCATGCCATCGATCAGCGTCCCGTTCGTGGTCCGCACCAGCTCGGTCCACACCCGGGTCGCCGCGGTATCGGGGGCCCGGAGCACCCGGAAGTCCCGGGCGCCATCGTTGGTGAGGATCAGGAATTCCGACCCGTGGTGTTCGACCGAATAGTCCACCCCTTCCCGCCGGGGGAGGAGCACCTGCCAGGGGTCCGTCGGGTGATCGGCGCGGAGGTAATGGGCCTCGCCGGTGGTGAAGCTCGAGTGTTGCGCGACGAGGTAGGCCTCGTCCTTGGTCTTGCCGAGCCCGAGGAAGTAGAGCGAATCCCGCTCTTCGTCGACGAGGGGTTCCGCCGAGTCACCGAGGGTCCGGCGAAAGATCCACTGAGTGCGGTGTGCGGCGTTGTCCCGGGTGAAGAAGAGGGTGCGATTGTCGGCGGCCCACTCCAGCCCGTAGCTCACGCTGTCGATCTGATCCGGCAGCAGCCGGCCGGTGCGCAGGTCCTTGACGTGGACCGTGTACCACTCCGAGCCGGTGGTGTCCTGGGTATAGGCGAGGAGTTGCCCATCGGGGCTGATCATGCGCATCCCGACGCGGGAATAGGCATGGCCCCTGGCGAGCAGGTTCTCATCGAGCAGGATCTGCTCAGGCGCGGTCATGAGGCCGCGACGCCGGCAGAAGATCCGGTACTGCTGACCCTGCACCGTCCGGAAGTAGTAGAAGTACCCCTTGTCGAGTTGCGGGACCGAGAGGTCGGTCTCTTTCAGGTGCCCCACCATCTCCAGGTAGAGCTTTTTCTGCAGCGACTGGTTGCCCGCGAGCATGGAATCGGAATAGGCGTTCTCGGAGCGGAGCCAGGCCAGCACCTCCGAATGCTCGCGGCTGTCATCCCGCATCCAGGAGTATTCGTCCTCGAGGACGCTGCCGTTCACCGTGTCCGCGTGCTGCACCATCGGGGCGACGGGGGGGTGCGGTCGCGGCTGCTGGGCGGTGAGGGGTGCATCAGGCAGTAGGGGGGACCAGGCGAGCAGGGTGCAGAGGACGATGCCCGGGCGATTCAGCATGGGAGTGCCTCACAGAGTGGCGAACGCGGCAGCGGAGGGATGGCGGCGTCGATCGCGAAGTGTAGGAGAGCGGACCGGCTGGCGCAACCGAACGCACCTGTCCCATCCCGCTACAGGGGCGGAATCGGGACGTGGGCGAATCGTCCCGGCGCTCCGCGCCTACCGAAAGGCGGCGATCGCCCCCCGCGCCGCGGCGATCGCCCGCGCGACATCCCCCTCCGACGTGCGCCAGTTCACGACGCTCACCCGCATGGCCCGGCGCTCCCGCCACGTGGTCCCGCTGAAGAAGGCCTCGCCGCTCGCGTTGATCGCGGCGATCACCGCATCGGTCCGCCGGTCGTGGTCGGCCCCACTCGCCCCCGGACGCTGGTCGAGAAACCGCACCAGCCCCTGGTTGAGCCCCGGCTCCCATACCATCTCGGCGCCGTCGAGCGCACCGATGCCACTCACGATGGCGTGGCAGTGGGCGCAGCACCGATCGACCAGCGCCTCCAGCCCCGCGCGCCCCAGCTCCCGGAGCGCGGCGTACAGCGCAAAGCCCCGGCTGCGCCGGGACCACTCGGGGTTCCAGTCGATCTCATCCCGCGCCTGGCTCTCGGCCGTGATATACGATGCGCGGACGGTCATCGCCGCCCGGTGTGCCTCCCGGTCCCGCACCAGGGCGATGCCGCAGTCGAAGGGCACATTCAGCCACTTGTGGCCGTCGGTCGCCCAGCTGTCCGCCAGCTCCACACCCGCGAGCATCGCCCGCCTGGTCCGGCTCACCCGCGCGATCAGTCCGAAGGCGCCGTCGATGTGCACCCAGGCTCCCGCGGCATGCGCCAGCGGAATGAGCTCGGCGAAGGGATCCATGGCAGCAATGTTGAGATCGGCGGCGTCCAGCACGACGATCGTCGGGCCGGGGTGATCGACCAGCGCGCGCTGCAGCGTGGCCGGCCCGATCCTTCCCTCGGCATCCGTGGGAAGCGCGTGCACATGCCGGCTGCCGAAGCCGAGGAAGCGGACCGCCCGGGTGATGGAGCCGTGACACTCTTCGTTCACCAGTACCCGGATCTGTGGAGCGCCTGACAGGCCGTCGCGGCCGACGTCCCACCCTGCCCGCTGCAGCACCGCGTGGCGAGCGGCCGCGAGGCAGGTGAAGTGCGCCAGCTGGCAGCCGGAGGTGATGGCGAAGGAGGCGTCGCGGGGCAGGTCGAGCAGCTCCCTGATCCACGCCCCCGCCACCTCTTCCGCCACGGCCGCGGCCGGGGCACAGGCGTAGAGCGCGGCGTTCTGATCCCAGGCACCGGTGAGCCAGTCGGCGGCGAGCGCGGAGTTGAGCGAGCCACCGATCACCCAGGCGAAGAACCGCCCGCCGGCGGAGCCCAGCAGCCCACCCTCGGTCATCGCTACCAGGTCATCGATCACCCGCACCGGGTCGGTACCCTGCTCGGGGAGTGGAATCCCCAGACGGGCGCGCAGGGTGGGGAGATCGGTCACCGAGGCGACGGACCGCGTGTCCAGACCGTCGAGCCAGGCGGTGGCGTGATGCACGGCGCGCTGCAGCGCCGGGGGAAGGGGCAGCGATCCTGACGACATGGGGCGGGGAGACTCCGTGCGCGTAGTGGTCAATCGGACCTCATCTCGGGCCGGGGAATCTATTCTATATATAGAGGCGTCCCTGGCGCCTCCCGATTCTTGTGGTCAAACCGCCCGCGCTCGACGGCACCCGCGCAGCGACATTCGGGTACCATCCCGGCGTTCTTCCCGGGTCACTATGGGCGATGTCCACTTGCCCTATCCGCTCTGCCGAGCCGACATTATGGCCATGCCGCTCCCGTTGCACCTGCCGAGCTACACAATCGCCGACCTGGAGACGTTCCCGGCCGACGGACAGCGCTACGAGCTGCTCGAAGGGTTCCTGCTGGTGACTCCGGCGCCTGGGGGGCCGCATCAGCTCATCGCCGCCCGCCTCATCGGCGCGCTGCAGCAGCTGCTCGGCACGCGCGCCTACGTCACCGGCCCGGGGGTGATCGAACGGAGACCGGGGACGCACCTCGAGCCGGACGTGCTGGTCTTTCCCGGCCCGATCGGGAAGGACTTTGCGTGGAGCGACCTCACCGGGCACTGGCTCGCGGTCGAGGTGCTGAGCCGCTCGTCGATGAAGTATGATCGTGACTTCAAGCGAGACGCCTATCTGGCGCTCGGAGTGCCGGAGGTCTGGCTGGTGGATCGGTGGGAGCGGGCCCTCTTCGTCTGCCGGGCCGGCGAAGGGGAGCGCCGGGTCACCGGGTCCCACGCCTGGCATCCGGCAGATGTACCGGTGGCGCTGGCACTCGACATCGAGCGGCTATTCGTCGATCTGTAGGCGGGGCCTGCCATCGCGACGCGCGAGCCACCCGCGCCGGATGTCCACCGCGTCGGACACTCTCCTTCCCGTGACGGGACCATAGTCATGTGTGTCGCCACCAGCGTGCGCGAGCAGATCGCCGATCCTCCCTTGGCAGGCATCGGCCTTTGAGCCCGTCGAGCAAGCGCTCCGGATCGGCGTCCCTCGGCACCGTCAGCATCGCGCGCGGGCTCTCCAAGCTGGGGATCTGTTCGCGCGGGGAAGGAGAGCGGCTGGTCACGGCGGGACGGGTGGCGGTCAACGGGACGATCATCCGCGATCCCGGATTCCGGCTCCGCCCCGAGGGAGCGGTGATCGAGATCGACGGGGTGCGCGCCGGCAGGGTGGAGAAGGTGTACCTGGCGCTCAACAAGCCGCGCGGGCTGGTCACGACGCGAGACGACCCTGCGGGCCGCGCGACGATCTACACCTGCCTGACCGATTCGGCGCTGCCGTTCGTCGGGCCGGTCGGCCGGCTCGACAAGGCGAGCGAGGGGCTGCTGCTCCTGACCAACGACACCCAGTGGTCCGCGCACCTGCTCGATCCCGCCTCCCACGTGGAGAAGTGCTATCACGTTCAGGTGCGCGGCCTGGTGGACGATGCCACCGTGGCGCGGGTGGCTGCGGGCGTGGTGGAGCCGCGCTCCGGCGAGCGACTCGAGGCCCGGCGCGTGTCGCTGCTCCGGGTGGGATCCCGCAGCAGCGCGTGGCTCGAGCTGGTGCTTGATGAAGGGAAGAACCGCCACATCCGCCGGCTGCTCGCCGTCCTGAATATCGAAGTGTTGCGGCTGGTGCGCGTCGCCATCGGACCGCTGGCGCTGGGAACGCTGGCCAAGGGGGCGTGGCGAATGCTGACGCCTGACGAAGTGCAGGCCCTCAGCTCGCCGCCTACTTCCCGCTGAGCACTACGAGTGGATGCGGCGTGGAGCGCGGGGCTTCGCCGGCCAATCGAGCGGCGCGCCCAGCTGACGCCCTTCTTCACGATGTTCCGATCGTCCGTCGCGCCCCGTTCGAGGAGTGGCAGGCAGCGAGCAAAGGGTTCCTCGTTCCCGCCGCGGGTGTGGAGGGCAAGGCAGGCGAGCAGTGCAAAGGCGCCGCGTCGTTCGAATTCCGAGCGGCGGGTGGCCCAGGCCTCCACTTTGGCAAAGGCGTGGGGCGTCTTGTCGAAGAGGTGAACGCAGAGCGACGCTCCTGCTGCCGCGTCGCTTGAGCCAGGCGAGCGCTTCCTTCACCTCCGCTCTGACCTGGGCGGGCGGCCGCTTGAGGGAAAGCGATGGTGAGCTACGCGCCATCTCTCAGACCGGCCGAGTGGCTGCTGCGCCAGAATAGAGGCGGCCTCCGGCCCAGGCGCATGGCAGCGCCGTAACCACGAGCGCGACCGGGTACCACATCGGTCCGAACTCCGGTCCTCCCCTGGCCGCGATCACGAGGCCGACGCTGCTCAGCACCAGGCCGACAAGCCCGAGTATCATGGCGTGGCGCATCGGTCGATCGGGGGCGAGACGGGCGGTGAGGTATCCGCCGACGACCCCGTAGAGGAGCCGGTACGATGTCGCGAGCAGGAAGAGGGCATCGGACATGGGCTGGCCCCATGGCGGGTACACGCCGGTGAGGTGCAGCACTTCGTCGGTGCCGAGGGAGAGCACGAAGATCGCGAGCACCCCCGCGGCGACCGCGCCGCTCGTCCGGCCGCGATGTCGCGGGGCGGGGGTATCGCGCATGGGCGGTTGCATGGCTCAGACCCTTCCGGCGGCCAGCAGCTCGGCGAGCCGGTTGAAGCCCATCTCCATGCCCTTGTCCATGCCGGACTTGAGCGCGATATCCCGGGCTTCGCTCGACTGGTACCGGACGATCTGGGTGAGCAGCGTCCCACCCGCCTGCTCCTTCAGGTCGAGGGTGCTCACCGCCTCGCCGGGGTACCAGGCATCATCGAACTTCTCGGTGGCGACCAGCCGTTTCGGCGGCGTCACCTCGCGAAACTCGCCTCCCATCCCCATCTCGCGGCCGTCGGCGTCGTGGCGCCACAGATAGCGGTAGCGGCCGCCCACCCGGAGATCGATCTCGCACACCGGCATCTGCCAGCCCGGCGGACCCAGCAGCCACTGCCTGACGAGTTCCGGCCTGGTGTAGGCGTCGAAGACCAGGGGTGGCGGCGCGTTGAAGCCGCGGGTGATCACCAGCTCCCGGTCGCCCCGGGTGACGATGGTCATGGCAGTGGGGATCGTCATGGCCGCGGCCTCAGCGTGCGAGTGGGCGCGTGAGTTCCGTGCGCCAGGTGGCGGGGTTGGGGCCCGACTCGGGGCCCTGGACATAGCACTCCCACAGGTCGGCGGCCGGGGTGCGCCCCTGAGCCGCGATCCAGGCATGGACCTCTCCCCACGCCCCGGCGAGCCCTTCGTAGCCGCCATGATAGATGGTCCGCGCCACCGTCGTGGCCGGGAGCTGCCCCGGTCGGACTCGTCCCGCCGGCTTCACCGGCGCAGAGACCGGAACCCCGAGCTCGAAGTCGAACTGCTCCGGCGTCATGCGGAGGTGATGGGCGTAGATCGGGCCCGTGGGGGTGATCCCCTGGGCGGCGACGGCCGCCATCAGCTCGCCGATGCCGGGACCCATGACCTTGGGCATGTCGGCCCGGGGGATCGTCAGGTGGATGACGGCGGTCATTTGAGCCGCGCTCTGCAGGATCTGCGGTGTGTCGATCACGGGTGTCGCCTCCGGGGCGCCTGACGAGTGATGGCGCTGGTTGGTGGTTGGGCTGCCTGACGAGCCTGCATGTCATCGAGCAGCGCGTCGAGGCGCTGGAAGCGGCTCTCCCAGAACTCCCGGTACGCCACCAGCCACGCGGTGGCCTCGGCCAGCGGCTTCGCTTCGAGGCGGCAGGGGCGGCGCTGTGCCTCCCGGCCGCGGCTGATCAGCCCGACCCGCTCGAGGACCTTGAGGTGCTTGGAAATAGCGGGCTGACTCATCCGGAACGGCTCCGCCAGCTCCGTCACGGAGGCCTCGCCATGGGCCAGCCGGGAGAGAATCGCGCGCCGGGTGGGATCGGCGAGCGCGGCAAAGGTGGCGTCGAGGCGCGCGGGGGTGGCGCGGCCGAAGGGGGCGAGTTGCATAACCTGCGGGTTATATACGACGGGAGGGCAGTGTCGTCAAGAGTCGGGCGCCGGCCGCATCGATCAATGAGGGACGGAGACTCCCTGGCGGGAGGTTGTCGGGTTATCTGGACTTGATCCAGAGAATCGCCGGCAGCAGTACGTACAAGAGGATGTCACGCATGAGATAAAACGTCACGATCCCGGCAAGGAGTTGCCACCGTCGCCGGCGCGGAAGGGCCTCGCTCCCGAGTGCCGCCCGCCACTCCTGCATCCATGCCAAGGGTCACCTCCACGTTGTCCGCACCAGACGCCCATGCCCGTCGTCTCCAGCTGCGGATTTTCGGGTCCGGCCGGCCGGGTCGCGGGTCACGCCAGCGATCAGGGTGGAGAGAAGTATCGGTGTCCGTGGGAAATGCGGTAGGGGGCCCCGGGTCAGTGCAGCCGCTCCACCCAGATCCCGCCGGACGCTCCGGTCGCGATCTGCACCCGCTGCTTCGTGGAACAGCCAGTGCTGTCGGGGAGGGCGGCGCGGAGGGCGGCGATCTGCTGGCGGTCGAGATGCAGCAGGGGAGGGATGACCTCGATCACGGCCGGATAGATCAGGCCGGGCGGATGTCCGCGCGTCATGGCGGCGTGATCGTGACCGGCGGCGCCGCCCGCGGAGGCCGGAGGCGGTGCGTCGCGCTGTTCGCGGAACCCGACTCGGCCCTGGACGATCAGGGAGATCGAATCCTGGCTGAGCAGCTGGCGCCGGAAAGCGACGCCGATCACCTCGAACCGTTCCAGGGAATCATGGCGTTGGCGGAGCCGAACCCATGCAGGCCGCGCCGCTGGCCAGCGGAAGGTCGAGTCGCGCTGCCTGCCGATGGCCGGCGATCATCGCCTCGGCGAAGCCCAGGGCCCGGAGCCCGGCGGTGTCGAGGCCCGGTGGAGTCGAGGAGGAGTCCGGGGCGAGGCTCAGCTGGAAGCGCCGGGCGCCTGATCGGAAGACCCTCCGCCGATCAGGTGCCCGGCGCAGACGTCGATCGTGGTGCAGGCTGGCGGGTGCCGCGCGCTCCCGTCCCGCCGACACCAGCACCATTCCATTGGCCACGACGACCAGCGCCACGGCGGCGAGGGCCGACTTCATCTCGCCGCCACGCGCACTCGGCGCAGTCGCCTGAGCACCAGCAGGACGGACAGCGCGAAGGCGCCGACCAGCAGGAAGAACAGCCACTTCGGCAGCAGATCCCAGAACCAGTCCACCAGCCGCATGAACAGGTAGAGCACCGCGCCGGCCGATCCGATCTGTGTGACGACGCGCTGGTCGCGCCGGATTCCCCAGACCACGAGGGCCGTAAGCGCCAGCGGCGCCGACGATCTTGTAGCCGATCTCGATCGTGTGCACGTCGGCGGTCGCAAACCCGCTGAGCATCGCCGTTGCTCTCCACCAGCATGCAGCCCCAGGACAAGCGTCGTGGCCCCCATCCCGCGCCACCACGGGGCGAATTTGGCCGGCCGCGAATCCACGCGGGCGCCGCCAGTGCCAGCGAGCCCCACCGCCAGCAGCGGCTCGATCACGCCGAAGCCGTCCCGCCACCAGAGGCCGAGCGGTATGGCGCCGAGGGTCCAGAGCCAGCCGCCGATGCCGCCGATGCCGACGAGGAGCGGCAGGGTGAGGCCATAGCCGTAGGCGAGCAGCATGGCAAAGGCGCCGACCGCGAGCAGGGCGTTGCGGGAATCCGGCAGATTGTACAGCTGGCCCAGGGTGCCGAGGTTGACGGCAAAGGCGATCGCGGCCACGGTCGCGAGGAGCGAGGCGACGTATCCGGAGGGTTCCCGTGCCGCGGCGACGTGGGTGAGCACGACGAGCAGCAGTGGCGGGAGGGCTGACGAGCGCCAGTTGCGGCGCCAGGGCCAGGGTGCCCCAGTGCGAGCTGACGAAGAAGCCGTAGGCCGCGGACAGCGCGATCGTGCCCAGCAGCGTTGCGACCCGCATGCCGGTGGAGAGCCGGGCCGTCGGTCGGGGTCAGGTCCACATCGCCGGCCGCTGCCAGGCCGAGAGCTCGGTGTCGTGGTGAGCGCGAAGCCGCTCGCGGGTGGCCGCATCGAGCGCCGACGACGCCCGCCGCTTCGAGCCGGGCGAGCTCCTCGCGGAAGGCGACGATGGTCGACGCCCGCATCTGGTCGGCGGATGGCATTTCGACAAGCTATGGATGTTGTGTGAAGGCAACCGGGTGAAAATCGTGAGGCAGGCGGTCGGAGAAAGGCGTGCAAGCTGCTCGGCGTTCGGGCGGCGATTGTTGCCTGGCACAGTCGGAGGACCGGGCTCGCGGCACCGGGACCCGGAATGGTGCGAGCTGATCGAAAGGATGAGTTCTCGGCGCCTCTGGGTGTACGCCGGGTGTTGCGGGGTGCGGTCCGCTTGACCCGGGGCGGGAGCCCGGGCTTCTGTTCACGCGGTGGAGTACCTGCGCGACAGGTCGTCGGCGTCGGCTCTGCCGATACCACCATCAGGAGTGCGCGCCATGGACACCAAGCACCGCCCGGATACCCCCGCCGCATCGGCGCATGCCGGGTCCGACGCGACGCAGACGTCGCAGATCCAGCGGTTCCTGCCTGGCGAGCGATTTCTGCATTGGGCGCTGGCGGGCCCCTTCGTGGTGCTCTATCTGAGTGCCGGTCTGATGATCCTCTATTACAGCGAGCCCGCCCCGCGCCATATCCGGGACGCCCTGTCCATCGCCCACCGCGCCTTCGGCGTCCTCCTCATCGTGCTGCCGCCGCTGGCGCTGCTGCGCGGCCAGGTCGACTGGCGGATCCATCTCGAGAACATGCGCGAGGGCTGGCGCTGGACCGCGGAGGATATCCGGTGGCTGCTGCTGTTCCCGAGGAACGCGATCAATCCGAAGATCGAGCTGCCCGAGCAGGGGAAGTTCAACGCTGCCGAGAAACTCAACTTCATGATGGTGTCCGCGTTCTATCCGCTGTACATCGTGACTGGCATCATGGTGTGGCTGCCCGGCGTGGAACTGGTTGCCTATCTCGCCCACTACGCCATGGCCGCGGCCGGCATCCCGCTCGTGCTCGGCCACATCTTCATGGCCACCATCCCCCTGACACCAAGGTGGGGCTGTCGGGCATGATCACCGGGTGGGTCGACCGCGGCTGGGCCAAGCATCACTACCGCCGGTGGTACCGTGAGCACTTCGAGGGACACACGGTCGTGCCGGGCCTCAGCGAAATGCTGCATCGCCCCGCGCGGGTGCGTTGCGCGACATGCGCCACGGAGCAGTCGTACCCGTCGTGGGACGCGCTGATTGCCCGCTCGTTCAAGGTCGAGCCGGTCGTCTGCCCCTCCTGCCAGACGCCGCTCAGGCTCATGCTCGGGAACGACCGGCGCCGTGCCGCCGAAACCATCATCCGGCATCTGAAGACCAAAGGGGTCGATGAGCCCCTTGAAGAGCAGGGCACCGGCGTGGCCGCGTAACCACCGTGGCGCTGGGCCGTGCCGTGCCGGTGACTGGCGCCTGAGCCTGGCGGCGCCGCGCCCTCCTCCCCGGAGGACGCTCGGGGCAGCCGCCCTCTTGCGAGGCCCCCGATTCGCCGCATGTTATCGCAGGCATGGACGATTTCTTCGCGGGGCCGGTCTTCCAGGTGGACCACGAGACCTTCTCGTGGCGTGACGTGGTGCTGTTCACGCATCGCCTCGATCGCTGGGAGCCACTCCTCCGGGACATGGATGCGGGGCTCACTGCGGTGCGTCTGTTCGGGAGGGATGAGGACGAGGCGCTCGAAGCGCGGGCGGAGGCGGCCGCGGCGGAGTTTCGCTACGATCGGGACCTCATCACCGCGGAGGAGACCGAGGCCTGGCTCAGGGAACGCGGGACCACGGCTGCGGAGTGGCTCGCCGGCATCCGCCGGGCGGTCTTCCGGGAGCACTACGCCGGCCGTCTGGTTGGCCTCGGGAGGGCCGGGACCTCGCCGCGGCGGGAGCTGGTGCAGGCGATCCGGGTGGAGCTCCTCTGCACCGGGCTCGGCCGGGAGCTCGCCGAGGTTTGCGCCGAATACGCTGCGGCTGCGGCGGCGGTCGGATGCCTGGTGCCGGGCGCGGCACCAGTCGGTCTCCCCGACAGCCTGCCACCTGGTCTCGAGGCGAGTCACGCGCTGACACGGCTGCCGCTCCTTGATCAGATCCGCGAAGGCGCCGACCGATTCCGTCAGGCCGTCATGACCGATGAGGCGCTGGGCCGCGAGATGCAGCTGCACAAGATGGAGTGGGTCCGGCTGGAGTGCCGCACCCTCACCTTTCCCGACCTCCCCGCCGCCCGTGAGGCGGTCCTCTGCATTCGGGAGGATGGCATCGATATCGACGAGGTCGCCGCAAACGCCGGCCTGGAGGCGGCCGACGCACGATTCTACGTCGACGACATGGAGCCGAGTGCCCAGGCCTCCTTCGTCTCTGCCATGATGGGTGACCTGATCGGCCCGTCCGCCACGGAGACGGGGTACACCCTCTTTCACGTGCTCTCGAAGGCCATTCCCGAAGACAGCGATCCCGAGATCCGGGAGCGAGCCGCCGGCCGCCTCTTTGCGCGGGCGCTCGCGAACGAAGCCCAGCGGCGCGTCCGCTGGACGGCTGGCTGGTAAGCGAGACCGCGCCATGGAGACCGCCGCCGACGTCCTGCACGGACTTCCCCTCCTGAGCTTCCTCCCCGCCGATCTCCGGGCGAAGGTGACCTCGAGCTTCGCACGCGAGCGTTACACCTTCGGCCAGACGATCGTTGCCGAAGGTGCGCCGGTCGAGGCGTACTACGTCCTCTGCTCCGGTCGGGTCCGGATGGTGAAACTCGGCGAGAACGGGGACGAGATCTCTCTCGGCGGCCTCAAGGCGGGCGAGAGCTTCGGCGAGACGGGCCTGCTCGAGGGAGGGACGCAGCCGGCCACGATACGGGCGAGCTCGGAGGTCGAGGTCCTGCGGCTCGATCGAACGCTCTTCGAGGCGCTGCTGGCCCAGCGGCCGGAGGTGCAGGAGTATTTCAAACTCCAGTCCCGGCTCCGCCACCTGCAACACTTCCTTCGCCAGTTCTCCACCCTCAGCCGGCTCCCTGCCGATGCGCTGGCCGACCTGCTGCGGGCGCTCGAACCGGTAGCGGTAAAGGCGGGGGAGACCATCGTCGGCGAGGGCGATCCCCCGGGCCCGATGTACATCATCGAGGAGGGCCGCTGCCGGGTGCACGTGGCCATCGATGGTCGCCGGCGCAACGTCGCCTTTCTGCGGAAGGGGGAGTTCTTCGGCGAGCAGTCGGTCTTCCGCGATCAGCCGCGGGAGGGGACGGTCGAGGCCGTCACGCCGATGCGGCTGCTCCGCCTCACGCGGGAAACCTACGCCGACCTGCTGACACGCCACCCGCAGTTCCGGGAGGAGATCGAGGACCGGCTGGCGCAGTATGATTTCCGGCACACCGCGCAGATCCCCATCGATCTCTTCCGGGAGCTGCTCCCCGCGGAGGTGCGCGGGCAGGAGACCGTGAGCGACGATCAGGTCGATCGGGATCTGACGCAGAGCTGGGCGATTCCCGCGCCGACCGCCACGGCGGATGGGCCGGAGGGGCCGGATGGGCCGGAGGTCGCGGGCGGGGCGGCGCCCTTCGCCGACGAACAGGGCCGCTTCGTCAAGCAGGGGCGGCGAATCCGGCGTTTCCCGCACCTCTGGCAGATCGACGAGATGGACTGCGGGGCCACGAGTCTCGCCATCGTCTGCCGGCACTTCGGCAAGGCGATCAGCCTCGCGCGGATCCGCCAGCTGGTGCACACCGGGCTCGACGGTGCGAGCCTCCGGGCCATCTGCGAAGGCGCCAACGAGCTGGGGCTCGCGGCACGGGCCGTCAAGGCGTCGCCTGACAATCTCGACCAGATCCCGCTCCCCGCCATCGTGCATTGGGACGGGAACCACTGGGTGGTCCTCTACGGCGTCGCCGACGACCACGTGCGGGTCTCCGATCCCGGAGTCGGCAAGCGGAAGGTGCCGCGGAAGGTCTTCCTCGAGAAGTGGACCGGATTCGCCGCCCTGTTCGACTACACCGACGCCTTTGAGCGGAACGAGGAGACCCAGCTCGGCATCTCCTGGTTTCTGCCCTTTTTCCGTCCTCATCTCCGCTACCTGGTGCAGGCGGCGGCGCTCGCCGTCATCGTGAGCGCGCTGCAGATGGTGATCCCGGTCTTCACCCAGGTGATCGTGGACCGGGTGGTGGTGGAACGGGACATGACGCTGCTGCACATCCTGATCGTCGGCATGGCCGGGGTGGTCGGCTTCACCCTGATCGCGACGCTGGTCCAGCGCTACCTGCTCAGCTGGGCGGCGGTCCGGGTCGACGCCGCCTCGCTGGACTTCATCACCCGGCGGCTCCTCGGGCTGCCGATGCACTACTTCACCAGCCGCCGCACCGGCGATATCCAGCGCCGGCTGAATGGCATCTGGCAGATTCGCGAATTCATGGTGGAGCACGGAGTGGCTTCGCTCACGGCGGTTGCGCAGCTGCTGGCGGCGGTCACCCTGATGCTGTTGTACAGCCCGACGCTGACGCTGGTCTTTCTCTCGAGCGCGCCGCTGCTCATCCTGCTGATGCGCTTCGCCTCGAGCCGGCTGCGTCCGCTCTACTCGGAGCTCGAGGAGTCGTACGGGCGCTACCAGTCGTTCCAGATCGACGCGATCAAGGGGATCGAGACGGTCAAGTCGCTCGGTGCCGAACAGGCCTTTCGCGACCTGATGCTCCGGCAGTTCCACAGTGTGGCGCGCAAGCGCTTCAAGGCCGACTTCACCCTGATGGGCTATCAGGGCGCCGTCCATACGGTCACGCTGCTCTCCGTCATTCTCTTCCTGCTGGTGGGGGCCCAGCAGGTGATGCACGGCGCGATGTCGATCGGCTCCCTGGTGGCCTTCAACGCGCTGGTGGCGCTCGCCAATCAGCCGATCCTCACCCTGCTCACGATGTGGGACAATCTCCAGCTGGCGCGGGTGTATCTGAACCGGCTGGACGACATCTTCCAGCAGGAGCCGGAGCAGGGCGCCGATCACAGTCGCCTCACGCCGGTGAAGTCGCTCGAGGGCCGCATCGCGTTCCGGCACGTCGGCTTCCGCTATGGCGGCCCCGAGTCGGCGCCGATCCTCGAGGATATCAGCTTCGAGGTGCCTCCCAACACGGTGGTCGCAATCGTGGGCCGGAGCGGCTCGGGCAAGACCACGCTGATCAAGTGCCTCGCCGGGCTGCTGGAGCCGACCGAGGGCACGATTCTCTACGACGGCATCGACCTCCGCACCCTGAACTATCGCGACCTCCGGCGGAAGATCGGGTTCGTGCTGCAGGAGAATCATCTCTTCGACGACAGCATCGCGCGGAACATCGCCTTCGGCGAGGAGGAGTCCGATCTCGACCGGGTCATGTGGGCCGCCCAGGCGGCGAACGCCCGCGAGTTCATCGAGCGGCTCCCCTTCGGCTACGACACCCGCATCGGGGAGTCGGGGATCGCGCTCTCGGGGGGGCAGCGGCAACGGGTCGCCATCGCCCGCGCGATCTATCCCCGCCCGCCGGTGCTGATCTTCGACGAGGCCACCAGCGCGCTCGACACCGAATCGGAGCGCGCAGTGAAGGAGAATATCGACCAGCTGCTCGAGGGACGGACCTCGTTCGTGATCGCCCACCGGCTGAGCACTGTCCGTGACGCCGACGTGATTCTGGTGCTGGAACAGGGCCGGCTGGTGGAGCAGGGAACCCACGACGATCTGATGAAGCGCCAGGGGCTGTACTACTTCCTGGTCAGCCAGCAGCTCGGGTTGTAACCGGACCCCGAAAGGCGCCATGTCCTGGGACACCGAAACCGCCTACCTCGACAATGCGCCGCCGCATCTGGCGGCGCGCGGGCTCGCCTACGTCACGATCGCGCTCTTCGTCGCCGGCATCGCGGTGGCGCTGCTGGTGCGCGTTCCCGAAACCGTCTCGGGGCGGTTCATGCTGGTCCCCCGCGACGGGGCTGATCCGGTGCGCGCCCTCAAGGAGGGCGTGGTGAGCGAGGTGCGGGTGCACGAGGGCGACCAGGTCGCCAGGGGCGCGGTCCTCATGCTCATCCGCTCGGCGCCGCTCAGCGATCGCTCCAGCGAACTGCGCACCCTGGAGACCCAGCGCCGAACCGACGAGGAGCGGCTCCGGATTGCCGCCAGCCAGTACGAGACCCGGCTCCGGTCCGATGGGGCCGAGGACCAGCGGCTGCGGGCGCGGGTGGCGTTCCTCGAGCGCCTGGTCGACTCGAAACAGCATCGCCTGACCCAGACGCGTCAGCTCGCCGACAGCGCACTCGCCGGCATGCGGTCAGGCTCGGTCGCACGGCTCGACGCGACCCGGCTCGACATCGAGGCGAGCACCCTGGCTGAGGATGTCCAGATTGCCACCAATGACCTGGTGGACGCCCGGGCCGCCATCGCCCGACTCGCCCGCGATGGCGAGGCGCGCGATCTCGAGTATCGCGAGACCCGTCGGGGTCTGACCGAGAATGTCGAGACCGCGCGCATCCGCATCTCCGGGCTGCAGGGCGACCTGGTGAATCTCACCGATCAGGGGCTGGTCGTGACGGCGCCCTGCGAGGGGACGGTGCTCCGGCTCCGGGTCGGGTCGCCTGGCGCGATCGTGAGTGAGGGAGAGATCCTGAGTGAACTGGCCTGCGCCGGGCATCGCCTCGAGGCGGAGTTCTCCCTGCCCCAGTCCGGTGTTCCCCAGGTGCGACCGGGGCAACAGGTGAAGCTGCGCTTCGACGCCTTTCCCTATCAACGTTACGGGGTCCAGCTCGGCACGGTGCGCTGGCTCGGACCCGCGGGGATGCAGGCGGGGGACAGCACCGCCTTCCGTGCCCTCGTGGACCTGCGCGGCGACTCCATCCGGGTGCGCGGCCAGCCGCGGCCACTGCTCGCGGGGATGGGAGGGCTGGCGGATGTGGTGGTGGGGCGAAGGTCGCTGGTCAGCTTCGCGGTCGAGCCGATCCGCGCTCTCCGTGAAAACCTCTCGGATCCGACTCCACCATGACGGACCGTCGGCCGGATCTCCACGCCACACTCGCCGACTTCCACACCGACGACGAGGCGATGCTCACCTGCCTGCATCTGGCGGGGATCGCCGCCCGCACCGACCTGCCGGTGCTGATCCTTGGTGAGACCGGCACCGGGAAGTCGCTCCTGGCACGCATCCTCCACAACTCGTCGAAGCGCGCCAGAGCCGCGTTCGTCGAGTTCAACGCGGCGGCACTCTCCGACACCCTGCTCGACAGCCAGCTCTTCGGGCACGAGCGCGGAGCCTTTACCGGGGCGGAGCGCCGGGTGAAGGGGAAGTTCGAACTGGCGGACGGGGGAACCCTCTTCATCGACGAGATCGCCGACATGAGCGCCGTCGCCCAGGCGAAGATTCTCCGGGCCGTGGAATACGGCGAATTCGAACGGCTGGGGAGCGAGCAGCTCATGGAGGCGGATGTGCGACTGGTGTCGGCGACCCACCTGCCGATCGCGCGGTTCCTCGAGACCGACCACTTCCGCAAGGACCTCTTCTATCGGGTCAGCGGGATCACCCTCCGGTTGCCGCCGTTGCGCGACCGGCCGAACGACCTGCGCTCGCTCGTCGCCCGGGAGACCGGGGCCGCGAGCGAGGCGATGGGCCGCGCGATCGTGGGCCTCAGTCGGGCCGCTGCGGACCGGCTGATGACCCATTCCTGGCCGGGAAATCTGCGGGAGCTGAAACGGGTGATTCACACCGCGGTGGCGATCACCGAGGGAGAGGTAATCGAGGAAGATGCCGTCCTGCTCGAGGCCACTCCGGAGGCTGCGCCGGCGACGGCGGTCTCCGCACGCCTGACCGGTCCCGCCCTCGATGGCGATCTTTCTCTGCGCGCCGCCGAGCGGCGCCACATCCAGCTGGTGCTGGAGCGGGTCGGCGGCAACAAGCGGCGGGCGGCCCGGATACTCGGCCTCTCTCGCTCCACGCTGGATCGGAAGCTGGGCGGGGCGTCGCACTGAGGCGCAGGGCGCGAGCGCCGGAGCCGCTTCGGCGGCGGCTCCTGATCGCAGCACGCAAACCCGTGTGTCTCAATACAGTACCGTGGCATTGGAACGGAGCCGGAATGGTTCGAAGATCGGGCCGCGCAGCGGCCGAGGTGATTCGGTGAGAGAGGCGCAAACGAAGTCAGGTCAACCACTTGGTTCCGCCGTCGGGATGTGGCCCGTCACCTGCTTTAGCTGAGGGCACAGAGCGCGGGGCGGGTAGGCCGCTTCAGGGTGAAGTCGACCCGCTCCCGTCGGCTCCGAGATGGCGTTTCTGACGTCCTGCTGTTCCCTTCCGCCCTTCGAGGATACCATGACGAGCAAGAAGAAGAACTCCAAGATCGCCGACCTGCCGAAGAAGTCCGTCAGCAACAAGAAGGCCTCTGCCGTCAAGGGTGGAGCCAAGCTGAGAGCGCCGAAGTAGAGGATACGGCATGGGGCGCGGACAGCCGTCCGGCCGTCCGCGCCGCTCCTGCAGATTTCCACGCAAGCCACCGAGAGTCCATTGAGCCGCGATCCCTCTTCCCGTCGACCCGGGCGCCCTCCGCGGAAAGCCGCCAAGCCGCCGCGATCCGACGGGGATGTGGTCCGCCTCGAGGACCTCGAGCCTCGCAAGGAGGTGCGCGGCGGCAGTCGGAAGCGGCTTTTTGGTGAGGAGCCGTCAGGCACACCCGACCGGCGACGGGAGAACAGCTAGCCGTCGGTCAGAGCTGCCGCCCCATGTTGGCGCGGCAGTGATGGGCCTGTTCGACGCGCTGCCCCAGGGTCCACGGCCCCGCAGTGGCAGCAGGGAAGCGCGGCTGGCAATCCCTCCTTCGGCTCCCCATCTTGCAGTCCCATGAACTCCGATGCTTCCCGCCTCGCCAACGCACTGACCGACCGCTACCGCATCGAGCACCAGCTCGGCGCTGGTGGCATGGCCACGGTCTACCTCGCCACCGACCTCAAACACGACCGCGAAGTCGCCCTCAAGGTGCTCCGCCCAGAACTCGGCGCGGTCCTCGGCAACGACCGGTTCCTGACCGAAATCAAGATCACGGCCAAGCTGGACCACCCGCACATCCTGACGCTGATCGATTCAGGGGTGGCGGGCGGCTTCCTGTACTACGTGCTGCCGCTGGTCCGGGGCGAGTCGCTTCGCGAGAAGCTCAACAAGGAGAAGCAGCTCGGCCTCGAGGAGGCGGTGGCCATCACGCGACAGGTCGCCAGCGCACTCGACTACGCCCACCGGCAGGGAGTAGTGCACCGGGACATCAAACCGGAGAACATCCTGATCCAGGAAGGGGAGGCGATGCTGACCGACTTCGGCATCGCCCTCGCGGTGAAGGAGGCCGGCGGCAATCGCCTCACCGAGACCGGTCTCTCCCTCGGCACGCCACAGTACATGAGCCCGGAGCAGGCGACCGGTGACCGCCTGCTCGACGCCAGGAGCGATGTCTACTCCCTCGCCGCGGTGCTCTACGAGATGCTGGCGGGAGAGCCGCCCGTCACCGGACCCAACGCCCAGGCGATGATCGCCAAGCTGATGACGGAACGCCCGACCCACCTGCGGGTGGTGCGGGGGTCGGTGCCGGAAGCGATCGACGCGGCCGTGGCCAAGGCACTCGACAAGACGCCGGCCGACCGCTTCGCCTCGGCCGGAGACTTCGCCCGCGCGCTCGAGCTGAAGCCCATCGCGACGACGGCCACGATCGCATCGGCGCCGGGTGGTCGCCGGATCGCCTCGGCGTCGGTCGTCGGAGTGGTGCTGCTGCTGCTCGTCGCCGGGGCGGGGTACCTCTTCGCGACCGGCAAGCTCGGCACCCGCGAGCCGGCCTTTGCCCTGCGCGACCGCAGTCAGCTCACCTTCACCGGCTCGGTGTTCGCCTCCGCCATCACTCCGGACGGCAAGCAGCTCGCCTACATCACGCGGCATTGTGTGGGCGCCGGATGCACCTATGACGTCGAGATCCAGGACGTCGGTGGCACCGCTACCCATCGCATCCTCGAGGGTGCCACCGCCGCCTACGGCCTCGAGTGGAGCCCCGACCGGCGCAATCTGATCTTCGCCGGCACCATCAACGGCCGCTGGGGTGTCCACCTGGTCTCCGCACTCGGCGGGACCCCGCGGTATCTCAGCTCCGGCGCCGCCATGTTCTGGGCCGGCGGTGATTCACTGATTGTAGCGCCGCAGGTCGCCCCCGACTCGGTCTTCTACGCCCGGGTGACCAGCCTTGGTGGTGTGATCGGCGACAGCATTCGCATCGCGGGGCCGGGGCAGGGGCTCAGCGGGATCAGCGTCATGCCCAGCGGCCGGTGGATCGTGGGACTGGTGGTGCAGGCGGGGCGCGGGCGGTGGCAGGTCTTCGATCGGAACGGCAAGGTCGCCGACCAGGTGGTCAACTCCTGCACCTGCCCGGGCCGGATCACCAACGATGCTCTCTGGCTGACACGCTCGGGGAGCGGCTTCGAGTCGATCGTCCGGATGGGGATCGACCCCGCGACCGGTCGTCTCGCCACGCGGCAGGATACCCTGCTCTCCGGCGCCTTCAATAATTTCAGCGTCACCGCCGACGGGGCAACGCTGGTCATCGACGACGGCACCAGCGACGATCAGCTCTGGGCCGTGGATTTCGCCGACGCGCTGGCCGATCGCTTCGCCGCGTCCCGGAGCCGGCTCCGCGGCAGCACCCGGGTGAGCGCACAACTCTCCCCCGACGGCGCGCGCCTGCTGCTCGGTCGGAACCTTCCCACCAGCACCGGCCGGAGCGAGGTCCGCTACTCCGTCATGCCGTACGAGGGAGGTGTGGAGGCCCCGCTCAACCTCACCGGGACCCTTCGGTCCGTGAAGTGGGTGGACTCGGTCACCGTCGTGTACCGGGCCCAGACCGCCACCGGGCTCCACGTGGGCCTGGTCGATGTGCGCAGTGGCCCCCTGCCGGGTGGGCTCGATCTCCCGGATTCCATCGCGTTCGGCGTCGCACCGGTTGCGGGGGGATGGGCGTGGGTGCCCTCCACCGGGGATCGCGCCATCGTGGAGCGGGCGGGCACCCGGGTCGAGATTCCGATGCCGCGCTGGTTTTCCGACCTCGCCGGTCTCGACGTTGATCGGTCCGGGAGCCGGCTGCTCATGCTCGGGTGGAACCGTGGCACCAATGACAGCCTGGGCGTCGCCGTCGTCGCCATCGACGGCGGCACGCCAGCCATGTGGGCCACCAGTTATGCGGAGGGAGGAGGCGCCAACTTCCTCGCCGATGGGTCGGTGCTCTTTCAGGCCCGTCCGTCGCAGGAGTCGGTGGCCCTGCTGCAGGTGCGCGGCCCGGGCATCATCAAGCGACTCGGCATCGTCCCGCGGCCGGTGGCCGACGTGAGTCTCTCCGCCGACCTCAAGCGCGCCCTCATCGTCGAACGTAGCTACCACGGCGACGCCTGGATGAGCCGGATCGTCCGGCCGTAGGCAGCGGAAGCCAAGCGGATCGCTCGCGACGGCCGCCGCCAACGCCATCTCCCGGGCGTCGCCCGGCGTCCGCTCCGCCCATCGCGGGGGAGTCTCCGACCGCCCGCACCGTCATCACGTTGGAAGTGTCACTCGCTTGCAGCGCATCCACGGTCCTGCTCGGCTCCCCCTCACTCCATCCGGAACGACACGCTCTGCTGCACCAGCTGCCGCACTCGGCGCCCTTTCGAGAGCGCTGGACGGTAGAGCGTCCCCGACACCGATGCCTTCGCGGCGTCCTCGAAGCCGGGGTGTGTCGCGCCCAGAATGCGGAGCGACCCCGCCTCACAACGGCCAAGAGTGTCCACCACAAAGACGATCGTCACCCGGCCTGTGATCCGCGCCGCCGCCAACAGGCGCGGATAGACGGGAGGGAACGGGGTGAGCACGGTCGCCGGCTCGTCCACTTCGGCCGCGAGCATCACGGCGCCGGTGCCCAGGGTAGGAGGGGTGAGGCCGGCACTGTCGGCGCCGATGAGCGATCGCGGGGTGATTCCGGGCTCCGGGCGACCCAGGATGGGCGTCACGATCGGGATCGTGGACGGGACCGTGACGGAAATGATCGGGATGCTGGGGCCTGTCGCGACCCCCGGCGTCATCGTGGACCCGGGAGTCGTCCCGGAGTGCCTCGCGGCGGCAGCAACATAGAGCGGGATCGGGACGAGCCGCGGCGGAAGGATTGTCGCCGGGGCGGAACCCCGCCCCAGGGTGGCAGCGAGGAGGGCAGTGAGGTGCGCGGAGATCGCGAGGGTGCGGGCACCCGAAGTGGGGGTGCGGTGGGCGGCGGATTCAACCAGGACTTCGAACATCGTCGGCTCCGGGGCGTGGGGTACCCCGACGATGCGTCTCCGAAGTATCGGAGATCCGTACGCTCCGGTTACAGAACCCTCTCAGCGGCGTGAGGAGTCGGGGTGCCAGCATCGGAAGCCCTCTCCCCCGGGACGACCGGGTGCTTCCGGGGCGCGTTGTCGGGTGACGACGGGCGCCGGATCCCACTCCCGGCACTGGCAGGTGGGACCGGCACCAGGGGCCCTGTCGCGCCACCGGTACGATCCGGGCCGCGTGCCGCGGCCCCAGATCGTCCGGAGTCCGCGGCTCACTCAAACTGGAACTGGAATCCCGGGCGGCCGCTCGGCAGCGTCGCCGGAATCAGCGCGCGCAACGCGCTCGGACGCGCCGCCGGGTCCAACAGGCCATTCCGCACGAACTCGAGCAGCTGGGCGAATTCCCCCTCCGAGAGTACGACCGGTTCACGCAGGGAGGCGTCGAGTCGCTGCAGGACGGGAGCAACTGGACCGGTCGGGCCCTGCAGGTCAGGGGCGAGGGCGAGCGGCGTGTACTCCGGTCCCGCACGCCGGGCATTGAGGTGATAGCGCACGGCGTCTTCGAGGCGCACAAAGGCGCCGTTGTGCATGAACGCCGGCTGCAGGGCGACGTTGCGGAGCGGGGAGGTGCGAAAGAGATACCGGTCTTCCGTCCGACCAGAGACCTGCTCCAGGCCGAAGTCCTCATTTCCACCCGGACCGTCGAAGGTGACATTGCTGACGGACGGATTCACCTGGGGCATGCCGGCGACATGCTGGCGGAAGTCGCTGAACATCTCGTTGGACTGGCCGCTGACGGCATGACACTTCACGCATCCCGCCCGCCCGAAGAAGAGCAGGGCGCCTGCCTGCTGGTCGGGGGACATGGCATCCGTTTCACCCCGGGCAAAGCGGTCGATCGGTGCATTGGCGAAGATGAGGGTGAATTCGAACTCGGCGATCGCCCTGCCAAAGTGATCGAATGTGATCGGGGCGTTCCGCAGTTCGGGAAACGCCCGGGCGAAGAGTCGGCGGTACTCGGCGTTCCCGTTCAACCGATAGAGCACTGCCTGACGAAGCGCGTCGCTGTTTCCGGGGATCTCGAACCCGGCCGCCTCGGTACGTTCCGTCGGCGGGATGAATGCCTGCGCCTGCAGCAGATGGGCCAGGTGGGAAAGGGTCCGGCCCTCGGGCGGCGGGAAGATGAATCCCCTGGAGTTGTCGAAGGGATCTCCCGCCGCCGAGAAGAAGCGGGAATTCCACATCAGCGTCGGGAAGAACGCGGCGTTGAGCACCATGGGCGTCCGCCGTTGATTGCGCGGCCCATGGCGATCCGGCCCGACAACGCCGTTGTTGTCGATCCCGATCGCAATCGACCCGACATCCCCAAATCCGTTGGTGGGCGAGTGACAGCCGCCGCAGCTGTTGTCATCGTGCAGGCCGGTGATCGGGTCGAACCACAGCATTCGTCCGACCTCTGCCACCTGGCGATTGATTGGACGGCCCAGCCGCGCCGTCAGCCCGCTCCCGACGCGTCCGGTAAAGCCCGCCTCCCGCAGGATGCCTCGTAGCTGCTCACTGATTGCCCGGGACTCCATGGTCACCGCCGGGGCGGAAGCCACCGGGCCGGTGCGGTCGTCCGGGGCGCATGCGGCGAGCCCGAGGAGGAGGATTGCCCAACTGTTGCTCACGGAGGAGCTGCCCGGGCATTGGAGCCGCGGATGAAGCGTCGCCATGCTGACCTCGAAGGAGATGACGTGGTGGAACCGTGTGCCCCCGACTGAAGGCGCCGTGCGGTAGGGTGTGTGCAAGCGTAGCGCCACTCGTGCGGCCGAGGTGCAGGACGAGTAACTGCATAGGCTGCAACGCCAACCAGGGATCGCGCGGATGACCCTTCGCGCTGCGGTGTGTACCGATTCGCGACAGGGTGCATCGGAAGGGCGCGGACGCTCTTACTCGGATTTGCCGCGAGGTGAGGCATAGAAGGGAAGGTCCGTCGGAGTCCTAGGCCGCTCCGCTCCGGATCAGCCGACGAGAGTCACCCGCTGGGGAGAGCACTCTTCATCGGAGAGGATAGGGGTAGGTCGCGGGAGTCCCATCACCCCGATCGGTGGGTTCCCATGGTTGCGTTCGTTGCGTGCAGCCCTTGTCAGGGCACCCGACTGTACCGATAGGTCTCTCCGCCTACCACGACGCTCAAGCCTGCGACCCCTCCCGCCGAGTCGGTCGGGAACGTCACATCGGCATCGACGCCGTCGATCACGAAGCCCGACTCGGCATTCGCGCTGAGCGCCATCGGACCATCTCCCATATCGAGCCAGAGCTGGCCGTCGTGCGTGGAAACGGTCGCCTTGCTCCACTTCACTGCGTAGGTGCCGATGAGGCGCCGGACTTCGCCGTCGGTGACGGGGCGGACCGGGCGTGGCGGCGGAGGAGTGTCCCCCTCCGGGAGGGGGCGTACCCAGATATTCCGGAACTGGACAGGGAAGGAGTGATCCTGCAGCGCGAGTGGGAGCCGGTCAGGATGGGCCTCGTACGGCATCCGTGTGAGCCATGACGTCGGGCCGGTAAGCTCGACGTTGTTCTGGACCGGCACTCCGTTGTGCAGAACCGTCACTCGCGCCGGCGCACTCAGCCTTCCCGCAGCGTCGAAGCGGGGCCGGCGGAAGAAGACGTCGTAGCGCTGCCACTCGCCGGGAGGCAGTGCGGCATTGAAGAGCGGCGGATGCTGACCGTACATGGCCGCTGCCTGCCCGTCGGCGTAGGTGTCGTTTTGCCAGGAGTCGAGAATCTGCAGTTCGTAGCGCCCCATCATGAAGACGCCGCTGTTGCCGCGGTCCTGCCCCGCGCCTCTGGCGGGGAGGGGTGCGGCCCACTCGAGATGCAGCTGCATGTCGCCGAAGGAATCCACCGTGGCGATCGTCCCGGCGCCCGGCAGAACCTCGAAGTACCCCTTTCGCACCACCCAGCGCGCCGGCTTGCCATCGGAGCCGACCCAGTGCGCCAGGCTGGTGCCATCAAAGAGGACAACGGCGCCGGCCGGTGGCGTGGCCATCGCGGCCGCGGCCACTGCCGATGCCGCCTGTGGGTGGGGCCTGGACATCTCGTGTACACGCCAGCCGGGGATTCCCTGCGCGGCAAGGAGCTGGGGAGTCAGGAGGAAGAGCAGCGAGCAACGGATGGGGTGATGCATGTCCATGCCCCGGGTGAGTCGCGAGGGTACGACAGCGTGGCGAACTTCCGGCGGAAGATGCGAGGGTGGCCGGGGTGGTGCCAGTGCGCCGCGGTGGAGAAGGAACGAACGCGGGGATCTTGACAGGGGTCGCGATCTTCTGTATTTAACTAGCGGGTTAAGTAAAGGAGTTGGATTGACGGTCCAGGTCGCCGATCAGTTGAGCAGCACCTTCGCTGCGCTCGCGGATCCCACCCGGCGCGCCATTCTCACCCGGCTGGCCTCGGGCGAGCGGACCGTCACCGAACTCGCCGAGCCGTTCGCGATGAGTCTGCCGGCGGTCTCGAAGCATCTGAAGGTGCTGGAGCGCGCCGGCCTCGTCGTCCGGAGCCGTGAGGCCCAGTGGCGACCGTGCCGTCTGGAGGCGGCGCCGCTCCGCGACGTGGCGGACTGGGTGGAATTGTATCGGCGCTTCTGGGAAGAGAGCTTCGACCGCCTGGAATCGTATCTCAAGGAATTGCAGCGCAAGGAGAAGGGACATGCCCGGAAGCACAGATGACCCGGCGGATGGACCGGTGCTCGTTCTCACCCGGCGCTTCGAGGCGCCGCGTCGGCTGGTGTTTGACGCATGGACGCGGCCGGAACACCTGCAGAGGTGGCAGGGCGCGCCGGAGGGGTTCACTACGACTGTGCATGACGTCGACCTCCGGCCCGGCGGTGCCTACCGGATCTGCATGCGCTCCCCCGACGGAGTCGATCACTGGCTCAAGGGCGCCTATCGCGAAGTCGTGGCCCCGGAGCGGCTGGTCTTCACCCACGCCTGGCTGGGCGCCGATGGGATGCCCGGCCCCGAGACGCTGGTCACGATCAGCTTCACTCAGTTGGGGGAGATGACCGAGGTGACGCTGCGCCAGTCCGGCTTTGCATCGGTGGCCTCGCGCGACGGGCATGCGGTGGGCTGGGGCAGCATGCTGCGTCGGCTGGAAGGGTATCTCGCCCAGGTGTCTCCGTAGGCCCCGAGGGCACGCCAGGCGACACCATCCGCGCAGGCGGGGCGTTGGCGTGGCGACGCAAGGTGTGAAACTCCCGGGGAGGATGCCCGTCATCCTTGCGACTGGACGACGCGCGTTCCGCGCTGCAGAATGTTGCGATCGTCAGGGGCCGTCGCCGGCGTCCCGCTCCCCGATTTCTCCCTTCGGAGCATTGCTCATGAAGCAGGCACTCGTCGTCATCAGCGCGCTGCTCGCCGTCATCCTGGTCGTCGCCGCGTTGCAGTCGCCCCATTTCGCGGTGGCGCGGTCGATGACGATCGCCGCTCCGGACTCGGTGGTGTTTGCCCAGCTCAACGACTTCCATCGGTGGGAGAAATGGTCGCCGTGGGCCAAACTCGATCCACAGATGCAGCAGACGTATGACGGCGCTGCCGAGGGGACGGGCGCGAAGTACGCCTGGGCCGGGAACAGCAAGGTGGGCGAGGGGCGGATGACGATCACCGAGAGCACGCCATCGTCGCTGATACGGATCGACCTCGAGTTTCTCAAGCCTTTCGTGGCGCATAATCGGACCGAGTTCACACTGGCCCCATCGACGGGGGGAACCACGGTCACCTGGGCGATGACTGGAGAAAAGAATTTCATCTCCAAGGTCCTCGGCTTGGTGATGAACATGGACCAGGCCATCGGGACCGACTTCGAGCGGGGCTTGACCCAGCTCAAGGCGGCCTCGGAAGCGGAGGTGGCCACCGTGCCGGCTCCTGCGCCGGCCACCTAGAGGGGGGGACCGATGCCGTCTTCCGCCCGCCGCCCGCCGCGAGCCCTCAGGCGCACGCCGAGCGTACGATCAGGACGACGAGCATGCAGGTGCGGGCCGGGGGAGCCTGGATCGACGTAGTTCACGGACCCGACGGAATCGACTAAGAATACGATCCGCCATCTCGAGGTGGATCCACCGAACCGGCTGGTGTACCAGCACTCGGGGGACGCGGGCGACGTCACCTTTCGGACCAGCGTGACGCTTGACATCGTCGGCAGGCAGGCCCGCCTCATCATGCGAGGGGTTTTCTCGAGCGGGGCCGGGCTGCGCCGAGTGGATGAGAAGTACCACGCCATCAAGGGTGCCTCGCTGACGATCGACCGGCTCGCATCCCACCTGGCAACAATGGCATGAGCGGGACGACCGAGGTCACCCTCACCGACGACGCATGCACGGTGACACGCACGTTCATTGCACCACGCTGATGGCGATGAACCGGTTCGAGCAGGTGGTGGATCGCGATGCGCGACCCGGATTGGGCGCCAGGGAGGGCGGGTCGGAGAGCTTCAAGAAGCTCGAGGAGATGATGGCGGCAGGGATTGCCTAGCTCGGCCTTCGAGTTTCGGATGGCAGTTCTCGAAGTCTCGAACGCGGAATTCGGACCTACTTCACTTCGGGGAGGGTTGCATGAGCCGTATCCGGGTACTGGTCGGCACGCGCAAGGGTGCCTTCATTCTCACCGCCGATGGCGCGCGCGAACGGTGGGAGGTGAGCGGGCCGCACTTCGGGGGGTGGGAGGTCTATCACATGAAGGGCTCGCCCGCGGACCCCGATCGGCTCTACGTCTCCCAGACCAGCGGCTGGTTCGGGCAGCTCATCCAGCGCTCCACCGATGGTGGCCGGAGCTGGGAGGCCATGGGCAATCAGTTCTCCTATGAGGGCACGCCGGGCACCCATATGTGGTACGATGGCACGGCGCACCCCTGGGAGTTCAAGCGGGTGTGGCATCTCGAGCCGTCCCTCACCGACGCAAACACGGTGTACGCCGGGGTGGAAGATGCGGCAATGTTCCGGACCACCGACGGCGGTCAGAGCTGGCACGAGCTCGCCGGACTGCGCGGTCATGGCAAGGGGCAGCTCTGGCAGCCGGGCGCCGGCGGGATGGGGCTGCACACCATCCTGCTGGACCCCACCAATCCGCAGCGAATCTTCATTGCCATCTCGGCGGCGGGTGCCTTTCGGAGCGACGATGCCGGCCAGACCTGGCGGCCGGTGAACCGCGGGCTGCTCTCGAAGTACGCGCTGCCCGATCCGGACGCCGAGGTGGGTCACTGCGTGCACCGCATCGCGATGCATCCCTCGCGACCGAACGTGCTGTTCATGCAGAAGCATTGGGACGTGATGCGCAGCGACGACGCCGGCGAGTCGTGGCACGAGATCAGCGGCGACCTGCCGACCGATTTCGGCTTTCCGATCGACGTGCACGCCCACGAGCCGGAGACCATCTACGTGGTGCCGATTACCAGCGACTCCCTCCACTACCCACCCGAGGGAAAACTGCGGGTCTACCGCAGCCGCTCGGGCGGCAACGAATGGGAACCGCTTGGCCGCGGGCTACCGCAGCAGGACTGCTATGTGAATGTGCTCCGCGACGCGATGGCGGTGGACTCGCTCGATCCCTGCGGCGTGTACTTCGGTACCACCGGCGGCCAGGTCTACGCCTCGCCCAATGCCGGCGACAGCTGGACGCCGATCGTCCGGGATCTCCCCGCCGTGCTCTCGGTCGAAGTGCAGACCCTGGCGTGATCCGGGTCGAGCTGCCGTTTCACCTGCGGACCCTGGCGCGGGTGGATGGGGACGTCACACTCGACGTTCCGGGTCCCGTCACGCTGGGTTCCACCCTCGATGCGCTCGAGGCGCGATTCCCGATGCTCCGTGGCACGATCCGCGACTTCGGCACACACAAGCGACGAGCCTTCGTCCGGTTCTTCGCCTGCGAGGAGGACATCTCGCACGACTCCCCGGACACTCCGCTGCCGGAGCCGGTTGTTTCGGGGACGGAGCCGCTCCTGATCGTTGGCGCCATGGCGGGGGGGTAGGGCGGTCCGACCCGGAGGCGGGGATGCAGGCCGGCGGGACCCGCGGAGCGCCGCGGCGACGCGAACCGGCTGGTGCGGCGTTAGATTGTGGCCTCGATGCGCTCCCTGTCCTGCTTTGTTGTGATGCTGGCGCTCCTCGGCGCCGGCGGTCAGGCACCGGAACCGGCCGTGCAACAGCTCCTGGAGAGCGGGCGGGACGCCGATCTCCGGTGGCCGGAGCTTGCCGATGTCCAGGCGGACCTCACCCAACTCTACAGCCTGCGCGGCTGGGCGCCGCTCTGGTTTCGTGACGATACGCTGACGGCCGCGGCGCATTCACTCATCCGGGCGGTGTCGGAGGCCGGGAACCGGGGTCTCGATCCCGCCGACTATGATGCCGACTGGCTGGGTGTCCAGGCCGCCATCGCTGATACCGCCCTGAATGCGCGGACCGATCTGGGGCTTTCGGTCGCCGCGGCGCGGCTCGCACTGGCCCTCCGCCGGGGCCGAATCCGTCCCACGGCCGTGCACGCGACCCTGCGGCTGCCGGTGGATTCCTTCGATCTCGTCGCGACGGTCCGCGCCATGGCGGACAGCGACCAGGCGAACGATGTGCTCCGGCGGCTGGAACCACCCTACCTCCACTACTGGCTGCTGGTCAGCGCGCTGGTGCGCTACCGCGAACTGGCCAAGGACCAGTCGGTGGTGGCATTGGCGCCGATGCCCAAGCGGCTCCGTCCCGGCGGGGTGTATGCCGGCGTCGGCGGGCTCCGCCACCTGCTGTGGGTGCTCGGTGACTATCGCGACAGTCTGCCGCTTCCGTTTCTCGATACGCTGTATCGCGGTCCGGTGGTCGCGGCGGTGCAGCGATTCCAGATCCGCCAGGGTTTCACGCCGGACGGCGTCATCGGGGATTCGACTCGGGAGCGACTGAGCCATCCGTTCGAGCAGCGGATCCGGCAGATGGAGCTGAGTCTCGAGCGGTGGCGCTGGATGCCGCGGCAGTTCGCCTCCCCGCCGATCATTGTCAACATCCCCGCGTTCAGGCTGTACGCCTTTCCCACCACCGACCTCGACGAGCGCAGCATGCTCGCGATGAATGTCGTCGTGGGTACGGCATTCAAGACCGAGACGCCGGTCTTCGCCGATCAGCTCGAGTATCTGATTTTTGCGCCGTACTGGGATGTCACCCCGACGATCACGATCGGAGGAGATCAAGCCGGCGGCGCTCAAGAACCCGCAGTTCCTCACCCGGAACCGCTACGAGCTGGTGGAGAATGGGGTCCCCGTGTCGCCGTGGCTGGAGAATATCCAGCGGATCGGTGAGGGAGTCCGGGTCCGGCAGATACCCGGGACCGCACAACGCGCTCGGCCTGGTGAAGTTCATCATGCCGAACGATTTCCAGATCTACCTGCACGACACACCCGTCCAAGGCGATGTTCGAGCGTACCCGGCGGGATGCCAGCCACGGCTGCATCCGCCTCGGCGATCCCCTCGCCCTCGCCAGGTTTCTGCTGCGCGATCAGCCCGACTGGACCGAGGAGCGGATCCGGTCGGCGATGAACGCCGGAGAGCCCACCCCGGTGCGCTTTCGCGCGCCCGTGCCGATCATGCTCACCTACGCCACCGCACTCGCAAGCATCTCCGGGGATGTCTTCTTCTACCCCGACATCTACGGCTACGACGGGACGCTGGACCAGCTGCTCAAGCGGGGCTACCCGTACCCCCGCTGAGCCGCATTGCCCGTCGCGGCCGGCCGATCGTGAATGGCTGTCCGGCGGCGGCGCAGGGGATCGGTTCAGGGCTACATTCCCCGCTCGTGCATACCGATACTGCGAGAGACGATGCGCCTTGGCATGCTGCTCAGACGACTGATGGGCCTCACGGCCGTGACGGCGCTGGTGACGGCGGCGCTCGCGAGCGTGCTCGCCATGGCCGGACCGGCGACGGTGCCGGTTGCCTTCGGTCGCCTCGCGCGCACCGTGACGGACAGCGGGCCCGGGGCATGGCTGGGCATCAGCGGCCACTTGCGTGCCGTCACCGTGGCCGGCGACGCACCGAGGCCGACAACATGGTCGGCGCCGGATGGCACGGCGATGAACATCCTTTCGCTGGTGCCGCTTCGTGCCAAGCTGGGGCCGACGTGGCGGGGATACCGCGTGGGCTTCTGGCCCGGCGAGCGGGCCGTGCATCGGCGGTCGCACTCCCCGCTGCCTACCGGATTTCTCGAGGTGACGCAGGACAACGCCGATACGCCGCTCTCGACGCACTTCCGGGTGCGGGACTTCCTGACGCACGACCAGCAGGACGCCTGGCCCAAGGTGCTGGTGATCCAGCTGTCGCTGCTCGACAAGCTGGAGCTGATCGCCGCCGAACTGACGCGCCTGGGCAAGTCCCCCGATCTGCACATCATGTCCGGCTTTCGCACGCCGCAGTACAACGCCCTGGGCGTCGGGCCGCGCGGTGGCCGCGCCCGGGACAGTCAGCACATGTATGGCGACGCCGCCGATATCTATCTCGATGCTGATGGCGACGGAGCGATGGATGACCTCAACGGTGATGGCCGCATCGATCTCAGCGATGCCCGCTGGCTCGCCGCGGTCGCGGCCTCGGTCGAGGCGGCGCATCCCGAGGTGACTGGCGGCATCGCCAGCTACGGCGCCAACGGCGTGCACGGCCCCTTCGTGCATGTCGACACCCGGGGGTTCCGCGCCCGCTGGTAAGCGTCCGGCGTGCCGTGACGCGCTAGTCGAGGGTCCCGCGTTCGGATACCAGTCCTGGAGTGACGACAGGACTGGCGACCGCACGTGCGCAGCTGCCATTCCTTCCAGAGCGAGTAGACCGCCGGAATCACGACCAGGGTGAGCACGTGCTGCTGATCATGCCGCCGACCATCGGGGCGGCGATCCGCTTCATGACGCTCGCGCCGGCGCCGGTCCCCCAGAGAATCGGCGAGCAGGCCGGCCATGATCGCGGTCACGGTCATCATCTTCGGGCGCACCCGCTCGACCGCGCCCTCGATGACGGCCGTCGTAGAGATCGCGCAGCGTCGGCCGTGCGCTCGCGCGCGCTGCGCGCCTTCCAGGCGTGATCGAGATAGATCAGCATCACCACGCCGGTCTCCGCCGCGACGCCCGCGAGCGCGATGAATCCGATCGCCACCGCGACCGACCAGTTGTAGCCGCAGCGCGCCAGATGAACCAGATCCCGCCGACCAGCGCGAACGGCAGCGACAGCATCACGATCAGGCTCTCGCCGACGCTGCTGAAGTTGAAGTAGAGCAGCAGGAAGATGATCGCGAGCGTCGCCGGGATGACGAGCCGCAGCCTGCTCCGTGGCGCGCTGCATGTACTCGTACTGGCCGCTCCACGACGATGCGTGTAGCCCGGCGGGCAGCGTGCACCATGTCGTCGACCATGCGCCTGCGCGTCCGCGACGTAGCTGCCGATGTCGCGCCCGGCCACGTCGACGTAGACCCACGCCGTCGGCATGGCGCCCTCGGTGCGCACCACCATCGGGCCGGCCACCTGCGCGGATGGTCGCGACCTGCCCGAGTGGCACGTAGGCCGCGCCATCGCGGAGGCCTCGCGCCGCCGCGGCGCCACCGGCATGCCCATGCCGCCGTCACCGGCGCCCGCGGCGTCCATGGGCCACCGGTACGAGCACCGACGCGCAGCCGCTCCGGCGTGTCGCGCAGTTCCTGCGGATAGCGGACGCGCACGCCGTAGCGCTCGCGGCCCTCGACCGTCTGCGTGATCGTCATGCCGCCGATCGCGGTGGCGATCACGGTCTGCACGTCGCCGACGTTCAGGCCGTGCCGCGCCGCCGCCGCGCGATCGATGTCGATGTCGAGGTAGTAGCCCGACACCGCCCGCTCGGCGAAGGCGCTGCGCGTGCCGGGCACCGCCTGCACGGCCTGCTCGATCTCGCTTGCCCGAGCCGCTCCAGCTCCGCCAGGTCGGGGCCGAAGACCTTGATGCCGACCGGGCGTGCGAATGCCGGTGGCGAGCATGTCGATGCGTCCCTTGATCGGCATCGTCCACGCGTTGGTGACGCCCGGCAGCCGCACCGCCGAGTCCATCGCGGCGACGAGCCGCGTCGTAGGTCATGCCCGGCCGCCACTCGGCTCTCCGGCTTGAGGCGTGATCGTCGTCTCGAACATGTCGAGACCGGCCGGATCGGTGGCGGTGCTCGGCGCGCCCCGCCTTGCCCCACACGTGCTCGACCTCGGGGAAGCGACTTGAGGATGCTGATCCTGGATGCCGGAGAATCTCCCGCGCCCGCGCCACGCTCGACGCCCGGGCAGCGTGGTCGGCATGAAGAGGATCGTGCCCTCGTCCAGCGGCGGCATGAACTCGCTGCCGATCCGCGTCCACGGAATCCAGGTCAGCGATCAGCGCCGCGACCGCGGCCGCAGATCACCGGCCAGCGGTGCCGCGAGCACGAAGCCGATCACCGGCCGGTACAGCGCGGATGAGCGCCCGATTGAGCGGGTTGGCCCGCTCGCGGTAGAGCCGTGCCCCGGACGAAGAGTCCCATCGTCACCGGCACCAGCGTCACCGACAGCAGGCTCGCCGCCGCCATCGCGAAGGTCTTGGTGAAGGCCAGCGGCTTGAAGAGCCGGCCCTCCTGTCCCTCCAGCGTGAAGACGGGCAGGAAGGAGACGGTGATGATCAGCAGCGAGAAGAAGAGCGCCGGTCCCACCTCCCTGGCGCGACTCGACGACGATCGCGCCAGCGCTCCGCGGCGCTGAGCGACGCGGTGCGTGAACCAGGCGGGCGCTCGCGCTCGGCGCCGGGCTGCGCGTCGACCGCGCGCTCCAGGTGCTTGTGCATGTTCTCGATCATCACGATCGCCGCGTCGATCATGGCGCCGATGGCGATCGCGATGCCGCCCAGCGACATGATGTCCGCGCCGACACCGACGCCAGCGCATCGCGATGAACGCGAGCAGGATGCCGACGGGCAGCGTGAGGATCGCCACCAGCGCCGACCGGGCGTGCAGCAGGAAGACGATGCAGACCAGCGCGACGATGAGGCTCTCCTCGAGCAGCTTGCCCTTGAGGTTGTCGATCGCGCGCTCGATGAGGTCGCTCCGGTCGTAGACCGGCCGCGATGACGACGCCGGGCGGGAGCCCGGTCCGCGATCTCGGCCAGCTTCGCCTTCACGTTCGTCGATCGTGGTGAGCGCATTCTCGCCGAAGCGCATCACGACGATGCCGCCCACCGCGTCGCCGCGGCCGTCCAGCTCGGCGATGCCGCGCCGGACCGCCGGCCCGATCGTGACCCGGCCCAGCTCGGCGACGCGGATCGGTGTGCCGCTCGGCGGTCGCGCCGACCACGACGTTCTCGATGTCGCCGATGGACTTGAGGTAGCCGAGCCCGCGCACCATGTACTCGCGCTCGGACAGCTCCATCACCATCGCGCCGACATCGGTGTTGGCGCTCTGGATGGCGCGTCATCACGCGCGTGATGGGGATGCCGTACGCCTGGAGCCGCGCGGGATCGAGATCCACCTGGTACTGCTTCTCGAATCCGCCGATGCGACGCGACCTCCGACGACGCCGGGCACCGCCGTGAGCGCGTAGCGGAGATACCAGTCCTGCAACGCGCGGAGCTCGGCGAGAGTCCAGCTGCCCGGTGGTGTCCTCCAGCGCGTACTGGTAGACCCAGCCGAGTCCGGTGGCATCGGGCCCGAGCGTCGGCGTCACGGTCGCCGGCAGCTTGCCGCTGATGCCGTTCAGGTACTCGAGCACGCGGCGAGCGCGCCCAGTAGAGATCGGTGCCGTCCTCGAAGATCACGTAGACGAAGGAGATGCCGAAGAACGAGTAGCCCGCGCACCGTCCGCGCGCCGGGCACCTTGAGCATCTCGCGCCGCGATCGGATACGTGACCTGATCCTCGACGATCCGCGGTGCCTGCTCGCTGTACTCGGCCTGCACGATGACCTGCACGTCGCTGCAGGTCCGGCAGCGCCTCGAGCGGCGTCCGCATGACGGCCCAGACGCCGCCGGCGATCGCGGCCGCGGTGGCCAGCAGCACGAGGAGCCGGTTGCCCACCGACCAGTCGATGATGCGTGTGAGCATGATCAGCTCCTGTGCCCGGCGCGGGGAGTGTGCGCGGCACTGTCCTGGCCGGCGGGGGTGGGCATCGTCATGCCGGGCATGTCGTCCATGCCGTCGCGTCTACTCGTCGCTGTGTCAGGCGTCGCCGCCGCTCCGGGCGCCGTCATGTCCATGCCTGGCATGTCACCCATGCCGCCCAGCGCGGTGCCCAGATTGGATTCGGCGTCCACAAGGAAGGTGGCCGAGGCCACGACCGTATCACCCTCGCTCAGACCCTTGAGGATCTCGAGGCGGTCGTCGGTCTGTGCGCCGAGTATCACGTCCGTCGGGGTGAAGCGCCCGTCCGGGCGTTTGCGAAAGACCAGATTGCGCTCGCCGGTCGAGAGCACCGCGGAGCGCGGCACGCTGAGCACCCGCGAGGTGATGGGGGTGCTGAGGCGGATGGTGGCGAACATGCCGGGCTTGAGCAGGAACCCGGGATTCGGCAGCGCGACGCGCACCCGGCCTGTCCGGGTGTCGGTACTGAGCGTGGGATAGATGTAGCTGATGCGATCCGGTGCGGGTCTCGCCGGGCAGAGCCAGGAACTCCGCGACCACTCGCTGGCCCACGCGGGCCGCCGCGAGGTCCTGCTCGAACACGTCCCCCTCCAGCCAGACTACCCGCAGGTCGGCGATCCGGTAGAGCGGCTCGCCTTCCATGATCCGCTGGCCCTGCAGGACCGCCTTCTCGACGACCACGCCGCTGACTGGCGCACGCAGGGTGATCGAGCCAGGGACGAGGCCGCTCTCCTCGATCCGGCCAATCTCCTCCTCCGGAACCTGCCACCGACGCAGGCGCTGTCGGGCCGACGCGACGAGGCGCCCCGCGCTGGCCTGTGCATCGGCCGATCCACTGGCCACATCGCGCTCGAGCCGCCTGGCAAGCAGGAGTTCCTCCGCGGTGGTCACCACCATCGGCGAGTAGATACGGAGCAGCGGTTCCCCGGCGCGGACCTGCTGGCCGGTGAAGTTCACGTAGAGCCGGTCGACCCAGCCCTCCACGCGGGGTGCCACCGTCGCAAGCCGGGTCTCGTCATAGGCGACCTGCGCCACGATGCGGACGCTGCGCTGCAGCATGCCGCGTGTCACCGGCGCAAAGGTGACACCGATGCGACGCTGGTCCCGGGTATCGAGATGCACCGGGCGCGCGCCCTCCCCGACTGGTGCGGCGCCATGCTGGTGTCCGGACGCCGGCGTCGATGCTGGTGCCGTCTTGCGAGTGAAGAACCAGGCCGCACCCAGCGCCGCCAGGATCAGGGACCCACGGGCTATTCGTGCAATCATCGGGCACCTCCAGAAGTCTCGGCGGTGGACCGTGGGTCCACCAGCTCGGTTGCGGTCAGCATCTCCAGCTCGGCGAGCGCCTTGCCCTCATCGGCAGTGAAGCGGAAGAGCTCCTGCTCGCCGCGGATGACGGCCATCCGACTGTCGAGCAGCGTCATGAAGTCCGCTCCCCCGCTCTGATAGGCAGCGAGGGCGGCGGCGGCGGTTGCGCGGACTTCAGGGAGCAGGGTCGTGGTGTAGAGTCCAGCGAGGTGACGGGCACGGGCGAGGTCGGCGTGGAGCTCCCCGATCCGTCCCCGGGTTTCGGTGCGCATGTCTGCGAGGTCGGCCGCGGCCATCGCGGCCATCGCCAGCGCCTCGGTCGTCATCTGGTGCTGTCGGCTTCCCGCGGAGAGAGGGAGAGTGAACCCGAGCATGAAGCTCCCCATCCGCTCGGTGCCGCCCCCCATCATCGGGCGCTGGGCGTAGATGACCCCCAGGGTCAGGTCGGGCCAGATTTCCCGTGCGGCACGGCGCGCGCTGGCGTCGGCCGCCGCGACGCGTGACTGTCCGGCCGCGAGCATCGGGCGGTTCGCGAGCGCGGCGGTCTCGAGCTCTGCACCGGACGGCAGAGAGTCCGGCAGTCGGGGCAGGAGCGGGGAAGCGACGGGCGCGTCCACCGGCAGCCCGCGCAGGCTGTTCAACCGCGCCGCCATGGCGTCGCGCATCGACGTCATGCGGATGATCTCCTCGTCCATGCGCGCCACCTCGACCTGTGCCCGCAGCACATCGGCCTGTCGGCCTTTCCCTTCGGCGTACATGGTCTCCGCCGTGCGGATGATGTCTTCCAGCAGGCGCCGGGCGGCCGTCATCGAGGTGAGTGTGTGATCGGCCTGGTAGATGTCGTAGAAGCTCATCGCCGCCCGGGCCCGGACCTCCCAGCCGACCTCACGGGCCTGTGCCGCTTCCGCCTCCGCCTCCGCCCGTGCGGCTTTCACCGCGAGGCCGGTCTTGCCGGCGACGGGCACCATCTGCATGATCTGGATCTGGTTCATGCCTAACGGATCCTGCAGGCCGAGGCCTGGAAGATTCCGATTCATGAGACCGAGCTGGATGGCGGGGTCGGGCCAGCGGGAGACGGGGCCGATACGGGCCCGGGCGGCGTCGGCCTGCGCCTGCGCGGCGGCGATGCGTGGACTGCCGGTGGCGAGCGACCGGTAGACGTCGGCCAGCGTCAGGCCGGGTGGGGTCTGTGCGGTGAGCGGCCCGCCGGCGATCGCCGACGCGAGCCACAGCAAGGTCCATCGCATGGGGTCGATCCTGATCCTCGAGTCCTCCCGGAATGGACATTCCATCCAGGGGCCAGCGGCGCCGGGCGCGAGCGCGCGGGCGGGCTGACGTCAGATGCCGAAGGGGATCAGGCTCGGGGAGGGGTCAGTGGCGGGGCGAGGTCGTGCTGCGGGGTGGCACTGGGCGTCGCGGCGGGGCGGGCGGTCGCATCATCGGTCGGAGCGAAGAGCCGGGTGGCCAGCAGCGGCGCGCCCAGCTCCAGGCAGGTGGTCATCTCCTGGCAGAGTCCGCCCTGCATTGGGCCGCAGGGGTGGCGGTGGGGGCGCTGGCCGGGGAGGTGGTGTTCCGCCGTCTGGTGGTGGCCGGCCATCGCGTTCATGGCCCGTCTCCACGAACCGTCCCGCACGCCGACTCTCTCCACGTGGTCTGGACGAGCACCAGGAGGCAGAGCAGCAGCGCCAGCATACGGGAGAGACTGGTCATGCGGGACAAGCTCGTCGGGTGGGCGTTGGCTTCGGCTGAAGGCTGGGTGAAGGTACCTTCAGTTGCCCCCCTTCCCCAAGAGGTAGATCCTTTCATCGCGCTCCGGCCGCTGCTGGTCGGGCAGGACGATCCAGTGCGCGACGCATCTTCCCACGGAGATTCCCATGCTGGCCAAGCTCTTCATTCGTAACGAACATCCCGTCGAACGCGCCCTGCGGGTGCTCCTGGGGTCCGTGCTGCTGGGGCTCGTCTTCGTCGGTCCCGGGACGCTCTGGGGCATCGTCGGGATCGTGCCACTCGCCACCGGTCTCGTCGGGACCTGCCCGCTCTACCGTCTGTTCGGATGGAACACCTGCCCGCTCGCGAACCGCTGACCACGCCCGGCGGACCTCTCGTCGGGCAGAGCAGCTGGTGCGCGATCGACAGGGCGGCGCGCTAGCTCCGTCTCCCGGTCGGGCGCACCAGCGGCTCAGTGGGACGCACATAATCGTACGGCTCGTCGGGGCGGAAGGTCAGATCGATCGCGATGAAGAGGGTCTTCGAGAAGGGAAAGAACAGCACCGGGAGCACCAGCATCAGGGCCATGCCGCCCCAGAGGAGCAGGTCCCATGGTGGCTCCGGCCAGGTGGCGACAAGGATGCCGAGGAAGACCGCCGCGAACGTCGCCTCCGTGGCGAAGAGATTGATGACGTTGGACCCGACCCAATAGCCACCCTCAGGTTCCCGATCGAAGTTGATCCCGCAACTCGGGCAGCTGGGACACATCTTCAACCAGGCCACGAAGACCGGCCCGCCACCACAGGCGGGGCAGCGCAGGCGGAGTGCCCGCAGGAAGGGATCACGCCGGCGGAGCTTGCCCATCGCTCGACTCCGACTTGCGCCGACCGGCGAGGACGATGCGTGCCGCCTCGGCGGCCGGCCCACCCCGGCTGGCGATTCGCTCGAGAGTCGGGATGTCCTGCCGGGCGAGTTGCGCCGCGATCACCACGATCATCGCCTGGCCGCTCTCCCGCTCCCGGTCCGCGAGTGCCCAGGCCCGGGTCTTCGCGCCGAGGTAGAAGACGATGACGATCGACGCACCGAAGAGGTAGAGCGCGGTCGTGCCGGTCGCGCGGGGCAGCCACCCCTTGGCGCCCGCAAAGGCGACGAGCAACATCACGGTCCCGAAGGCCACCGTGGTCCGCATCCCCAGACTGAGCATTCGGGCGCGTTCGCTCAGCGGCGCGCGGTCGGCATGATCAGGCATCGCCCTCTCCACCCAGTTCGTACTGTTCGTCGACGATTGCGCCGAGGCGGCCGAGACCGGCGCGAATGGCGGGGAGGGCGGGGTCGCCACTCTTGGCCCAGACCACGATGTCCCAGGGCTCGTCCCGCAAACGCATCCGGCGGCATCGCCTCCTCGGCTGCGAGGAAGAGCAGCTCCTCGAGCGGGGCGTCGGCGTCGGCCCAGATGCCGATCGCCTCGTCCTCCGTGTCGGCGTGGGCGGTCTCGGCCGCGGCCTCGTCGACGATCGTGGCGGCGGCCTCCGCCGCACTCCGCCGCCGAGCACCACGGCCGAGTCCACCATGCTCGATGAGCGACAGTGCAAATTCCTGGCTGAGCTCACGGGCAGCGGGGCTGTCGGCCTCGAGCCAGAGGACCGCGATGACGAACCGATCGGGATAGGACCCCTGGTGCGGGCGGGCAGGTTCAGCGCCGGGATCGTCGAGAGGAAGATCCGCTTGTCTTCGTGGTCGGGGAAGCGGGTGAGCGGCATGGGGGTTCCGGTACCGAGCCGTCGAGTGCCGGGAACCGGTTACCTCAGAGGGGAAAGTCGTCCCGTACCAGCGCCAGGATCGCCGCCAGCGGTACCACCAGGTACTTCTTCTCCTCGAAGGTGATCTCCACGGCCGCCTTGCGGAAGAAGATCGCGTGGTCGCCGATATGGGCCTGCATCGGGCGCCAGCGCAACTGCTTCTCGCCCACCTTCCACGGCTCGTCATCGAGCGCCGCCGAGAGATCCGGCGCCGGCTCGCCCGGGCCGACGGCGATCACCAGCCCGCTCTGCACCTGCTGCGCATCGAGCGCGGAGGCGGGGAGGTAGAGGCCGACCCGGGTACGCTCCTCGCCCTCTTCCGGCGCGATGAGCACCCGGTCTCCCACCAGGATGAGCTGCTTCCTGGGGAAATCCATCTCCGTCTCTGGGCGATCTCGAGCACCCGGAGCCGCCGCTGGCCCGCGGGGGAGCCGGAGCTCGATCTCGTCGCCCACCCTGTGGCCCTTGAGCGCGCGCCCGAGCGGAGAGGCCAGGGAGATGTGCCCGGAATCGAGGTCCATCATCTCGGCGAGGACCACCATGAAGTCCTCATTCTCCCTGGTGTCGAGGTCGAGCACCTTCACCCGGGAGCCGAGGCCGACCTCGCCGGCGGGCGTCTCGGAGTTGGAGAGCTGGCTCACCGAGGCGAGCCGCTGGTGCAGCTGTCCGAGGCGCGCCTGGACGAACTGCTGCCGCTCGAGGGCCGCCTTGTACTCCGAATTCTCCCGCAGATCTCCCAGTTCGACCGCCTGGGCGATGGCCTGGGGAATGACCACATTGAGCTCGTGGCTGAGCTGCTGGATTTCAGCACCCAGCTTGGCCCGCATCTCTCGCAGCATGGAGTGACTCGCAAAAAAGGAAACGGCCCGGGCCTCAATGATGCGATCGCCCGGGGCGTTTGGGGATCCCGATTCCTCTCCTATTATAGCTCCGAATGCCGGAGGGGGCCATAGACATCCGATCTCAACCCCATGCCGATGTTGCGTGTTACCACGGAAATCGGCAGCTTCCGGGCCCGGATGTCCGTCCCCCGGCCCCATCCCCCATGCGATCCGTCCTCTCGATTGCCGGGCTGAACCTGAGCTGGGCGTTCACCCTGTGCGGCGCACCCGGGGGGGCTCGGGGCAGGCGGTGATGAGCCGGGCCTCCGTGGCGGCGGACTCCCTCGCCCGCCGGCTGCTCGTCGACGTACGGAGCCTCGACACCACGATCGTCGATCGACGCGCGCTACGCGACCTCGAACAACTTCACCGACGCGGTGCTTCCGGGGTATGAAGCGAACCGGCGTCTACTCCGTCGCGAGGCGGCGGAGGCGCTGGCCCGGGTACAAGCGGCGGCTGAAGAGTGGCGGGATGGGGCTCAAGGTGTTCGACGGCTACCGTCCCGTGCGGGCGACGGCGGCGATGGTCGGCTGGGCCGAGCGGACCGGGACAGCGGCACCTGCTGGACGACGGGTACATCGCGAGTCACAGTCGGCACAATCTCGGGCTGGCGGTGGACCTGACCCTGGTGGACTGGTCGGTGGGCGGGCGCGAGGTGGACATGGGCACGCCGTACGACACCTTCTCGGAGGCCGCCCACTTACTCCAACGCCACCGGGCGGACGCTGCGCTACCGGCAGCTGCTGCGGCGAGTGATGGAAGAGGAGGGATTCCAGCCAGTACGACCAGGAGTGGTGGCACTACAGTCTAGCCGTGCCGGGGGAGCCGATGGCCTTTGACATGGAGGTGCGTTAGGCGCCCGGGGGGGATGGCCACGGCTACCTACCGTCGGTTCCAGGCCTCGAGGTTGCGCTGGATCTGACGGGCGTGGACCTCGAGATGTTCCGCGTACTCCTCGAGCCATCGCTCCGCACCGAAGCTGCCGGCCTCGGTATGGCGACCGGTCTTGCTCCACTGGGCCTCGGACAGGCGCTCGAGCAGGGGGACGGTGTTGGCACGGACGGCGCGGACGGTATCCAGGGCGAGCGGGAGGGGATGGTCGTGATAGGTCATCTCGATGGCCCAATAGTCCTGGTCGTAGCCGATGATGAGCGGCTCCGGCTCGGAGACGAGATAGCGGATCCGCATGTGGGCGTTGCTCTCGCTGTCGGCGCAGTGCACGACGATTTCGTGGACCGACCATTTGCCGGGAGCGGGGCGCCACTGACGCGCGATATCCGGTACTCGCGCAAGGGATTCTTCAAGGATCGCCGGGCCATCTGCGTAGCGGCGGATCAGCACGGCGCGTTGGGCCGGTGTCATGCAGGCTCCTTGGCAGGGGTGATGCGTTGACGGTGGGTCAGGGTGACGGCTGCTGAAGGGCGGGCCGGCGGGGGCCCGCCGGGATCGAATCTGAAATTTTCTTGACTCTCATGGCACGCAAGCGTATTCTCGGTGCGGCATTTCCATGCCTTTCTGTGATCCCCGCGAATGACAGGACGCGCATCTTGATGGTTCATTCGACTGGCCGGAGGCTCGCGCACTGGCTTCCGGCACTGACGCTGGCCGGGCTGGTGGTGCTCGCCGTGGCGTGTTCGCCCGAGACGTATCCCCAGACCACGCTCCTCCCCCGCGCCGATACCGCGCATGAGGAGGACCATCTCTTCCGCCTCACCCTCGAGCTCGCGACCGCCGTCTTCGTGCTGGTGGAGGGCGCCCTGCTCCTGGCGCTCTGGAAGTTTCGCGACCGCGCCGGAGCGGCGGATCCGGTCCAGACCCACGGCAACACGACGCTCGAGATCGTCTGGACGATCATTCCGGCGTTCATCCTGGCGATGATCGCTGTGCCCACGGTCCACACCATTTTCAAGACCGCCACCAAGCCGGGCCCCGACGCGCTGCAGATCGAGGTGATCGGGCATCAGTGGTGGTGGGAGTTCCGCTATCCCCAGCTTGGCATCACCACGGCCAACGAACTGCACGTGCCGTCGGGCCGCACCGTCAATCTGGAGATGACCACCGCAGACGTGCTCCACAGCTTCTGGCTGCCGCAGTTTGCCGGCAAGCGTGACGTCTTCCCCAACCGCTACAACAATCTCTGGTTCAAGGCCGAGGTCGAGGGGAACTTCCCGGCGCAGTGCGTGGAGTTCTGCGGGATCCAGCACGGCAGGATGGCCTATCGGATCGTGTCGGTCAAGCCGGAGGCGTTCGACGCCTGGGCGGCCAATTTCAATCAGCCGCCGAAGGATTTCGGCGCCGATTCGACGGCGAACCCGCTGGTGAAACAGGGCCAGGCGCTGTTCACGGCCAAGGGGTGTGTGGGGTGTCATTCGATGTATCCGGCGCTTCCGCTCATCGGGCCGAATCTCCATCACGTCGGCAGCCGGAGCTATGTGGCCGCCGGCACCCTGATCAACACCGACGAGAATCTGGCCCGGTGGATTCAGAATCCCCAGGCCTGGAAGCAGGGCGTGCTGATGCCGAATCTCGGCCTCAAGGACGACGAAGTCCATGCACTCGTCGCCTACCTGCGCGCAAATCAGTAGGGGCGCCACCACGGGGCGTCCCTGCCGGGCCGCCCCGACGCACCGGCCTCATTCGGGATGAACGGGAGAATCATGGCAACAACCGCACTCGAGCACGCGCCAGCCCACACCGACGACGCCACGGGGCTGTGGAGCTGGATCACCACAGTCGACCACAAACGGATCGGCATCCTGTACGGCGCCACGGCCTTTGTCTTCTTCCTGATGGGGGGCATCGAGGCGCTGATCATCCGCCTGCAGCTGGCCGAGCCGAACGGCACGCTGGTGGGCCCTGACACATACAACCAGCTGTTCACGATGCACGGCACCACGATGATCTTCCTCGGGGTGATGCCGCTGTCGGCGATGTACTTCAACTTCATGATCCCGCTGCAGCTTGGCGCGCGGGATGTCGCCTTTCCCCGACTGAACGCCTTCAGCTACTGGGTGTTCCTGCTGGGCGGCCTGCTGATCAACGTGAGCTGGCTGTTCGGCGCGGCCCCCAACGGCGGCTGGTTCGGCTACGCCAACCTGACCACCCGGCAGTTCTCCCCCGGAATGAACATCGATTTCTGGACGGTAGGTCTGCAGATGCTGGGCATCGCGTCGCTCGCCGCCGCGGTCAACTTCTTCGTGACCGTGGTGAATCTGCGGGCGCCCGGCATGAAGATGATGCAGATGCCGATGTTCATCTGGATGAGCTTCATCACCCAGATCCTGCTGCTGCTCGCCTTTCCGATCATCACGGTCGCACTGATTCTGCTGATGATCGACCGGACGTTCGGCACGCATTTCTTCGTGCCCTCCGGCGGCGGCGATCCGATCCTGTGGCAGCACCTCTTCTGGCTGTTCGGCCATCCGGAGGTGTACATCCTGATCCTGCCAGCGTTCGGGATCGTGTCGGAGATCCTGCCGGTGTTCTCCCGGAAGCCGCTCTTCGGCTACGCGGCGATGGTGTTTTCCGGCGTGTTCATCGCCTTTGTCGGTTTCGGTGTGTGGGCGCACCACATGTTCGCGACCGGCATGGGGCCCTTCGCCGACGCGTTCTTCTCGCTGGCCACGATGATCATCGCCATCCCGACCGGGGTGAAGATCTTCAACTGGATCGGCACGATGTGGGGCGGCCGGATCGAGTTCAAGACGCCGATGCTGTTCGCGGTCGGTTTCATCGCGATGTTCATCATGGGCGGACTGTCCGGCGTCATGCACTCGTCGCCGCCGGCGGACCTGCAGCAGACCGACACCTATTTCATCGTCGCGCACTTCCACTACGTGCTGTTCGGCGGTTCGATCTTCGCGCTGACCGCCGGGGCCTACTACTGGTGGCCGAAGATGTTCGGCCGCCTGCTCGACGAGTCGCTGGGCAAGCTGCACTTCTGGCTGATGCTCATCGGCTTCAACCTGACCTTCTTCCCGATGCACATCCTCGGGCTCAACGGGATGCCCCGCCGGGTCTACACCTACAGCGAGGAGTCGAACTTCAAGCTCCTCAACCAGCTGGAGACGCTCGGGTCGTTCATCCTCGCGCTGTCGCTTCCTGGTCTTCCTGTACAACATCCTGAAGAGCTCGCGAGGCAAGGCCAACGCCCCCGCCGATCCGTGGAACGGCGCGACGCTCGAATGGTCGATCCCGTCGCCGCCACAGGTGTTCAACTTCCCGGCGCTGCCTCGGGTGAGCACGCGGGACGCGCTGTGGGAGGCGAAGCGGCTGGCCGGCGGGACGGTATCGGAACCGCAGCGGGTGAGCGGCCAGGGGATTCATCTGCCGAACCCGTCGTTCTACCCCCTCGTCGCTGCGATCGGCGTGGTCGTGACGCTCGGCGGCTTCATCGGCGGCTCGCACCTGCCGGTGCATCTGGTCGGCCTCGCGATCCTGTTCTTCGGGGTCTATTCCTGGGCGTTCGAACCGGCGTGATGACCCGGGCGAGGACCCGCCTCGCCCCGACGACATATGTGAAACGGACGGGCCGGCCCTGCGCCGGTCCACGATGATCGGAGATGGACGTGGCTGAGACTGCACACGCGCACGTGGACGACCACCATTACACGGCGACCGGAATCGACAACCGGAAGCTGGCGATCTGGACCTTCATCGGGTCCGAATGCATGTTCTTCGCCTCCCTGATCGGGACATACCTCGTCTACAAGGGGCGCGACGTCGTGGGCCCGAAGCCACATGCCGAGTGGCTGCTGAACGGGGTGCCGCAGGAGCAGATGCTCGAGATCAGCCTGGTGACGTTCGGCACGGCGCTGCTGCTCTTCAGCTCGTTCTTCGTGGTGCTGGCCCTGAACGGCGCGCAGAAGGGCAATCGGAAGCAGCTGATCGGCTGGCTGTGTGCCACGATCTCCTGCGGCATCTTCTTTGTGGGGATGCAGGCCTACGAATTCACCCACTTCGTGCGGCGAGGCATGGGCTACACCACGAACCTGTTCGCCTCGACCTTCTTCACCCTGACCGGCTTCCACGGCACCCACGTGACGCTGGGCCTGATCTGGCTGATCTCGGTGCTGGTCGTCGCAGTGCGGGGCAAGCTGCCGCCGGAAAAGTCGCTCAACCTCGAAATGGCCGCACTCTACTGGCACTTCGTCGACGTGGTCTGGATCGTGATCTTTCCCGTCGTCTACCTCATCCGCTGAGCCGACCGCCATGGACGCTTCCGCCGCTTCGCACGCCGGGGACCACGCCCACGACCACCCGACTTGGCAGACCTATACCAAGATCGCGATCGTGCTGTTCGTACTGACCGGGCTGGAAGTCTGGAGCTACGGTATCGTGAACAGCCACAGCCCGGCCGTCCTCGCCGCCGCGCTGGAGCCGATCGTGGTCGAGGTGCTGCTGATCCTCTCGGCGATCAAGTTCGCGCTGGTCGCGATGTTCTACATGCACCTGAAAAATGACGGCAAGATGCTGAGCAGCATCTTCTGCTTCTCGCTGCTGCTCGCCGGCGTGACCATCGTCGGGCTGATGACGATCTTCAGCTACCTCTACCACGTCCATCCGACGGCTAATCCGCTGAAGTAGGCAGGGCGGGCGATTGGGCGATTGCTGCACGACAAAGGGCGCTCTCCCCTGGTCGAGGGCGCCCTTCGCAATTCCTCTCCTCGGACTGTCGAGCTACCAGGTGTCGCCACCTCCCGCCGGGGGCCACGCGCCGAATGCACGACGAAGCAGAGCCACCTGCCCTGTGTGGTAGCTGTTATGCGCCGCCATCTGCCAGAGTACATCTCTCACCCGGTCGTCCTGGTCGGCATGCAGCAGCCGGTCCAGGCTCCCTTCCCGCGCGGCCCGGGTTCCCCAGGCGGCCAGCTCCTCGACCTGGCGGCGGAAGCGTGCGACTTCCCCTTCCCAGGTGGCCGCATCCGGCGGCGTCGGCACGGCGGGCCAGCTCTCCGAGGCGTGCTCCGGATATCCCGCCTCCGGACCGCGCAGCGACTGGAGCTCGTAGTCCATCCAGTAGTTCATGTGCCAGACCAGCTGCCAGATGGTGTGCTGTGCACCGTCCAGCGACCGTCCGGCCAGCTCGACGGGAATCCCGCCGACGATGGCCACCGGGTCCACATGGGCGCCTCGGCCGCGCAGCAGGTCCTGCAAGATGTCTTTCGGCATGCTCAGGCGGCCGCGATCGCTGCGATGGTGGTTTCGTAGCCGAGTTCACTCGGCGAGCCGAACAATTCGATCGCCGCCGCCTCCAGGCAGGCGGTCTCGGTCGTCTCCAGCGCCTCGAGGTCGAACAGCTGCGGATCGAGGGCGGCATAGGCTGGAAAGCGATCCTGGATCGGACAGGCGTTCTCCAGCGTCAGGCCGTCGGCGGTCATCATCGGGATGCCGATGATGCGGCAGATCAGGGGGCGGAACTCGTAGACCGAGCAGCCGCCTTCCGCGTCCAGCATCGGGCAGGGCTCCGCCGCCAGGATCTCGGTGATCTCATCGAAGCGCTCGGTCTCGATCTCCCGGAGGTCCCAGGGGGCGCCCCACTCCGGTTCCAGTTTGCGGATCCGGTCGAGCAGCGCCGCGCCGCGCGCCCGGATGGCCGCGCGCTGGTCGGCCGGCAGGGTGGCGAGGCCCTCGCGGAGCAGGAGGGTGTCCGCCGCGGAGACATCGAAAGGCCCGTGGCAGCAGTCGGAGCAGCCGCGCTTGCAGGGGAGCACGCCAGGGCGACGGGCGCTGACGTCGTCGAACCAGCGGTCGAGCTGTTGGAGCTCGCTCTGCCAGGTCAGGGCGGCGGGGTGCATGGACGCTATCGCGGGCGCGCGGCGAGGGCGAGCATGGACCAGCCGGCGAGCAAGGCGACCCCGCCCAGGGGCGTGACGGCGCCGAGACCGCGTACGCCGGTCCACGCGAGGGCATACAGACTGCCCGAGAAGAGCACGGTGCCGATGACGAAGCACCAGCCGGCACGCACCGCCCAGATGGAGGGCTGGTCCTGCGTGACCATCCATGCGGCGACGAACAGCGCCAGGGCATGGTACATCTGGTAGCGGGCGGCGGTCTCCCAGACCTGGAGCGCATCCGGCGAGAGGCGGGCCCTCAGTGCGTGGGCGCCAAAGGCGCCGCAGGCGACCGCGATCAGTCCGGAGAGGGCGCCGATGACGCCGAAGTAGCGATCCATGTCCGACTCAGAAATAGAGAAACGAGGGAGGCGCCATGCCGTGGGCCCGGAAGTTCCCGACGATCTGCCCGGCCGTCCAGATCGTGTGCTGATTGAGCTCATCCCACACCATCCACTTTGGCATCTTCTGCCCAAAGTACCAGATCGTCGTCTGGCGATCGTCGGCCGATTCGGCTCTGAGAGTGCGGAGGCTGAAGTCGTACGCCGCCGTCACGAAGCCGCGCAGCCCATCGCGTGAGTTGAAAATCGTCGCAGTATCCATCCGGACGGGGAGGGAGTCCCAGCCGAGAATGTAGTGGGCGACGATGTACTGATCGGCGTTGGCCGCGTGATGGATCTGCTCGGCGAAGTCCCGCTGGCCCTCGGCGGCGGCGGTACGGTAGAACTGCTCCGGCATCGAGTCCACCATCGACAGCAGGAGGTTGCGCTGGGTCTCCTGGGCGCGAAGCTGGATGTCGCGATACTCCGCAGGCATCGGGAAGGCCTGGCGGATCGGTGGGGCCTGCTGCGCCGACAACGGAGGAAGGGGGAAAAGGGAAAGGGGAATGGAAATGGCCATGACGAGCCGTCCGCGGCGCAGCGCTGCCAGCGACCTTGATCCGGTCGGTCTGCCATCGAGTCCGGCTGCGTGACGGTGCGCCATCTGCGTTTCCCCTTTCCCCTTTTCCCGTTTCCCCTTTTCCCGTTTCCCGTTTACCCGTTTCCCCTTTACCCCGTACTCCCCAGCGCGGCCGGATCCACCGCCATGCCCATCGCGTGGTAGCCGTTGTCGACGTAAATCGTGGTGCCGGTGATCGCCGCGGCGAGCGGGCTCGCCAGAAAGGCGGCGGTCGCGCCGACCTCGCTGGCCTCGAGCTCCCGGGGAATCGGGGAATTGGCGCGGCAGTAGCGGATCATCATATCGATGAAGCCTATGGCGCTGGCCGCGCGTGAGGCGTAGGGCCCGGCAGAGATGGTGTTGACGCGAACGCCGTGACGACGGCCCGCCTCATAGGCGAGCGTGCGCGTGTCCGACTCGAGCGCCGCCTTGGCGCTGGACATGCCGCCGCCGTATCCTGGAATCGCCCGCTCCCCGGCCATGTAAGTCAGCGAGAGAAATGAGCCGCCCGGGCGCATCATCGGGCTGAAGGTGCGCACCATGGATACCATCGAATAGGCACTGGCGCTGACGGCGGCGAGGTAGCCGGCGCGGCTGGTATCGAGCAGCGGTTTCTTGACCTCGGGCCCATTGGCAAGGCTGTGCACGACGATGTCGAGCGGCTGCGGTCCGAAGTCGGCGGCGAGGGCGGCCGCGACGCCGGCGATACTGTAGTCGCCCCGTTCCTTGTAGCGCTTGCTTTCGCGGATGTCCTCGGGCGCGTCCGCGAGCGTATCGAAGACGGCATCGAGGGGATAGATCTTCTCGAACGCCAGCCTCCGCCCATCGGACAAGATGAGGGAGGAGTCCATCCTGCCCCGCTCCAGCAGGTTCAGGAAGATGTTGAGCGCCGGCGGCCAGGTGCCGACGCAGACGCTGGCGCCCGCCTCGGCGAGCGCCTTGGCGATCGCAAAGCCGAAGCCGCCGTCATCGGCGACGCCAGCCACGAGGGCGCGCCTGCCGGAGAGATCGATTGGAAGCATGGACGTGTCTGGTGAAGTTGGACGAAAGGTACAGTGATCCGGCACCGGCCGTCAGAGGATGGCGACCGGTGCCGGAGGTCTATTTCGCCTGCTCCTGGGCGGTCTCGATATAGGCGGCAAGGAGCGCGGCGCGGAAATCCCCCGAGGGTTTGCGGGTGAGAGGTGCAAGCGCCTCGAACGCCCTCCGCGCCCCCTCGATGTCCCGGCCCATGAGCCGGGCGACCACGGTGCCTTCACGCAGCTCGTCAGGGGGCAGCCAGCTCTTGTGATCGAGCGCATCGGCGATCAGCGGCTCGGCGGCGCGCGCCGCGCTCGGGAAGTCCCATCCGCTGATGCCGCGACGAAAGGCGATCACCGCACGGACACTCGCGGGCGCTCTGGTCCGGTCGAGGAAGCGGACGATATCGGCATAGAACGCCTCGTCGGCGTAGCCGACGGTCCCGGCGTAGCGGTCCCGCTCGATGTCCGCCATGCGCTGGATCCACACTCGCCAGTCCCCCGGTACTTCCGCCGCCGCCAGCTCTGTCTTCCAGCCGCGCTCGCGGTAGAGGGCCGCACTCCGCCGATCATCATCCGGGATGGTGTCGCTGGGCAGGTACGCGCGAGGGTCACGGAGGGTGGCGCCGAGGGCGAGGTTGTAGAGACGCGGGATATCGGGGGCGGGCGCCTGCGTGAAAGAGGCCAGGCCGACCCGGCGTCCGACGAACGGCGCTGTCAGGTCGAATCGCTCCGCCGAGAGCCCGAAGATCCCGGAGGCCTGCTGACCCATGAATCGGGTCTGTTCGGCGCCGTTGTCCAGGTGGGGATAGAAATCGGAGTTGGGCTGCGTCATCCGGGCGACGAGCGGGCCCAGCGTCCGGCGGTTGCCGAGCCAGGTGGCCTCCATCGCCTCGGGCGTGAAGGGGATCTGGTGACAGAAGTCCTGCTCGATCGCGGGCAGGGTCAGGATGCTCCAGTCCGGCCTCATGCCGGTCGACCCGTTGCTCGCGACCACCAGCATGTCGGAGCCGGCGGGCATGAGGATCTCGTAGTGGTCGAACTTCTGGTGCAGCGCGGCGAGGACCGTCATCACCAGCTGGTCGTTGATGTCGTACAGGTGGATCCACTGCGCAAAGACACCACCGGGCTTCAGGTACTGATTCACCCGGTCGTAAAACTCCACAGTGAAGAGCCCCGAGACACCGCTCACCCAGGGGTTGGAGGGTTCGGAAAAGATGAAGTCGTACTGCCGGCCCGCGGCGGCAAAGTAGCTCTTGGCGTCATCCACGACATAGTGTGACCGCGGGTCGTCGAAGTCGCGCCGGTTGGCGGGGTAGAAGGCGCGCGAGGCCCGCAGCATCTCCGGCTCGATCTCGATCGTGTACAGCGCCTTCAGTTTCGGGTTGGCGAGGAGGAGGTGGCTCGACATCCCTGTCCCCTGGCCGATGACCGCGCCGACTTCGGCCTCCGGCTTGTAGGCGAGCATCATGAGGGCCATCATCGCCTGCGTGGCGGCGTCGCCTTTCAGCGGTCGCTTCGGGCTGGTGGAATCACAGGGGGTGAACCAGTAGGCGGGGAGCGAGCCATCCGACTTGCCGTTGGTCGCGATGAAGGTTTCGCCGATCGCCAGGATTTTCTGTGCGGAGACGGTCGCGGTGCGCCCATCGTGGTAGTAGAGGACCTCACGGCTGCCCTGCTCCGGCACGGTGCCGAAGCGGTAGATCGCCGAGAGCAGCAGGTTGCGATCGAAGCCGGGGCTCAGCGAGACCACCAGCGCGACGGCCACCCAGACGCCGGCCGCCGCGAATGCCAGGCGGCGCGCCTGCGGGGCGGCCCGGGCGATCACGAAGAGGATAGTGACGCCGATGCCCATGTCCAGGAGTGCGCCGGTCGTCAGCAGCGCCTTGAGTCCCACCAGCGGCATCAGGATCAGCGCGCTCACCGCCACGCCGATGATCGAGCCGAAGGTGTTCCAGCTGTAAACTTGGCCGATCGCCCGCTCTCCCACGCCGCCTGACACAAGCGTCCGGGTGATGAGCGGCAGGGTGATCCCCGCGCAGAAGGTGGCGGGGAGCATCACCAGCAGACAGATGCCATACCGGGCGATGTTGAATCCGGCGTACCCCGGCTCGGTCCGCGCAAAGGCGCGAAGCAGCGTGCCCACCCAGCCAAAGGCGTGGAAGTACACCGGCAGCGTCGCGAGGGCGAGTACCCCCATGCAGAGCTGCACGATGCCGAGTACCCGGAGCGGATTGGCGAAGCGGTCGGCTCGGCCGCGCACCCAGAAGGCGCCGAGCGCCAGGCCGAGGATGAAGGCCGAAAGCATCAGGTCGAAGGAATGGGTGGCGCTGGAGAGGGCGAGGGAGAGCATTCGCACCCAGACGATCTCGTACACGAACGAGGCGACAGCCGTGCCCAGCGCGGTCCAGAGCAGCAGGCGGTGAATCGTGCCGAGTCCGAGACCGGAGGCGGTGAGCGCAGGGCTGCGCTGCGCCTCCGGACCGCTGGCCTCGGCAGCTGCCGACTCGGCGGCGGGGTGGTACTTCATCGCCACCATGGCGCCGATCGCCACGATGAAGTTGAGAATCACCGCGGCGAGAATGGTGCCGGGGAGTCCCGAGGTCCGGATCAGGTAGAACCCTGCAACCAGCACGCCGATCGCCGCGCCGAGGCTGTTGGCGAAGTACAGAATGGAGAGAGTACGACCCGGGTCGCGGCGGATCCGGCGGAGCGCGCCCGCCGACATCAGCGGAAAGGTCGCGCCGAGCAGGATCGACTGGGGCAGGATGAGGAGTGCGGCGATCCCCCACTTGCTCACCGTCAGCATCACCGAGCCGGCGGTCGCGGGAAAGACGGTCATGTAGGCCCAGTTGGTGACGCCGACGTAGATATCCTGGAAGAAGAGCCCCACCAGGCCGACGGCGAACTCGATCATCGCATAGCCGAAGAGCGGTTCCTTGATCCGTTCGGTAATCCGTCCGACGATCATGGCGCCGAGGGCCATCCCGCCGAGGAAGATGACCAGCACGATGACCTGGGCGTAGGCGTTGTGCCCCACGAAGAGGCCGAGGTAGCGGGACCAGACCGATTCGTAGAAGAGACCGGCGGCACCGGACAGGATGAACAGCAGGGTCAGCGCGACCAGCATGCGTTTCCTCGGTGTGTGGCGGGGGAGCGACGTGGAACAGGGTGAACAGTAAGGAGGGAGGAACGGCGAATGTAGGGGAGGGCGGAACGATGGGACGGCGGGGCGAAGCGACTTCCTACTCCGTGCGCAGAACCTCCAGGGCGGACTGCCGGAAGAGCGACCAGCTGGTCCACAGGCCCGTGACCACGGTCAGCGTCACGGTGAGCAGCGCCAGCAGCGCGAACGCCGCCCACGGCACCGTGAACGGCACCTTGAACACCCACCGCATCAGCCCCCAGCCGCCCGCGGAGGCAAGCACCATCGCTACGGCCGCGGCCAGCACGCCGAGGGCGGCATACTCGGTGACCATGATGGCCATCACCTGGCGTCGGGTGGCACCGAGGGTCTTGAGCAGCGCCGATTCGCGCACGCGCTGGAAGCGGCTGGTGGCGAGGGCGCCGATCAGCACCACGACTCCGGTGGAGACGCTGAAGAGTGCCATGAATTGAATGGCCAGCACCACGCTCGCGACGATCTTCTCGATCGTCTGCTGGACCGAAGTGAGGTCGATCGACGTGACATTGGGATACTGCTCCACCACCACCCGCTGCACCCGGCCAATCTCCGCGGGGTCATCGATCCGGGTGAGCAGCACGAAGCTCTGCGGTGCATCGTCGAGCGGCCCGGGAGGAAAGACCACGAAGAAGTTAGGCTCGAAACGGGCCCAGTTCACCTCGCGCAGACTCTTGATTACGGTGATGACCCGGACGCCCTGGATATCCCAGGTGAGCGTGTCGCGCAGGGTGACCTGGAGATCCGAGGCAACGCCGCTCTCCATCGAGATGGGGTAGGGGGAGGCTGCCCGGTCTCCCCGCTTCCACCAGTCCCCTACGACCACCTTCTCCGAGGCCACCACGCTATCGCGATAGGTGGAGCGGAACTCCCGCCGCAGCGCCCACCCCGCCGGGCCGTCGCTGTCCCGCGGTCCGTTGCCGCGACGAGGCCGCTCTCCCTCGGGGCGGCGATGCGTCGTGTCGGCGAGGAGCTGGGTGACGGTCCTGCCGTTGATGGCGGCGAGGCGCATCGGCACGATCGGCACCGACGGTTGCAGGGGATGCCCTTGAGCGCGGATCAGCGATGCCACCTCCGCCTGCTGGTCCGGCTGCACGTCGAAGAACACCAGATTCGGGCGGCCGATGCCGCCATCGAGGCGGAGCTGTCGCAGGAGGTTGTGCTGCATGACGGCCAGCGCTCCTAACAAGAACGCGCCGAAGCCGAGCGCCAGCACCACGGCCACGGTCTGGTTGGCCGGACGATACAGGTTGGCGAGCCCCTGGCGGTAGACGTAGGCCAGGCGGTGGGGGAACCAGCTCCGGAGCGCCCGGGTGAGGCCGAATGCCGCGGCCCACAGCAGCAGGAGCGCCGTCCCGATCCCCGCGGCAAAGACAAGGCCCTGCACGAGGGACGCCACCTGCAGGCTCGCGAGGGCGACCACGCTCAGCGCCAGCATGACCCGCGCCGCCCAGCTCCATCGGTCTGCGCGCGGGGTCGCGCCGGCATCGACATCCCGGCGCAGTACGGCGAGGGGCGGCACCGCGCGCACGGCGAGTAGCGGCAGCAGCGCAAAGACCAGCGCGACCCAGATGCCGACACCGAGGCCGGTGAGCATCGCAGGGAGGGAGGGTCGCACCGTCACGTCGAGCGGGAGAAAGGCAGCGAAGACCGTCGGAAGCGCGAACTGCAGCAGCAGGCCGAGCCCGACGCCGACCGCGGAGCCGGCGAATCCCATCACCACGGCCTGCAGCAGGTAGATCCCGAACACCTGGCCGCTGGTGGCGCCGAGACAGCGAAGCACCGCGATGCCGTCGCGCTTGCGGCGGATGAAGACCTGGACCGCGCTTCCGACACCGATGCCGCCCAGCAGCAGCGCGATCAGCGCCACCAGCCCCAGATACCGTCCAAGCTGGTCGAGGAACTCCCTGAGGTTCTCCTCCGATTCTGCCGCGGTGTGGATCCCCGCCTGCTTGAGCCGGAGCCTGGGCCGCCAGCTGTCCGCGAGCGTCCGGGTATTGGTGGTTGCCGGCGTGCGCAGGAACCACTGGTGCTCCACTCGGCTGCCGAAGGTGAGGAGCCTGGTCTCGCCGAGATACCGCGCCGGGATGAATACCCGGGGGCCGAAGGCGCTGCGGATGCCGACGTCTCCGGGAAAGCTGGTGACCGTCCCGGCGATCACAAAGCGGCTCTCCCCGAGCGACATCGTGTCGCCGATGGAGGCGCCGAGGGCCGTGAGGAACGAAGGGTCGACCAGCGTTACCCGTTCCGTAGCGAGGCGGCCCCAGGCGCCGGCCGGCTGGGTGTGGAGCTGTCCGTAGAAGGGATAGCCGCCGCCGACACCACTCACCTGCACCAGGCGGGTGCCGCTGGTCCGGGGGATGTAGGCCATGCCGTCGAAGTTGGTCACCGGGGCGCGGTCGTTCGCGGTGTCGCTCCCGGCCGCAATCGTCAGCGAGTCGACCAGCGCCTTGAATGCGGCGTCGGGGGCGCTCCGGGTGCTGACAGAGATGTCGCCGCCGAACAACGCGCGCGACTGGCCCTCGACCGCCGTCCGCAGGTTGTCGGTGAACGACTCGATGGCGACGAGGGCGCCCACCCCGATGGAGATCGCCGCCGTGAGCAGCAGCAGCCGGCGCCCGGAGGCCCGCCCTTCCCGCACGGCCATCCGGAGCACGAAGCGCAGCGCGGTCATCGGGCCGCCGGGGCCGCGTCCAGGTGGCTGGCGTCGTCGCCGACCAGCGCGCCGTCGGCGAGCCGGATGATCCGGCGCGTCTTCCGGGCGAGTTCGAGGTCGTGGGTCACGAGTACCGTCGTGGTGCCCAGCTCCCGATTCAGTTCGAGAAGGATCTCGATCACCCGCGCGCCGGTCGCGGTGTCGAGATTGCCCGTCGGCTCGTCGGCAAAGAGGATCCTGGGCCGATTGCTGAAGGCGCGCGCGAGCGCCACCCGCTGCTGCTCACCACCCGAGAGCTGCGCGGGATAGTGATGCTCCCGCCCCGCGAGTCCCACCCGCGCGAGCAGCTGATCGGCCCCCGTCCCTGCCTCGCCCCGCAGCTCGAGCGGCACCTGGACATTTTCCCGGGCGGTGAGCGTGGGGATGAGGTGAAACGACTGGAAGACGAACCCGACTCGCTCGGCGCGAAATCGCGCGAGGCCATCCTCCGAGAGTCCGGTGAGGTCCACGCCATCGATGATGACCCGGCCATGCGACGGGCGATCGAGTCCGGCGAGGAGGCCGAGGAGCGTGGTCTTGCCGCTGCCGGAGGGACCGACGATTGCGACCAGCTCGCCCGCGGCGATCTCGAAGGTGATATCCTTCAGCACGGCGAGCGGCCGGCCGCCGGAGAGATACTCTTTGGTCAGTCGTTCGGCGCGGATCATCAATCCTGAAAAGTGAGCGGTACGGGGCATGGGGTCGCGGACAGCTACAATCATAGTCGCGGCGGCGCTGGCCCTGCTGCCTGGGTGCGGCCCGCGACCATCCGGGCGAACCGCCGCCGCACCGACGGCCGACTCGGTTGCTGCCGCGCCGGCGCAGCCGTCGATCGTCTTCCTCGGCACCAGTCTCACCGCCGGCCTCGGACTCGATCCGGATAGCGCCTACCCCGCGCTGGTTCAGCGCAAGCTCGACTCGGCCGGACTGCACTTTACGGTGGTGAACGCAGGCGTGAGCGGCGAGAGCTCCGCCGGCGCGCTCCGCCGCATCGACTGGATCCTCCGGCAGCCGCCGGCGGTGCTGGTGATCGAGACCGGTGCCAATGATGGCCTGCGGGGTCAGTCGCCTGACTCGGTCCGAGCCAACATCCAGACCATGCTCGATCGGGTGCGAGCCGCCGCGCCGCGCACCCGGATCGTGCTCGCCGGCATGGAGGCGCTGCCGAACCTCGGCACCGAGTACGTGACCCGCTTCCGCACCGTTTTCCCGGCGCTCGCCCGCGCCAACAACCTGCCACTCATCCCGTTCCTGCTGCGGGGGGTGGCCGGCGTCGACTCGCTCAACCAGCAGGACGGCATCCACCCCAATCCCGCCGGCTCGCGCGTCGTCGCCGAGAATGTCTGGCGGGTCCTGCGGCCGGTGCTCTCGTCATGACAGCGCGACGCTCGATCGGGGCCGGAATCGTGCTGGCTGGCGTGCTCGCGGGGCTGGCCTGTGGCGATGGGGGCACCGGACCCGGCAAGCCTCCTCGCAGCTTCCTCATGGGGTTCTCCGCGATTCCGCCGACACCGGACACCACGCTGCTGCTCCAGACCCTGACCCTCTCCACGCAGCACGCCGATGCGGGGCTGGTGCAGCTCTCGATTCCATGGACCGTCCTGCTGATGGACACGGCCGCGGCCACCGAGGTTCGCACAGCGCGCCTGCCGCTGGTGAATTACTATCGCGGCAGCGGGCGAAAGATCGTGGTCGCGCTGGATGTGACCGACGGCCTGAACCGCGCCGCCGAGGCACCGGAGCTCGTCGCCCTCGGTCGCAGCATCACCGATACCGCCGTCCAGCGTCGCTATCGAGAATACGTCGCCGCCGTCGACAGTATCCTGCACCCCGATCTTCTGTCGCTCGCGGCGGAAACGAATCTCATCCGGCTCGCGGCCCCCGCACCGGTCTACGCCGCCATGGTGACGATGGTGAATGCCGCTGCGGCCGAGCGCGCGACGGCTGGCACGACCACGCCGCTGATGGTCAGCGTGCAGGTCGAAACCGCCTGGGGGCGACTCCAGGGAGGCACGACGTACATCGGGGTGGCGCAGGATCGCAGCGACTTTCCTTTCATCGACGCACTGGCGCTCTCCTCGTATCCCTATCTCGGCGGATTCACCGATCCCGACAGCATTCCCCTCGACTACTACGGCCGGCTCATCCAGGGAGCGCCGCTCCCGCTGGTGGTCCTGGAAGGGGGCTGGCCGTCGGTGCCGGTCGGGGCGCCTGCCTCCACTCCTGCGATGCAGGGGCGGTATCTCTCGCGGCAGGTGCGCCTGCTCGATGCCGCGGGAGGGGCGGGGTTGTTCCAGATCAGCTTCACCGATTTCGATCTCAGCGCGTTCTCGCCGGCAGACTCCGCCGGTCTGCTGCTCTTCGCGCATATCGGACTGGTCGATTCGGTGCTCCACCCCAAGCCCGCGCTTGCGGTGTGGGACTCCGTTCTCACACGAGTCTATCGGCCATGACCGTCACCCTGCTCGCCGTCGCCGCGTCGCTTCGGAAGGCGTCGCTCAATCGGAGACTGTTGCAGGTTGTCGTGGACCACGCCCGCCGGATGGGCGCCACGGTGGACCTCGCCGAATTCCACGAGTTCGACATGCCACTCTACGATGGAGACCTGCAGGCCCGCGACGGCATCCCGGCCGGGGCTCAGGCATTCGGCGGGAGGATCCAGGCGGCCGATGGACTCCTGCTCGCCTCTCCGGAGTACAACAACTCGATCCCGGGCACATTGAAGAACGCGATCGACTGGGTGTCGCGGATCAGGCCCGCGCCGCTGAAGGGGAAGAGCGCCCTGCTCATGTCGACGTCGACCGGACTGGTTGGAGGGAATCGCGGGCTCTGGGCGCTTCGCGTCCCGCTGGAGTTGCTCGGGGCGCACGTCTACCCCGACATGTTTTCGCTGGCGCAGGGGGACAAGGCCTTCGACGAGGCAGGGGCGCTCACGGATCACGCGGTTGCGCAACGGCTGGAAAAGCTGGTGGCTGCCTATCTGGAGATTGCCGGCCGCATCAGTGGCTGAAGCCCCGGCCCGTCGCCCCGCATTCCCGAAGCGCATCGGAATCGATCCGCAGGACGGGCGCCGGACAGGGGCCTCAGCCGGTGGCTCAGGTACAGGTATTCGTCACTTCGTTGTAGGTACAGCCGGTGCTCGTGTTCGCACCAGTCGGTGGCTCATGGCAGGCGGCCATCATGAAGAGCAGCGCGGCGAGCACCGGAAGCAGCGACCAGGACGAGCGGAACGGGCGGAATCGGCGTAGCATGCCTGCCTCCTTCTTGGGACCGGGGACGCACCCTGCGTCCCTCTGTGCCAGTAACGCGGCCACCGGGGCGGCATTCTCGTGCGCCGGGCGGTTCGCGGTCCGTCAGGCCGGCGCGGTGTGAACCATGCTATTGCGCCCGCTCCATCCGCTGGTACGTTGTCCCTCATGGATCAGTCCCCCGATGGTGTCTCCGGCGCGCTTGACGCCGTGCTCAGCCGCTTCGCCGAGCGGGTGCGGTACATCGGCGTGCAGCATGGGCTGATGGGGAGCGACGTCGAGGACCTGGTCCAGGAGGTCCGGCTCCGCCTGTGGAAGGCGCTGGAGAGTGGTGAGAAGATCCTGAGCGCGCCCGCGTCGTATATCCACCGCACGGCGGTCTCCGCGGCGATCGATCTGCTGCGCCGGCGTCGGGCCCGGCGGGAGACACCGGTGCGGCTCTCGCGGCCCAGTGGCATCGCCGTCCTCGGCGAGTCACCCTCGGCCGATCGCCTGATGGAGCAGCTGGAGTTGCAGGAGAGCGTCGGACGGGCGGTCGAGCTGCTGATCCCGGCCCGGCGCTCCGTGGTGAAGATGTATCTCGCCGGCTATGCCCGCGAGGAGATCGCCGACCTGCTCGGGTGGACCGAGCCCAAGACCCGCAACCTGCTGTATCGCGGGCTCGCGGATCTCCGCGACACCCTGACCGCGATGGGCATTGGCCCGGAGGCGCTCGGATGAGTGACGACCGGCTGCGGCAGAGCTACGACATGCTGCTGGGCCTCCGTGCCAGCGAGGCGGGCGACCGGCTCGGCTGCCCCGGCATCGAGGAGCTGCAGGCGCTGGTCCGCCGCGAACAGGATGAGGAGCATCGGCTGACGCTCCTCGATCATGTGATGGCCTGCCCCTTCTGCCAGCCGGAATTCGAGCTGCTGCGTACCGTGAGCCGAGCCTCGGGTGAGGTGGAACGCCTCTAGCCGCGTGCCGCCCGCCGTACCTCCCACCCTCGGCTATTCCAGCCTGGCATCCAGCTCCAGTGCCACGTTTCCCTTCATCAGATTCGAGATCGGACAGCCGTTCTTCGCCTCCTCCGCCGCCTTGGCCAGTCCCGCCTGATCGAGGCCCGGGACGACCGCACGCACGGTCAGCTTCATGGTCGTGACCCGCGGGTTGCCGTCCACAAAACCCAGGGTGCATGCCGCGGAGGTCGTCACCCGGGTCGCGGGGGTGCCGGCCTTTTCCAGTCCGGCAGAGAGGGCCATGCTGAGACAGGAGGCGTGCGCGGCAGCGATCAACTCCTCGGGATTGGTGCCCTTGGCGCCCTCGAACCGGGTCGCGAAGGTGTACGGGCCGGCGATGAGGCCGGACTGGCCGGCGAAGCTGCCCTTGCCGCCCTTGAGGCCGCCTTCCCATGTGGCGGTTGCGTTGGAAACTGGCATCGGTGCACTCCTGCGCTCGGGTAAATGCGTTGTTGAGTTTCGAGCTCCGAGAGGATAATGGTCCCCGGAGCCTGCTACGGCCCTACCTTGTGCTCTCCCGTCACCGCCTGCGCCACCTGATCGATCGCGGCATTCCCGAAGATGCTCCGGGCCATGCGATTGAACCAGTCACGCACGCTGTCGAGGATTTCATAGAACGTCGGGATCGCGATCAGCGTCAGCAGGGTGGAGGTAATCACACCGCCGATGACGGCGACGCCGAGGGGCTGCCGGAACTGCGCCCCCTCGCCCCGGCCGAGCGCCACCGGAATCATGCCGGCGATCAGCGCAAAGGTCGTCATCAGGATGGGGCGGAGGCGGATGGCACCCGCCTCGATCAATGCCTCACGCAGGGCAAGCCCCTGCCGCTCCCGCGCCCACTTGGCGAAATCGATGAGGAGGATCGCGTTCTTGGCGACGATGCCCATGAGCAGGATCACGCCGATCAGGCTCATGATGTTGATCGTGAGCCCGGTGACCGCCAGGCCGAGCATTACGCCGATGAGCGAGAGTGGCAGGGACAGCATGATCGCGAGCGGGTCGACGAACGACCCGAACTGCATCACCAGGATCAGGTACATGAGCATCGCCGCCACACCCAGGGCGATGAAGATGTTACCGAACACTTCGGTCTGCTGTTGGGCATCTCCCCCTTCGGTGATCCGCACGCCCGGCGGGAGCGGCAGCCTGGCGAGGCGGCTCCGGATGTCCTCCATCACGTCGCCACCCGCGCGGCCCGAGACGTTGGCCTCCACGATGACCACCGGGTCCCGGTCGAGGTGATTGATCACCGCGGGACCCACCGTCTGGGTGATGTCCGCCACCTGGCCGAGCGGCATGGTGGTGGGAGCGCCGTTGGGCCCCACCACGAGCAGCGGCAGCCGGCGCAGGTCCTCCGGCTGGGCTCGGCTCTCGGGCGCGAGTCGTACCTGCACGTCGCGGGTCTCGCCGCTCGGATCGACCCAGTCGCCGGCATCGAGGCCAGCAAAGGCCGGGCGGACCGACTGGGCGACGTCGCCGACGGTGAGGCCGAGACTGCCCGCCAGCGGGCGGTTCACATTGATGGTGAGCTCGGGCTTCTTCCCCTTGCTCGAGAGACCGAGGTCCACGACACCGGGGACCGCGGCAACGAGCGTCTGGATCTGCTCCGCCACTGCGGTAATCGTCGGGACGTCATGCCCGCGGACCTCCAGCTGGATCGACTTGCGGCCGCCGCCGAAGTCGGAGGTGAACACCGACAGCTTGACCCCGCTGATCCGGGACGTCGTCTCGCGCAGCCGAGCCGCGAACTCCTCCGCCGAGACGCTGCGCTGGCTCCGCGGTGTCAGGCGGACGTAGATGTTGCCCTCATCGACCGCTCCCGCCGCGCCACCGCCGAGGGTGACGTAGGCGTAGCGCACCTCGGGAAAGGTCTTGAGCAGACGCACCATCTCGTCCGCCTTGCGACGGGAGTAGACCAGGTTGGAGCCCGGCGGGGTCTCGATCCTGACGTTGAACTCGCCGCGATCGTCGATCGGGAAGAAGTTGCTCCCGACGGTGTGCCAGGCCGGGATGAATTTGAGCAGCCCGACCATCACCACCAGCCCCAGCGCGGTGCCGCCGACTCCCGAGGCCCACGCGAGCGGTTCACCACTCAGGATCCGGCCCGCGCCGCGGATCGTGACCCAGAGGAGCCCGCCGCCCAGACCGAGCAGCGCCAGCACCGTGGACACGGTACCGAATCCCGGATGGCCGGTCCACACCGTGGCGCCGCCGCGGAAGAGGAGTCCGATGCCTATGACGAGGGTTGCAAGCGCGCCGACGGCCGAGAGCGGCAGGCTCGGCCGCAGGGTGACCAGTCGCGCTGCGACCAGTGTGCCCAGTACCACGCCTCCCAAGCCCGAGACACCACTCACCGGCAGCACCAGCGCGCCGACAAAGGAGCCCGTCGCCACGATCACGATGGCGAGCCGGTGGTCGAGGGCCCAGGCGATCAGTCCCCGGTACCCATCCGCCAGCCGCGCGAACCAGGCGTTGAACACGTCGAGCGTTCGGGTCAGCCAGCTCTTCTCGTGCTCCTCCTGGTGCGGATCCGGCCAGTAGGCCGACAACATCGGGTCGAGGGAGAAGGAGACGAGGAGCGAGACCGCGACCGAGCACGCGATGGTCAGGCCGAACGGCTTGAACCACTGACCGGCCACGCCGGGCAGGAAGGCAATCGGCACGAAGACGGCGAGAATCGAGAAGGTGGTCGCGGCGACCGCCAGCCCGATCTCGTCGGTGCCCTCGCGCGCCGCAGTGATGTGGTCCTTCCCCATCTCGACGTGCCGGACGATGTTCTCGCGGACCACGATCGCATCGTCGATCAGGATGCCGATCGCAAGCGAGAGCCCCAGGAGCGACATGGTGTTGAGGGTGAAGCCGAACGCCCACACCGCGATGAACGAGGCCAGCACGCTCACCGGAAGCGCCAGACCCGTGATTACCGTCGAGCGCCAGGAGTTCAGGAAGAGGAACACCACCAGGACTGTCAGCAGCGCGCCCTGGATCAGCGTCTCCTCGACGTTCAGCACCGAGCGTTCCACCCGATCGCCGCTGTTGAGCACCTGGTCCAGCTGGGCCGCCTTGGGCAAGGTGGCTTGCAGGGCGCCGATCCGTCCGAGGATCCGGGCGCTCACATCGGTGGTGCTGTAGCCCTTCGCCTTCTTGACGTTGATGCCGACCGCTTCGCGTCCGTCAAAGAGCGCCAGCGAGCGCGGTTCCTCCGTCCCGTCCCGCACCTCCGCCAGCTCGCCCAGCCGGATCAGCCGGCCCCCCCGCTGGGCGACGACCAGCCGGAGAAAGTCCTGCGGCTCCGCGAGGCGGCCGGTCAGGCGGATGCTCTTCTCCTGCAGATCGGTCTCGACCCGCCCGACCGGGGCGGCCAGGTTCTGCAGCTTGATGGCCTGGACCACCTGCAGCACGCTCACCCCTGCCGCCTGCAGCGCCGCGGGCTTGAGCAGCACGCTCAGCTCCCGCTCATGCTTGCCGACCACCACGACCTCGGCGACGCCCGGGAGCGAGCGGAGCTCCCGGGCGATGCCGGGGTCGGCGAGCCGGGTGAGCTCGGCGGCGGTGAGGGTGGTCGAGGAGAGCGCCAGCGAAACGATCGGCCGGTCGGTGTCGGAGAGCTTCTTGATGATCGGCTCTTCGATTTCGTCAGGCAGGTCGTTGCGGATCCCGGAGATCGCGTCCCGGATGTCCTGGGTCGCCTCGAGGAGCGGCTTCTCGTACTCGAACTCGACGACCAGCTGGGCGAACCCGTCCTGGGCGTAGCCGGTGATCTTCTTGACGCCGCTGATCGATGCCACGGCCTCCTCGATCGGCTCGAGCACTTCGCGTTCGACGCCCTCTGGCGAGCCGCCAGGGTAGACTACCCCCACCGAGACAAAGGGCGGCTGCACGTCGGGGAACTCGTCGGTCTTGAGCTTGAACAGCGCGATCAATCCGAAGACCACGAGGGCGACCATCGAGACAACCGTGACGACCGGTCGCCGGATGGCGAAATCGGAAATCACCATGAGCTCAATCCCCCCGCTTCTTCTGGTCGTTCTCGCTCAGCTCGTCGGCGCTGCCGACCCGCACCACCGTGCCTGGCGGCAACCCCCGTGCTCCGCCCAGCAGCACGGTGTCCCCGGCGGCGATGCCGCTCCCGATCTCGGTCTGCTCCCGAGCCTCGTCGATCAGGCCGAGCGTCACTTCCACCCGCTCCACGCGGCCGCCCTTGATCCGGACGATCGCTGGCCTGAGTCCGGTCCGATCTACCGCCCCCGACGGCACCACCACGCCGGGTCGCTCGGCCAGCGCCACGCGCCCGTCGGCGAAGAGGCCGGCCGCGAGATGCCGCCCCGCGTTCGGCACGGTCACCGTCACCCGGATCTGCCTGGTGGCCGGATCGGCTACCGGATTGACGCGGGAGACACGGCCCCGAAGCGGCTCGCTCCCCATGCCGGTGACAGTGAACAGCACCGGCGTGCCCGGCCGAAGCCCCTCCAGCCCTTCGAGCGGGATCGACCCTTCCAGCTTGAGCGAGGCGGGATCCACCACGGTGAACAGCGGCGTCCCCTGCTGCACCACATCGCCCAGATTCGCCGGACGCTCACTGACCACGCCACTGAACGGGGCCCGGACGACGGTGCGGGCCAGCTGTTTCTCCGCGGTGGCAGCACGCGATCGCGCATCGGCCAGCTGGGCCTCGGCCGACGAAAGGTTCCAGTCGGCCTGCTCCCGGTCCCGGTCGGCGATGGCCCCGGCATCCGCAAGCGCGTGGGTCCGGGTTGCGTTCCGCTCCGCCAGCGCGACAGAGAGTTCCGCCGTCCGCACTGCGGACTGTGCCGAGGTGTAGCCGTCCCGGACGCCGGAGTCGTCGAGCCGCGCGAGCACCGCGCCCTGGCTCACCGCCTCGCCCGGTTCGGCCTCGATCGTGACGATCGCACCCCCCAGCTCGGCGCGGACCGATGCACTCCGGTCGGCCTCGAGGGTGCCGGAGAGAGCCGGTCCCACCTGCAGCGTCTCCTGGCGCGCGACGGTCAGGTTTTCCCGGCCGACGATCATGGCCGCGTCCGTCGTGGTGCTGACCGGCGCCCCCGCGTGTCCGCAGGCTCCGGAAGCGAGGGCCAGAGCCGCAGCCCCGGCAGAGAGCAGAACGTGCATGGTCCGCGTCATGGGGTGAATCCGTTGCTGCCCGTGGCGCCGGCCGCGGGCTGTTGTATGCTCTGCTGCCCGCTCTGGGCAGCGGAGAGGGTCTGACTGACATCGGCACCGCTGAGCGGCAAGTCGCGCAGCAACCGAAGCCGGGCGCGCGACACTTGGACATCCCGCGCGGCAGTGGCGCGATTGGCCTCCGCCTGCTCCAGTTGCAGCCGGGAATCGGTGAGCTCGGTCTGGGTCGACAGCCCCTCCTTGAAACGCAGCGTCGCGATCGCATACGCCCGTTCCGCCTGCGCCACCGTGCCCTGGGTGGCGGCCCAGGTCGCCAGCGCCGTCTCCAGCCGCTCCACCGTGCTGCTGGCGTCGAGGGCGGCACCGTCCCGCGCCTGGCTCACCCTGATCTGCGCCTGCTCCAGACTCGCCTCGGCCACGAGCCTGTTGCCGGCCAGCCGGCCGCTGGTCCACAGCGGGACCGAGACGTTCACACCCACCGTCCAGTCGGAGACGAAGTCCGCGTTCCAGGGGAGTCCGTTCCTGGGATAGCCGATGCGGGCGAACTTCGATGTCAGGGTGACCGTCGGCAGCCGGTCCCACCGGGTCACGCTGGTGAGGATCTGCTGAATCGTCGCCGCCTGCTCCAGCTGCTCGACCGCAGCCCGCTGGCTCACCGCCGTGTCGCTCGCACTGATGCCGAGGTTGCTGACCGAGTCGACCTCGCCACCCGGCGCCTCATCGAGCGTCGTGGTCAGGACGAGCGGCTGTGATAGCGGCAGCTGCAGGAGTTGCTGCAACCGGAGGTACGCCAGCCGGCGGTCGGAGCGGCGCCGGAGCACCGTCGCCAGCTGGTTGTCACGGGTCACGTGCGCCCTCAGCAGCTCGAACTCCGACTGGCTGCCGACCTGCTTGCCTAACTGCGTCTGGGCGAGCGTCGTGTCTGCCTGGGCCTGGCTCAGCTCCGCGATGGCGACGAGGCGGTCGCTCAACACGGCGTCAAAGTAGGTCGACGTCGCGTCCAGCCGGGCCTGGGCTTCGGCGGTGGTCACCCCGATCCGGGCCACCTTCCGTCCGGCGACCGCGGCCCGCGGGCGGCCCTTCACGATGGAGCTGTTGAACAGGGTCTGACTGAACGCGAGGCCGAAGTTGTACTGGTTCTTCCGGCCGAATGGCAGGCTGCTGAAGAGGCCGGAGAGGTCGAGCGCGGAGAGACACTGGACACTCTGTTCCAGCGCATCGACCCGCTGATCCAGCGGCAGCAGCGGGTCGCCGGCGAAGCGGTTGCAGAAGCTGGTGGCGGTGGTGTCCACCTTGCCGCTGCCGGTGTTGAACTGCGACTTGAGCGTCCGGGTGTACGAAGCGGTGCCGGTCAGCTGCGGCAGCAGGTCTGCCCGCACCCGCTTGACTTCGCCCTCGGCCCGCCCGATCTCCGCCTTCGCGAGCCCGACCGCATCGCTCGCGGGGATGGCCAGCTCTAGTGCCTCCTCGAGGGAGAGGGCGCGTGGCGTCGCCAGCGCGGGCTGTTGCGCGGCAAGCGCGGATGTACCCCCGAGCAGAAGGACGGCGAGACGTGCCGCGGGGCCGAACCCGCGAAAGGCGCTGCGTGTCATGCGGGCTCCGTGTGCGTGCCAGGCGGCAACGATGTCATCTCGGCCCCGACCGCATTGAGCAGCAGGGCCACATACTGCTGGATCACGATGGGGGCAGGGGGAAGGGCGTCGTTCGTGAAGTGATCGCGCCACGTGGCATGGGTGAACACCGCGCCGAGCAGCAGGCCGGCGGCGGCGTCGGCCTGGAAGACGTTGCGGGCCATGCCGAGTTCGCGGAGCCGGATCGAGATAGCGGGAGAGCATCGCGTGCTCGCACCCCGGTTCCTCGCAGACGTCCGGCGCGAGTTCGGGATGCTCCACCAGGTCTCCCATCACCCGGGCGATCAGTCCGCGGCTCGCGTACCAGTGGGTGTAGGTGTTCCACGCCCAGTCGACCAGCTCCGCGCCGGGATCCACGGGCTCGCCGAGGACCACCGGTTCCGATTTCCGGTAGGCTACCTTCAGCGCCTCCTTGACCAGCGCTTCCTTGGTTCCGAAGTGGCGGAAGAGGGTGATCTCGTTGACCTCGGCGACCTGGGCGATGCGCCGAGTCGTGGTGCCGCGAAAGCCAGTCTCGCTGTAGACCTGGGCGGCCGCGTGCAGGAGTCGCTGTCGGATATCCATGGTGGGCGTCAGGTTAATGAGGGACCTCGAGGCATGCAAGTGGGCACTTGCTGTCTAGGTACTCCCTCAGGCCGCCGGGTGGCCAAGCCGGTGGCGCTGAGGGCTCGCCTTGGAGTCCCGCACGCTTCATTCTTCTCCGGACGGCACGCCTCCCCCCAACACCGGATCGAGGATCCCTGCGCCACTCTCTCCTGATCGCCCTGCTGCTGCTCCCGAGTTGCCACGCGGAGCACGCGCCGCGTGCGTCACGTCGGGCGGAGAGTGTGGCGGGATTGCGGCCCCTGGCCGCGGCACCGATCATCACCGAGCCGACGGTGGTGGCGTTCTGGCTGGCCGCCTCGGACACGCTGCGCGGTGGGGAGGGGGCAGATCTGCTCGACGATTTCCGCTCCTACACGTCGCTGGTCGCCCCCGATCTCGACGATGCCGGGATCACGCTGGTCGCGACCACCGCCGATTCGGTCATCGTCCAGATCGCCCACGGCCCGAGGCGGGTGATCATGCTCGGCGGGCTCGACTTTCCCTTCGGGTACGTGCTGGTGGACCCGGGTATGCCCGAAACGATCCTCACCGGCGTCTCGACCGATGATGAGCTGATGGAACAGGTGGACTGGTATTTCGGCGTGGATGACGCAGACCCGGATTCCGCACCGGGACAGGTGGTCCTCAGCGCTGCAATACCTCGAGGACCCGCTGGGTGAGCGTGGCGGGGGTGAACGGCTTCTGCAGGAACCCGGTGTTCGGCAGCAGCGTTCCGTGCTGCAGAATCGCATCGTCGGTATAGCCTGAGACGTAGAGGATCGGCAGGTCGGGCCGCCGCAGCCGGAGCCGGTTCGAGAGTTCCTGCCCGCTCATCCCCGGCATGATCACATCCGTGACCATCAGGTCGAGCGGCCCTTCCAGCTCGTCCACCATGCGCAACGCCTCCGCGCCGCTGGCGGCTGCGAGTACCCGGTAGCCGACGCCTTCGAGCACCCGCCGAGCGAGGCGGCGCACCGCATCCTCGTCTTCGACCAGCAGCACCGTCCCCTCCGCCGGCCGTAGTGGCAGGCTCGGCGGTGTGCCTTCCACGGCCGACAGCGCCCCCGAGACCCGCGGCAGGTAAATCCGGAACAGGCTCCCACGGCCCCATTCGCTCTCGGCAAAGATGAACCCGCCGCTCTGTTTCACGATGCCATACACTGTTGCCAGCCCCAGCCCGGTGCCCTTGCCGGGTTCCTTGGTTGTGTAGAACGGCTCGAAGAGGTGACGCAGCGCCTCGGCGTCCATTCCGGTCCCCGAGTCGGTCACCGTCAGCCGCACGTACTCTCCCGCCGGCATGATGCTCTCGGCCCCGACCGGCGCTCCTGCGAACTGGTAGTTGTCGAGTTCTATCACGATGGTACCCCCGGTCGGCATCGCGTCCCGGGCATTGACGCAGAGATTGATGACCACCTGCTCCAGCTGTCCCGGATCGGCTCGGACCCGCCAGAGCTCCGTCCTCCCGCGCGTCATCAGATTGATGTGTTCGCCGATGAGGCGGCGGAGCAGCGTTTCCACCCCGAGGACGACGGTGCTCACATCGAGAATGCGCGGCTGCAGCACCTGCCGGCGGCTGAAGGCGAGCAGCTGGCGGGTGAGGTTGGCCGCCCGGGTCGCGGCGCGCTTGATCTCCTCGACGTCGAGGCGCGCAGACGCACCCTGGGGCAGGTCCTGCAGCAGGATCTCGCTGGTGCCGAGGATGGCGGTCAGCAGGTTGTTGAAGTCGTGTGCGATGCCGCCGGCGAGCCGGCCGGCGGTCTCCATCTTCCGCGCCTGTCGCGCCTCCTCCTCAAGCTGGCGCCGCTCGGTGACGTCGCGCTGAGTTCCCCAGCTCCGCAACAGGTGCCCCTGCTCCACCACCCCGACGAGATTGTTGAGGAAGTAGCGCGGGCGGCCGTGGCGGTCGTGCTCGTCACTCTCGGCGTCACTGAGTCGGTAACCGGAACGGATGTAGGCCAGCAGAAAGGGATCGAACGCGGCGCGATCTCCAGAGGGAGCAAACTCCCGGAGTGTTCTCCCGATCAGCTCCTCCGGCCGGTCGTATCCGTACATCACGGCCATCGCCACGTTGCACTCGGCGAGATAGCTGTGATCGAGGAAGTGCACTATCTGCTCCTCCTCCGGCATCCCGACGGGGATCGGCGGTCTCGTTCTCGAACCGCCAGATTCCTTCCGTACTGTGCTCGATGAAGTTGCGATAGCGGGTCTCGGTCTCCTCGAGGCGCACACTCGCTTCCTTGAGCTCGTGCACATCGACATTCACGCCGACGAAGCCGGTCAGCAGGCCGGCGTCGTCGTAGCGCGGCACGCCGATCTCGATGAACCACCGGTAGGCGCCGTCTGCCCGGCGCAGGCGGAACATGTGCTGGTACGGCACCGGATTGGCGCTGGTCGCCGCGTAGGAGGCGAGGACCCGCGGGCGGTCGTCCGCATGAATCTGCTCATACCAGCCATGACCGATGTCCGTCGCCAGACTGCTGCCCGAGAATGCCTCGGCGGTCCGGTTCTGGAAGAGCAGGCCGTGGCCGACGTCGTCCAGCCACACCTGCACCGGAACGGTCTCCGCAATCTGCCGGTAGCGCGCCTCGGCCTCGACGAGCCGCTCCCGGCGCTCCTGCAGCTCGCTCACGTCCACATCCACCCCGAGAAACCCGGCCAGGGTCCCGTCCGGCGCCCATCGGGGAATGGCGACCTGCAACAGATGGCGATAGAGGCCGTCGTGGCGCCGCATGCGGAATTCGAGCGTGAATCCGCGCTGCTCGAGCGTGGTCGTGCGGTAGTGTTCCTCCACCCGCCCGCGCTCATCGGGATGCACTGTGTCCAGCCAGCCGTATCCCTGCTCCTCCTCCCAGCTCCGGCCGGTAAACTCGAGGGCCGTGGTGTTTTCCCAGATCAGGTTGCGCTCGGCATCCTCGAGCCACATCGGAATCGGGGCGTGCTGAGCCAGTTCGAGAAGACGGAGGTCGCCGCCCGCAGCCGCGAGCACCTGGCGTTGCCTCTCCAGGACCGTGCGGAGGTGCGCAGCGCGCACCCTGGTGCGGCGCAATGCGACCGCGAGCGTCGACCCGTCGACGGTCTCCAGGCGGAGACACTCGCTCGCACCCCGGCACAGCGCCTCCAGCTCCACCGCTTCAGTCAGACCGGGGAGGACGAGGACTACGGCACGACCGCTGTGCACCAGGGTCTCGATCCCCTCGAGCACTCCCGCCTCCGAGACAGGAGCGAACAACAGCGCCACCTCGGCGTCGCCGGGGGACGACAGCGACGCGGCGTCCGCCGGGTGCCGCAACAGCTGTATCGCCACGCCGGAGGCGCGGAGTGCGTCAAGCGGTCCCCGCAGCGCAGCGGGGATCGGCTCGGCGCCAACAATCAGAATCGTGCCCTGTGGGTGGGCTGACGGGTCGGAGGAACTGATTATCGGCCCCAATTCACGACCCCTGGGGGGAGAGGGTCGCTCTAAGTATCGGTCAGAGCGACCGGTAGGGCAATCAGGCCGAGGGAGCTAATGCAGGCTGGGGTCTCCACGTACTTTCATGACAACCCGTCCTTTGAAAGTGCGGACCTCTACTGTGGCGCGTCCGTCTCCCGTCGTGAACGTCCACTCGCCCTTGCCGGGCCCGCTGCGGACGGCGGAGGGCGGGACCAGGTCGTTGATCAGACCGCCACCGTAACTCACCAGGTGATAGGCCGCGCCCAGCCGGGCGGGGAGCCGCAGTTCCACGTCACCACCATGGGTCTCCGCCTCGAGGTGGCCCTCGGGTTCGAGGTCACCCTTGAAGGCGATTTCGCTCGCCACCGTCTCGAGGTGCGCGCGTTGCACCGCCCCTTCCATCCCGATCAGGAGCGCGCCGCTGACTGAGGAGGCCTCGAGGTCGCGCACGATGCCGCGCACCACAATGGTGCCGCTGGCGGTCCGCACTCGACCCACGCGACTCCGGAGCGCGAGCTCCACGTTGCCGTCGATCGTCTCGACGGTGGCGCTCTCCCCCTGGCCCTCGATGCGCACCCCGCCGCTCACCCCTGTCACCTCCACCGTGCCGCCAGCGAGGGTGACCTCCACCTCCGCTCTGGCGGACGTCACCCACAGCCTGGCGCCCGTGGGAATCTGCACCTCGAAGTCCGCCGTGCCGTCCGGTTCCATTCCGTCGGGAAGCTCGACGCCCAGCTTGAGCGCCGTGCGGGTTCCGCCGAGGAAGAAGTGACCCGCGCTGGGGTCGAGTCGCCCCAGGACGTGAACACTGTCCCGGTTCCATGCGCTGATGCGGACGGATCCGGTCAGGACATGGATCCGGACGGCGGCGTCCTGCTCCGCGCCGCGGCCGGCATCGACCACCTCCTGGCCCACCGCGGGTGGCGCGAGCAGGAGCCAGATACCTAACGCAGGCATGACGCGCATATCAGCTCTCCCGCCGGCCGGCGCTGGTGGCGTGACGGAGCAGAGCGAGGCGCTGCTTGTAGCCGGCCACCACCATCCGTTCCAGAGCCACGTTGCCGGGATCGGTGGCCAGCGCCGCTTCCGCCTCACGAATTGCCTGGTCAATGATCCCGAGGTTGCGCTCTACCACACCGCGGGCCGTCGGCGGCAGAGTGCCTGGGTCGGTGGCGAGCGCTTGTGCGAGCGCGGCGCTCGCGGCGGTGTAGCGCGCCCGATCCGCGACGAACCCGGTGGCTCCCGCGGCCCGCTGCCGCAGCTCGGCGAGGGTCGCGCCCAGCAGCACCAGACCGATGGCAGCGGCGAGGAGTGTCCACCACGGGGCGCGCATCCCGGCCGGACTCGACCCCACGCCGCCTGCCGGCCGCGCCGAGATACGGGTCTCGATACCTGTCCAGAGGTCACGCTCCGGGGTGACGGAGCGGGGCAGGGCCCGCGCTTCCATCTGGAGTGCCTGCAGCGCTGCGAGGTCCGCCCGGCAGCTGGGACAGGTCGCGACGTGACGACCCACATCCTCATGCTCGGCGGGGGACAGCTCGGCGTCAATCCAGGCGTCGAGGCGGTCGGTAAATGCGTCGCAGTCTGTCATCGTCCCAGTGCCTTTCGGAGTAGCCGGCGCGCCCGGAAGAGCTGGGCCTTGGAGGTGCCTTCGGCGATGCCCATTACCCGGCCGACCTCTTCGTGCTGATACCCTTCGACCTCGTACAGCACGAATACCATCCGCGCCTGTTCGGGGAGCGCCGCGATGGCCAGCGAGAGATCGGAGTTGCCCACCGTCGGCTGGGTGCTCCCCTCGCTGAAGGCGCCGTCGTCCGCCAGCGTCACCCGTGCATTCCGGCGCCCCGACGCCCGGCGGGTCTGGAGCACCTCGTTGACCGCGAGCCGGTGGAGCCAGGTGGAAAAGGCGCTCTCGCCGCGGAAGCTCGCGAGCTGTTCCCAGGCGCGAACGAACACGTCCTGGGTGTGCTCCTCGGCTTCATGACGATTTCCTGCCAGCCGAAGGCAGAGGGCGAGAATCCGCCCGACATTGGCGTCATACAGCTGGCGGAAGGCGGCGTGATCGCCAAGCTGGGCGCGAGAGACAGCGTCGTTCACCGGGGGTCGTGGGGTCTCATCATCGAAGGGTTGGATGCCGGCCGATCAGCTCAGGTTTGGAGGTGGAGGAGGGCTGTGCCACCGGGGGCCCCATGGAATGGATACCCCCAGACGGTCCCGGTCCAGTCGGGGTCCGCCTGGCACCCGAACCTCCACGAGATCTCATCACGACTTCACGGTTCGTTCACCGGGACGGATCAGTATTCAGGTCGTCAGGGCCACCCGTTCCAGGAGGTTCCGTTGCATGTTGCCGAGGTGATGCAATCGAATCTCCGGGTCATGAAGGGCACCGACTCCATCGGGGAGGCGATCAGTCTGCTGGCGGAGAGTCACGTCTCTGGTGTCCCGATTCTCGATGAGCACGGTCGGCTGGTGGGGGTCCTTTCCAGCAGTGACATCCTCAACCTGCTGGCGGAGCATCAGGATGCCGAATCGCACGAGAAGATCTTCGATGAGACCCAGGTGCGGGATGTCATGACGCCCCGGCCGCAGACGATCAATCCGGGTGCCACCGTGAAGGATGCTGCGCAGCGGATGCTGTATCTCGAGGTGCATCGTCTGTTCGTGGAGGATGAAGGCCGCCTGGTCGGCGTGATCACCACGACGGATCTGGTGCGGGCCGTAGTGGCGGTGCGCGTGTAGCGGGTCCGCAGGGAGGGAGGAAGAGGGGTCACCGGTCTGAGGGGACCGGTGAGAGGGCAGGAGAGTCGGGGACGCCAGTTCCCGGCTCTTCTGTTTTTGCATACCTGGGTTGCCAGGGGCTCTTGACGGACGCGGGGCATAGTCCTAGTGTATCACAACAACGATACAATTGCCTTTCACCGTCGCTTGGGGGCCGAGCCTGTTCGATCATATCGATGCGCGGAGCGCCGAGCCGCTGTATTCCCAGATCGCCAATCGGGTGCGCACCGCCATTGCGGCGGGGGAATTGGTAGCGGGGGCGGGGCTCCCGTCAGTGCGCCAGCTTGCCGGCCAGTTGCGGATCAATCCCGCGACCGTGGTGCAGGCTTATCGCGAACTGGAGCAGGAGGGGTTCATCGAGCTGCGCCAGGGCAGCGGCACCTATGTGCGCGCGATTTCAGTGGACGCAGGGCACCGCGTGCGGAGCCGTCAGGCGCGGGCACTGGTGCGGCAGCTGATAAGTGAGGCCAGCCGCCTGCGGATCTCTCTCGATGAGGTGCGTGAGGCACTCGCCAGCGAGATCGACCTCGCTGCGCGGCTATGAACGTCGTCGAGTTGTCAGGGGTCGATTACTCCCCGGGACGCGGCTTCCGGATTGCGGGGCTCGAGCTCACCGTGCCGGAGGGCTCGGTGTACGGATTCCTCGGGCCCAATGGCGCCGGCAAGACGACGACGCTGCGGCTGGTGATGGGCCTGCTGCGCGCACGGTCGGGACGGATCCAGGTCCTCGGCGAGCCCATGCCCGGGCAGGCCGCTACGGTCCTTGCGCGAGTCGGCTACGTGCCGGAACAGCCTCATTTCGATTCGCTCCTTACCGTTCGCGAGATTCTGCGCTTCCAGGCCGCCTTCTATCGGCGTTGGGACTGGACCATTGCGGAGCGTCTGCTGCTCGAGCTGCAGCTGCCGGACGAGCGCAGTTTCGGCAAGCTGTCGAAGGGGCAGAAGGCGAAGCTCATGATGCTCACGGTGCTGGCGCAGCGCCCCGACCTCCTGGTGCTCGACGAGCCGACCGATGGCCTGGATCCCGTCGCCCGGCGCGACATCCTGGTCGCGCTGCTGGATTACGTGGCCGAGCGGCGCGCCACGGTCATGATCTCGAGCCACCTGGTGCACGAGCTGGAAGGCATCTGCACCTGGGTCGGCGTCATGGACGCGGGATCGTTGGTAGTCCAGTTGCCGATGGACACTTTTCGCGCCGGCATCAAGCGACTTCGCTTCGACTCCTCGCCGCCCGCCGGCGCGGAGTTGCCCTGCATCGTGCTGTCGAAGAATGGGCGGGAGCCGGGCGGCGCGTCCTGGGTGGTGCGGGAGTGGCGTGCCGACATGGCGAGTCACTTTGCGGATCTGGGTGCTCCGGTCCGCGAGGTGATCGACCTGGGCCTCGAGGATGGGTACGTGGAACTGCTGCGCGCCTTCCGGCATCCCGTCCCGGAGGCCTGAATGTTTCGTGTCGTGCTCTGGGGCCAGTGGAAGTGGAGCCGGATGGTGGTGATTGGCACGGCAGTGGCAGGCGTACTGCTGCCATTGCTCTCCGTCCGGATCGGGAGTCCGAGCGAAGGCAATGCGACCAGTGCGCAGGAGCTGCTGCGACAGGTCGGGAGCTGGGGCAGCGTCTATCCGCTGTTCGCTGCAGGACTCGGTCTTCTTCTTGCAATCAGCGCCTGGGCACCGGACCACCGAGGTCGCCACATTCATGCGCTCTCGCTCCCCATTCCGCGCTGGCGCTATGTGCTGCTCCGCTATGCCGCGGGGTGGTGTCTCCTCGCACCGGCGGTGCTGGCCCTGCTGGCCGGCGCACTGATGGTCCAGGCGTCGATTGCGCTTCCGGCCGGATTCTCGGTGTATCCATTCGCGCTCACTCTGCGCTTTGGGCTCGCGAGCGGGGTGGCATTCAGCATCTTCTTCGCGATCGCCGGCGGAACGTCGCGTACTGCTGGTGGCGTGCTCATCGGCATTGTGCTCCTCATCGTGCTCCTGATGATCAGCGGTGAGGCCGGAGTGCAGGCCGACACGATTGTCGGTGTCCTGAACAGCCTCTTCGGTGAGCATGGCCCCTTCGGACTGTTCGGCGGGCGCTGGATGCTGATCGATGTATAGGGCGCTCCGCCTCGGCTTCCTGCTGTCAGGCGTCTGCCAGTCGCTCGCGGCCCAGTCTTCCGCCGAGCGGTTCGGCAAGCGGGCAGACAGCCTGGCCGTCCTCTGGCAGGAAGCTCGAGCACTGGCGGACCTGACCGACAGCCTGACTCACGCGATCGCTCCGCCGGATCTCGATACCATCGCCGCTGGGGCGCTCCGGGTCGTCGTCAATCCCTCGGCGCTTCCGATCCAGGCTGCCGCCAACGCGGCGTGGCGTACGCTTGATTCGCTGTTCGGCCACGCGGCCGCCCGGATGGTGTCCACTCCGATCCGGCTGATCGCGGTGGAGCCGGATAGCGTCCCGCGCACCACACCGGACTACCGAGGGCAGGAGGTACGCTGGGACGTGCCGGCAGACGAGCTCCACCAACTTCTGCTCGCCATTGCTCCGGTTCCCCAGCCCGACAGCCAGTTTCTCGCCTGGCTCACCACTCCGGTGCCCGCGCTGGTTCGGGAGGCTTCCATGCGGGAGGCGGCGTATATGCAGCTCGTCTCCGCGCCATGGACGATTGTGCGGCGCTGCTACCGCGGCGACATCCCCTCCTGCACCGCGGCGCTCGGCCTCGATGCCGCGGTGGACCCCGCAGTCACTCGGTATGTCACGCCGGAGGAGCGGCGGCGAGTCGTGGAAGGAGTGGAGTTCCTGTTTCAGAATGGCCGTGGGGAGCTGGAATCACAGGGCTGTCGGGGTGGGCTCGACTCGCTCTGTACCGCATTACTCCGCCAAGTGTCGCGAAGCTACCTGACGCGCCCCCTGGACGGTGAAGCCCGGCAGTCGCTCCTGCGTCTCGCGCTCGCGATCGGAGGCCGGGACGCCTACGCGCGAGTGCTTGACCATCCCGGGCTCGACCCCGCTGAACGGCTGGCGCTGGCGGCCGGCGTGCCGCTGGCGCAGCTGGTCGCCCAGTGGCGGGACAGCATCTTCGCGGCCCGTCCGCGGCCGATCACGGTCAGCCTCGCGGAAACCGCGGCGGGTTTCGCCTGGATTGTTGGCTTCGCTGGTCTGGCCCTTCGGAGCACGCGATGGCGAGTCAGCTGACCCGCTGGCTCCTCGTGGCGCTGCTGCTGACGGCGGCGCTGTTCATCATCCGGATGAACACCACCTTCGGCTTCAAATGGCCGCGGCAACCTCCTCAGGGCTCGGCGGCCCGTGAGCGTGCCTCGTCGCTGGCCGCGGAGTGGCGCGAAGCGGAACAGTCCCGGAGGGTCTACACCTTCCGGAAGCAGCTTGCGGAGGAGCTGCGCCAGCGCGCGGCAATCGATTCACCGACGGTGGCGATGATGGTCATCCCGGGCGGCAGGCTGTCGTCGACGCTGACCGACACGCTCCGCGCCGCCGTGACGGACGCCTGGAGGAAGCTGGGGCTCGGTGTCACCAAGGTGGGAGTCGGCGTGGTGCTCAACCTGGGTATCGCTCCCGTCCTGCCGGGCATGCCTCGCCCGAACATCTCCGACAACACTCAGCTGCTGCTGCCGCCGGATTCGCTCGAACCGACCGTCTGCCTGATCATGGTCCCGATCGACACCTTCGGCCTCCAGCGTGCCCGGCGGAATCATGACCTCGCCGGGTGGCTTCGGGACTTCCTTCGATGCCTGCGCCTACTACGCCCGCTTCGGCGTACCGGGGCCCCGTGTCAGGCGATGGCTGACAGCGAGGAGTTTTGATGTCGCGCGGCTACCGGATTGGAATGGAGGACGGCATCGGAACATTCAGTCCGAGATGATCGCCTCCGCGGAATGGGAGATCGCGTACGGTCTCCCACCTTCGACTCTTGCCTGCTTTGCCGGGCGGGCCGCGGCGTGTGCGGCAGGGTTGCGCCTCGGGGACGCGGCGGGGCGGGCCATATCCGACGGCGCGATCGCGCTCCAACCGACCTGGCGCTTCTCGACTCAGAATCTGGAGGATGGTGAAGTGTTCCTCTCCCTCGTGCTCAAGGCGGTAGGGCCGCAGCGATTCCTCGAGTTCTGGACCACCGCCCTGCCGGTCGATTCCGCGCTCACGCTGGCGCTGCGGCAGCCCGCCGGCGAGTGGACCGGGCGGTGGCAACGGAGCTATCCCCGCACACTTCGGGTCACACCGCGGGCCGGCACGGGGGAGGTGCTCGCCGGTGTGCTCGAGATCGCCGTCGCGGTGGGATGCGCGATCCTGATCGGCCAGAGGCGCCAGGGCGGATGAGAGCGTCGGCGCTGCTCCTGCTGCTGGCTTGGGTGCCCGCGCTCGCGGCCCAGTCGGACCGGTGGGAGCGGCAGGCGGCCGCGGCGCTGGTCCGGACGGACACGGTCCTCCTGCGGGAGGGCTGGACCCCGGTCGGGCCGGCCCAGTTCGGCGCGCTGAATGGCGGTGGCCAGACCAGCCTGACGATTCCGGCCCCGGTCGCGAGCCGTCTGGCAATCGTCGGCGTCTGCGATGCCGATTGCGGCGGGCTGGGACTCATCGTGGGGGATGACCGGGGCTACGATCTGGGTGCGGATCGGTCGGGGGGAACCGCACCGATGGTGGAATTTACCGCGCGGTTGGCGGCCAAGCATACGGCGCGGGTCCTCATGGAGCGTTGTCAGGTGAGTCCCTGCCGCTTCGGCATCCGGGTGTATCGCCGGAAGCGCGAATCGCCCTGACGGTTGTTCAGGCGCCCGCCCCCTCCGGCGCCTGCTCCACCCGGAGCGTCAGGGCGGCCCGGGCGCGCTCCACTTCGATCTCCAGCTCGGCGAGCATCGCACCGGCGCCGCTCAGGTCCCGTTCGCGGCCCTGCCGCTCCAGCTGGTTGCACAGCGCCGCGACGCGCACCGCGCCGAGATTGCCGGCGCCACCCTTCATCGCGTGGGCGGCCCGCGTCACCCGGTCAGGATCCCCGTCCAGAACACCCGCGCGGAGGGCGTCGAGGCGGGTCGGCAGCTCCGCGAAGAAGAGCTCGATGAGTTCGCGCACCAGGCTGGTGCCCGTCGCTCCTGCAAACTCGACGACTTCGTCGAGCACGGTGGGGTCGAGGCAATCGGTGTCAGGCGCGGCTGCCGGCACCGCATCGGGTACAGCCGCTGGCGTCGGGTCCGGTGCGCTCGCCACTGCGGCCACGGTCGATGCAGGCGTGGCTGCCTCACAGGATTCCGCCTTGCCAATCACCGCTTCGCCCTCCCACCCGATCCACCGCCCCAGCGCCGCACGCAGCTCCTTCACGCGGATCGGTTTGGCGACGTAGTCATCCATCCCGGCGCTGATGCAGCGTTCGCGATCCCCCGGCATCGCGTTGGCGGTCATGGCAACAATGGGCGTGTGCCGGGTCGTACCCTCCAGCCGGCGGATCTCGCCGGTAGCGGCGTAGCCGTCCATCTCCGGCATCTGGCAATCCATGAGGATGATATCGAAGGCCTGGCGGCGCGCCGCGGCCAGCGCCTCGAGTCCGTTGGCGGCCAGGTCCACGCGCTGGCCGAGTCCTTCCAGCATCCGCATCGCCACCTTCTGGTTGACCGGGTTGTCCTCCACCAGGAGCACCCTGGCGTGGGCGCGCGGCCGGGCATCGGGCGTGGGGAGTCCACGTCCCAACGTGGTCCGATCACGGACCGGGGGCGCAAGCTTCAGCGCCTGGTGGAGTCCGTCACGCAGCCCCTGCTGCCGCACCGGCTTGGTCACCACGGCGCTGACACCGGCATCCCGCGCGGCGGCGGCGAGGTCGCGCTCGAGCAGACCGGCGAGCAGGACGACCCTGGTGCCGGCGAAGTCCTCGCTCTCGGCGAGGGCGCGCGCCAGCTCGAGGCCATCGGTCTCCGGCAGGTGTGCGTCGAGGACGACGAGCCGAAAGGGCGTCGCGGCGCGAGCCGCATCCCCGAGACGAATGAGCGCATCCGCCGCCTCCTCGGAGACGCTGACTCGGAGGCCCCACCCTTCGAGCTGATCGGCGATCGCCGCGCGCGTCGTCGGCTCGGCTTCAACGACCAGGGCGCGCATCCCGGCCAGCATGGGGTCGGGCTGCTCGGCGGGTTCCTTCTCCGTGGACGCGGTGTGCAGCGGCAGCGAGAACCAGAAGGTACTGCCAACGCCGGGGCGGGAGTCCACCCCGATCTGGCCACCCATCAGCTCCACCAGCTGTCGGCAGATGGCGAGGCCGAGCCCGGTTCCGCCGTACTTCCTCGTTGTGGAGGTATCCGCCTGACTGAAGGCCTGGAAGAGTCGCTGCTGCTGTTCGGGGTTCAACCCGATGCCGGTGTCCCGCACCTCCCAGCGGACCATCGGGCCGCCCGTCGCCGGCGCGTCGACACGCACGTGCACCGTCACGGAGCCGTGCTCGGTGAATTTGATCGCGTTGGACACGAGGTTGGTCAGCACCTGCCGGACGCGGGCGGGATCGCCGCGGACGCCGTCAGGAACGGTCCGAGGGATGAAGGCCGCGAGCTCGAGCCGGCTGGTACTCGCCCGTTCGGAGAGGAGGTCGAGCGTATCCTCGGTGATCTCGCGCAGCGAGTAGTCCACGGTCTCGAGACTCATTCGCCCCGCCTCGATCTTGGAGAAGTCGAGGATGTCGTTGATGATCGTGAGCAGCGCCTCGCCCGAGGCGCGCACCGTCTCGACGTACCCCTGCTGCTCCGCGCTGAGCGGGGTGTCCAGCAGGAGGCTGGTCATGCCGATGACGCCGTTCATCGGGGTCCGGATCTCGTGGCTCATCATCGCGAAAAAGGCGGACTTGACCCGGACCGACTCCAACGCCTGGTCTCTTGCCCGCGCCAGCTCCTCGGTCTGTTCCGCGAGCAGCGACGCCTGTTCTTCCACCCGGGCCCGCGAGTCCTCGACGTCCAGCGAGTAGCGGCAGAGATCGTCCTCCTGGCGCTTGCGGCTGGAGATATCCGTCAGTGTGCCCACATAGGCGGTGGTGTGGCCGGCCCCGTCGACGACGGCGCAGGCGCTGGCGCCAAGCCAGCGGACCTCGCCGTCCGGCGGTTGAATGCGAAACTCGGCGATGAAGTCGCGCTGCTCCATCGCGGCGGACTGCCACTCGGCCCGCACCGCCCGCTGGTCCTCGGGGAAGATCGCGTTCATCCATCCGGCGCCCAGCGCGCTCGTGCCTGCCAGCCCCGTGAGTTCGCACCAGCGCGGATTCACATAGCGGCAGCGCCCGACTTCGTCGGTCTCGAAGATGCCGATGGGGGCACAGGTCGTGATGCGGGCGAATCGGGCCATCTCCTCTGCCGAATGGCCAACGGCCGAGGGGTGGTTCGATGGGACCGGGGGCTCGGGGATCATGTCCCCCTCGCTGCGCCGGCACCGCGGCGGGTGAGGAGAAAGGCGGCGACGCGATCGGCCTCGGATGCCAGGGCGGCGCCACGCCGCGTCGCGGTCACGAGGTCGCCGCTCCGGGCCGCCATCTCCACGTCCTTGCAGATACGGGCCAGCTCGGCCGCGCCGATGTAGGCGGCGCTGCTCTTCAGGGCGTGCGCCCCCGCGCGTACCCGCTCGGTGTCCCCCTCGTTCACGGCCATGAGGATGGCCTCACGGCGCACCGGAAGATCTTCGAGGAAGAGGTCGATGAATTCGTGCACGACGTCGGGGGCGCCATCCTCCTGCAGCTGGCGGAAGCCCTCCAGCACCGCGTCGTCGATCGGCGGCAACTCCGAGGTGGTGGCCGGCTCGGGCGCCCAGCGGGTCAGCGCCTGGTGCAGCTGTTCGTGACGCACCGGCTTGCTGAGGTAGTCGTCCATTCCTGCGGCGAGACAGTGCTCCCGATCTCCCTGCATCGCGTTGGCCGTCATGGCCACGATCGGCGTGCGGGCGACCGGCCCCGGCATCGCACGGATCGCGGCGGTGGCTTCGTAACCGTCCATCTCCGGCATCATGCAGTCCATGAACACGACGGCGTAGGGCAGCTTGCGAACCAGCTCCACCGCCTCCGCGCCATTGCCGGCGACATCGACCCGGCAACCGAGCTTGCCGAGCATCCGCGCGGCCACCTTCAGGTTCACGCTGTTGTCGTCTACGACGAGGACCCGTGGCCCGGCAGTCCGCGCGGACTCCATGCTGGCGGCAGGGGCCGGACCGTTCTCGCTCACGGGCCGGGCCGCGATGGTGGTGGTCCGGTCGAACGCCCGGAGCAGTGCCGGTGCCAGTTCTTCCAGGCGCACCGGCTTGCGGAGAAAGGCGGCAAACCCCAGGTCGCGCAGCCACTCCTCGGGCGGGCGGCTCATCATGCCGCTCGCCAGCACCAGGCGGGTGCCGGCCAGGGCGGGGTCGGCGCCAATAGCGCGCGCCACAGCCTCGCCGTCCATTTCCGGCATGAGGAAGTCCAGCAGCACCGCATCGTATGGGCGCCCCTCGGCCGTGGCGGATCGCAGCTGCTCGAGCGCGCGGGCGCCGCTGGCCACCGCATCTGCGACCGGGCCGAGATGCTCGATCTGTTCTTTCAGGATGCGACCGGTCAGTTCGACGTCATCGACGACCAGCACGCGGCGGGTCGACGGCAGACGCTCGGGCACCAGAGGCGCATCGGGCGAGGCGTCCGTCAGCGGGAGAGTGAACCAGAACGTGCTGCCGGCGCCGAGCTCGCTGCTGACGCCGATCGTTCCCCCCATCAGCTTCGTCAGCTGACGCGAGATGGCGAGCCCGAGACCGGTGCCACCGAACTTGCGGGTGGTGGACGAGTCGGCCTGCATGAACTTCTCGAACACATAGCCCAGCTTGTCCGCCGGGATGCCGATCCCGGTGTCGGATACCTCGAACCGGAGGGTCGTCGATGCAGCGGCCGCCATCCGCGTCACGTCCACGAAGATGTGGCCCCGTTCGGTGAACTTCACCGCGTTGCCGACCAGATTTGTCAGGATCTGCCGGATGCGTCCGGGGTCGCCGACGACGCATCGGGGCACGTCCTCCCCGTAACGAACCACCAGTTCGAGGCGCTTGTCCTGGATCCTGGGCATGAGCAGGTCGCCCACATCCTCCACCACCCGGTGCACGTCGAACGGCACCGGCTCGATGACCAGCTTCTCCGCTTCGATCTTGGAAAAGTCGAGAATGTCGTTGATGATCGTGAGCAGCGATTCCGAGGAGGCGCGGATGGTTTCCGCGCATTCCCGCTGCTCCGCGCTGAGTGACGTGTCCAGGAGGAGGCCTGTCATGCCGATCACCCCGTTCATGGGGGTGCGGATCTCGTGGCTCATGCTGGCCAGGAAGTCCGCCTTAAGGCGCGTGGACTCGATCGCCTCCTGGCGGGCGCGGACCAGGTCGGTCACCACGTCCGTGACCATGATCATGCCGCCGATGGAACCGGTGGACTCGCGCCAGGGGTGGATGGCCCAGCGGAGAAAGGTGCGCTCGCCGTTGGGCTGCTCGAAGGTGTCTTCGGGGTTGGACAGCTCCTCGCCGGCCAGGGCGCGGCGATGCAGCGCCTTCCACCGGTCGGGGATCGTCGGGAAGACCTCATAGTGCGAGCGGCCCAGGAGATCCTGCCCAGTCAGGCCGTAGTCATCGAGCCACTTCCGGCTGTAGGCCAGGTAGCGCATGTCGGTATCGAGCATGGCCATTGCGATGGGCGCGTTGGCGATGGTCTCCGCGAGCATGAAGCGCGCCTGCTCCAGGGCCTCGATCGCCCTGCGGGACTCGGTGATGTCCTTCACGATCAGCCAGAGCCGGTGGGTACCGTCGGCATCCGTCACGGGTACCCCATCGACCAGGACCGGGACCCGACTCCCGTCCCGCCGCAGGTACTCCTTCTCGTGCGGGCCGTAGCGGCCGGTCGTCGCCAGTGCCCGCATCCAGGCGGCTTGCCGCGGGCGATATTCCGCGGATGTCACCTCCACGTGGCTCAGGTTGAGCAGCTCGGACCTTGAGTAATCCACGATCCCCAGATAGGCGTCGTTCGCGTCGACGAACCGGCCATCCAGGTTGCAGAGGGCGATGCCCACGGGGCTCAGCTCGAAGAGGCCGCGCAGCTTCGCCTCGGAGGAGTGCAGGGCGCTAGCGCGGTCCCGCTCCCGGCTGATGTCGGTGTGAGTGCCGGTCATTCGCAGCGGGCGCCCCTCGGCATCGCGCTCCACCACCTTGCCCCGGGCGAGAATCCACCGCCAGCTCCCGTCTTTCATGCGGAGCCGCTGCTCCGTCTGGTAGAACTCGGTCTCGCCGCGGAACTGCGCCTCGACCGCGGTGAACACCATGGCGTAGTCATCGGGGTGGAGCAACAGTTTCCAGGCGCTGACGTCTCCCGGTACCTCGTTGGGGCCGTAGCCCAGCATCTGGCAGCAGCGGGGGCTGAAGTAGACCGTACTCGACGGGATGTCCCAGTCCCAGAGTCCGTCATTGGTCGCCGCCACCGCATGCGCCAGCCGCATTTCGCTCTGACGGCGGGCCACCTCGGCCTGACGGCGCGCGGTAATGTCGATCGCGGTACCGATGAGTCCGCTGATCGACCCGTCGGCAGCGTGGCGCGGCTTCGAGCGCCCCTCGATCCAGGGGGTCTCGCCATCCGGCCGGAGATAGCGGAATTCACTGATGAATTCACTGCCGGCTGCGGAGGCGGCGGCCCATTCCGCCGCAACGCGGGTGCGGTCCGCGGGGTGAATGGCCCGGAGCCAGCCCATCCCCGTGGCGTCGGTCGCGCTGAGGCCGGTGAGGTTGGTCCAGTGGGCATTCACTCTTGTGCACCAGCCGCGGCTGTCACACTCGAAGACGGCCGCAGGCAGATCCGTCAGCAGGGACTGCAGTGACGCCTCGGACTGGCGCTGGAGTTCGATCGCCGCCTTGAGGTCCAGGGCGGTGCGCCGCAGCTCGAGCTGGAGGCCCAGCTGTCGCGCGAGACGCGTCAGCGCCATCCGCTGTGTGTCGCTCAGCTGTCGTGGACGGGTGTCGAGAACGCAGAGCGTGCCGAGGGCGAGGCCGTCCCCGGTGCGGATGGGCACGCCGGCGTAGAAGCGGAAGTGCGGCGGGCCGGTGACCAGTGGGTTGTCGGCGAAGCGATCGTCCTGAAGGGCATCCGGGACGATCAGGAGTTCCGCCTCGAGGATCGCATGGGCGCAGAAGGCGCTGTCCCGCGAGGTCTCACAGACACCGAGCCCGACCCGGGCCTTGAACCATTGGCGATCCTGGTCGACCAGGCTCATCAGCGCCGTGGGGACCTCGCAGATCTGGGCCGCGAGCTGTACCAGGTCGTCGAACCCCGCCTCGGGCGCCGTGTCCAGTATGTGCAACTGGCGGAGCGCCTCGAGGCGTTCCGGTTCGTTCGCGGGCAGGCGGGCGGAGGTCATGACAAAGCGGTCCGGAGCTGGATGGCCATTCCCCGGTCATCGGCAGGGAGGGGCATTCTCTCAAGGGGGTGTGCAGGGTCTGGTCCGCCAGGCCCGAACGGCGGCGAGGAGGGTGCCGGGTTGTTGCAGCAGGGGGCTGCGGCGCCGGCACCCGGGGCGGAGTGCGGTCGGAGCCCATCCTTATATTCTCGGTTGCCGGCACGGGGGACTTGAGCGCATGGCGGTCAACTGGAGACGCCCACCCAGGTTCCAACCTTCTGCCCCGCAGTTGGTGTCCAAGTCCCTGCATGACCATCACTTCAGCCCGGACCGAAACCCTGCGCACCTTCGACGCCGTCGCCGCCGATACCGACGCCGTGGACGCCGCCCTCGCGGCGAGCGGGGATGCACACGCCTTTGAGCGCCTCTACCGCAGGCACGTCAATCGGATCAGCACGCTGGTGCGACGAATGATGGGGGAGGACGTCGAGGAGATCACCCAGGAAGTGCTGGTCCGGGCCTGGCAGAAGCTGCACACTTTCCGGGGGGAGGCGGCCTTCGGCAGCTGGCTGCACCGGATGGCCGTCAATGTGGTGCTCAACCGCCGGTCGGAGCGGGGCCGGTGGCGGCAGCGGTTCGTCGAACAGCCGGAAGAGGGGATGGATCTTCCCGGCCGGCCCACCTCTCCGACTGCCGGCATGGACTTCGAGGGCGCGATCGGGGCGCTCTCCCCCGGGGCACGCCGAGTCTTCGTGCTGCACGATGTCGAAGGGTATCGGCACGAGGAAATCGCCGGCCTCCTCGGGATCTCTGTCGGGACCTCCAAGTCCCAGCTCCATTACGCCCGCATGGCCTTGCGAAAGACGCTGGGGTGATCCGATGAACCATCCGCCCGCTGCCCATCTCTCCGATCTGCTCGACGACGCCCTCCCCATGGACGAGCGTGCGAGGCTGCAGGCGCATCTGGCGGACTGCGCGGACTGCGCCTCGCTGCTGGAGGAGCTCCGGCGGGTGGTGAGCCGGGCCCAGGGGCTGGAGGATCGGCCCCCGCGGCATGATCTCTGGCCCGGCGTCGCTGCGGCCATCGGGGCGTCGCCCCCGGGCCGCCGCCGAGTCGCCCTGTCGCTGTCACTGCCGCAGCTGCTCGCCGCGGGGATCGCCCTGATGCTGATCTCCGGTGGGGGAGTGGCACTGGCGCTGAGGACCAGGGCGCCGGCCACAGCCGACGGACGGGGTATGAATGGGGCACCGCCGCCCGCCCCCGGGATCGTTTCGGTGAGTACGCAGCGCACCGACCGCGGCTACGACGCCGCGGTGCGGGAACTCGCGGGAGAACTCGAGGCGGGCCGAGGCCGGCTGGACAGTACGACGGTGCGGGTCGTCGAACAGAAACTGCGGCTGATCGACCGGGCCATCGCCGAGGCGGAGCGGGCCCTCGCGGCCGATCCCGCCAACGCCTACCTCCACGGGCATCTCGCCCAGACACGGCTGCGCAAGCTCGACCTGCTGCGCCGCGCCGCCCTGCTCGCCGGTCCGGTGAGCTGAGCTCGAAAGGATTGTCATGCTGCTGCTGATCGCCACGCTCGCGTCGTTTGCGCCCCAGGGCACCGACACCACCATCACCGTACGCGCCGGCTCCCGGCTGGAGCTCTCGAGCCAGGAGGGCGGCATCACGATCGCAACCTGGACCCGGAACGCGATCCGGATCGAGGCGGACAACGACGACGATACCCGGATCGAGGTGGACCAGTCGGGCGGAACGGTGAGTGTCCGGGCCCACAGCCGGAACGGCCCCTCGGAAATCACCTGGAAGGTGACGGTGCCGGCCGACATGGCGCTCGAGCTTTCCAGCCAGAGCGGCGAGGTCTCGGTGGACGGTACCAGGGCGGAGATGAACATCTCGACCGTCGAGGGTGGCATCACCGTGCGGGGCGGAGCAGGGTTCGTGACCCTCCAGTCGGTGGAGGGCGATATCGTGCTCTCCGATGCAAACGGGCACATCGGGCTCACGACCGTGGACGGGTCGCTCACGGTACGCGGCGCGCAGGGGGACCTCAAGGCCTCGGCGGTGGACGGCGAAATTCGGCTGAAGGAGATCGAGTCGTCCAACGTCGAGGCCAGCACAGTCGACGGGGAGATCCGCTTCTCCGGCGCGATCCGCGACGGCGGCCGCTATCGGCTGACCTCCCACGATGGGGACGTCACGGTCTTTGCACCGGTGATCAACGCGAGCGTCTCGGTGTCGACCTTCAGCGGCGACTTCGATTCCGACTTTCCGGTGACCCTGAATGGCAGCTCCGCTCGGAAGCGGATGAGCTTCACGCTGGGAACCGGGAGCGCCCGGCTCGAGCTGGAATCGTTCGATGGCACGGTCGCCCTGCGGAAGGGAATCGACCGACACTGATGCACAATCACGACTCATTCATGGGAGCCGATATGAAGGCCTCGCTGCTGCTGCCGCTCTGTCTCCTGATGCCGGCGACGCCGGCCGCCGCCCAGGACTTCCACTGGCACGGCCCGCTGGCCTCCGGCACGCTGCTGGAAATCCGCGGGATCAATGGAGGCGTGCACGCGACCCGCTCCTCCGCCGGCGAGGCCGAGGTCGTCGCGACCAAGCGGGCCCGTCGGAGCGATGTGGACGACGTCCAGATCAAGGTGATCGAGGATGCGCAGGGGGTGCTCATCTGTGCCGTCTATCCTTCGCGCCGCGCTTCCCGTCCCAACGACTGTCGCCGCGACGGCAGCCAGAACGACACCGGCGACAACGATGTCGAAGTGACGTTCGAGGTGAAGGTCCCGGCCGGGGTCGACTTCGCCGCCGCCACGGTGAACGGAGACGTGACCGCGCAGGATCTGCCCGCCGATGCCGAGCTGACGACGGTCAACGGCGATGTCGACGTGGAGGCCGGGGGCGTGGCCCACGGCACGACCGTGAATGGCTCGATCAAGGCCCTTCTCGGCCGGGCCGACTGGAAGGACCGGGTCGATTTCACTACCGTCAACGGCAGTATCAACGTGACCCTGCCGGCCAGCGCCAGCGCCGACCTCGAGGCCACGACCGTCAACGGGTCGATCGACAGCGATTTTCCGGTTACTATCCGGGGGCGCATGCAGCCGCAATCGGTCCGGGGACGGATCGGAGATGGCGGCCGCGACCTCAAGCTGACGACGGTCAATGGCGGCATCACGATCCGCAAGGCACGCTGAAACACCGCACACGCCGGCTCCGTCCGAGCCGGCGTGAAGCCCACTCTCGTGTTCCTGGTGCTGAGCCTGGCCGCGGCGAATGCCTCGGGCCAGGCTTCGTCATTCGGGCCCTCGTCCAAGGTCGCGACCGCGCTCCGGGTGCAGTCCGCACCGCCGCGCATCGACGGCCGGCTGGACGATGCTGCCTGGCAGGACGCGCCGTGGTTCGGTGACTTCGTGCAGAAGGAGCCGGTCGAAGGTGCCGAACCTGCGGAACGCACGGAAGTCGCCTTTCTGTACGACGATGACGCGCTCTACGTCGGCGCGCGGATGTGGGGTCGGCTTCCGAACGACGTACCCGCCCCCGTGACCCGCCGGGATCAGTTCAGCCATGGGGAAAATCTCATCGTCGTCCTGGATACCTACCTCGATCGCCGGACGGGCTACGCCTTTGCGGTGACCTCGGGCGGGGTGCGCGTCGACTATCACCTCCCCACGGACAACGAAGACGATCGTGATCAGGGCTTCGATCCGGTCTGGCAGGCTGCCGTCACGCGCGACTCCTCGGGGTGGTGGGCGGAGATGCGGATTCCCTTCTCGCAGCTCCGGTTCAGCACGGCCTCCACTCGACGCTGGGGCGTCAACATCAATCGCTGGATGCCGTCGCGAAACGAGGACGTCTACTGGGTGGTGATCCCCAAGAGTGAGAGCGGCTTCGTCTCCCGTTTCGGAACCCTCGAAGGGGTGGAGGGGATCCGCCCCTCGCGCCGGCTGGAACTGCTGCCATACACGGCCGGTGATGCGCAGGTGAGCAGTGCCATCGATCCACGGGATCCGCTGCACCACCGTCGGAGTTTCCAGGGCCGTGGCGGTATCGATGCCAAGATGGGCCTCGGCCCGAACCTCACCCTGGATGCGACGGTCAACCCCGACTTCGGGCAGGTGGAGGCGGACCCGGCAGAGGTGAATCTGACGGCGTTCGAGACATTCTTCGATGAGCGGCGGCCGTTCTTCACCGAAGGGGCGGCGCTCCTGCGAGGCAACGGGCCGGGGTACTTCTACTCCCGTCGCATCGGTGCGCCACCGCGCCTCGATGCCGGCGGCGATTTTGTCGACGCCCCCAATACCAGCACCATCCTCGGTGCGGCCAAGGTGACCGGTCGCCTCGCGTCCGGGCTCTCGCTCGGCGCGCTCACCGCCGTGACCGACGCGGAAACGGCGCGGAGCTACACCCTGGCCGACAGCACCGTGCGGCGTACGCCAGTGGCGCCGCTCAGCGGCTACGCCGTCGTCCGCGCACAGCAGGAGTTCGGCGCCTCCACTTCCACCGTGGGTCTCATGCTCACCGGTGTGGAACGCGATGTCACCCCGGGTGGTGCTCTCGCGGCGTCGTACAGCAGGCGTGCCTACAGCGGCGGGGCGGACTGGACGCTTCGCTTTCAGGGCGGGAAATACGAGGTCGGCGGCTTCGTCGGCTTCAGCTACGTCGCTGGTGACTCCGCCCGCCTGACCGGGCTGCAGACCGCGAGCCAGCGTTACTATCAGCGGCCGGATCAACACTACCTGCGGGTCGATCCCCGCAGACGCTCGCTCACGGGGTACACCGCGCTGGTCTACCTCTCGCGGAACGGCGGGCGGCACTGGCTCTACGACGCATCGGCAGGAGTGGAGTCGCCGGGATTCGAACTGAACGACATCGGACGGTTGAACGGATCGGACGACATTGACGTGGCGGGCAGTCTTACCTATCGCGAGACCTCACCCGGCCGTCGCTTCCATCGCTGGTCGATGCGGCTCGCCGGCAGCGCGAACTACGACTACGGTGGCGAGCGTCAGGTGAGCCGGGTCGCGCTGAATTTCGCGCAGGTGTGGAACGGGTACCAGGAGACGGGTGTCCAGGGGTACTATCGCCCAAGGTATCAGAGCGATCTGCTCACGCGGGGAGGGCCGCTCATGGGGTCGCCGGCGGCGTGGGGCGCCACCGCGCAGTTCTTCAGCGGCGAGGCCGGCAGCACCCACCTCCACGTGGATGGCAACGTGCAGCGGGATGAGTTCGGGGGATGGGACGCGGCGGTGGAGGCCGAATTCTCCACCCGTCCGACGCCGCGACTGGAGCTCTCGATCACGCCGGGGGTGCAGCGCGGCCTGGACACGCGCCAGTACCTGACCACACTGTCGGGGGGCAGCGCCGCGACATACGGCAGCCGGTATCTGTTCGCCGCGATCGAGCAAGCCACCATCTCTGCGCAGCTGCGGCTCAACTATGCCTTGAGTCCCGATCTGACCATCGAAGGGTACCTCGAGCCGTTCTCCGAGAGCGGAGTGTACCGCGGGTTGGGGGAGCTGCCGGCCGCGGGCAGCCGCACCCTGCGGCGGTACGGCACCGACGGGACCACCCTGACGCGGCGGCCGGACCGGAGCTACCTGGTCACCGACAACGGTGGCGCGGACACGCTCACCGTGAGCAATCCCGACTTCAAGGTCCTGTCCTTCCGCAGCAATCTGGTGCTGCGATGGGAGTGGCGCGCGGGGAGCACGTTTTTCATTGTGTGGCAGCAGGATCGCAGCGGATTCTCCAGTCTGGGGCGCCGCGCCGCCGCGGGGGACCTGTGGGACGCGGTCCGCTCCCCTGGCATGCAATTCTTCGCCATCAAGATGAGCTACTGGCTCGGGGTAGGGTGAGGCAGGGCCGCCCCTGTATTGTCAGGCCGGCACGTTCCGCCGCCGCCAGTAGTGAAAGACCGGAACCCCAAGGAGCAGGATCGCGCTGCCGAGGAGGGCGTTCTTCGGATTGGAGCTGATCGACCCCGCCACCACGTAGAGCGCCGCGGCCACGAAGAGCACGGGGGTCACCGGCCACCCCGGCACCCGGAAGGCGCCCGTCGGCTCCGGGATTCCTGCCGCCACATCCTTCCGGCGCAGCACGAACAGCGACACCACCGCCAGCCCGAAGAAGATCCAGTCGCAGAAGACGACGTAATCGAGCAGCTGGCCGTACTGGCCGGTCAGCAGGAGCACGACCGCCCACACCCCCTGCACCACGATCGCCGTGGCCGGTGTCCGAAAGCGGGGGTGCAGTCTGGCAAAGGCGGGGAAGAAGAGCCCATCCGCCGCCATCGTCTGGTACACTCGCGGCGAGACCATGATGACGAGATTGAGGAAGCCGAAGGTCGAGGCAGTGATCCCCGCGGCGATCAGGGTCGCCCCGGCCGGATCCGAAGCGGTGGCGCAGCGCGTCGGCGGCTGGCGCGGTGCTGGCCGCCAGCCCGGCCGGGCCCAGGAGACGGAGATAGGTGACGTTCGCGAGCAGGTAGACGCCACCACGACCAGCACGCCGAGCACCAGGGCCCGCGGCAGGTTGCGCTGCGGCTCGATGATCTCCTCGGCGATGAAGTTGGTCTGCTGCCAGCCGCCGTACGCGAACAGACCGGCACCAGCGCGGCAGGCGATCGCCAGACGATCGGCGAGCCGGTCGCCGCGGCACCGGCCGTACCGCACCGCGACGGCGTCCGGCACCGCGTGCAGTCCGACCACGATCAGGAAAAGCAGCGCGGCGAGCTTGAGCAGCGTGAAGATGTTGGTGGTGATCGCGCCCGGGCGGACGCCGACGAAGTTGATCGTCGAGAGCAGGAGCGATCGCCGCTCCGGCGAGCCAGCGTCCGTCGGTGCCGCTCATGCCCGCGAGGGCCAGGCCGTAGTTCGCGAAGGTCACCGCCACCGCGGCGATCGCACCGGTCGCGATGACCAGCAGCAGCGACCAGGCGTACAGAAAGGCCGGCAGCGGTCCCAGCGCCTCGCGCAGATAGACGTAGCTCCCCTCCGGCCTGGGGCCGGCGCTGCCCCAGCTCGCCGAAGCAGAAGGCGCCGATCAGCGCGACCACCCCGCCCAGGATCCAGACGCCGAGGGTCAGGGTCGAGGTGCCGACGCGCTGCGCGACGATGGCGGGGTTGTTGAAGATGCCGGACCCGATGATGCCGCCGACGACGGCCATGGTGCCGGAGAAGAGGCCGAGGGTCCTGCGATAGGTAACGGGAGTGGTCATCGGGCCAAGGTACCGCCCGAGATGCGGAGAAGTAAGGCGAGACGGAGCCACTCAGGTGCTCGAGATCGCGGCCGCGGCCCCGAACCCGGAATTCAGCTTGCGACCGGGACCCCGACGAGGGAGGGCCGTCGCAGCAGCCGCCGGACGCGGGCCACGACTTCGCGCATGGAGAAGGGCTTGAGGACGTAATCGTCTGCCCCGAGTTCAAAGGCGCGCACGATGTAGTTCTCGTCGCCCATGGCCGTCAGCATCATGACCGGGACGTGGCGGAGCTCCGGGTGTTCACGCAGTCCGCGCAGGAACCCCAGACCGTCGAGGACCGGCATCTCGATGTCGCTGATGATGAGGGCCGGGCCGATCCTCGCTGCGTTCGCGAGCGCCTCTGCCCCGTTGGGAAAGTCCACCACGTCGAAGCCCTGCTGCTGCAGGTTCCGGCTCACCATCCGGACCACATTCGGATCATCTTCCGCCAGCAGGATGCGACGGGTGGGAACGATGGTGTGTCCCGAGGCGGTGACGACTCGATTCCGCCCGGAGGCCTTTGCGATATAGCACAGCCGGTCGCCCTCGGCGATCGCCTCATCCACCGACTGATCGGGATTCCACTCCACCACCCCGCTGGAGAAGGTCACCACCAGCGGCGCATCCTGCCCGGGTCGGAAGTCGACGCGACGGAGTACGCCGAGCGCGTTTTCCACGGCGGCACCCGCCTCCGCCGCATTGCGACCGGCGAAGAGCGCAATGAACTCGGCTCCATCCCAGCGGGCGAAGATCGTTGCCTGACGGAGTGCCATCGCGATGCGCACTCCGGCCCGGCGCAGCACGTTGTCACTGAACTGGCGCCCGAAGGATTCCTCGATCCAGCGGAAGTGGTCCAGGTCGATGACCGCGAGAGCGAAGCAGGTGCCGACGGGCGAGGTCTCCCGGAGTCGGACCACGCCCTCGAGAAAGGCGGCCCGATTGGGGAGTCCGGTAACGCTGTCGCGTCGCGCGGCGTGCAGTTGATCCGCGTGCCGGTCCAGCCGCGCCCCGACGGCCACGGCAAAGGACTCGAGATCGATCGGCTTGTCGAAGTAGGCATCCGCCCCCAGTGCGAAGCATTCGGCCTTGGTCTGGGCGCCGAGCCGCGCGGAGACCACGAAGATCGGCAATGCGGCGGTGCGGAGATCGGAGCGAAGCTCCACCAGGATCGCCCGGCCATCCCCGTCAGGCAGGATGAGGTCGAGCACCAGCAGGTTCGGGCGATCGTGCTTGAGGCTCCGGCGCGCCTCGGCGGCCGTGCGGGCGACGACGACGCGCCGACCGGGGGAGGCGAGCGCAATCTGGAGGGAGTGAGCGAAGAGGAGATCGTCCTCCACGATCAGTACGGTCTCGCTGCCGCCACCGGCCTGGGCCTCGGAGGTGCGCCGCAGCAGCGCCAGGAACTCGCCGACCCGCTCGACGAAAACGGCAGAGGACGCCTCGAGGAGCTGACGTCCGGGCCCGACCAGCTCGGGGCGGCCAGCTGCGGCCCCCCGATCGACGAGCGTCTGGAGCACCCGGCGTGCCGATCCCTCCGCCTCGGATGCCGAGGCGGGCTCGGCGAGGCCGGGCAGGATGGCCTCGAGGGCCGTCAGGGCGCCGGCGAGGCTGCTGCGCCGCGCGGGGGGGCGGATCTCGCCATCGGGTGGAGTCGTAGGGGTGCTCATTGTCCTTGAGTATCGGCGGGAGCGCGGAGCGGGATGAGCGCCGTCCAAAAGTCTCATATTGGCGTTGCTAACCGAACATTCGTCGTATTATCTTGTATTTCACCGAATAAACGGTGCTTTACTGCGGACGACCCCATGCTCGATGCCACCGATCTCTCCATTCTGCAGGCCCTCCAGGCCAACGCCCGCACCAGCAACGCCGAGATCGCCCGCAAGCTGGACATGGCACCGTCGGCCATCCTCGATCGCATCCGCAAGCTGGAACAGCGCGGCGTCATCGAAGGCTATCTCACCCGCATCAACCCCGTCGCGGTCGGGCTTGGGCTGACGGCGTTCGTGCTGGTCCGGACCGAGGAGCGCGTGGGGTCTGCCGCCATCGGCCAAGCCCTCGGTCGCCAGCCCGAAGTGCTCGAGGTGCACCACGTCGCCGGCGAGGACTGCTATCTCGTGAAGGTCCGCGTTCGCGACACCGAATCGCTCAGTCAACTGCTCCGGGAGCGCTTCGGCCGCCTCAAGGGTGTTCGCAGCACCCGTACGACCATTGTGCTGTCCACCATGAAGGAGGCCGCGGGGCTTCCCCTGACTCTGGTGGAAAGGGCGGCGACCCATGACACCTGAATTTGTCGCGAGGAACCGGGGCCGGCTGATCATCGCCTTTGGCGCGGTCTATCTCATCTGGGGATCGACCTATCTCGCCATCGCCTTTGCGATCCGGACGATGCCACCACTACTGATGGCGGGCGGGCGCTTTCTGCTCGCCGGTGGCCTCCTCTACGGCTGGTCGCGCTGGCGCGGGGCCCGCGCGCCCCGTCCGGCGCAGTGGGGCTGGGCGTTCTTTCTCGGCGCGCTCTTCTTCCTCGTGGGCAATGGCGCGGTCGTCTGGGTGGAGCAGGAGATGTCATCCGGGCTTACCGCCCTGCTCGTGGCCATGGTCTCGGCTTGGACGGCGCTGCTCGAGTGGCTTCGCCCCGGCGGTGCGCGGCCGTCGGCCTTTGTCCTGGCGGGGATCGTGCTCGGCTTCCTCGGCGTCGCGCTGCTGGTGCTCCCGGGGCAGACCGGGGCGGAGCATGCTCCGCTGAGCGGGGTGATGCTCCTCATCTGTGCCACCTTCACCTGGTCGCTCGCCTCGGTGCTGAGTCGCAACGCCGATCTGCCGGCCAGCACCCCACAGGTCTCTGGGATGGAGATGCTGGCGGGCGGGTTGCTCCTGGTCGCCGCGAGTGGGGTCGTCGAGGATTGGCGCCGGTTCGACCCGTCGGGGGTGACCACGAAGTCGCTCCTGGCCTTCCTGTACCTCGTAATCTTCGGGTCCCTGCTGACCTTCACGGCCTACGCCTGGCTGCTCACCGTGAGCACTCCCAACAAGGTGGCGACCGCCGGCTACGTGAACCCCATGGTCGCGGTCTTTCTGGGGTGGGCCTTCCACGGCGAAGTGCTCTCCAGCCGGTCGCTGCTGGCGTCATTAGTGATCGTGGTCTCGGTGGCCCTGATCATCTCCGGCCGAGGCGGGGGGCGCTCCCGCCTGGCCGACGCAGAGCCGGTGAGCGATGCGGCGCTCCAGCGAGCGGCGCCAGTCGAGTGATAGGACTCTCCGATTACCGCCTGGTGATGGGATCGTGACCGGGGGTCGGTTGACGAGTTCCTCGTTCGAGCCTATGGTTACCCCATGCTGACCACCGCTCCACTCCGGCGTCCGACCAATTCCACCTGCTGGAATAATCGGTTCCCCTGACCCGGAGCGCGGCCAGCGCGTAGGTGCAGCATGGAATCCGCGGCCCGCTCCCTGTGAGTGGGCCGTTTCTGTATTCCGGACTCTGGGAGGACCTCATGGAGACCGCTTCCGCGTATCGATTGCCGGCGCCGTCCGAGCCCCGCGAGCTGATCGAGTCGCGCGACGCGCTGCCGCTCGCCGAACTGGGGACGCTGTTCGATGTCAGCGAGGCGCTGGCCAGCGCCCGAACGCTCCACGAGGGGCTGGGCGTCGCGATGCAGCTGCTGCGCCGCTACCCGGGAGCGATCCGCGGATCGCTCACACTCCTCGATGAAGGGACGGGCGAGCTGTACATCGAAGCGGCGCTGAATCTGCCGGAGGCGGGGCGCCTGGCGCGATACCGGGTCGGGGAGGGGATCACCGGCGAGGTGGTCGCCACAGGCAAGCCGATTGTCGTCCCGGACGTGGAACGGGAGCCGCGCTTCCTGCATCGGACCGTCCGTCGCCTGGGCGGTCCGGAGTCGGCGGTGAGCTTTGTGTGCGTGCCGATTCTCCTCGACCACCGCCCGGTTGGCGCGATTTCGGTCGACCTCCCGCTGCGCACCACCGGCGGGAACGCCGACCACCTGCTCAAGTTCCTCCACGTCGTGAGCGCGCTGGTGGCGCTGGCACTCCGCACTCAGCGCCCGCTGGAGGAGGAGAACCGTACCCTCCGGCGGGAGCTGCGCGAGCGGTACGACTTTTCGCACCTGATCGGTACCAGCGGACCGATGCGCGATGTGCTCCGCCAGGTCTCCCAGGTGGCGGGGACCGGCACCAGCGTGCTGATCCGCGGCGAATCGGGCACCGGCAAGGAACTCATCGCGCACGCCATCCACTACAACAGCCCCTGCGCCGGCGGGCCATTCGTGAAGGTGAACTGCGCCGCATTACCGGAGACGCTCATGGAGTCGGAGCTCTTCGGGCATGAACGTGGGTCGTTCACCGGGGCATTGGCCCGGAAGAAGGGGCGCTTCGAGCTGGCCCACGGTGGCACGATCTTCCTCGATGAGATCGGCGAGCTCTCGCCGGCCACCCAGGCCAAGCTCCTCCGGGTGCTGCAGGAGCACGAGTTCGAACGGGTGGGTGGGACCGAGCCGGTCCGGGTGGATGTACGGGTGATTGCGGCGACCAACCGCGACCTGGAGGTCGCGATCGCCGAGCGGGGCTTCCGCGAAGATCTCTACTACCGGCTGAATGTCTTCCCGATCTTTCTCCCGCCACTCCGTGACCGGAAAACCGATATCCTGCTCCTCGCCGACCACTTCGTCGAGAAGTACGCCCGTGCCGCGCGGAAGAATGTGCTCCGGCTCACCACCCCGGCCATCGACATGCTGCTGCGCTATCACTGGCCCGGGAACGTGCGGGAACTGGAAAATGTGATCGAACGGGCCGTCGTCGTCTGCGACGGTCCCGCCATCCATGGCCGGCACCTGCCGCCGACGCTGCAGGTGCCCGAGGAGTCGGGGGTCACCAGCGGACCGCTCAAGGCGGCTGTCGAACGGCTGGAGAGTGACCTGCTACAGGATGCCCTCAAGACCACGCGGGGCTCGGTCACCGACGCGAGCAGGCTGCTGGCGAGCACCGAGCGGATCGTGCGATACAAGTTGAAGAAGTACGGCATCGATCCGGCACGCTTCGCCTGACATTTCTGTGATTCAGGGCATCGATCGGCGGCTGCGGCCCGCAGCAGGAGTCAACTCTCATCGATTTGAGTACGCGCTGTTATTGACCCGCTCCTCGGTCTCGACGATCTTCACCGTTGATCGTCCCTCCAGGAGCCGTTCCTCATGTTCTCCATCCGGGTGCTCGCCGTGGTCGCCGCGGCGGCCGTCGCCACACAACCCCCCACGGCGCTGCAGGTCCTCGCCAGCTCCCCATCCGGAGATGCGCCCCTCGGCGCACCGATCCAGGTCATCTTCGACCGGCCGGTTGCCGGATCGCTGGACCGGAGCGTGGATCCTGGACCGCTCTTCAGTATCGACCCAGCCGTGGCTGGGCGAGTGGAATGGCGCGACCCGGTCACGCTGCGGTTCCTGCCGAGCGCCCCGCTGGATGCCGGAAAGACATACACCGTCACCATCGCGAACAGCTTCGAGGCGATGGACGGGAGTCGCCTCAAGGAACCGTACCGCTACACCTTCTCCGTCATGGGCCCGCGGATTCTGGCCGGTCTCCCGGTCAGCTCGCAGGAGCACCCGCTGTTCCTCGGTCCCGATGCGACCTTCGAGCTGGTCACGAGCGCGCCGCTCGACCGGAACAGCCTTCGGAGCCTCGCGTACCTCGACCTGGACCCGATGTGCCCGGCGCCCGGCATCATCAAGCTGAACGTCACGGCCCAGCGTGTCCTCCGGGACACCGATCCCTGGCAGTACCGGGAAGCGGGCGGGTGGGAGCGGGACCGTGCCGTCGATCCGCTGCGGCGGGTGCTGGAGTTGTCGCCCGAACGGAAGCTGCCACTGGCCTGCAGCGGCGATCTGGTCGTCCCCACCATCGTCGACCCGGAAGGCACCAGGCCCTTCGCCCGATGGGGATTCTCCACCTACGGCGCCTTTGCGTTGCGCGGGGTGGATTGCGCTGCCGGGGTCAGCTGCCCGACTGGCGGGATCAAGGTGACCTTCTCCACGCCGGTGAAGGGGGCCGACCTCGTGCGTCATCTCACACTGCTCCCGTCCGTGCCGTTCAGCGTCGCGGATACCACGGAGGAGTCGGATCGCTGGAATCTCGAGGCAGAACTCACGCCCAACACCGGCTATGCCGTCGTGGCGGACAGCGGGCTGCGTGACATCTTCCACCAGCGACTGCAGGGGAACCCCGCCGGGGGCTTCCGCACCAGCGGCTACGCGCCGCTGGTCGATCACGCCTTCGGCAGCATGACGGTGGAACGCGCCAGCTACCGCACCCTCGCGGTGAAGCACGTGAATGTCGACAGCCTCTCGGTCACGATCGCGCCGGTGCCGGCGTCGCTGATCCCCGCGATGCTGCAGTACAGCCGCTGGAATCGTGACGACAGCTCGCTGGCGATGGTGCTCAAGGGGGCGACGACCACGACCGTTGCCGTGCCCGGTCCCAGGGATCGGGTGCGGATGTTCGGGGTGAAGCTGCCGCTCTACAACATGCAGCGGGCCAGCGCCCCCCTGCTGCAGCTGGTGCGGGTGACGAGCCCCTCGCTCCCCCCGGCGTGGCAGGAGAACCAGCCGTTCGCCGTGGTGCAGGTGACCGACCTCGCGGTGCACGCGCGGATCGGTCTTTCCGGCGGCGCGGTCTGGGTGACGGGCGCCAGTGACGGAAAGCCACGTGCCGGCGCGATGGTCACCCTCTTCGATACTCATGGCAAGGCGCGCGCCTCCGCTCGCACCACCACGGAGGGCATCGCGACGCTCGGCAACTATGCGGTCGACAGCACGGTGGCCCAGGGATATGGCTTCGAGGGGTATGTCACCGCGAGCCTGGGCAACGACCGGGCGCTCACCAGCATCAGCAGCTACGACGCCGATCTGAGCCCCTGGCAGTTCAACGTGCGCTCGGCGTACGGCACCGATCGGTATCCCCTGGCCGCCGCAGTCTTTACCGAGCGCGGCATCTACCGTCCCGGAGAGGCGCTCTACGCCAAGGCGATCGTCCGCATCGGGACGCTCGGGGCGCTCAGCGTTCCCGAGCCGAGCGACAGCGTGCGGTGGGTCTTCCATGACCGTGAAGGCGGGAGTCTCAAGGAGGTCACTGTCGCGCCCTCGGCGTTCGGCACGACTGATCAGCAGATCACCCTCCCTGCGGATCTCGCATTGGGCAGCTACTCGGTGGAAATCCAGCAGCGCCGAGCCGGGGCTTGGCTCGCGCTCGCCAACGCCGGCTTCCGGGTAGCGGAATACCGGCCACCTGAATTCCTGGTCGAGGCCTCCGCCGACAGCGGGACGCGGTTCGCCGGCGACTCCGCGGTGGCCCGCGTCGAGGCGCGGTATCTGTTCGGGGCACCGATGGCACGGGCCGCGATGACCTGGACGGTGCGGCAGACGCCGCTCGATTTCTGGCAGCTGGAGATCCCACACGCCGACGGCTTCTTCTTCGGTGCCAACGGCTGGTGGTGGGAGGAGGCGCAGGACGATCGCAGCACGCAGACGGTGGCTCAGGCGAGCGACACGCTCGATGCCCAGGGGCGACAGGTGATCCGCTTTGCGCTGGGGCCGGCAACCAAGGGCCGTCCCGCGGTCGCCACGATCGAGGCCTCGGTCACCGACGTGAACCGGCAGACCGTCGGTGCGGCGGCCAGTTTTACGGTGCACGCCTCTTCCTTCTATATAGGGGCCAGGCCGCTGGGACCGTCCTACTTCTGGACAGCGGGACAGTCGCAGGCCGTAGGGCTGATCGCGGCCCAGCCGGACGGTCGGCGGGTGGCCGGAGTGCTGGTGCGGGGGACGATCGTGCGGCAGGAGTGGCATCGGGTTCACCGGACCCGCGGCGGCTACAGCGAGGTGTTTGGCGAATGGGTGTCGGACACGGTGGCGACCTGCCAGGTGACCACGGCCGGCAGCACGCCCTCCGAATGCCGCTTCACCCCGCCGTCGGGCGGGACCTACATCCTCACCTTCGAAGCGGAAGACGAGGCGCACCACCCGGTGATGACCAGTCTCTATCGCTGGGCCACGGGGCAGGACTTCGTGCCGTGGAACGACGAGAGCCAGTTCAAGATGGACCTGGTTCCCGACAAGACTCGCTACAGCGTGGGAGATACCGCCACGGTGCTGTTCGCGTCGCCGTTCACCGACGCGGAGGCGTGGGTCACGGTGGAGCGGGAGGGACTGATCGAGCAGCGCCGGGTCACGCTGACCGCGGGGTCGACGACGCTCAGATTCCCGGTCACCGAGGCCTGGGCGCCCAACGCCTTTGTCTCGGTGCTCGTGGCACGGGGGCGGAGCGCGGCGCCGGGCGCGCTGGATGATCCGGGTCGCCCGACGCTCCGGGTCGGCTACGTCGAGCTTCGGGTGACGCCGGAAGTGAAGCGCCTCAGTGTTGCGGTCATCCCTGGGCGCGCCGAATATCGGCCTGGCGACACCGCGAGCATGACGCTCAAGGTGGTGGATCGCGCCGGACGGGGGCAGCGAAGCGAGGTCACGCTCTGGGCGGTCGATGAAGGGGTGCTGTCGCTGACCGGATACAAGACGCCGGATCCGATCGACCTGCTCTATGCGGCGCGCGGCCTGGGGCTCAGGCTCGCGAGCAATCTCACCACCGTCGCGCCCCAGGTGCCCGAAGGGGAGAAGGGAGGGCGGGCGCCGGGCGGCGGCGGCGGTCAGGGGGAGAGCGACATCCTCCGCTCGCGCTTCAAGAGTACCGCGTTCTTTCTGGGAAATGTGCTCACCGATTCTAACGGTGTCGGCGCGGCCAGGGCGAAGCTGCCTGACAATCTGACGACCTTCCGGCTGATGGCGGTCGCGGTGACGGCGGGCGACCGTTACGGTAGTGGACAGTCGCCGATGCTGGTCACCCGGCCACTGCTGGCACGGCCGGCGCTGCCTCGCTTCCTGCGTGAGGGAGACCGGTTCGCGGCCGGCGTCGTGGTGAATCAGCGCGCCGGGGGGACGCCGACCGTCACGGTGACGGCAGAGGCGAAGGGCACCCAGCTCGCTGGCGATGCGGTTCACACGGCAACGCTCGAGGCGGGACGCGGACGTGAAGTGCGATTCGATTTCCGGCAGCCAGGCACCGGGCCACTCGGAAGCGCGGACAGCGCGACCTTCAGGTTCAGGGTGACCGGCGCCGGTGACGCCGACGCGGTGCAGCAGCGTCTGGCGGTGCAGCCCGCCTTCCGCCCGCGCGCCTGGACGGTGGCCGGTGTCCTGGTCGACACGGCGACGGCCGAGTTCCGCCTGCCCGATGCGATCGATCTGGCCCGCTCCCGGCTGCAGCTCACGCTGGGCGGCTCGCCGCTCAGCGTCATCCGGGGGCTCAGCTACCAGCTCCGGGTCTATCCGTACTACTGCACCGAGCAGGCGTCGAGTGCGGCGCAGCCGATCATCGCGCTCTACCAGGCCCAGAAGGGGCTCAAGGGTGTGATCCTCCTCAAGGGCAATCCGAGGGCGGACATCGAGCTCGCGGTGAGCCTGCTCAGCCGGCGGCAGCGCGCCGATGGCGGCATCGGCTACTGGGGCAGCGAGGACTGGACAACGCCGTGGCTCTCCTCGTACGCGGGAATGACCCTCCTCGCGGCCCGCGGTGCGGGCATCGCCGTGGACGACAGCGTGCTCGCCCGCCTGGCACGGTATCTCCGGACGTCGCTCGACGATCCGCAGCCGATCCGCGCCCCGGTGATCGGGTGGTATGACCGGATGCAGGCGACGCTCAGCGACAAGGTGGCCGCCGCGGACTACCTGAGTCGCCTCGGGCAGGCGCACGTCCCGGCGGAGAACGAACTCCTTCGGAACGCAGCCCAGCTCCCGTGGGAGGATCGGGTGCGTCTCGCCGAGATTCTCGCCCGCCGAAAGGCCTTCGGCGCCGCACGCGGACTGCTCCAGCCGATCTGGAGCACGGTCAAGATCGAGGGGCGCCGGGCGACGGTTCCAGAGGCCGCCTTCAGCTACGACCACTATTTCGCCTCGCATGTCCGGCCCATCGGCCGGCTGCTGACCGCGACCCTCGCGGTGGATTCCTCCAGTGCGCTCCTCGGCCCGCTGGTGGAGACACTGGTGCAGCAGTCGCGCGCCGAGGTGCTGTCGCCTTGGAATACCCAGGACTACGCCGCCGCCGTCTCGGCGCTCGCCGTCTTTGATCGCAGGATGCGTGCGGGCGCAGCCCGGGCATTCACGGTGGAAGGCGGGGGACGCACCCTGTTCGCCTCCACCGGCGTGGCGGCCGCCACTGCCCGGACGGCGATCGGTGACTCGACCGTGGCCCTGACCGGGCTGGTGGCGACGGCGCCTGACGGAAGTACGCTGCTGCGTCTGGCGCTCGCGGCGAGTGGGACCGGGTCGCCGATCTACTATTACCTCACTGTCAACGAGGTTCCGAAACAGCGGCCGGTGAATCCGGAAGACCGGGGAATCCGGGTGGAGCGCTGGTATGAGAAGTACGATGCGACGCAGCCCATCACGACCGCCGTCGAAGGCGACCTGGTGAGGGTACGACTCAGGATCACTGTCCCTGAAGACCGACAGTTCCTGATCGTGGACGATGCACTCCCCGCCGGCCTCGAGGCGATCGACCTGAGCCTGCGCACCGCGAGCCTGACACCCGGTCCGGGCATCGGCCAGAAGAGCCCCTATCTCACGACCGATGCCGCCGAAGGAGATGGCGAGGAGGGCGGCGGCTCGGAGGAGGATCGATGGTACTACGGCAGCTGGGACAGCGGATGGTGGTCGCCCTTCGACCACCGCGAGCTGCGCGACGACCGGGTGCTCTATTCCGCCACGGTGCTCTGGAAGGGGACGTACACCATGACATATCTGGCCCGGGCGACCACGCCTGGGACCTTCATCCGCCCGCCGGCTCACGCCGAGGAGATGTACAATCCGGCCGTGTACGGTCGGAGCGATGGCGGCGTGTTCACCGTCACCGTGAGGTGAGTCAGGTCTCGGCAGACCCAGTCCGGGCGCCGGGGGGGATCTCGTGACGCGTGTCAGACGCGGGAGGCGCCTGGCGTACCCGGTCCTCGGCTTTGCGGCGGTGGCTGGGGCGCTCTGGCTGGGCGCCTGGGTGGCAGCGCCGGTACCTGACGCGCTCCTCGCGCCAAGCCGGGCGCAGAGCCTGACGATTACAGACCGGCATGGCCTCACCCTGCGCGCCACCCGCGCGGGAGACGGCTCTCTGGCACGCTGGGTCTCGCTCACCGCGATGGATCCCGATCTCCCGCGCGCATTTGTGGCGGTGGAGGATCGGCGCTTCTACTCGCATCACGGCATCGACCCGCGCGCCGTGGTCCGTGCCCTGCGGGACAACCTGCTGCAGCACCGGGTCGTCTCCGGCGCCTCGACGATCAGCATGCAGCTCGCCCGGCTGGTCCGGCCGATGGGCCGCGGCTTCGGCGGCAAGCTGCTGCAGTCGCTCTGGGCGGTTCGGCTCGAGGCCCACCTCTCCAAGCAGCAGATTCTGGAGCAGTACCTGAACCGCGTGCCACTCGGCCAGGGGGCGGTGGGGGTGGCGGCGGCGACCCGGCTCTATTTTGGCGCGGCGCCAGAGCAGGTGAGCCTGGGTCAGGCGGCCATGCTCGCTGCGATCGCGCGTGCACCGTCCAGCCAGAATCCGCTCGTCGATCCGCGCCGCGCGTCGCGCCGCCGGGAGCTGGGTCTCGGGGCCCTGGCTGCCGCCGGCTACGTGACGGCGGATGAGGTCGCGCGTGCGGTGCGCGAGCCCCTCCTCGGGGCCGATGGCGGACGCCCCTTCCTGGCACCTCACTTCACCAGCCGGATACTGCTCTGGGCGGAGGAGGACCATCGACCGCTCGCCGGCGAATGGCGTACCTCGCTCGACCTGATGCTGCAGGACCAGCTGGAGCGCGAGGTCCGGCACACGGTCGATCAGCTCCGGGACCGCGGCGCCCGTCAGGCAGCGGCAGTGGTCATCGATAACCGGACGGGCGAGATCCTGGCGTGGGTCGGCTCTCCCGATTTCTGGGCCGACACAGCGGGCCAGGTGGACATGGTCGTGAGCCCCCGCCAGCCCGGGTCGGCCCTCAAGCCGTTCCTGTATGCTCTCGCATTTGATCGCGGGGCAACCGCCGCGACGGTCCTCGCCGACGTCTCGACAACGTACCAGACTCCCTCGGGGCCATATCACCCGCGCAACTACGATCGGCGCTATCATGGCCCAGTCCGGGCGCGAGAGGCGCTGGCCAGTTCGTACAACGTGCCGGCCGTCGCCCTCGCCGACCGGATCGGGTACGCCACGCTGCTGCTCGGCCTGCAGCACGCGGGATTCACGTCGCTGGACCGGTCGTCCGAGCACTACGGTCTGGGGCTCGCACTCGGCAACGGCGATGTGACGCTCCTCGAACTCGCCAACGGGTATCGCGCACTGGCCAATGGCGGGGTCTGGTCACCCGCGCGGTGGCGGGCCGGGTTCGGCGCGGGTGACGCAGTGATCGGAGCGGGCCAGCGAATCGTGTCGGCGCACTCTGCGGCACTCGTGCTCGACATTCTGGCCGACCCGGAGGCGCGGGTTCCCGGATTCGGGCTCTCGACCCCGTTCGACTGGCCCTTCCGCGCGGCGGCAAAGACCGGGACCAGTCGGCACTTCACCGACAACTGGGCCGTCGCGGTCACCGCGGGGTTCACGGTTGCGGTCTGGGTCGGCAACTTCGACGGCCAGCCCATGGAGGGTGTGAGCGGCGTCTCCGGCGCGGGGCCGCTGCTGCACCGGGCCGTCCTGGTCACGGCCAGTCGCTACCCGGCGGGTCATCTCCCCACCGCGGCAGAGCAGGGCCTGGAGTCGCATCGGATCTGCCGCGTATCAGGCATGCTGGCCTCCCCGGAATGCCCCGGCGCCGATGAGTATTTCATCCCCGGCACGGCGCCCCATGCGGTCTGCGACTGGCACGTCGGGGGAGTCGTACACCTGCCGCAGGATTACGCGGAGTGGGCGGCGACCGACCAGGCCACCGCCCCGGCGCATTCCGGGCAGGTCACCATCGCGATGCGCGCCGTTCCACCTGCGGGGCAAGGTCGTGGGGAGTCGTCCGCACACCTGACAATCACCTCGCCGGAGAACGGCGATCATTACCGGGTTCCCCCGGGCGTGGAGGCGCGCTACGCGACGATCGCCCTGCGGGCTGCAGGGGTGCCTTCCGGACAGCCGCTCCGATGGTTCGTTGATGGGCGGCCCGTTGCGGGCCCACGCTGGGCGATCCTCCCCGGCCGCCATCGGGTGCGGGCACAGGCGGGGAGTCTCAGCGATGAGGTCGAGGTCGAGGTAGAGTAGGCTCGGGCCGAATGCCATCGCCAGGAAGGAGGCGCGGAACGTCGGCACCACGGGGCGCAGCGCGACGGTCGACGGGGTGTGGATGCCGGGGTGGGGTCGGATTCAACGACGCGGCAATCGACTACGAGGCGGTCACCCGGACAATTTCTCCAACCGCGCTGGTGTTACTGAGCGACGAGAGGATGCTGGCATAGGTCCGCACCTGCTGCAGATGCTCTGGAGATGAGGTCACACTCTCGGGGCCGGTCTTCCAGTCGAGTACCCGCCACGCCGATCCATCAAACGCCGCGACATCGATCACCCCCTCCTGCACCTCGACGCAGCCGGCCTTCTCCTCCGCGCGGGCCACCGGGAATTCGAATCGGACCGTCCCGGCGGCGGTGAGCCGACGCCAGCTCTCCGACGAGAGCAGCGTCGCTGCCAGGCGTTCCAGCACGGCAACTTTGTCCTCGCCGAGCTTCTCGTCACATGCCACGGCGACAATGAACTCGCGGAGGCGATCATCGCGCCGGCCTCGCCCCAGTCCCTCGATGACCCGGTGCACCGCGCGACCCCATGCACGGTTGCTGCGCTCCCGGGCGGGTACGACCGGACCGTACTCCCGATTGGCCTCACCTTCCGCCCGCGCAGATTCAGTCACGATGCTGCGGCGCCACGACGACTGGAGTGCCGTGCGCCGCCATGCGATCGCCGTCGCGGTGCTCCGTGCGACGCTCGCCGCGTCATGCAGCACCTGACGCCCCTCCGCCGGAAGCTCGGGCACCCGGAGTTCCGGTGCGCTACTCATCGTCGCGCCGAGGGTTCTCCACGCCGACTCATCGGCAGCGGGGTCGGCCGGGCTCGCCTCGCCAGCGTACTGGCAGATGATCAACTGCTCCCTTGCGCGGGTGACTGCCACGTACAGCAGCCGATCCCGTTCCGCGCGCAGAAACCGTTCTTCCTCGGAAGCATGAGTCGCCCATCCATCCGGCTGAGCCACAACAGCCCCCTCGGCGTCTCGGATCAACAGCCAGGCTTCGGCGGTGCCATCGGGACCGCGCGCCACATGGGAGGTTGCGCCATGCTGTGGCGGTTTCGTCGGCGTTGCCAGGACCACGACCCTGGCTTCGAGACCCTTCGCCTTGTGCAGGTTCATCACTTGCACCGCATCGCCCCGTCCGGGCCGGAGCGGGGCATCGTCGGTGTCGCGCCGGGTGAGGAGCTCCTCGATGCAGGTGACGGCGCTGGACAGATCGTGGACGCGGTCTCCTGCAGCCGCGCGGAGTTCCGCGCCTAGGCGGAGCAGGGCGCCGGCGCGGGCCTCGCCGAGCGGCTGGCTCGCGGCCCAGGGCAGCAGACCAGTCTCGTCGAGCAACCGGTCGGTCAGGAGGTCGGGAGCCATGACGCGCGCATCGAGCCACCAGCGATTCAGGGTGCGCAATGCGTCGTGCACCACTCCCGCCCCGGTCGGCGGTATACTGATCCGAAGGGGTATGCCCTGGGTCGTCGCGGCCGCCAGATCGGCCGGCGTGAGTCCGAAGAAGAGCCCTTCCAGCGCGGCCACAATCGCGGTGGCGCTGTCAGGCGCGGCGAGCGCACGGAGCAGCGTGATCAGCTCCTGCAACTCCATCTCCTGTGGAATGGGTGCGCCTGCGGTCCGGACGGGCACATTGCGCTCGCTCAGGGCGCGGGCGATCGCCTCGATGCCCGCGCGCTGCCAGGTGAGTACCATGAAATCCCCCGCGCCGCGGCCCGCCCGTACCTGTGCGGCGATCCAGGTGGCGATCTGTGATGCGTTCGCCACCTGAATGGCGGTCCCATTGTTCTTCGCGGTGGTGCACACCCGGGCGAGGCCCTGCCCCGGAGGAACCACCCGCACACACTCGAGCGGGCTGTAGGCCGCCTGGACGTCGGTGGGATCGGCCGGAAAGACTCCGCGGAAATGCGTGTTGACGAGCTCCCCGATCGCGGTCGTCGACCGGAAATTCCGTGTCAGCGTGAGCACCGCGCCACCGCGTTCCACGATCTGTCGCTTCACCATGTCATAGGTCTGGACATCCGCCCGGCGGAAACGATAGATGCTCTGCTTGGGGTCCCCGACCACGAAGAGCGCTCCCGGCCGCGGAGTGACCCGTCGCCAGTCGTCCCCTTCCCCCGGGTCGGAAGCGAGCAGCAGGCAGACCTCCGCCTGGATCGGATCGGTATCCTGAAACTCATCGACCAGCAGATGCCGATACCGGGCGCCCAGCGCGCTCCGCGCCGCCGGCACGCTGCGCAGCAGGTGGGCGCTCCGCTCCAGCAGGTCCTCGAAGCCGAGATGGCCGGTGCGTCTCCGTCGGGCAGCAAACTCGCGCGCGCCCCGCTGCAGGAAGCCGATCACCGGCGGGTAGCGGTGCTCTCTCCACCCGGTGAGTACTGCGGCGGCCCCGCCTTCGACGAAGTCCAGGAATGCCTCACCGAGCTGTTTCGCCCGCTGCTTGCCTGCCTTGTCCTCGCTCCAGCACTTCTGGGTCACCTTGCAACTGGCCTTGGTCAGCAGGGTGAGCGCATCACAGAAGCTGGCCGTGTCCTCCCACCCGATCGCATGCCGCCGATAGCGCAATTGCCGCACGGTTCTCTGCAGCCGATCCCAGCCGCCATCCGGCTCCGTGCCGGGCAGCAGCGACTCGGCGTTGTCGAGGAGCGCATGCAGGGTGGCGCGGACGGGCCGGCAGTCGGGCGCGGGATGGGGCGGTGCCGGGAACCGGGCATCGGGATGGTCGACCACCACGCCGAACGCGGGGAGCAACGATGCGACATCGACGCCGAGCTCCACCACGCGGAGGTAGTCGGGGCTCGCGGACAGGCGACAGCCGTCGAGCCAGGTGGTCCAGAAGGTCTCGACAAGGCTGGGCCAGCCCACTTCGTCTTCCTCGGTGAATGCGGGGTCGAGCCCCGCCTCGAGGGCATGCTCCCGCAACAGCCGGCCGCAGAAGGCGTGGATGGTGCCGACGAACGCCCGGTCGAGGTCGCCGAGCGCGGCCGCGAGTCGAGCGCGCTCCTCCTCGGTCGTCGTGGCCAGGAGCGCCACCTCCAGCGCGAGCTGCAGCCGTTCGCGCAGCTCGTTCGCGGCCTTGCGGGTAAAGGTGACCGCGGCAAGGGCATCCACCGGTGTGCCCCGCCGCAGATGGGTCAGCAACCGGCCGACCAGCGCGGTCGTCTTGCCGGATCCGGCCCCCGCCTCTACCAGGAAGTTGGTCGAAAGATCATCGAGGATCCGCTCACGGGCCCGCTCGTCGCTCATCTCGCTTCTCCCCGGCGCTGCCGCATCGGTTGATACGCCGGGATGGACTCGCAGTTGCCCGCCGCCCACTCGGCTCGCGGGGAGCTCACCCTGCCGTAGTCCAGCTGACGTACCCGGCAGATCTCCCGGTAATCGCAGAAGCGGCAGTCGTTGCTGTCTGTGGTCGGCAGGAAGTTTCCTGCCCGCACGTCGTCGAGGAGGCCCGATACGACCGCTGGTGTGTGGCGCAATGCGTCAGCGGCCAAGGCGACGATGCGATGCTCCCCCTTCTCGGTCGGGAAGCGATATTCGAAGCCGACGTCAGTCGCGCCGAGCAGCTCACCGACCGCATGCGAGTACAGGCCGGCCTGGAGGTGGCGACCGCCGTCAAAGGCGCCCCGCGCGGGGTCGGAGTCGAATGCCCGCGCGGAGCCGGTCTTGTAGTCGACGACGACCAGGCCGCCCGACGGGAGCCGATCGACCCGATCCACCCGACCGAAGAGCGACAGGCGCACGCCATCCGACAGAGTCAGGGAGACGGTTCTTTCCGTCCCGCCGAAGCCGAGCTCGAAGTCGTGCCACAGGCGTCCAGCGGGGAGCTGGCGCTCCATCAGCAGGAAGCCGCGCAGGACCCGCAGGATTTCCTCCCGCTCCCTCGCGAATACTGCCTCACTCGGCGGCGGGATCCGGGCGAGCCATTCATCGATGACATGTCCGCCCAGCGCCAGCAGCGTCTCGAGCGTCTCCGGCTCGTCCAGTCGATCGCGACGCGCGGCGTATGCCCTGCCAAAGCGGTCGAAGACGGTGTGCAGCAGCGAGCCGCGCTCCGCCGGGTCGAGCCAGCGATCGGGATCATAGGCCGGTTCGTCGGGCGGCGCGATCCGCAGGACGTAGCGATAGAACCAGGCCCGCGGACAGCGCGCGAGGGTCTCGAGGGAACTGGCCGAGACGGCGGTTCCCGGGCGGAGCCGCGGGTCAAACCGGCCCCCGTCAGGTATGGTGCCGTGCGGTGGTAACAGCGATGCTGCCTGCCACGCGGCGGCAGAGGCCAACCCGGCGGAAAGGTCGGGAAATGCCGCGCGGACCGCCGCCGAGCCGTCGAGCAGCAGGGCGCCCGAGGCCAGCGTCTGGAACCAGGCATCTCGACCGTCGACCGCGCTCGCGTCGTGCTCCGGCACCGGCGATGCGGGGGCACCGACCCGCTCCCGCAGCTGTTCGTAGGTGAGGGATGGGGTCGCAAAGATCTGTCGGGCTGCGGCGAGGAGCATCGGCGCGGGAGACGCCTCGCGGCCGCCGTCACTCTCGACCGCATAGGAGAGCGTGACCCTCCCTGTCAGGCCCGCCATGGCGCGGGCGAGCAGCTCCCGCCGCTCGTCGCGCCGCGCGGCGGTTGTTGCCAGCGCCTCACCCAGATCGGTCCGCACCGCGTCCGGCAGCAGGGGGCTCTGCAGCCTGGGGCCGGCGGTGCGGTCGGCGTCGAGGCCGAGGACGAAGGTTCGGGGTCGGTCGGTCGCGCCGACGTGCGCGAGGTCGGTCAGATGCAGTCGCCCGCCCGCCGAGAGCCAGGGCTTGGCATCGGCGCCGAGGTCCGGCCAGACCCGGAAGTCGGCGAGTGCGCTGCGAAACTCCGCCATCGCCACGGCAAACGGCACCGCATCGGTGCGCACATCGACGAGATCCTCGAGGCGCGGGATCAGGCGGGCGCGGGCATGCGCCTCCGCCTCGTTCGCGACGGGAATCAGCGCGAGCAGGTGGATGGCGCAGCCCGCCAGCGCAGCAGTCGAAAGCGATGTGCCAGCAGCCTCAGTCGCTTCGGGTACCTCGGGGGTCGCGGCGAGCAGCAGCGCAAGGAGTTCGGCGGCGGCCTCTGAGGCCACGGCCCAGCGCGCCGCGTCGATCGGTGGCTCATTCTCCGTGACCTTGGGCCGCCTGGGCAGATCGTGCGCCTGCAGCCGGGCGAGCGCGTCGGCATAGCGGGCGCGCCCCCACCCGATGCCGAGCGCCCGAAGCACCGCGGGCATGAGGGGGTCCGTGACGGCCAGGTCTCCAGCGTCGAGCGCGGCATGCATCTGTTCCGCAGGGAGGCCGCTCTCCAGCCAGCGGAGCCATCGCTCGAGTGCCCGCCCGAGCCGGCTCCGGGCAAGTGGAATGCCCGGCAGCACGGTGACAGGAATATCGAGTTGGGTGGCGAGCCCATCGAGCGCGATGGCGTAGCAGTCGGGATCGGTGGTGACCAGCTCGACCTCATCCCAGCGACGCTGTTCGGCGCGGAGCCGGCGCACCACCTCGCGGATCTCATCCGCCGGCGTGACGGACCGGAAGGAATCCACCTCAGTGAGATCTGGCGCGAAGGGTGCCTGACTCGTGGACACGGGGGCGGTCAGCCGGTGTGCTCCGCGATCGTGTAGCGCGCCGAGGAGCCTCGCGGCCAGTCCCCGGGGTGTCAGGCCCGGGGCAAGGACCAGGCACTCGGGAAGCACGTGCGGCGCCTCACGGTCGAATGCCTGCAGGGCGAGCGCCAGCACGCCACCGGCGTCGATCAGCCCCTCGTGGGAGAGCCTCGCCTCGTACAATTCAAGGACCGTGGCGACCTCTCGCGCGGGTGACCCGCCGGGTGCCACGGCGGCGAGCTGCGCGGAGGAGATTCCCGCCGCCCGGAGTTCGAGGACGGCGTCCCGCACGGCGCTGCGGAAACCGACGCTCGCCGCCAGTCCGGTGAAGCGTTGATGCTCGGCGCCTGTCCGGATGGCATTCATGAGCGATGCATCGACCAGGGCCGCGATCTCGACATCGCTCGCCCGGCGGAGCCGTGCCCGCCCCATCGCGGTGAACGCCAGCTCCCGCGCGATTGAACCGAGGGTCGCGGGCTCCCAGCCCATCCAGCCGCCGGTGCGCCTGGCCAGCGACGACAGCAGCTCTCGGCCGTAGTTCACATCCTGGCCGATGAGCAGCTTGTGCTCCTGCCGGTGCGCACGATCGTAGGAGGCCAGTTGATCCAGCAGCGCGGTCATGCCAGAAGTTAGCGTGAGGGTGCGACAAGTTGCCGGCGGGTGCCCCCGGGCACTAGGTTGGGGCCTCCCCCACCATCCCTATGGCATGCGCCTCCCTGTCGTGCTGTCAGCGATCCTGCTCGCTCCGGTCGCCGGTCTGGCTTCACAGACCGCGCCTTCTCTCGACACGCTCACCGTTCGCCTCGCCAGGATGACGGCCGTCTCGGGGTACGAGCGCGCCATGGCCGACTCGCTGATCGGCCTGCTCCCGGGGGCGACCCTGGATCGGTCCGGCAACGTGGTCCTCACGCTCGGGAGCGGCGAGCCGAAGACGCTGATCGCCTGTCCGATCGATGAGCCCGGATTCGTGGTCGGAGGCATTCGCGCGGACGGCTATCTCACCCTGCGCCGCGCCGGCCCCACCCCCGGGCCGCTCGCGGACCAGCAGATGGAGGGACAGCGAGTCACGCTCTTCGGCCGTCATGGGGCGGTCCAGGGCGTGGTCGGAGTCCGGTCCACGCACCTCACGCGCGGCCGGACGGTCGGCGAATCCCCGTTCACCTTCGATGACGCCTATGTCGACATCGGTGCCGACTCCGCGAGGCAGGTGCGGGCGCTGGGCCTCGATGTGCTCTCCCCGGTGGCGCGAGCCAAGGCGCCGCAGGGCTACGGCGACGGACTCCTCGCCGCACCCGTCGCGGGGCGACGAGCGGCCTGCGCGGCGCTGCTGCGGGCCGGGTACGGTGCCCGGCCGCCACGCGGCAGCGTGACAATCGCCTTTGTGGTGGAGCAGTCGTTCACCCGGCGCGGGCTGCTCACCGTGGGGCGCACCCTAGGGCCATTCGCCGAGGCGCTGCTGCTCGACGCCACGACCTCCGATCGGCGCGAGTTGCCGTCGGTCTCGCCTGACAGTACTGCGTTCGCCCGCTACGCCATCTGGGGGATACGGGTACGCTACCTCGGCACACCGGTCGAGACCGTCTCGCTCGCCGACGCGGCCGCGCTGGAACATGGGCTCAGGATGCGTATCGAGGGTGGCGAATGAGCCGGCGTGCGCTGCTCGCGCTGCTCCTCCTGCCGCCCGGTGCGCTGGCGGCACAGCGACCCGTGGCGGTCGCCGAAGCGGAGCGGACCCTCGCTCCGCTGGTGGAGGCCTACGGAGTCTCCGGCACGGAGGGTCCGGTCCGCGACGCGGTGCGGGGCGCCCTGCCATCGTGGGCCCATGCCGAGACCGATACCGCCGGCAACCTCTGGGTGACCGCGGGCCGCGGGGAGCCGCTCGTCGTCTTCGTCGCGCACCTCGACGAAATCGGATTCCGCGTGACGGGGATCCGCGACGACGGCCAGCTGCTCCTGGAGACGCGGGGTGGCTTCTTCCCCTCGCTCTATGAAGCGGAACCGGCCCTGGTCCATACTCCGGCCGGCATCGTGCCTGGCGTATTCCCTCCGCGGGATTCCCTGACTGCGCGTCGGAATCCCGGCGAGCTCCGGGTGGATGTGGGGACGGCGGATCGTGCCGGCACCGAGGCGCTCGGGATCGGTACCGGTGCGACCGTCACGATGCCGAAGCGCTACGTCCGGCTCGCGAACAGCCGCGCGACCGGGCGCTCGTTCGATGACCGGGTAGGGTGCGCCGCGCTGCTGCTGGCGCTCCGCCGCCTGGACCCCTCGCGGCTGCATCACGCCGTGACATTCATCTTCAGCGTGCGGGAGGAGATCGGACTGGAGGGGGCACGGGTCGTTGCCGACGCGCTCGGGCTCCGGCCCACGCGGGTGCATGCGATCGACACCTTCGTCTCGGCCGACGCGCCGCTCGAGGCCAAGGCCTACGCGGTCGCCCCGCTGGGACGCGGGCCGGTCATCCGGGCCCTCGACAACAGCATGGCCGCTCCGCCGGCGCTGGTCGATTCGCTCCTCGCGCTGGCCGCCTCGGCGCACATCCCGCTCCAGTACGGCACGACCAGCGGTGGCAACGACGGATCGATGTTCCTGCCATGGGGAGTGCCCGACGTGGCGATCGGCTGGCCGCTGCGGTACGCGCACTCGCCGGCCGAGACGATCGACCTCCGCGACGTGGCGCATCTCGCGGAGGTCGTGGAGGTGATTGCGGAACGGTGGTAGGCTGCCGGCGCGGCTGCGGTCCGGGTAGCCGCCGGCGGGGTGGTCGCCAGGGGGCCCTTGCGTCCGAAACTGCATAATGCATATTTATCCGCCATGAAGACTCTCGCCCTCGCCTTTTCAGGCGGTCTCGACACCTCCTACTGTGTCCCGCACCTCGCCGAGCAGGGGTGGGCCGTCCACACCGTCTATGTGGACACCGGTGGCGCGACGTCCACGGAGCGCGAGGCCATCGCCGGGCAGGCGCGCGCGGTCGGAGCGATCCAGCACCACACCATCGATGCGCGGCAGGCAGTCTTCGATCGATTCGTCCGGGTCCTGATCCAGGGCAATGTGCTGCGTGGCGGGGTGTATCCGCTCTCGGTGGCCGCCGAGCGGACGCAGCAGGCGCTCTCGGTCATCGAGGCGGCCCGTGCGATCGGCGCGACCGCCGTCGCGCACGGGTCGACCGGAGCCGGCAACGACCAGGTCCGCTTCGATATTGCCTTCCGGGTGCTCGCTCCCGAACTCGCCATCATCACCCCGATCCGGGACCAGGGGATTTCCCGGGAGCTATCGATCGCCTTCCTCGAGGCGCGGAATCTCCCGGTGCCACCCAAGGCCGGCTTCTACTCGATCAACCGCGGGCTCTGGGGCACCACCTGGGGCGGCGGCTGGACGCACAACACCTGGGCCGGCCCGCCGCCCGAACTGCTCGACCCCCCGACCAACGCCCCAGCCGCGCGCGAACTCGTCCTCGGCTGGCGCGATGGGGTGCCGGTGACGCTCGACGGCGTCGCGCACACCGGCCCCGAGCTCATCCGCCATCTCGGCGATTGCAGCGAGGCGTATGGCTTCGGACGCGGGATCCACGTCGGCGAGACGGCGCTGGGCATCAAGGGGCGGATCGGCTTCGAGGCCGGTGCGGCGCTGCTGCTGATCGCCGCGCACCGCGAACTCGAGAAGCTGGTGCTCACCAAGTGGCAGGCGTTCTGGAAGGATCAGCTGGGGACCTTTCTACGGCGACCGGCTGCACGAGGGACACTACTTCGACCCGGCGTTGCGCGACATCGAGGCGTTTCTCGGCAGCAGTCAGCAGCGGGTCACAGGGGAAACCAGGGTGATGGTTGCGCCGGGCCGCTTTCAGGTCGTGGGCACGCGCAGCCCATTCTCGATGATGGACCGGAGCGTCGCCACCTACGGCGAGGAGAACCGGCTGTGGACCGGCGAAGAGGCGCGCGCATTCAGCCACGTCTCCGCCATTCCCGAACTGCTGGCGGCGAAGGTCGCTGCCCCGTAAGGAGGACCGATGGTCAAGACCACGCGCATTCGCCTGGATCGCATCTCTTCGTCGACCCGGAACGCCCACCTCGCCTCCGAGGTGATCGTGGGCGACGAGATCATCGCCGCCGAAGGGTACGTGCTGGCGGTGCGCATCCTGCACGACAAGTCGAGCTACAACACCGTCGAGGACCTGAGCGGCCGCATGGTCGCACTCCGCGCCGGCGACGTGCTCGCTGGGACGCTCGGCCACCGGCGCGCGCTGCGTGGCTATGCGGGCGTCGTGCCGAGCACCATCGCCATCGGGCGACACCATCGACGTGCTCAACCTCGGCGGCATCCTGGGCAAGTGCACCTCCGCCACGCCGGAGAACGGCGCCCCGTTCAAGGCCGAGGTGCTGGGAGCGATCCTGTCGTTCCCGGCGCTCGGCGACCGCATTGGCCGGCCGGCGCACATCAAGGATCACTCGGTGCCGCTCGCCGACCGGCTGGATGGGCAGGTGCCCGTCGTCTACGTCGCCGGCACCTGCATGAACGCGGGCAAGACGGTCGCCGCCACTGAGCTGGTGCGGGGCCTGTCCCGTTCCGGCCTCCGGGTCGCCGCCTGCAAGCTCACCGGCGTTTCGCTCATGCGCGACGCGCTATCCATGCTTGATGCCGGCGCCGTCGCCTCGCTCACCTTCAACGACACCGGCATCGCGACGACGCGCGCCGGCCTCACCGTGACGGCGGCAAAGGGCATCTTCAACCGTCTGGGCGCGTCCAAGCCCGACGTCATCGTGGCCGAGCTCGGCGACGGCATCCTCGGCGAGTATGGGGTGCAGGACATCCTCCGCGATGCCGAGCTGACCGGCGTCGGCGCCGCGTACGTGATGGCGGCGCCCGATCCGGTCGGGTGCTGGGGCTCGGTGACGCTGATGCGCGACCTCTTCGGGCTGCCCGTCACCGTGCTCACCGGTCCCGCCACCGACAACGAAGTCGGCCGAGACTACATCACGGCCGAACTGCAGCTCCCGGCCCACAACGCCCTGCGCGATGCCGTCGGGACTCGGTCGACGTCGTGCGCGCGGCGCTCGAGAGTTGGCGCCTCGAGGCGGCTCCGGTCGGATGACGCTGCGCATCGTGGTCGTCGGCGCCGCCGGCTATGTCGGCGGCGAGCTGCTTCGACTCCTCCTGCAGCATCCCGAGGCGGGCGATGTCGTCGCGACCAGCCGCAGTCAGGCCGGAATGCCGATCGGCGAAGTGCATCCCGCCCTGGCACCGCTCACCGATGCCCGCTTCTCCGGCGCGTCACCGGCGGAGGTGTCGGGTCAGGCCGATGTGGTCTTCCTGGCCCTGGAACATGGCGAGTCCAGCAAGGTTGCCGGAGAAGTCTTCGCCGCCGGTCCCGGGCTGGTGATCGACCTCGCGGCTGACTTCCGGGTGCAGCGATCTCGATCTCTACTCGCGCTACTACGGACAACACACCGCGCCGCATCTGGTCCCCCGCTTCACCTACGCCCTCGCCGATATATGCGGGGCGACACTCCGGGGAAAGACGGCGCTGGCCGTGCCGGGCTGCTTCGCGACGGCCGCGCAGCTGGCGCTCTATCCGCTGGCGAAGAGTGGCCTCAGCGCGATCCCGTCGCTGTTCGGGGTGACCGGGTCCAGCGGCAGTGGCGCGCAACCGAAGCCGACCACGCATCACCCGACCCGGGCCCACAACCTCTTCGCCTACTCGGTGCTCAACCACCGGCACGAGGCGGAGATTCTGCACTCCTGGCGGGACTGGACGGGAACGCCCGCAGCACGCGCCCGCCTCATGACGCATTCGGGCCCCTTCGTCCGCGGCATCCATCTCACCATGCACGTCGACCTCGGCGCCGGCTTTCACGGCGAGGTCAAGCGACTCTTCGCCGACGCCTACGCCGGTCGCCCCTTCGTCCGCCTCGTGGATCAGCCTCCGGAGCTGACCCACGCTGTCGGGACCAACTACGCCATCCTCCATCCGGTGCAGTCCGCGGACGGCCGTGAGGCGCAGGTCATGGTGGCGATCGACAACCTGGTAAAGGGAGCCGGGGGTCAGGCCATCCAGGCCATGAATCTCGCGCTCGGCCTGGCGGAAGAGGCGGGGCTCCGCGGCGGAGGAATCTTTCCATGCTGAAGACCGGGTCCGCCCTGCTGCCCGTCTATGCCCAGTTTCCGGTGCGTCCCGTCTCGGGGCGAGGCTCCTGGCTCACCGACATCGACGGCCACCGCTGGCTCGACGCCTACGGCGGGCACGCGGTCGCTTCCACCGGCCACAGCCACCCGACCGTCGTCCGCGCCATCGCCGCGCAGGCGGAGCAGCTGCTGTTCTATTCGACCGCGGTGCCTCACCCCAATCGTGAACGACTGGCCGAGCGGCTCGCGGCGCTCTGTCCGGACCCCCTCGGCAAGGTCTTCTTCTGCAATTCCGGCGCGGAAGCCAACGAGAACGCGCTGCATCTCGCGCGAAAACTCACCGGACGGAAGCCCATCGTCACGCTGGAAGGCGGGTGGCACGGGCGCACCCTCGCCTGCCTGGCCGCGACCGATGGCGCGAAGTACGAGGAGGGCGCCCTCCGTGCCGGGATGCCGCTCTCGCGAAAGATCCCGTTCAATCAGCTCGCCGGACTCGAGCGCGCGATCAACCCGACCGTGGCCGCCGTCATCCTCGAGCCGGTGCAGGGGATGGCTGGAGCGCGCGCCTGCGATCCCGCCTTTCTCCGTCGCATCCGCGAACTCTGCACCGAACATGGTGTGCTGCTCGTCTACGACGAGGTGCAGTGCGGCGCCGGTCGGTGCGGCGCCTTCACCGCGGCGGAAGCCTTCGGCGTCGTCCCGGACATCCTCACGATGGCCAAGGGTCTCGCCTCCGGGCTGCCGATCGGTGCGGTGGTGACCACCGACGCGGTCTCCGCGACGATCGGCATCGGCGACCTCGGCAGCACCTTCGGCGGCGGCCCGGTGCCCTGCGCCGCGGCGCTGGCCACCCTGGACGTCATCGAAGCCGAAGGACTGATCGCCAATGCGCGGGAGATCGGGGGGTACCTCGCCACGGAAGCCCGCCGACGGTGCGGGCTGGCGATCCCGGGCGTCGAGGGCCGGGGGCTGCTCCTCGGCCTGCGCCTGACACGGCCTGCCGCCGAGGTACAACTGGCATTATTCGGCAAGCGGATTATCACCGGCACCGCAAGTGACCCCGCGATTCTGCGGCTGCTGCCTCCGCTCAGCTTCTCGCGTGCCGAGGCGGATCTCCTGCTGACGGCACTCACGGAGGTGCTCACATGACCAAGCGCGACTTCATCACGGTCGAGGACTGGACTGCCGAGGAGATCGACGCCATCCTGACGCTCGCCGCGCGAGTCAAGCGGGGGGAGGTACTCGGCGGGCTGGAGCGCAAGGTGATGACGATGGTGTTCATGGACCCGAGCCTGCGGACTCGCACCAGCTTCGAGACCGCGATGTTCCTGCATGGGGGCCATGGGGTCGTGCTCGAGCCGGGCAAGAGCAGCTGGACCCTCGAGACCGAACCGGGAGCCGTGATGGACGGCGCCACCGTCGAGCATATCAAGGATGCGGCCCGCGTCCTGGGGCGCTATGCCGACGTGGTCGGGGTGCGCACCTTCCCGCGCGGCACCGACTGGCAGGTGGTGCGCGAGGACCGGATCATCCGCGACTTCGCGCGCTACTGCGAGAAGCCGGTGATCAACATGGAGTCCTCGCGGCGTCACCCCTGTCAGCAGCTGGCGGATGCCATGACGCTGCGGGAGAAACTCGGTGATCCGACCGGCAAGCGCTTCGTGCTGCTGTGGGGCTGGCACCCCAAGGCGCTGCCGACGGCCGTGCCCGCCAGCGCGGCGCTCGCGGCGGCGCATCAGGGCATGGAGATCGTGATCGGCCGGCCGGATGGCTACGAGCTGGATGCAGAGGACACGGCACTGATCCGGAAGATCGCCCAGGCGCGGGGTGGGGAGTTCGTGCACATCATGAACGACCCCGATGAGGCCGTGGTGGGTGCCGACGTCGTGTATGTGAAGAGCTGGGGCAGCCTGAAGCACTTCGGCCAGCCGGAGGAGGAGGCCGGCTTTCGCGCCGGGCTCCGCGACTGGCGGCTCACGGCGCAGCGCCTCAAGTCGACCCGGGGGGGCAGGGCCACCGTGATGCATTGCCTTCCCGTGCGTCGCAACGTGGAGATCGACGACGCGGTGCTCGACGGCCCGACCTCCGCAGTGGTGGATGAAGCCGAGAACCGGCTGCATGTGCAGCGCGCGCTGTTGCTGTCGCTGCTTGGCCAGACCTGAACCGACGACGGACCATGACCATCGATCCATCCAAGGGTATCGCCGGCCTGAAGGGCGCCCTCCGCTACGTGCGGGCTTATCGCGACAATGTCTTTGTCGTGAAGCTCGGCGGCGACGTGCTGGCCGACACCGAGGCACTCGACCGGGTGGCCCAGCAGCTCGGGCTCCTCTCGTCGCTCAGCATCCGCATCGTCGTCGTCCACGGCGGAGGGCCGCAGGCGACGGCGCTCTCCCGTCGCCTCGGGCATGAGCCGACTATCGTGGCGGGCCGCCGGGTCACCGACGACGCCGCGCTCGAGGTCGCCAAGATGGTCTATGCCGGTTCGCTCAACGTGAATCTGCTGGCCGCGCTCCGCGCCCACGAGGTCCAGGCCGTCGGGCTGTCGGGGGTGGATGCCGACCTGATCACGGCGCGGCGTCGCCCGCCGGTGACGGTGGTGGACGATGCCGGGGTCCGGCGCGAGGTGGACTACGGCCATGTGGGCGACGTCGACCGGGTGGACCCGCGGGTGCTCGAGACACTCCTCTCCACCCGATTCATGCCGGTGGTCGCCAGTCTCGCCGGCGACGGCGATGGCAACGTCTACAATGTCAACGCCGACACCGTCGCGGAGTCGCTGGCCACCGCGCTCAAGGCCCAGAAGCTGATCTTCCTCACCGGCGCGCCGGGGGTGCTCCGGGACCGGAACGATCCTTCCAGTCTGCTGACCTTTGCCGACCCCGACGACCTGGCCGCGCTCATGTCGAGCGGCTCCATCGCGGGCGGCATGCGCCCCAAGGTGGAGGCCTGTATCCGGGCCGCGACCGGCGGCGTCGAACGCACTCACATCATTGATGGCCGGTTGCCGGACTCCATTCTCCTCGAGGCGTTCACCGGGGCGGGATGTGGCACGATGATCGTCGGCCGCAAGGAAAAGGCGACCTATCTTGGCGTGGACCTCGCGACCTGAAATTGCGCTCCTGCAGGAGCTCGTCGGGATCACCTCCGTCAGCGGCACCGAGGAACGGATCGCGCACTGGGTGGAGAGCTGGGCTCGAACGGCCGGCCTGCAGGTGACCCGGGATGACGCCTCGGTGGCGATCGCGGTGCCAGGCCGGATCCCCGGCCCGACCCTCGCGTTCGTCTCCCACCTGGACACGGTGCCCGCCGGTGATGGCTGGACCCGCCCTCCCTTTGAGCCGACCCTCGAGGAGGACCGGTTGTATGGCCGCGGCTCCGGCGACGCCAAGGCCTCCGTCGCGGCGATGCTCACGGCGGCCCGGGACATCGCCGAGTCAGGCGGCCCCGCCACCGGCCGGATCCTGCTGGTGCTCGGCTACGAGGAAGAGACCAGGCTCACCACCATGGGAACCGCGGTCGAGCGCCTCGGCCCGATCGACGCCGCCATCGTCGGGGAACCGACCAACCTCGAGTTCGCCATCGCGCAGCGCGGGCTGATGATGGTGGACCTCGTCGCACGAGGGATCCAGCGGCACGCCGGCTACGCGGCCGACAATCCGGACTTCACCAACGCGATCGTCGAGCTGAGCCGCAACCTCGCGCGACTGCCGGCGCTCTTCCGGGATCGGGTCCACCCCATTCTCGGCATCGCCACCGCGACCCCCACGATGCTCGAAGGCGGTGTCAGCCGGAATGTCACGCCCCCGATCGCCCGCGCGGTGCTCGATGTCCGGAGCACACCGAGCTGGAGTCACGCCGAACTCGCGGCGGCGCTGACCGAGGCACTCGATGTGGAAGTGGTGGTCACCTCGGACCGGCTGGTGCCCTGTGAGACGCCTGCGAACTCCCGCCTGCTGGACGTGGCGCGGACGGTCCGCCCCGAAGGAAGGCCGTTCGGTTCTCCTACCTGCTCCGATTGGGTATTCTTGCGCGACCGGGACGCAATCAAGTGCGGCCCCGGGACCAGCCGCCGCTCGCACACGCCCGATGAGTTTGTCGACCTGCCGGAAGTCTCGGAGGCGCGACTCTTCTACCGTCAACTGGCCCAGGCCTATCTCGCATGACCCGCAAGCCACCGAGCCGATCGAAAGGCGCCCCCGCCGCCAGCTCTGAGGCGGCCCCCGCCCTGCCCACGACACTCTGGGTCTCCAGTCATTCGCTGGACCGCCAGATGCTCGACTACACCGCCGCCGAAGACCGGTTGTGGGACGGGCGGCTGATCGCGTGGGACATCTTCGGCAGCCTGGGGCATGTCGAAGGGCTGCGCGCCTCGAAGCTGCTCACCCAGACCGAGTACCAGCGCATCCGTGCCGGATTGCGTCAGGCGCTGCGCGAAGTCGAGGCCGGCCGGCTCCAGGTCACGCCGGAGCATGAAGATGTGCACACGGCAGTCGAGGACTGGCTGGTCCGGCAGGTCGGGCCGGTGGGGGAACGGCTGCACACCGGGCGTTCCCGCAACGACCAGGTCTCCTGCGACCTCCGCCTCTACCTCAAGGACCGGCTGCTGCTGCTCGCGGGAGAGGCGCTGGATCTGGCGGAGAGCCTGCTCATCTTTGCGCACAAGCACCAGCGGGTGCTCTGGCCGGGCTACACCCACACCAGGCGGGCGATGCCCTCCTCGGCCGGTCTCTGGGCCGCCGCCTTTGCCGAGGGCATCCTCGACACCGTGGAGGCCGCGCCGGCGGTCTGGGCCAAGCTCGACCGTTCCCCGTTAGGCAGCGCTGCCGGCTACGGGGTGCCGCTGCCGATCAGGCGGGAGGTGGCCGCCCGCGCCCTGGGCTTCGGCAGCGTGGAGCACAACGTCGCGCTGGTCCAGAACGGTCGCGGCAAGCTGGAGGCGCTGGTGCTCTTCTGGTGCGTGCAGCTCGGCCACGAACTGTCCAAGCTGAGCACCGACGTGATCACCTTCTCCTCGGATGAATTCGGCTTCCTGATCCTCCCGCCCGACCTCGCCACCGGCTCGAGCATCATGCCGCACAAGCGGAACCCGGACCTGTTCGAGCTGACCCGGAGCCGCGCCGCCGCCCTCGAAGGCGACCTCTTCGCCGTCTTCCAGATCAAGGGCAAACTCGGCAGCGGCTACCATCGCGACTTCCAGCTCATCAAGGAGCCGGTGATGCGCGGCGTCGATCGTCTCGAGGGGATGCTCTCCATGCTGACGGTCTCCGTCCCCCGGCTCGGCGTGGATCCCGCGGTGGGCCGGGACATCCTGAGCGGCGGACCGCTCGCGACCGACGAGGTGATGCGCCGGGTGGAGAGCGGCAGCGCCTTCCGCTCCGCCTATCGAGAGGTCGCGGCCGCGATCAAGGAAGGCGACTGGTGGCGCGAGCCGGCTACCGAGGAGATCATCGCGCGTCGCAGGAGCACCGGCGGCCTCGGCAATCTCGGCCTGCCCGGCATCCGGGCCAGGCTCCGCACCTGCCGCGCCTGGGCCGCGCGGGAACAGCGGCGGTTCGACACCGCCCTCGATTCCCTCGCTGGCCGGGGCGGCGCGCGTACGAGTCCATGAGCGGCGACCGGCGCAAACGGCACCTCAAGATCCTCGAGCTGATCAGTACCCGGCCGATCCACACCCAGGAGGAGCTGGCCGAGGCCCTCGCCTCGGAGGGGTGGAAGGTGACGCAGAGCTCGGTGAGCCGGGACATCACGGTGCTCAAGCTGGTGAAGGCGGATGGCGCCTATCAACGGCCTGCACGCCTCAGCGCCGAACGGGAGCATCCCGATGAGCGTCGCATTGTGGAGGGGGTCCTCACCGCGGATCCTGCCGGGGACGCGCTCTGCGTCCTGCATACCCCGGCGGGAGAGGCCAACCGGGTGGCGGTGGCGATCGACCGGCTGGCCTGGGGAGACGTGATCGGTACCATCGCGGGAGACGATACGATCTTCCTCGCCGTACGCAACGGACAGGCGCAGCAGCGGGTGCTCCGCATGCTTCGCAAACTGGGCGACTCCCGCTCGTAACGAGGCCCCCCGTGGGCACAGTCAGCGGCGTCACTCTCCCTCCGATCAGTCCCTGGACCCGCGTGGCCATCAGCTACGGCGGGCTCTACTTCCTCATCCAGATCCTCCTGCCGCAGGCGAGTTCGCTCAGTGTCGCCGTCGGGCTGCTCGGCTTCCTGCCGCTGAGTATGGGACTCGCCGCTGCCTTCGCCGCCGCGTCCCGCGCGGCTCGCGACCCGCACCTCCGCCGCGGATTCCTCTGCTACGCGCTCACCTTTTTCGTGACCGGCCTCGGCACCGCGATCTGGTTCTGGCAACAGGAGGTCCAGCGGGTCGACCCCAACTACTCCTGGGGAAACCTCCCGTACCTGCTCAGCTACCCGTTCGCGATCGCCGGGACGATCGCCTTTTCGAGCCAATCGACCGGACCGGGCGAGCGCTGGCGCCGGCTGCTCGACGCCGGGATTGCGGTGCTCGCCGGCGCCGCCATCACCTGGCAGTACGTGGTGCTGCCCCTCGCGGATGTCGATCGCAATCCCTGGCATCGGGCGATGCTCCTCGCCTATCCCATCGGCGATCTCCTGATCTTCGTGGTGCTGGTGCCGATGCTGCTCAACCAGCGCGACGACGCCAGGGGCCGCATCCTCCGGCTGCTGGTGGTGGGGCAGATGGTCTACCTCGCCGGCGATCTGGGGTATCAGTTGAGCGCGTCGGCGATCGGGTGGCTTCCCTTCGAGTGGCCCGATCTGCCATTCGTGGCTGGCTACATCCTCATGATCTGGGCAGCGGAATGGTTTCGCGGGAGCCCGATCGAGCCGGGTGACCCGTCGCCAGTCGACGCGGCGCGTCCCATCCCGCGGAACCTGCTGCCCCTGCTGCTGGGCCTGGTGATCTATGCCCTGCTGCTCGCCGCCGCGCTGCAGCATTGGGCCCCGGTCCTCAGTCTCCTCGCCATCACCGCGGTCGCGACGACAGTCCTCATCCTGCTGCGCGAACGGCTCACCGACCGCCAGAACCTCCGGCTGGAGAGGGCACTGGCTGTTGCACGGGGAGAGGCGCGGTTCCGGAGCATCATCGGGCACCTGCACGTCGGGGTGGTCGTGCAGGACGCCGAGACGCGAGCGGTGATGGTGAATCCGGCCGCCCTCGAACTGCTGGGCCTCACCGAGGGGGAGATCATGGGGCGGGCCGCCTACGATCCGGCCTGGAAGATCACCCACGATGATGGCTCGGAGTTTGTCGCGGAGACACTCCCGGTTCCTCTCGCCACGGCCACTCGGAAGCCGGTGCGCAATGTGGTCATGGGCGTCTACCGTCCCCGCACGCGGGATCGGGTCTGGCTGCTGGTCAACGCCGAGCCGCAGCTGAAGCCGGATGGGACCATCGATGAGGTCGTCTGCACCTTTCACGACATCACCGAACGGCGGGAGCTGGAGGCCCAGCTCCGTCAGTCGAACCGGATGGAGGCGGTAGGGCAGCTGGCCGGCGGGGTCGCACACGACTTCAACAACCTGCTCACGGCGATCACCGGATACGCCGATCTGCTCAAGGCGAACATCGGCCCCGGGGATCCGCGGGGTGAAGATGTCGCCGAAATCGGCAAGGCGGCGGCCCGCGCCGCCGGCCTGACCCGCCAGCTGCTGGCGTTCGGCCGGCGCCAGCTGCTGCAACCGGTCCTGCTGGACATGAACGCCGTCGTCCACGACGCCGAGCGCCTGTTGCGACGGCTCCTCGGCGAGGACATCGAGATCCGGAGCAGCCTCGCTCCCGATCTTGGGCTGGTGCGTGTGGACCGGGGCCAGCTCGAGCAGGTGATCGTGAATCTCGCGGTCAACGCCCGCGATGCCATGCCGACCGGCGGCACACTCGGCATCACCACTCGGAACGCGACGCCGGACTCACGCGGCCTGCCCTCTGGGCTCGACGTGCCCACGGACGGAATGATCCTGCTGGAGATCCGCGACTCCGGCATGGGGATGGAGGAGGCGACCCGGCTGCGCGCCTTTGAACCGTTCTTCACAACCAAGGAGGTCGGCAAGGGCACCGGTCTCGGTCTGTCGACCGTCTACGGTATTGTCAGGCAGAGTGGCGGCGACGTCTGGATCGAGAGCGAACCCGGGCGTGGAACGGTGGTCACGGTCGGCCTGCCGCGCGTCGCGGCGCGTCCGGGATCGGAGCGGGTCGAGGAGGCGCCCGCTCCCGCCGCGGCCGGGGGCCGGGAGACGGTGCTCATCGTCGAGGACGAAGCCGCGATCCGCCAGGTGGTCCGGCGCGCGCTGACGGCCCGGGGGTACACCATGCTCGACGCCGGTACACCGGGCGAGGCACGCACTGTCCTCGATGCCGCCCGACCCGCGGTCGACCTGCTCATCACGGACGTCGTCATGCCAGGTGGAAGCGGGCCGGACCTCGCCGCCTGGACCCGGGAGCGGTGGCCCGGCATGCCGGTGCTGTTCATTACCGGGCACGCCGATGAAGCGATGCTCCGCCACGGCCTGGACCTGGCCAACGCCACGTTGCTCTCCAAGCCGTTCTCCTCCGAACAACTGATCGCGGCGGTGCGGGCGGCCCTGGACCACCGTCCGTGAACGCGCTGGAGCACTTCCTCGCGGACCTCGCCATCGTACTCGTGATGGCGGGTGCAACAGCGCTGCTCTTCCAGCGGCTGCGATGGCCCATCGTCGCCGGGTACCTGGTCGCGGGCGTCGTCGTCGGGCCGAGCCTGCCGCCATCCTGGGTGAGCGACGAGCAGGTCATCCGCCTGCTGTCCGAGCTGGGCGTGATCCTGCTGATGTTCAGCATCGGTCTCGAGTTCCGCCTCGATCGCCTGCTCAAGACCGGCCCGGCCGCCGGCCTCGCCGCACTGGTCGAGATCGGGCTCATGCTGGCGCTCGGCTTCGGCGCCGGGCGGGCCTTCGGCTGGACGCCGCTCGCCAGCGCCTTTTTCGCCGGGGCGGTGGCGGTCTCCAGTACGATGATCCTGGCCAAGGTCCTCGAGAGCCACCCCGTCGGTCCGGAGCTCCGGCCCACCCTCTTCAGCCTCACACTGTTCGAGGATCTCGGCGCGATGATCATCGTCGCGCTGCTGACGGCCGCCGCCTCGGGCGAGGGCCTCTCGGGCGCGGCCCTCGCCGGCGTGGTGGGGCGACTGATCGGGATGCTCGCGCTCTTCCTGATCCTCGGGCTCGCGGTGGTACCGCGCGCGGCTCGCTGGGTGATCGGGCTCCGGAAACCGGAGACGATGCTCGTCAGCATGGTCGGCTTCGCCTTCGGGCTCTCCTTTCTGGCCGCGACTGCAGGCTTTTCGGTCGCGCTCGGCGCCTTTCTCGCCGGCCTGCTCGTGGCCGAGTCAGGCACCGGGAAGGTGGTCGCAGTCGAGGTGCGGCCGCTGCGCGACGTCTTTGCCGCCATCTTCTTCGTCACGACCGGCATGCAGCTCGATCTGCGACTCCTGATCGCCGAATGGCCCCTCGCCCTCGGCATGCTCGCGGTCGTCCTCCTCGGCAAGCCGCTCGCCGTGACCCTCGGCGTATTCCTCTCGGGGCAGGGACTCCGCGCGGCCATCCGGGCCGCGCTGAGCATCGCCCAGATCGGCGAGTTCTCCTTCATCCTCGCCGGTGTCGGCGCCGCCCTTGGTGCAGTCCCGCCCGCGTTCGTCGCCGCCGCGGTCACCGTCTCGATCGTGACCGCCTTTCTCTCCACTTGGCTCGCCGGCGCGGCGGATCGAGTGGCGGAACGGGTCGATCGCGCCTTGCCGCACCGGGTGCAGATGGTCACCTCGCTCTACGGTGCCTGGGTCGAGGCGCTCGGGACCGCCCCGCGCGAGCGTTCCCCCTGGGTCCGGGTGCGTACCGCAACCCGATGGCTGCTGGTGGACGCGCTGGCGATCGCCGGCCTCGTGATCGCGGGATCCTCTCTCCGCGAGAGGCTGGTGGCGGTCGTCGAAGGCTACGGCATCAGCCCGGAGCTGGCGTCGTGGGTGGTGGCGCTGGTCACGCTGGCAGCCGCGAGCCCCTTTCTGTTCGGGATGCTGCGTGTCACCCACGCGCTGGGAGACCGGCTCGGCGAAATCGTCGTCCCACCGCCACCTGCGGGTGGCGTCGATAACGGTCGTTCGCCGCGCCGAGTGCTGAGTATGGCCGTCCAGGTGGTGGCGATCCTCGCGAGCGGCGGGCCGCTGGTCGTAGTCACCCAGCCGTTCCTGCCTCCGTTGAGTGGACTCGCGATGCTCGGACTGGTGCTGCTCCTCTTCGGGGTGATCTTCTGGAGGCGGGCGACCGATCTCTTCGGTCACTTCCGCGCCGGCGCGGAGCTGATTGTGGCGACCCTCGCCAAGCAGTCGTTCGCGGAGACGGTGGAGTTTGAGCCGGTGCGCCGGATGCTGCCTGGGCTGGGTGATTTCACCCCGGTGCGGATCACCCTCACCGCGGAGGCCCACGGCCGTTCGCTCGGCGAATTGAACCTGCGCGGCAGAACCGGCGCTTCCGTCATCGCGCTGCTCCGCGGCCAGGAGCGCATTGCCTTTCCCGAGGCGGCGGCACGACTCGCCGCGGGTGACCTCGTGGCCCTCACCGGCACCCACGATAGCATCGTCGCCGCCGCCGCCATTCTCGGAGCGCACGAACCGGCGGGGCACTAGTGCGGGGCCCTAGTACCCGGCCGTCATCCCGAAATCGAGGGGAATGGCCGCCCCAGTCATCGGCGCCATCCGCGGCGAGGCGATGCTGAGAATCGCACCGGCCACCTCGGAGGGCATCAGGAAGCGGGCGGTCGCCTTCTGCGGGTACTTGGCCAGTAGCGCCTGACGGTAGCGCTCCGGGTCGCCGCCGCCGTAGTGCTCCGCCTGAAAGGCGAGCATCGGCGTGTCGACATCGGCGGGGCAGATCGCGTTCACCCGGATGCCGCGCGGTGCCAGCTCCAGCGCGAGCGCCTTGGTCAGCAGCACCACGCCGCCCTTGGAAGCGGAGTAGATTGCGGCGCCGGCATTCCCCACCAGCCCCGCATCCGACGCGACGTTGACGATCGATCCCTGGCTCTCCGCCAGCGCCGGGATGGCATGGCGGCAGGCGAAGAAGGTCCCCTTCAGATTCACATCCACCACCCGATCCCAATCGGTCTCGGTCATCGCCTCACTCGGCCCTTCCACCCAGACGCCGGCGGAGTTGACGAGGACGTCGAGCCGCCCGAACCGGGTCAGCGTGACGTCGACCATGCGGGCACAGTCGGCGACCCGGCTGAGATCGGTCGGGACGATCGCGACCGCACCGCTCGCCGCGAGCCCCGCGGCGGCGTCCTGAAGCCGCTCCTCGCGTTGATCGGCGAGCATCACCGACGCGCCCGCATCCAGGAATGCCTCCGCCGTCGCGCGCCCGATTCCGCCGGCCCCGCCGGCGACGAGCACGACTCTCCCGGTCCACTCCGCCATCAGTACCACCCCTCCGGTGGTCCCTTGTACTCCTGGATCGTGTTGCCGCCGTCAACCACGTGCACCTGGCCGGTGATGTAGCTGGCCTCGCGTGAGGCGAGGAACCCGATCACCGCCGCGACTTCGTTCGGCGTGCCCGGCCGGCCCGCGGGGGTGTTGGTCCCCGCGAGGAGCTCGAGGTCGGTCGAGGAAGCGGTGGCGATCCACCCCGGTGCCACCGCATTGACCGTCACGCCCTGACGCGCCGTCTCGACGGCCAGCGCCCGGGTGAGCCCCACCAGCGCGGCCTTGGCGGAGGCGTAGGCGGAGGAGCGCGGATTCGCGACCAGCGGCCCGGTCACCGAAGCGACGTTGATGATCCGTCCGAATCCTTCATCGAGCATGTCCGGCAGCAGCGCCCTGGTCAGCCCGATCGCGGTGAACAGATTGCGTTCCAGGGTCAGCTCCCAGTCGCTGTCGGTCAGGGAGCCGAATGTCCCGGTGATCTCCGGGCTGCCGACCTGGGCCATGCCGGCGTTGTTGACCAGGATGTCGACCGGGCCGAGCGCCGCCTGCACCGCCTCCACCAGGCGGCGCTGATCGCCGGTGTCGGTGAGATCCGCGATCTGTCCGCTCACCCGGCCGCCGAGGTCGGCCAGCTCGGCGGTGCGCTCGGCGATCCGTGCGGTGGTGGACGTGATCGCGACGGCGGCACCGGCACGCGAGAGCAGTTTCGCAGTGGCGAAACCGATCCCCGCCTGGCTCCCGGCGCCGGTGACGAGTGCGACGAGTCCATCGAGTGAGAACATGGTGGCCTGCCTCTCTGGTCAGCGTGCTGACCCATCCTGCGCGGACTACGTCCCGGTCCCGGCGCCCGGCCCCTTCACGACCCGGCCTGACCGGGCACCGGTCGGCGCACCATCGCGCAGGACCTGCACCCCGTTGACGAAGACGTGACGCATCCCAGTCGCATACTGGTGCGGCTGATCAAAGGTCGCGTGGTCCTGTATCGCCGCGGGGTCGAAGACCGTCACGTCGGCGAAGAAGCCCGGCGCCAGCGTGCCGCGCCGCGCGAGACGCAGATTTCCCGCTGGGAGTGCCGAGAGCTTCCGGATCGCGTCAGGCAGGGTGAGGAGCCGTTCGTCCCGGGTGTACTTGCCGAGCACCCGGGCAAAGGTCCCGTAGGCCCGCGGGTGCGGATTGGACTTGAGAAACGCTCCCTCCGGCGCGAGCGAGGAGGCATCCGAGGCGAAGCTGACCCAGGGGAGCACGATCTGCTTGCGCAGATTGTCCTCGGACATCGTGAAATAGATGCATTCGATCCGGCTCTGGTCCGCGATGATCAGGTCCATCGCGGCGTCCTCCGGGCTGGTGCCACGGAGCCGGGCGACCTCGGAGAGCCGCTTGCCGGTGTACTGCTTGAGGGAGTCCTGCTTGAAGCCGGCAAGCAGAACCCCCTCCGATCCGCCGGAGCCGACAAAGGCGCCCCCGCGCGCCTGCCACTCCCGCTTGAGCCGCCGCCGGACCGCGGGGTCCTGCAGCCGGGTCCGCCAGGCATCGAAGCCACCGGCCCGCACCCAGCCGGGCATGACGGCATCGAGACCCGTCGCGCTCGCCGGATAGGTGTACATGTCGGCGGTGATGGCGAGCCCGGCCGCGCGCGCTGCCTCGACCCGCCGGATCACCTCGTCCATCTTCCCCCAGTTAGGCCGCCCCGCCGCCTTGAGATGATAGATCTCGGCGCGGGCGCCGGAGCGCTTCGCGATCGAGAGAAATTCGTCGACAGCATCGAGCAGGGAGTCGTTCTCGTTGCGGATGTGCGAGATGTACATCCCGCCCTGGGCCGCTGCGGCGTGGGCCAGCCCGGTGAGCTCCTCGGTCGTGGCGAACATCCCCGGCTCGTAGATGAGCGATGAACCTACCCCGAGCGCCCCGTCCTTCATGGCGTCAGTAACCAGCGCCTCCATCCGCTGCTGCTCCGCGGGAGTGGGCGCGCGGGGATCGTGTCCAAGCACGTACTGCCGCACCGTCGCGGCGCCGACGAAGCTGGCGACATTGGTCGAAATCCCCCGGGCCACCAGGGTGTCGAGGTACTGGGCCAGCGTGGTCCAGGTGATATCGTACTTGAGATCCCCCTGGCCCGCGCGCCCCTCCGCCTTCATGCTGTAGGTGAGCGGCCCCATCGACTCCCCCTCGCCGAAGACCTCGAGCGTCACCCCCTGGCGCAGGTCGCTCTGCGAGCGGCCATCGATGAGCAGCGCCTCATTGGCCCAGCTCAGCATGTTGATGAAGCCGGGGGCGACGGCGAGGCCCGTCGCATCAATCTCCGTCCGGCCATGCACCGCGGCCAGGTCGCCGATCGCGGCGATGCTGTCGCCCTGAATCGCGACGTCGGCCGTGAGACCGGGCCCGCCTCGCCCGTCATAGACGGTGCCGTGACGGATCACTACGTCGTACGCGGGTCCGCGGCAGGCCAGGAGGCCGAGCATCGCGAGAAGGGAGAGAGTGCGCATGGGAGCCTGGAGCGAAAGGGATCCGTCCGTCACGGCGTGAAGTACCGGTAGTAGGCCATGCCCGAGAGCGTGGCCGTCAGCGCCGCGCCGTCCACCACATCGGAGAACCGGATCTCCTCGGCCGAACCGGTCTCGCCGACACGAAAGCTGGCCGGGCCGGTCGGCGTCAGCGCCTCTTCATTGCCATCCGGCCCGATCCACCAGAGCCCGCCCTGGCGCAGCACGATCCGGAAGCTCGGCTCCCACGGCTGCATGATTCGATAGTGCCCCACATAGGCCTGCCACGCCTTGGGCACGCTGAAGCGCCGCGGGCCCGCGTAGCGGGCGCCCGCGTACCAGGCCCCGCCATAGTGGACCTCGGTGACGCCGTCCGGCCCGCGTGCAAAGGCGAGCGGATAGAGCGCGAACTCCGGCACCGGTCCCAGGAAACTCCCGTCGCCGTACGGCAGCAGCAGGTCGCGCCGTTCCCCGCGAGACAGGAGCAGCGAGTCTCCGGTGGCGACGAGAGTCAGCGTGTCTCCGGTGGCCGACACGAAGCGCCCCGCGTACTGCGCCGGGTCGGCCACATGGCTCGGTGATTCGAGCGCTGGAAGGGCGGGCAGCGAATCCCCCGCATCCGCGGCGGCGAGCGCCTTGAGGGCGAACCGCGCAATGTCGCCGGGATCGCCTGGCCCGTTCACGAAGGCGACGACGCCCAGCCCGCGCGACGGCTCGCCGATCAGGTAGCTGGTGTAGCCGATCATTCCGCCGCTGTGCCAGAACACCGGAATGCTGTCGAGCGTGCCGAGAAACATCCCGTAGCCGTAGTGAGCCCCGCCGCGTTCAGTCAGGGCATGCGGCGTCATCAGCGCGGTGTACCCGGCGTCGGAGAGCACCCGTCCCCGTGGGCTGGCGCCGCGATTGAGCAGCATGGTGAGATAGGCGCCCAGTTCCGTCGAGGTCGCGACGACGGCGCCGTCCCCGGAGCCGTACTCGATCCAGGTGCCCTCGACCAGCGGCTCTCCCCGCCGAGCCGGGCGATCGTCGTGCAGCGGCAGGTAGCCGATCGCCAGCTGCGGCCGGGTGTCGTGGGTGAACTCGGCCACCGTGCCGGTCATGCCGAGCGGCTCGAGGATGCGCCGCCGGATGATGTCGGGGTAGCGGTCATGGTCGAGCGTCTCGAGGACGACCCCCATGACCTGGAACCCGATGTTCGAGTAGGCCCACCGGCTCCCCGGCGCGGAGCCGAGGCTGCGCTCGCGCGCCTTGTAGGCCTGAGCGCGGGAGGAAGGAATGTCGTCGCGGTCGGCGGGGAGTCCTGCCGTGTGGGTGAGCAGGTCGTGGCCGGTCACCGGCCGCCAGCGGGAGGCCGGAGTGAACCAGGGGAGATAGTGCCGGATCGGCGTGGCCGGATCGAAGCGCCCCTCGTCGCGGAGCTGCAGCAGGGCGATGGCGGTGAAAGACTTCGAGATGGAGCCGATTTCAAAACGGGTCGCCGGAGTCACCGGAGTTCGTCGGCCGAGATCGGCGTACCCATAGCTGCGGATCGTGATCACCCCGGCACGGTCCACCAGGGCGAGGGAGAGCCCCGGTGTCCCGGCATCCTGCATCCGCTCGGCGACAAGGCGGTCGATCAGCCGGAACGCCGGTCGCAGCACCAGCGTGTCCCGCTGGGCCAGGGCGGGGGAGGCTGCGCCACTCAGCAGCGCGACGAGACCGATCATCGGAAGACGGTGCATGTGCATGACAAGTCCCTGCGAATGTGAGGCGCATCCAGCATCCGGATGCGGGAGACCGGTTTCTCCGCGGCGGTGAGGTGCCGGACCCCGGCGGCCGTCGCTGTCGCGAGCGCTCCCTCCACCAACACCCGATCGTTGCGGAGGGACTCCGGCCCGGCGCAGGAGATGAGTGCGCCGTGCCAGTGCGTTATCCGCCTCCGGCCGGGAGCGCCGGTGCCACCGGTGATGGAGTGATTCCGGACTGGGGAGCTGGACGGCACGAGGCTAGAATGCCGCCCGATCGGGCCGCGCGCAACTTCGCCGTGGCGTGCCGGTCACACCGGCGTGAGGGATCGTCCGCTGCCCCCGTACCGGGCCATCGTCATCTCCGCCAGAATCGCGAGCGCCGTCTCCGCCGGCGCACGGCCGCCAAGATCGAGACCGATCGGACCATGCAGACGAACGAGATCCTGATCCGAGAATCCCTGGGCCCTGAGCCGCTCGTGCCGGGCGAGCTGGGTCTTCTTCGAGCCGATGGCGCCGATGTAGCGCGCGGGGGAACGGAGCGCGAATTCCAGCGCCGGCTCGTCGAACTTGGGATCGTGCGAGAGCACGCAGATATAGGTGGCGCTGTCGATACCCGCCTTGGCAAAGGCCTCCTCCGGCCAGCCGAGCAGCAGTTCGTCGGCGTCAGGGAAGCGGTCGCGGGTCAGGAAGGCCTGTCGTCCATCGGCGACCACGGTGCGATACCCGAGCGATCGGGCGAGTGGCACCAGCGCCATGGCGACATGCACGCCGCCGAAGATCACGAGCTTTGGTTGTCGAGGATAGACCTCGAGGAAGACGGAGACCCGGCCGCCTGCTGGCGACGAGGCCTGCACCGTGATGCTCGCCTCCCTGCGGAGCGCCGACCGCGCCGAGTCCGCCACCGCCGCGCCGATCCACGCCTCCTCGGCAGTCGCCTCGATCCGTCCATCGTCGTGGAGCAGTACCGACGCGCCGAGGCCGACGGCTGGCGAATCGCTCTCGATGACCGTCGCCACGACCACGCCGCCCGCGCTCCGGGCAGCGCCGAGCACCGAGTCCGGCACGGTCGGCTGCACGAAGACCTTGATGGTGCCGCCGCACGCGAGTCCGACCTCCCAGGCGCGCTCATGGGTGACCCCGTAGGTCACCAGCGCCGAACTTCCGCGCACGATTGCCGCTGCAACCTCCTGCGCCGCCGCGCTCTCGACGCAGCCGCCGGAGACCGCGCCGGCCATCCGGCCGTCCGCGGTGGCCAGCAGGCAGGCGCCCTCGGCTCGTGGGGCAGAGCCCCAGACGGTGGTCACAACCGCGCGGCCCACCGGCCGGGCGCCGTGATGGAGCTGTTCGTACGCCTCGAGAAGGTCCCGCATGGAGACACCTGCATTGCTGAAGCGGGGACGTACAGGGGAGCCGCCCAACGATAGTCCTGCCCTGCGGCGGTCGTAAGGCCGCAGGTGCTGTCGCAATTGCTTGCTTGGTGCTCTCACCGATTAGGTTTCTTTTCCGATTACCTGCCGCCGTTCGGCGTGAGGCGTCCACCCGGAATCGAGGTCGCAGGCGTGCCCCAGGAACTCGCGAATGCGCTCGTGAGCCGGATCGGCCAGGCGGTCGACGCGGCCCGGGAGGCGACAATCCAGCTGCATCAGTCGTTCGTACGGGCAGCGTCGGTGACCGGCGCCGAAGGCCCCATGGGGGCCCGCACCGCCGAGGCCTTTCGCGCGCGGGGACTGGTGGTGGAAACCTGGGCCGCCACGGCGGACGAAATGCGGAAGTACCTCGAGCACGTCGGCGAGCAGCCCGGCTATGAGGGGCGCCTGAATGTCGTCGGCAAGCGAAAAGGTGCCGGCGGCGGCCGTTCCATCCTCCTGAACGCGCACATCGACACGGTGCCTGAGGGCGATCACGCACTCTGGACTCAGCCACCGTACGCGGCCAACCTCGTCAACGGCCGGGTCTATGGTCGGGGCAGCTGCGACATGAAGGGTGGGCTCACGACCCATCTCATGGCTCTCGCGGCGCTGGATGCCTGCGGCATCCGGCTGCAGGGCGATGTGACCGTCGCGGCCACGGTCGGAGAGGAAGACGGCGGCATCGGCGCGCTCTCGACCGTGCTCCGAGGCTATCGCGCCGACGCCGCCCTGGTCACCGAGCCGACGGCGCTCGCCCTGGTCACCGCCTGTGAGGGCTCGCTGGTCTTCCGCCTGACAATCACCGGCCGCTCGGCCCACGCCGCCACCCGCGACGAGGGAGTCTCCGCCCTCGAAAAATTCATCCCCGTCTATACCGACCTCATGGCGTTCGAGCGGGAGCGGAACGCCAGCCTCAAGCACCCGCTCTACGACGGCTTTCCCAACAAGGTCCCCGTCAATGTCGGCGTGGTGCGCGCCGGCAACTGGGCCTCCACCGTTCCCGAGCATCTGGAGGCGGAGATCCGTGTCGGTTTCCTCCCGGGCGAGGAGCTTGAGGCCTTCAAGGCCGCCGTGCAGAGTCGTATCATGGCGGTCGCCTCCCGCGATCCCTGGTTGCGGGAGCATCCACCGGTCATCACCTATTTCGGCGGTCAGTTCATCGCGGCCGAGACCCCGGTCGACGCCCCGATCTGCGAGGTGATCCGGCGGGCCCACGAGGGCGTGACCGGCCGCCCGGCGCGCACCGAGGCGGCGACCTACGGCGCGGACATGCGACACTTCATCGCCTTCGGGGGAATGCCCTGCATCATGTACGGCGCCGGGGATATCAGGCTCGCACACGCGCCGGATGAGTACCTCGAAGTGGACGAGCTGCTGACCGCCGTGAAGGTCGTGGCGGTGGCACTCGCGGAATGGTGCGGGGTCGCAAGCTAGTGGTGCCTGCCCGCACCGACCCGCTCCGGAACCCTCGGTGAGGCTGCCCACGACTCCTGTCGATTCAGCGGCCGTCCTCGAGTGAACGGAGATCCGCCGGCGTATCCACATCCGGATTGCTGCCGGGGACGTCGACGGTCGCGATAAGGTCCGGCTGCGCCAGGAAGAGCGGGCCCAGACCGCGGTCACCCTCCAGCGCCGCGACGCGGGGCCAGACCGAGCGGTCGAGCAGGACCGGATGCCCCGGCGCGTCCGGAGTGAGCCGGTAGCGGGGCCGCACGCTCTTTCCATTGGCGCGCCACGCATCGACCAGCCGACGGATCGTGTCGGGGCCGAGGAGTGGCTGGTCGCCGAGCACGATCAGCGCGGCCGGTGTCAACGGATCCGCTCTCACCACCTCGGCCAGACCGAGCCGGAGCGACGAGGCGAGGCCGCTCGCCGCGACTGGGTTCTCGACCAAAGTGCACCCCGCCGCCTCCAGGGACCATCCCAGCGCCGTGGACCGGGGTGGTACCACCGCCACCGCACCACCGAGCATGCCGGCGCTAATCGCCTCGGCCACCATCGCCGCGGTGTGCGCGATCAGCGGGTGGCCCCGCCAGGGCGCGAGCAGCTTGTCCCCGCCGAAACGAGACCCGGCCCCGGCGGCCAGGACGATGGCGTATGGGGCCGGCTGGATCATGGTCGAATGCATCTCGCGTCGCCTGGGGGATGGCCTTCCTGAACGGGTGAAGAACCTCGATGAAATCCTGGCCGATCACAAGACCGCGATCCGGCTGGAGGCCGCTGTCCCCCCTTGACCCGCCAACCTGTAGGCGGTAGGATATGCGTCCCTATGCATACACGCCTGAACCGCAATTTGAATCGAAACTCGAACCGATTCCTCCGGGAGACGGGTCGGGCGTAGGCGATTTGCGGATCGCGCTGTAACGCCGGAGACCCGTCGCTCACGCGGCGGGTCTTTCTGTGGGCGGGTGGGGCGGAAGTCGGGCCCCTCGTTCAGCGTAACCGGTGAGTGGACGATAATGGTTTCGCCAGGGCAGTGTCCTTGGGGTGTAGCTCAACTGGCAGAGCGCCCGGCTGTTAACCGGGAGGTTGCAGGTTCGACCCCTGCCGCCCCAGTATCATCGAGGGGACCAAGGCTTGCCTTGGTCCCCTCGACATTTCAGCCCAGCTGCTCGTACGCCGGCAGCGTCAGGAAGTCTTCCGGCGCCGCTCCTAGCACCAGGTGATCCATCAAGGCGGCGGAGCTGGACAGCCGTGCCGTTGCCCCAGGCACCGCGGCAAGCCGAGTGGTCTCCTCCGCTCGCAGCTGGCGATACAGCTCCGGAGTGCAACGCCGACCATCGGCCAGCGTGACGCCCTGACTCACCCACTGCCGCAACTGGGTCCGGGATATCTCGGCGGTCGCCGAGTCCTCCATCAGATTCGCGATCCCCACCGCGCCCCGCCCGTCGAGCCAGTTCTCGATGTATTCCAGCGCCACCCGAATGTTGGTCCGTATGCCGGATTCGCTCACCTGTCCGCCGGCGATCTGCACATTGAGCAGCTGGTCGCGGGTGGTGTGTACCTCCTCCCGCAGCCGCTCCTTCTGGTTGGCTCGAGTCCCGAGCCTGGCATTGAACACCTCGAGCACGGCGCCGACCAGGTCGGGGTGGGCCACCCAGGAGCCGTCGAAGCCATCTGCTGCCTCACGCGACTTGTCTTCTCCCACCCGCATCATGGCGGTGGCATTCACCTCCGCGTCCTTGCGCGACGGGATGAACGCCGCCATGCCGCCGATGGCATGGGCGCCGCGCTTGTGGCAGGTGCGCACGAGCAGCTCGGAGTAGGCCCGCATGAACGGCACCGTCATGGTGACCTGGCTTCGGTCAGGCAGCACGAATTCGGGCCGGTGCCCGAAGTTCTTCAGCATGGAGAAGATGTAGTCCCACCGGCCGGCGTTGAGCCCCGCAGCATGCTCCCGGATTTCGTAGAGGATCTCCTCCATCTCAAAGGCGGCGAGAATGGTCTCGATCAGGACCGTCGCGCGGATGGTGCCCTGGGGAATCCCCAGCGCCGACTGCGCATGGACGAAGACCTCGTTCCAGAGCCGGGCCTCGAGATGACTCTCCAGCTTCGGGAGGTAGAAGTACGGCCCGCTCCCCCGACGCAGCAGTTCGGCGGCATTGTGGAACAGGTAGAGCCCGAAATCGAACAGCCCTCCTGAGACCGGTGCGCCGTCGAGAAGGACATGCTTCTCGTTCAGATGCCAGCCCCGCGGCCGCACCACCAGCGTCGCGATCCGATCGGCCAGCCGGTATTCCCGGCCGTCCGGCCCCCGGAAGGCGATGGTGCGGCGTACCGCATCCTGACAGTTCCCCTGGCCCGCGATCACGTTCTCCCAGGTAGGGGAGAGGGCGTCCTCGAAGTCCGCCATGAAGACCTTCGCCCCTGAGTTGAGGGCGTTGATCATCATCTTGCGTTCGACCGGGCCGGTGATTTCCACCCGCCGGTCGTCGAGATCCGGCGGCGCGGGGGCCACCCGCCAGGGTCCCTCCCGGATGCTGATCGTGTCACGGAGAAAGTCGGGGAGGGCGCCGGCCTGAAAGGTCGCCCGCCGTTCCCGTCGTGTCTGTAGCAGCGCCTGGCGCCTCGGCTCGAAGCGTCGCAGCAGGTCGGTGAGGAAGCCGAGGGCCGCCGGGGTGAGGACGCGATCGCTGTCGGGGAGGTTCGGGCCGACAATCTGAAGTGCAGCGCTCTGCATGGCGTCGAACTCGTAACGGGAGCGGTGGGGAGAGGAACTGGACCGGACGCCTGAAGCTAGCAGCCATCGGCCAGACTGCGGCTGCCCTACTCGGCGGGACCGACCCGCGGCGGGCAGGCGTCGAGCCAGGCCTGCTCCTCCGGATCGAAGACCCGGGAGCGGGTGAGGAAGCGGACGCCGAGCGGCGCCTCGAGCGAGAAGCCGCCGCCGCGGCCGGGCACCACGTCGATCATCAGCTGGGTGTGCTGCCAGAGCTCGAACTGCAGCGCGCCGATGTAGAACGGCATCCCGGCCATGTCGCCGAGGTAGCACGTCCCGTTCGCCCGATCCGGAACTCGCCGCGCGGATAGCACATCGGCGAGCTGCCGTCGCAGCAGCCGCCCGACTGGTGGAAGAGCAGCGGGCCATGCTCGCGCCTCCAGCTGGCGCGAGCACGGTCCGTCGCTTCCGGCGGTGATATGCCACCCGCGGAACGAGCGGTCACCGGCGCTAGAAGAAGCCAAGCTTCTTCGGGCTGTAGCTGACCAGCAGGTTCTTGGTCTGCTGGTAGTGGTCCAGCATCATCTTGTGGTTCTCCCGCCCGATGCCGGACTGCTTGTAGCCGCCGAAGGCCGCGTGCGCCGGATAGGCGTGGTAGCAGTTGGTCCACACCCGTCCGGCCTTGATCGCGCGGCCCATGCGGTAGCAGGTGTTCGCGTCGCGGCTCCAGACGCCGGCGCCCAGGCCGTACAGGGTGTCGTTGGCGATCGCCAGCGCGTCGTCCTGGGTCTTGAACTTCGTCACCGACACCACCGGGCCGAAGATCTCCTCCTGGAAGACGCGCATCTTGTTGTGGCCCTCGAAGATCGTCGGCTGGACGTAATAGCCGTCCTTGAGCTCGCCCGGGTGGACCCGGCGGGCGCCGCCGGTCAGCACCTTGGCGCCTTCCTTCTTCCCGATGTCGATGTAGCTACAGGATCTTCTCGAGCTGGTCGTTCGAGGCCTGGGCGCCGATCATCGTCGTCGCGTCGAGCGGATTGCCCTCGACGATCGCCTTGGTCCGCGCCACCGCCCGCTCCATGAACTTGTCGTAGATCGACTCCTGCACCAGCGCCCGCGAGGGGCAGGTGCAGACCTCGCCCTGGTTCAGCGCGAACATCGCGAAGCCCTCGAGCGCCTTGTCGAAGAAGTCGTCGTCGGCCTCCATGACGTCGGCGAAGAAGATGTTGGGCGACTTGCCGCCCAGCTCCAGCGTCACCGGGATCAGGTTCTCGGAGGCGTACTGCATGATGAGCCGGCCGGTCGTCGTCTCGCCGGTGAAGGCGATCTTGGCGATGCGGGGGCTCGAGGCCAGCGGCTTGCCGGCCTCGACGCCGAAGCCCTGCACCACGTTGACCACGCCGCTGGGCAGGATGTCGGCGATCAGCTCCATGAAGGCCATGATCGACACCGGCGTCTGCTCCGCCGGCTTGAGGACGACGCAGTTCCCGGCGGCGAGGGCCGGCGCCAGCTTCCAGACCGCCATCAGCAGCGGGAAGTTCCACGGGATGATCTGGCCCACGACGCCGAGCGGCTCGTGGAAGTGGTAGGCGACGGTATCGTCGTCGATCTCGCCGATGCCGCCTTCCTGGGCGCGCAGCGCCCCGGCGAAGTAGCGGAAGTGGTCGATCGCCAGCGGCAGGTCGGCGTGGGTCGTCTCGCGGATCGGCTTGCCGTTGTCCATCGTCTCGATGAACGCCAGCGTCTCGAGGTTCTGCTCCAGGCGGTCGGCGATCTTGTTGAGGATGATGGCGCGGTAGGTCGGCCGAGGTCTGGTTCCAGCTGAGCGCGGCGGCGTGGGCCGCGTCGAGCGCGTGGTCGACGTCCTCGTGGGTCGAACGTGCCACCTCACAGAGCGGCTGTCCGGTGATCGGCGTGGGGTTGCTGAAGTACTGGCCGCGGACCGGTGCCCCGTACTCGCCGCCGATCCAGTTGTCGTACCGGCTGCGGATCGGGATCGAAGGGGTGAACTTGGCAGCGGTAGATGGCAGCGTCGCGTTCGGATTCTGCTTGCTGGCAGTGCCCATGGAAACCTCCAGGCGGGGATGAATGGTTGGAGCGTAGCCGACGTCGCGGGGTGAGACGGCGCTCGGGCCGCGCTCGGTACTGCCCTGAGGCTAGGGCACGGTCCCGGGGGGGTCAAGGCGGCCGCGACAAATGTCGCGCCAAATCTGTCGCGGATCCCGGGTGTGGAGAGTAGCTTCAGGGACAGGATTGTCCCCTGTCCTGGTGGATCGCCGGTCGCCGCACCCGGAGCATCGCGATGGTCGTATCCGAGGGAATCCCCTTCCAGCCCGAAGCCCAGCGTGAGCTGGAGCGGCACTGGAGCGCCCTCGTCGGGAGCCACGCACGCGGCTCCGCACTCACCCAGGCGAGGGGCGTCCGCGGCATCGTCCGGGAGTCGTGGTACCGGAGCGTGGATGCGGAAGTGCGCCCCGATCTGGGCAGCGCCCCCCTGGTCCTGAACGACGACCAGGTGCATGTCGTCGCGGAGCAATCCGATTGGCTGGAAGTCGCCACCCGGGCGGTGGCGCGGCAGCAGCAGTCATTCGGCGGCGTCGGCCACATCCTCTCCCTGTTCGACCATGAAGCGCGGATGCTCTCCTCGGAGGGGGATCCCGCCGCACTCGAAGGCCTCGCCGAGATCAACTTCCGGCCCGGGGCGCTCTGGACCGAGGATGCGGTCGGCACCAACGGACCCGGCACCGCCCTCGCCACCGGCGCGGCGACCCATATCGTGGGAGCGGAGCACTTCTGCGAGCGCTGGCACCGCTGGCACTGCGCCGCCGTACCGATCCGCGATCCCGCCACCGGCCGAGTCGCCGGCGTGCTCGACATCAGCGGCTTCCGCGAATTCGCCCATCCGCACACCCTCAATCTCGCGCTGGCGCTGGTGATCGCCATCGAGCAGACCCTCGCCGCACGCGAGGTCGAGCGTCGCTACCTCACCCTGCAGAGCTTCACCGATCTCACCACCCGCTATCCCGGCGACGCCATCCTGGCCCTGGATCGCGGCGGCCGCGTGGTGAGCTCCACGCCCTCGGTTTCCCCTGCTCTGGCCGACTCCCTCTCGGCGAGGATGCGTCAGGCGGGTGAGAGGCTCTCCAGCCAGGTGGCCGAACCGGTGGTGATCGGCGAGCGCCGCTCCGCGCTCTGGTTCCCGGTGCTGCAGGGGCAGACGGTGGTCGGGGGATGCCTGGTGCTGGAGGGGGGAGCGCAGCGGACCGGGAGCGAGGGGATCCCGTTCCGCGCCGGTGACGTGCGGGTCTACGCCCGCCGTTTCTTCGAGGCCGGTGCCCGCGACCTCGGCCGGCTCGCCGTGACGGTGGATCCCTCGGTGTACGACGCGCTGCAGGCCTACCACTGGCCCGGCAATGTGCGTGAACTCAAGAATGTGATCCGCCGCGTCCTGCTCGCCACCGGGCGCCAGGTCCGGCTCACCGACCTGCCGCAGTGCATCCGAGAGGCCTACGACGGAGGCCGCGATGTCTCCTGCTCGGCGATCGACCGCGAGGACGCCGAGCTGGTGCGGGTGGTGCAGGAGTGCCGGACCATGGCGGAGGCGGCTGCCCGTCTCGGCGTCACCCGCAGCACCCTCTACCGCCGCATGGAACGATACGGGCTCAAGCCGAAGCGGGTCCTGGGGCGGGAGTAGCCCGCTCCGAGTGGCGCCCCGTCGGCCGGCGCCATTGGGCCGTCAGCACCCTGGCACAATCGGCGGTGTTACCTTCCCCGCGTGACCGACTCCCCCTCCGAGCCGCACGACGCCTACGCCGCGCTCCGGGTCGCCGACTTCCGCCGGTTCATCGCCTGCCTGATGGCGCAGACCTTCGGCACGATGATCCAGGCGGTGGTAGTCGGATGGCAGCTCTACCAGGTCACGCACGATCCGCTCGCCCTCGGCCTCGTCGGCCTCGCCGAGGCGCTCCCGTTCATCGCCTTTGCGCTGCCGGCCGGCCAGCTCGCCGATCGGCTCGATCGCCGCCGCGTCTGCCTCGCGGCGCTGCTGGTGCTCGGCGCCTGTGCCGTGGCGCTGTATGGCATGACCGTGGCCGGCGCCTTTCGGGCCGATACGGTCTGGGCGGTGTACCGGTGATCTTCGTGAGCGGCATCGCGCGCAGCTTCCTGCAGCCGACCCGCACCGCCCTCTCCGCCGATCTCATCCCGCGCGACATCTACCTCAACGCGATCACCTGGCGCAGCTCCACCTGGCAGTTCGCCGCGGTGGCCGGCCCAGCCGCCGGCGGCCTGCTCCTCGGCTTCGGTGGGCCGGCCCTCGCCTACGGCGCCACCGCGGTGCTGCTCCTGATCTCGTGGGGCGCCCTCGCCCGGGTGCGCGCCCGTCCCCGCCCGGCGGCCACCGAGAACGTGAGCGGTCTCAGCGGCCTGATGGAGGGCATCCGCTTCACCCGCGCCCAGCCGCTGCTGCTCGGCGCGATAACCCTCGATCTCTTCGCGGTGCTCTTTGCCGGCGCCGAGGCGCTGCTGCCGGTGTTCGCGATGGACATTCTGCACGTCGGCGCCGCAGGGGCTGCGGCTCCTGCGCGCGGCGCCGGCAGCCGGCTCGGTGCTGATGTCGATCTACCTCTCCCACCGCCCCGCTCAAGTCCCGGGCGGGGTGGACGATGCTGATCTCGGTCGCGCTCTACGGGGTGTGCATCAGCGGCTTCGGGCTCTCGACCAGCTTCGCGCTGTCGGTGGCTGCTGCTGGCCCTTTCGGGGATGTTCGACAACGTGAGCGTCGTGATGCGCTCGACCCTGCTGCAGACGCTCACCCCGCGGCATCTCCTCGGCCGGGTCGCCGCGGTGAACGCGGTCTTCATCGGCTCCTCCAACGAGATCGGCGCCTTTGAGTCCGGGGTCGCGGCGAAGCTCCTCGGCGCTGTGCCGGCGGTGGTGCTCGGCGGGGTCGTGCCGATCCTGGTCGTCGCGACGATCGCGTGGCGAGTGCCGATGCTGCGCCGCCTGCAGACCATCCAGTAGTTCCCAGTCCCCGATACGCCTTCACAAACCCGGAATTCGGAGCGGGTCGCCGGAACTTGTGCCTCCGCCCTCGATTCGCTAGCGTCTCCGCATGCGGATCGCGCTCTTCTCCGAGGTCTACTGGCCCATGGTCAGCGGGGTGGGCGTCACCCTCGACCGGCTGCCGCGACGCGCTGGAGGCGCGGGGTCACGCCGTCCGGGTCTACTCCGCCGACCTACCCCCTGCCCGCCGGGCCAGCGCCGACCGACCCGAGGTCCACCGCTCGCCCAGCGTCCCGCTCTTCCTCTATCCCGACGTGCAGTGGGCCTTTCCGCGGCAGCGGGAGATCACCGCCGACCTGGCGCGCTTCCGGCCCGACCTGGTCCACGTCGCGACCGAGTTCGCGCTGGGCCTCGTCGGCGTCAAGGCGGCCGGGCAGCTCGGGGTGCCCGATCATCGCCTCGGCCCACACCGACTATCAGAAGTACGCCGAGCGCTATGGCGTGCGGCTTCGTGCTCGGCATGGGGTGGCTCTACCTGCGCTGGTTCTACAGCACGCCGAGCAGGTGCTGGTGCCGTCGCGGGTCTACCAGCGGACGCTCAACGGCGCTCGGGCATCGACGCACACCGGGCTGTGGACCCGCGGCGTGGACCCGGCGCAGTTCCACCCCCGATTCCGCAGCGAGGAGTGGCGCGGCCGCTTCGGGGCTCGGCGCCGAGCGACCTGCTGGTGACCTACATCGGCAGGCTGGCGCGGGAGAAGGACCTGATGCGGCTGATCGCCGTCTGGCAGGCGCTCGCGCGCGCAACGGCGGGAACGCGCAGCTGGTACTGGTGGGACGGGGACCGCTGGAGGAGGAGCTGCGCCGAGCCGGTGTGCCGGGCGTGCACGTGACCGGCCTGCTCGAGCGGGCGCGAACTCTCGGAGGCCTATGCCAGCGCCGATCTCTTCACCTTCCCGTCGCCCACCGAAACCTTCGGCAACTCGCTGCTCGAGGCGATGGCGTCGGGGCTGCCGTCGCTGGCCGTGAATGCGGGCGGGGTCGTGGAGTTCGCCGAGCACAACGTGAATGCCTGGCTGACGCGACCGCACGACACCGCGGCGTTCACCGACGGCCTCGATCGCCTGCTGCACGATCCGGCGCTCCGGGCCCGCCTGGCCGCCGGCGCCCGGATCACCGCGGACGGCAGACCGTGGGACGAGATTCACGATCGATTGATCGAGGACTACCGCCGGGCGGCGGCATCACGGCGCCGGACCCGCGCAGCGTAAGGCCGACCCCTGGGGTCATCGTTCGGCCGGGCGCGTCGCCTCAACGCAGTATCAGATACGCCAATCCCGCCATCGCCCCAGCCATCGGAATCGTCAGGATCCACGCCCACACGATTCGTCCCGCCACCCCCCATCGCACCGCCGAAATCCGCTGCGCCGCACCGACGCCGACGATGGCGCCGGTGATCGTGTGCGTCGTGCTCACCGGGATGCCGAAGTACGATGCCATCAGCAGCGTGATGCCGCCCGCGGTCTCGGCGCAGAAGCCGCCGAAGGGTCGCAGCCGGGTGATCCGGGTGCCCATGGTCTTCACGATCCGCCAGCCGCCCAGCATCGGTGCCGAGGCGAGATGGCGGTGTAGGCGCAGGAACTCCACCCAGAACGGGATCTTGTCGGCGTTCATGCAGGTAGAGATGCGACAGCACCCCCGTCTGCGCCTGGAACAGCTCCTGCCGCGACGACCAGCAGGCCGACGATGATGCCCATCGTCTTCTGGGCGTCATTGGCGCCATGGCCGATCGAATAGAGCGCCGCCGAGACCAGCTGCAGCCGGCGGAAGAGCCGGTCCATCGGGCCCGGTGCACCGGCGCCGGAGCGCCCACGACAGCCCCACGGTCAGCCCCAGCGCGAGCGTCATGCCGATCAGCGGCGAGAGGAAGATGAACAGGATCGGCTTGACCCAGCCGCTGGTGATCAGGGCGCCGACGCCGGCCTTGGCGATCGCCGCGCCGCCCAGTCCGCCCATCAGCGCGTGCGACGAGGAACTCGGCAGGCCCAGCCACCAGGTGATCAGGTTCCAGATGATGGCGCCGAGCAGTGCGGCCAGGATCAGATTGGGATCGACGACGGAGGGATCGACCAGCCCCTTGCCGATCGTCTTGGCGACGGCGGTGCCGACCACGAAGGCGGCCGACGAAGTTGAAGAAGGCGGCCCAGATCACCGCCACGCCGGGCGAGAGCACCCGGGTCGCGACCACCGTGGCGATCGAGTTGGCGCTGTCGTGAAACCCGTTGATGAAATCGAAGACCAGCGCGACCACGATGATCGCGAGGACGTAGCCGACGGCCGGATCCATCGCTCAGCCGTGCTTGATCGAGATGGACTCGAGCACGTTGGCGGCGTCCTCGCCGTAGTCCAGCGTCTTCTCGAGGTTGTCGTAGACCTCCTTCCACTTGATCAGCGCCACCGGATCGGGGTTCCCCTCGAACAGCTTGCCCCAGCCATTCGTGGTACAGCGAATCGCCCTCCTCCTCCAGCCGCTTGACCACGATGCAGGCCGGAAGCACCGCGCCGGCGTTCTTGCGCGCAGGCCGCGCACCGCGACGAGCAGCTCCTCGCTGACCCGCTTGATCACCTCGGCCAGCAGGATGATGCCTTCCGGGGACTTGCCGACCTGGAAGATCTGGGTCCGCCGGGCCGTTGCCGTCGATCAGGTCGATCACATCGTCCAGGCGGGCGGCCAGCTCGTGGATGTCCTCGCGGTCGAGCGGCGTGATGAAGCGTCCGGTCGAGCCGGGTGACGACCTCGTGGGTCAGCTGATCGCACTCATGCTCCAGTCGCTTGATCGAGTCCACCAGGTAGGTCCGCCGGTCCGGCTCGGCCTTGAGCAGGTCCTCGAGCAGCCCGGCAGCCTCGACGCTCCGCTCGGACACCGAGATGAAGAGATCGAAGAAACGTCTCGTCGCGGGGCAGCAGGCGCACGTCGGACTCCAGGTCGGAGTGTCACGGAGGTGTAACAACGGGCGGGAATGTAACGGCGAGAAACGGGAGGGGAAGGGTAGCTGCAGGGAACCTTGAAACGGGGTGAAGGAAAGGGAAAGAGGGCCGGCGGCCGGCCCGGGATCAGCCGGTCTCCCCGCTCACTTCTTCCGGTTCCCGCGTCGCCGCATCGTCGCCCGCCGAGCAGAGTTGCCCCAGCTCCTCCGGCCGCTCAAACCAGTAGTCCGGTTCGGCAGGCGCGAGCTCTTCCCGGAGGAATGGGCCCCAGAGCACGGCGCCGGTCAGCACCCCGGCGGCGCGACCGCTGCGCAGGTCGTGAATGCTGTCTCCCACGAAGATCGTGGTGGCCGGGTCCGCGCCGAGCAGCGCGACGGCGCGATGTACCGGCTCCGGGTGCGGCTTGGGGTGCTCGACGTCGTCGGCACAGACCAGCACCTCGATGTACTCCTCCAGCCCGAGCAGCCGCAGGCCGCGCTTGGTGCCGTCGCGGTTCTTGCTCGTCACCACTCCGGTGCGGATCCCCGCGGCCCGGATCCCGCGCACCAGCTCCGTGATGCCGGGGAAGGGGAGGATCATCCGGTCGTGGTTGGCCAGGTTGTGGTCGCGGTAAGTCGAGATCAGCGCCTGCAGCTCCTCGGGCGAGGAGGCCCACGGGCCCAGCTGCACCCGGAGCGGGGTGCCGACGCCCTTCATCCATTCCGCGTCCGGCACCGCGGCGCGCCCGTGGGTGACGAGGGTGTGGCGGTAGCTCGCGAGGATCAGGTCGATGGAATCGATCAGCGTGCCGTCGAGATCGAAGAGCACGGTTCGGATGGCTGGCATGCCGGGAAGCTAGTCACCCGCACAATCCCGGTGAGCCGCGGGAGGAGAGTGCCGCTCGCGCGGGGTCGGAGCAGCAGGCGGGGGAGCTCACCCAGCAACCGCTCGTCGGGGGCGGTCAGCAGGTCGCCGGCAAGCAACAGCTCCCCCGCGCTGAGCCCCCCGGCCAGCCACACCAATGCCCGGCTGACCAGCGCCAGGCGGGGCCGGTCCCGGTCGCGCGCCGCCAGTGCGGCGAGCCGGCGCAATCGCCGGGCGAGGCGATCCCGCTCCTCGGTGGCGTGCACCCGCCAGTCGTCACCGTAGGCGAGCCGCAGCCGGGACCGCACGATCGGCGCGATGCGCAGCACCGCCGCCGCCCGCTCTCCGGTCGACGGCGGGTGGCCGGTCCGGTCCCGCAGCGCCAGTAACCGTGCGACGCAGACCGATGGATCCTCGGTGAGGCCGTCATCGTCGCTGAGCCAGAGAAGCGTCGCCGGAGCCCGGACAACGGTTCCCTCCGCCAGCACCCGATCGAACGCGAAGCCGACCAGCCAGCCGGCCTCGTCACCCGGCACGACGGCCATCCCCTCGACTGCCGTTCCCTCATTCCATTCCAGGGCCAGGTCGCCACGCCAGCGATACAGCCACCGTCCATCGCTCTCGATCCCGGCGGTGACGCCGAGGCGTCGCTTCTCGGTCAGCCGCACATGCTGGTGGAGGAGCGCCTCCAGCTCAGGCGCCGGAGCGAACGCGAGGATCTCCACGCTCTCCCCCCTCGCACCCAGCCGGAGCGCCCGCCCGGCGCGCTGATCCAGTCGCACACTGGTCCACGGCAGATCGTAGTGCACGATCCGCTCGGCCCGCTGCAAGTCGAGTCCCTCCGACGCGACATCGGTCGCCAGCAGCAGCTTGCTGTGACCGCCGCCATTCATGGCGGCGGCCGGACCCGTGGCGGCGCCGGCTTCCACCGCCGCCGGCCGGAACAGCCGCAGCACACTCTCCCGGCTCATCCGGGTCGTCCCGATCCCCGCGGCATCGCCACTCACCCACGCCGGCCGGAGATCGGCGAGCCGGTCACGGAGCCAGCCGAGGCTGTCCCGGCTCGCGGTGAAGACAATACTCGTGGCCCCGTCGGCCAGCACCGCTCGGAGCACGGCCGATCGCGCATCCAGCGCGGCGGCGGCCAGCCGGGCGCGGGCTTCCAGTGCCGCGAGCGCGGTGGCGTCCTCGAGACAAAGATCCGCCGCGCCATCGACCCCGGGGAGCATCTCCCAGAGCAGCAGCTGCTCCGGGTCAGCCCCGGTGAAGCTGCGAATCGCCGCGCGCGTCACCGGGCGACCCGCCGCGCGGGCGTGGTGCAGCAGCCGGCGGTACCGCGCGAGCGTGCCGGCGAACGCCCCCGGGCTCGAGGCCAGCGCGCGCCAGAAGACCACCCGCAGCAGGGCGGCGACCCCCGCATCGGGGGAGAGCCGCAGCAGTTCGAGGCCGCCGAGCAGCTCCCGCTCCGTGCGGGTCAGGGGGAGCGTCACCCGGCGGGAGACGGCCACCGGCATCGCGGCCGGTGCGGCGCGGCACAGCACCAGGTCGCCCAGCGCCTCCGGCGCGGCACCGGCGCGGAGCGCGGTGACCAGGCTGGAGCAGCCGCGCGCGACCAGGGCATCATCCCGCACCGCGAGCAGCAGCTGGTGCGCGAGATCCTCCAGCCGGTTCACCACCGGCGTGGCCGAAAGCAGCAGTGCCCCCCCGCCGACGAGCCACCGGGCAAGCGTGGCGTAGCGGCGCGTCGCCGGATTCCGGAAGCGATGCGCCTCATCGACGATCACCAGCCCGCGCGGCGCTCCGGGAAGCCGGCCTCGGCTCAGCGCCTCGTGGGAATGCACCGTGATCGCGACGCCGATCTCGACCGCAGTGGCGCGCCATTGACCGACGAGCGCGGCGGGGACCACGGCAACCGTGGTACCGCCCGGGTCGAGTGCCGCCGCGACCGCGAGTGCGATCCAGGTCTTGCCGCTGCCCACCGGATCGGCGAGCATCGCCCCGCCATACCGCTCCAGTGCCGCCAGCGCGCGGCGGTACGGGGCCACCTGTTCCGGCTGGAGCCAGCGGGGAGCGGCGACATCCCGCTCCCGCGGCGCGACCGACCGGGCCAGGGCACGACAGACCAGCTCCGCCGGTGCGGCCGGTCCCGGCACCAGCACCATCTCAAGCGGATCGGGGACGGGAGTGAGGGCTTCGGCCACGATCCGCGGCGGCGGTGAGTACGGCGCGCGCACCGGCCGCGAGCGAGAGGTATTGCGCAACGAGGGCATCGAGTTCCTCCTGGATGTCGTCTCCGGCTGCCCCGCGTTCGGCCAGGCGGGTGAGAATCGGATCGGTGAGTACCTTGTCAGGCAGCGGCAGCTCTGCGGCGACCCGCGCGTTGAATCGGGCGAACCCGTTCGCGGCGAGGTCGGCCGTCGCCCGCGCCATCACCCCGATCCAGGTGCTGTTGAGCCAGGCGGAGAGCGCCAGCGCCGAGCGGGCATCGGGGAGCGCGACCACGTAGCAGCTGTTGAGCGGGATGAGGGCGCCGGCGGCGGGACCGCCGAGGGCGGCGGCGGAGAGCCGGCGGGCGAGATCGGGCCAGACCACGCGATGCGGTGCGAGCGCCGGCCGGACCCGGAACAGCGTCCAGGGCGGGCCGTCCTGGTAGTCCACCCGCGCCCGCAGCGCCGCGTCATGTCGGGCGGCATGGCGCGCGGCCGCGGCTGGCAGCCGGGGATAGACCGCACCCGAAGCATCGTGCGGGAAGAAGAGCCGCACCGAGGCGCGGGCGCCGAAGGGCCGCAGGTCCCGGCCCCGGAGCGCGAGCCGGATCAGCGCCGGCTCGATCTCCGTCGGCGGGTCCAGGAAGAGGACGTTCGCGCCGGTCTTCACGCCGAGCTGCGGTGTCAGGCGCTCGCCCAGCCGGGGATGACCGCCACGGAGCTGCTCAAGCGCCTCCAGCAGCGCCGGCGCGGCCAGCACCCAGGGCCCCCCGCTGGAGAGCCGGTGCTGCGGAATGCTCACCGCCGGACCGCCATCGAGCGTGAGCCGCACCCGGTGGTCCGCCGCCGGCGGCGTCCGGGTGGCGATCAGCGCGGCGGGGTAGGTCGTCGCCGCGAAACGCGCGGTGGGATCGTCGCTCAGATCGGCGATGGTGTGGAGGGTACACCGCTCCGCGAGCTGGGCCCGGAGGACCTGCGCGTAGCTGGCGGTCGCGATCTTGGCGGGCAGCAGCAGTGCGAGCGCGCCGCCGGGGGCGAGCAGCTCGACGCCCCGCTCCACAAAGGCGAGCGAGAGATCGGGCTGATGCCGGAAGCCGCGGCCGCTCCCCCGCCACCAGCGATAGCGTTGCGCCAGCTGGTGCCGGGTCCGCGCCGAAAGCTCCTCCGCGCGGACCCAGGGGGGATTGCCGGCGATCAGGTCGAAGCCGCCCCGTGCCAGCACGTCGCCGAAGTGGCACTCGTACGAGAACCACCCCACCTCCCCCTCCTGCCGCATCCGCCGGTGCAGCCGACGCGCCTCCGCCATCCGGGCGCGGATCTGCCGCAGCCGGCGGCGCAGCTCCGCGTCGAGACCCCGCCGGCCACCGAAGAGGGTCGGTTCCCTGGCCGCGAGGAGACACTCCGTCGCCTCCCGCTCCAGCCGGCCCTGCGCCTGATCCAGGCACTCGGCAAAGACTCGCAGCTCACTCTGCCGGAGGGCGCGGAGCAGGTCGCGTTTGGCCGGCCCGCTGGTAGCGATGAAGGCGCGGCGCAGCGCGCCGAGTTCCAGCGCCGCGGTCGTGGGGCGGGCGCCGAGCCGCGCGAATGAGGCCGCAGGGTCGAGGAGGCTGTCCCCCTGGCGCACCACGCCATCGAGATTCGGCAGCGGCTCCACCTCCTCCGGTATCTCGACCCGCTCTTCGGCGATCACCGCCAGCCAGAGCCGCAGCTCCGCCAGGCGCACCGCCATCGGGTTCTGGTCGACACCGAACAGATTGTGCGCAAGGATCCGGCGGCGGAGCTCCCCCGGAGGCGCCTCTCCCTGACGCAGCTCGGCTAGCCGCTCGAGCGCGGCGAGCAGAAAGGCGCCGGAGCCGACGGCGGGGTCGAGCACGGTGATGTCCCTGAGGAGCGGCAGGATCCGCGGGTCCCTGGCGCGGAGGGCGGCCTCCGCCGCGTCGGTTGTCAGGCGACACCGCTCGGTGACCAGGGCGGTCAGTCCGGCATCGACCAGCCGGGTCACCAGCGCGGCCGGAGTGTAGAACGCACCGCTCGCACGCCGGTCCGCCGGCGCCATCAGCCCTTCGAAGACTCGCCCCAGCATGTCCGGTGCGATCCGCCCCGCGTCGCCCCCCTCCTCCACCGCAAAGTGGAATCGCTCGAACAGGCCATCGAACGCCTCGCGCCAGCAGCGGTCCGGCACATCCCCGCGCCAGACGCGCTCCAGCGGATGCGGCTCGAAGAGCCCGCCGTTCAGGAAGGGGATCCGCCCGAACGCCCGGGCGCGGCCCCGCTCCGGGGGCCGCCGGTTGAGCGTGCCGAAGAACAGCGGCCGGAACAGGTCGCGATGCAGTCGGCGCCGCGCGGCGAGCGCGTCGTCGACCCGGCGGCGGAGGAAGTCGGGACGGCCATCCAGCCAGCCCTTGGCCTGGACGAAGTAGAGGAAGAGCACCCGGGTGAGCTGGATCAGCGCGTAGGTCCGCCGCTCACTCGCCCGCGTCGGACCCGCGAGCCCCTCCGCCATGACGTCGATCGTGGTGCGAAAGGCGAGGAAGAACCGGCGCCCCGCATCCTCCCCCTCCAGCGCCTCGATCGCCTGCAGCGCGTAGGCGGCGCCCTCGAGCGGGCCCACCAGCAGGAGCCGCCGCAGCCGCTCCAGATCGCCGGGGCCTGGTGCCGACCGGGAAATCGATATGACGACGGTATGATCGACGCTGAGGGCGATGCTGACGGTGCCCTCGGCGGGATCGAGCGCCAGCACTCCGGTGAGGCGGCCCCGCGTCGCCAGCGCTCGGGAAAGCCTCCGGGCAGTCGCCGGCCCGGCGAGGACGCCGAGCCAGTCGAACTGCGCGCCTTGCCCAACCACGGCGGCGGCCTCGACCCGCACCGGCAGCGCCTCCGGCGACAGCTCCCGCCAGGCGGGCGTGTGACCGAGCGCCCGGACCAGGTGACGGAGGTCGGGCAGGGTGACCAGCTGGCGCAGCAGGTTCTGGGTGTCCATGGCTCCCCGGGACGGTCAGGGGTCCATGGTAGGTCGGTGGCGGGTATAACTTGGTAGCGATCCTGAGGCGGCCTGGCGCCAAACAACCCGCGCGCCCGGTCCCGGCCCCGGGGTGCAGCACGAGGAATGGTCATGATCCGTCCATCAGTTGCTCTGCTCGCGTTCCTGGCGCTCCCCGCGGCGCTCCTCGCGCAGGAGGAGGGGGATTTCGCCGTCATCCGCGGCCAGGACACCGTGGCGGTCGAACACTTCATCCGCCAGGAGTTCGAGCTGAAGGGCAGTCTGGTGCGGGGCGCGCCAGGGGTGGGTCGGGAGCGGGTGCGGTACCGCGCCACGGTCGTCGAGGATGGCAGCGCGCCGCTGGTCGATCTCTCCGCCTGGCGCAGCTCCGATCCCGAGGAATCCCCGGCTCGGCAGACCGCCCGCGTCATCTTCAAAGACGACAGCGTCGCGGTCGATGATGCCACCCCGACCGGCGGCCTCATGACCCGCGTCTTGCCGACCCAGCGCGCCGCGATTCCCTACCTCAACCTGTCCACCGCCTGGCTGGAACAGGCGACCCGCCGCCTTGTCGCGGCCCACAGCGACAGCCTCGCCGTGCCCTTCTTCAATCTTGGCGGCGGGCAGACCATCACCGGATCGGTGCGCCGGCTGAGCGGCGATTCCGCCGCCGTGCGACTCGGCGCGGTGGAATTCCGCCTCCAGGTCGATGCGACCGGACGGATCCTCGGCGGCGCCGTGCCGTCCCAGGGGCTGCTGATGCTCCGCGCACCGGCTCGGTAGGACAGCGCCCGCGCATGCGGCCCCCCCAGCTCTCGCGGCGACAGATCCCGATCGCCATCGCCGCGTTCTATGCGGTGCTGGGCTGGGGGTGGATCCTGTTCTCGGACCGGGCGCTCGCCCGGCTCACGACGATTCCCCGCGAGACCATCGAAGCCTACGGGACCTACAAGGAACTGGCGTTTGTCGGGTGCACCGCGGTCCTCATCTGGTGGCTGGTGCAACGGGCGCTCGGTGCGGTCGCGGAGGCGGAGTCCGCCCGCTTCGAGAGCGAGGCGCGCTACCAGCAGATCTTCGCCAAGACCACCTCCGTCTGCCTGCTCGTGGACGTGGAAACCCTCCGGCTGGTGGACGTGAATCCGGCGGCGGTGCTGTTCTACGGCTGGACCCGCGAGGAACTCATCGGCAAGCTGCTCACCGAGATCAACGTGCTGAGCGAGGGCGAGCTGCGCGAGCTGGTCCGCGCGGCGGAGGGGGAGCGCCGCAACTTCTTCGTCTTCCGCCACCGGCTCCGTTCGGGGGCCAGCCGCGATGTCGAGGTGCATTCCAGCCCGATTGTGCTGAAGGGACGGGTCACGCTGTTCTCGATCGTCCACGATATCACCGACCGGGTCCGGGCCGAACGGCAGCTGGTGGAGTCGGAGGCGAACTACCGGCGGGCGCTGGAGCAGGCCTCCGACGCGATCATCGTGAGCGACCGACACGGCGTGATCCTCGACGTCAACGCCCGCGGCGAGGAACTCCTCGGCTACAGCCGGGAGGAGAGCGTCGGCCGCCCCATCGAGGACTTCAGCGTCCCGGAAGACCGCGAGCGCATGCCGCTCCGGATGCGCGATCTCCTCGGCGGCCGGTCGGTCCTCTCCGAACGGCGTCTGCTCCGCAAGAGCGGCAGCATCGCGGAGGTGGAGATCAGCGCCCGCGACCTGGGCGACGGGCGCTTCCAGGCCATCATCCGGGACATCTCGGAGCGGCGCCGGCTCGAGGAGCAGCTCCGTCAGGCACAGAAGATGGAGGCGGTCGGCCAGCTCACCGGCGGCATCGCGCACGATCTCAACAATCTGCTGACCGTGGTCCTCGCCAACAGCGAGATGATGGCCGCGGCGCTCCCCGACGGGCGCGAGGACCTGCACAATGACCTGAGCGAGTTGCAGTCCGCCGCGCGCCGCGGCGCCCACATGATCCGCAAGCTGCTCTCCTTCAGCCGCCACGCCCCGCTCACCTACCAGGTGCTGGACCTCGGGCGCGTGGTCGAGGATCTGCTCGCGACCCTCCGCCGCCTCCTCCCCGCGCACATCGAGGTGACTTTCTCGCGGGAGTCCGAGCCGGTCAAGGTGCTCGCCGATGCCGGCGCGATCGAGCAGGTCCTGCTCAACCTCTCCACCAACGCCCGCGACGCGATGCCCCGCGGCGGCACGCTGACACTCTCCGCCCGCCGGGTCGACGTCGTCCGGCCCCCGGCCGGCTCGCTCCCCGGCTCCTACGCCTGCCTGACTGTGCGGGACAGCGGACTCGGCATGGATGTCCGGGTCAAGGCGCGGGTCTTCGAGCCCTTCTTCACCACCAAGCCCCCCGGCGAAGGCAGCGGGCTCGGCATGGCGATGATCTACGGCCTGACCCAGCAGCACGGCGGCTTCATCGAACTCGACAGCGAGGTCGGCCGCGGCACCGAGGTGCGGATCCACTTTCCCCTCGCCCGCGAGGATCAGCAGCTCACCGAACATGTGCTGCCTCCCACCGGCCTGCGGGGCGGGGTGGAGCACATCCTGCTGGTCGAGGACGAAGATGGGCTGCGGCGGGTGGCACAGCGTGCGCTCGAGAAGGTCGGCTACCAGGTGGTGACCGCTGGCGATGGCATGCAGGCGCTGGAACTGTATCGCAGCCGAGCCCACGATATCGATCTCATCATCACCGACGTGGTGATGCCCAAGCTCGGCGGGATCGCGCTCTTCCGTACGCTCCGCCAGGAGGGCTACGCGGTGCGATTCCTCTTCACCAGCGGCTACTCCGCGCACGAAATCGCCTACGGCGACATGTCCGACGCCGAGCTCTCCCTGCTGCAGAAGCCCTGGACCCTCGCCGATCTCACCCATCGGGTGCGCGACGTTCTCGATCGCGGCAAGGAAACCGCCAGGGGAGAGCAGCCGTGACGCGGTCTCTGGCCGGCCTCCTGCTGCTGGGCAGCCTGATCCTGATCGGCTGTGCCCTGCTGCACCCCGTGCTGCCACTCACCGCCGAGGCCGATCTTCAGCTCATCACCGCGACGCCGCACTGGCGCTGGATCCATCTCGGTCTGCTGTATGCGACCGGACTCATCATCGCCGGCATCTGGGCCCGCTGGCTCGCCGCCGACCCGGCGGAACGGAGCGGCCTCGGTGTGGCGTTCATCGTGCTGGTAGCGGGACAGCTGCTCAACGGAGTCAACATCGCCTACATGACCGGGGCCGGCACCAGCTTCGCCGCCCTGCGCGCCGCCGGCACCGATGTCCTCGGCGTCTACCAGGCGACCCACGCCTTTGCGGTCATGTGCGGGCGGCTCGGCGGGTTCTTGGTGGCGCTCGCCGCCGGCGGCATCGCCCTCACGACGGCGGCGCGGAGCAGCGAACCCCGCGGCCTGGTCATGCTGGCCTGGCTCGCCTGCGGCGCCGGCCTCCTCGGCAATCTGCTGGCCCCGCCAGGGCATCCGCTGATGCTGACGTCGGTGGGACTCATGGCGCTCTGGCAGGTGGGGACCGCCGTTCGCCTCCTGCGGCTCCACGCTGTATAGTGCGGTAGCCAACCGGCGTGAGGGATCTCCCGACGTCCACCGCTCACTCCCGATTCACCCCCGCGCCGTACCGTCTCCCCTTCCACTCGACCCGGCTCCGGCCCCGCAGCGTCGAACGCCCGATGATATAGAGTGTCACCAGCGCGCCCACCGGGTAGCCGAGGCTGTAGCCGGGCGGGATCCGCATCCCGTACGCGATGAGGGCCCAGAAGGCGAGGGAGAGGGCGATCGCCACGGCAGCGGCGGGGACCAAGAGCCCGATCGCCAACAGCGCCGGCGGCAGCAGCCAGAACAGCATCGCGAGGCTCAGCGTCACCGGGACCAGCGCGCGCCGCACCGGTTCGTCGGGGAAGGAACGCCGTCCGCCCAGGTAGATGTTCTTCGACCACCCCTCCACGATCTCCGCGAGGTTGGTATACATCCGGGTCGTCATCAAGGTCTCGGCAAAGGCGAAGTGGATGACCTTCCCCGCGCGCCAGAACGCCTGCGCGAGCGCCAGGTCCTCCGCGACCTCGCCCCGCACGATCTCATGGGTGCCGACCGCCTCGTAGGCCGACCGGGTCACCAGGATGAATTGGCCATTGGCGATCACCTCCCGCGCCCGGCGGGCCCGGTTCACCCGCTCGGGATGATAGCGGAGACCGAGGAGCACCCAGAGCTGCGGCATCACGATCCGCTCCCAGAAGGAGAGGCAGGCCTGCTGCGGGGCCACCGTGACGAGGTCGGCGGCCGCGGCGGTCATCGCGCCCACCGCGCGCGGGAGCAGCTCCGGTTCGTGGCGGGTGTCGGCGTCGGTGAACAGCAGCAGCGCGCCCGTCGCGGCGCGATAGCCCTGCACGCAGGCCCACGGCTTCCCGTACCAGCCCGCGGGGAGCTCCGCACCGAGGATCAGACGGAGCCGGTGATCCTCCGCCGCAAGCCGGTCGACAATCGCTGCGGTGGCATCGGTGGAGCGATCGTCCACCACCAGTAGCTCCAGATCGGCGTAGCCGGTCGCGAGCACCGAGCGGATCACCGTCTCGATGACGGCCGCTTCGTTCCGGGCCGGGATGATGACGCTGACCCGCGGTCCGCTGGCGGCCGGCGTCCTGGCGAGGTCGGGCCGCTTCCGTGCGAACCGGACGATCGCGAAGAACGGCAGCAGCCAGGGGAGGGCGAGGACGAGCACTACAGAGGGAAAGGGGAAAAGGGGGAATGGATGTAGGGCGGGCCTCCGTGCCCGCCTCCGTGCCCGCCCGAGAGGGGAATGAATGTAGGGCGGGCCTCCGTGCCCGCCTCCGTGCCCGCCTCCGTGCTATCGGTGTCGTACCACCTCGGCCAGCTCCCCCTCGAGCAGTTCCAGCTGCCGCTCGATATCATGGCTGTCGAGCGCGGTGTCGGGGGCGGGGACGCCGTTCTGGGCGAAGAGCGTGGCCACCAGCGCGTCGGTGTAGCCGACGACCGCGACGGCGATCCCCTTGTCGAGCGTGGTATTCAGGCGGAGAATGATGGCCATGGCCTGGCGCTGCCGGAGCCCACTGAGCACCGGCCCGATGCGCCGGGTGAGCAGTTCGCGGAGATACTGGATCTCCTCGACGATCTCGCCGGCGGCGAGGCCACGCGCGGCGCCGAAGCGACCGTAGTGCTCACAGGCGTGATGCCACACCTCGTTCACCGAGCGGCGCAGCGGACCGACGCCCTCGATCAGGATGTCGAAGAGCAGCCGAAGTTCGCGTTCCAGGGTACTGTGCGGGATGGCGGCGGCGGAGGCGACCCGGTGCCGGAGCCACTCCGCCCATTCCGCGATCATGGCATCGCGATGATCGGCCATGGCGCGACCAACGGTGAGCAGCGTCGGGTGCGAAGCGCGCAATCGTGAGACTCCCGGGCGGGAGAGGCCGGGGATCCGAAGGGGAGGGGCGACCCGAAGGGTCGCAGGCGCTGGTCGCCTGCCAGCGGGCGACAATCTACCACGGGGGATAGGATGGGGTCAAAGACGATGGTCCGTCCGCCGCGGCTTGGGCGCGGCTCGCGCGTCGCACTGGTGGCGCCCGCCGGCCCGCTCGGCGAGCGCGACGACCTGCAGCGCGGTGTCGAACTCTGTCAGGCGCTCGACTTCGAGCCGGTGCCCGGCACCCACGTGCTCGATCGCTACGGCTACCTCGCCGGCACCGACCAGGCCCGCCTCGCCGACCTCAACCAGGCCCTCCGCGATCCCGCCATCGACGCCATCTGGTGTCTGCGCGGCGGCTACGGCGTCACCCGGATCCTCGGCTCGGTCGACCTCGAGGCGCTGCTCCGCCATCCCAAGGCGGTCATCGGCTACTCCGACATCACCGCCCTCCTCCTGGCGCTGCACCAGGCGACCGGCATCGTCACCTTCCACGGGCCGATGAGCCGCGCCCCGCTCACCCCCTTCAGCCACGATCACCTCAACCGTGTCCTCGGCCATCCCGCCGCCGCCGGCCAGCTCGGCCGGCGCGCCCCGCCCGACGGCGTGCTGGTACCCCGGAGCCCCCGCATCCGCGCCATTCGCGGCGGCGTGGCCAGTGGGCGTCTCATCGGCGGCAACCTGACCCTGCTCACCGCACTGGCCGGCACCCGGCACTTCCCGCCGCTGGAGGGCGCACATCCTCTTCCTCGAGGAGGTGGGCGAAGATCTCTACCGGGTCGATCGCATGCTGGCGCACCTCCGCATGCTCGGCGCCCTCGACCGGGTCGCCGGGGTCATCGTCGGCCAGTTCACCGACATGAAGCGCGGCGCCGGGGATGGCGGGGCCCTCGGCTTTGACGAGGTGCTCAGCACCTACCTCGGTCCGCTCGGTGTGCCGGTCGCCTACGGCTTCCCGATCGGACATGTCGACGACCAGTGGACCCTGCCGATCGGCGTCCGCGCCCGGCTCGATGCCGCCACCGGCGAGGTCGAGCTGCTCGAGGCCGCGGTGCTCTGATGGCGACCCCCACCCTCAGCAGGCACGTCGTCCCCGGCGTCCTCGGCCCCATCGATATCGAGGTGCGCACCAGCGACCGTCACGCGCCCGGCCCGCCGTGGTGATCGTGCCCGGGTTCAAGGGCTTCAAGGAGTGGGGGATGTTCCCCGCGCTCGCCGAACGGGTGGCCCGGGCCGGGTTCAGCGCGGTGTCGGTCAACCTGAGCGGCGCGGGGTCGATGACCAGGGCCGCTTCGTCTTTCCCGAGCGCTTCGGCCACAACACCTTCTCCGTCGAGCTGGAAGACCTCGGCGCGTGCTGGAGGCGCTGGAGCTGGGACAGCTCGGCATGGCGCCGACATCACGCCTCGGACTCGTCGGCCACTCGCGTGGGCGGCGGCACCGCGATCCTCGCCGCCAGTCGCGACTCGCGGGTCCATGCCCTCGTCACCTGGGCCGCGATCTCCACCGTCGATCGGTGGGCCGGGTCAGGAAGCAGACGTGGCGCGCCGCCGGCAAGCTGGACATCGTCAACAGCCGCACCGGCGAGGTCCTGCCGCTCTACACCGATGTGCTGGACGACATCGAGCAGCACGCCGCCACCCTCGACATCCAGGCCGCGGCCGGTCGCCTCACAATACCCTGGCTCCTGCTGCACGGCTCGGCCGATACCGCGGTGCTCGTCGCCGAGGCGCGGGCCCTGGCCGCCGCGGCGGCGCCGGCCCATTCGCCGCGACTGATCATCGTCGACGGGGCGGGGCACACCTTCGGCGCCGTGCACCCCTTCGCCGGGATGACACCCGACCTGGCCCAGGCGTTCGACGAGACGCTCAAGTGGCTGGGCCGATATCTGTAAGGCCTGCGGCATCCCGGACACCCGGGGACGCCCCGATCCCCCCCCGCGGTGCCGCTGCGTATATTCGGGGCATGCCCATCTACGAATACCACTGCCCATCCTGCCGCGCCGACTTCGAGCTCTTCGTCCGCGGCGAGACCACGATCGCCTGCCCCGCCTGTGAGAGCCGCAAGGTCGAGCGCCGCATCTCGCTCCCGGCGCGCCCTGCTGGCGGGACCGGCTTCGCCGATTACACCAACCTGGGTCCCCCCAAGAGTGGTGGCGGCGGGTGCGGAGGGGGTGGCTGCGGCTGCCATTGAGCCCGCTGTACGCCACTCTCATCGAGCGGCTGAGTCACCGACGGCGCACCGAAGCCGATCTCGGTCAGGAGAACCCGCCGCAGCTCGCCGCCGTCGCCGTGATCCTCGCACCCCACCCCGACAGCGTGCTCCTCATCCGCCGCGCCGAGCGGGAAGGGGATCCCTGGTCCGGCCATGTGGGGCTCCCCGGCGGGCGCCACGACGCCCAGGACACCGACCTCTGCGGCACCGCAATGCGGGAGACCGCCGAAGAGGTCGGCTGCGCCCTCTCCCGTGACCAGCTCCTCGGCACCCTCGATGACGTCTGGCCCCGTAGCCCGCTCCCCCGGATCATCGTGGTCCGCCCATTCATCTTCGGCGTCCCCTCCCGGCCAAGGCTCTCCCCCAACCGTGAGGTCGCCGATGCCTTCTGGGTCCCACTCGGCGAGCTCCGCGATCCCGCCATCTATCGCGACACTCTGCTCCGGGTCCGCGGAGAAGAACGCCTCTTTCCCGCCTATCACCTCGCTCCTCACGACCTCGTCTGGGGCCTGACCGAACGCATCCTGACTCCGCTCCTGGAGTTGGCACCGTAGTCACAGCTTCGCAGCACTTCCAGCCCAGTTCCCGCTCCCGCCATCTCGCCTCCCAGGACAACCAGAGCCATCTCCAATCCCAGCCTTGTGTTTAGATCGCCGTCAACCGATAATTAGCTCAGGCTAAATCTCCAATTCGCTGAGAAACATCATGTCGCCGAGTCTTGCCCACGAGCCGCTGACCCAGTCGGTGGAAGACTATCTCAAGGCCATCTACCGGCTCTCCCTGAATGGGCAGCCGGCGGCTACCAGCGACATCGCCCATCACCTCGGGCTCGCGGCACCCTCCGTCAGCGGGATGATCAAGCGGCTCTCCGAGCAGGGACTGCTGGAGCACGTGCCGTACAAGGGTGTCCAGCTCACCCCCGACGGACGGCGGCTGGCGCTCCGCATGGTGCGCCGTCACCGGATTCTCGAGGCCTATCTGGTCGGCTTCCTGGGATATGGCTGGGAGGTTGTGCACGAGGAGGCGGAGCGGCTCGAGCACGCGGTAAGCGATTCCCTGATCGAGCGGATGGCCGCCGCGCTCGGCAATCCGATCTTCGATCCCCATGGCGATCCGATTCCCGCCGCCGACGGCTCGATCGCCGAACTGGTCTACACCCCGCTGTCCGAGATCGCCGCGGGTGAGACGGTCGAGGTGCGGCGCGCCGACACCAATCATGCCGATCGGCTCCGCTACATCGCCGGCTTCGGGCTCACGCCCGGGGCCCGGGCCACGGTGATCGACCGGCAGCCGTTCCACGGGCCGGTGACGGTGCTCGTGGCCGGCCAGCGGCATGTGCTGGGCGACGAGATCGCCCGGCTGCTGCTCTGCTGCCCGCCCGGAGGCTCACGGCATGACCGCCGTCACCCGGCCGAGACCCTCGGGGCCGGCCTGGCGCTTCCCGCGCCGGGCACCGAGCCTGCCGGAGGCGTACCAGTCGGTCACCATTCCGCCCGGCGCAGGGGTCTGGCGCAAGATGCTCGCCTTTGCCGGGCCGGGCTACATGGTGGCCGTGGGCTACATGGATCCCGGCAACTGGGCCACCGACCTCGCGGGCGGCGCGCGCTTCGGCTACACCCTGCTCAGCGTGATCCTGCTCTCCAACCTGATGGCGATCCTGCTGCAGTCGCTCGCGCTCAAGCTCGGCATCGTCACCGGGCGCGATCTCGCGCAGGCCTGCCGCGACCACTACTCCCGCCCGGTCAGCTTCGCACTCTGGGTGCTCTGCGAGATCGCCATCGCCGCCTGCGACCTGGCCGAGGTGATCGGCTCCGCCATCGCGCTCAACCTGCTGTTCGGGATTCCGCTCTGGTCTGGGGCGTCTGCCTCACCGCGCTGGACGTCCTGCTGATCCTGCTGCTGCAGCACAAGGGCTTCCGCTACCTCGAGGCGTTCGTCATCGCGCTGATCGCGACCATCGGCGCTCTGCTTCGCGCGTCGAGCTGCTGTCTCGCCCGGCCGGACATGGCGCGCCGTGGTCGGCGGACTGGTGCCGACGACCCAGATCGTCACCAACCCGGCGATGCTCTACATCGCCATCGGCATCCTCGGCGCCACCGTCATGCCGCACAACCTCTACCTGCACTCGGCCATCGTGCAGACCCGGCAGATCGAGCCGCGAGCCCGGCGAGCAAGCGCGAGGCGATCCAGCTACGCCACCATCGACTCCACCGCTGGCGCTGCTGTTCGCCTTCTTCATCAACGCCGCCATCCTGATCCTCGCCGCGGCGACCTTTCACAGCAGCGGGCACCAGGACGTGGCCGACATCGAGCGACGCCTACCAGCTGCTGACGCCGCTGCTCGGCGCCACGCTCGCCAGCACGCTCTTCGCCCTGGCGCTGCTGGCCTCGGGCCAGAACTCGACCATCACCGGCACCCTCGCCGGGCAGATCGTGATGGAGGGCTTCCTCGATATCCGGCTGCCGCCCTGGCTCCGGCGGCTGATCACCCGGCTGATCGCGATCATCCCGGCGGTGATCGTGACGGCGCTCTACGGCGAGCAGCGGGATCGGGAGCCTGCTGATCCTGAGCCAGGTCATCCTCAGCCTGCAGCTCTCGTTCGCGGTGGTGCCGCTGGTGCTGTTCACCAGCGAGAAGCGGAAGATGGGGGAGTTCGTCAACAGCCGGCCTGACGATGGCACTGGCGTGGGTCGTGACGGTGGCGATCGCGGGGTTGAACGGCTGGCTGCTGCTCACGACAGTACGGCAGTGGCTCGGGTGAAGCGGGACGGATCCAGCGGCTGGTCGTTCGGGGGACCCGGGCCGACCGAGGGATGACACGCCCGGAGCCCGAAGCGCCCTATTCCCGCAGCGCCTCCAGCAGCCGGACCAGCCGCTGGTCCCGCGCCTCCCGCAGCTCGGGGATGAACTTGGAGTAGGCCTTGTCGATCAGCCGGATCAGGCGCTTGCGGTCTTCGATGTCCAGCGTCTTCCAGTCGGCGAGCGACTTCCACACCTCTTCGTAGCTGCCGAGCAGCTTGGACAGGTACACCTCGATGCCCCAGTCGCCGGCGGCGAGGTGAGTCTCCAGATGCGGCCCGGAGCTGGCCCACCCGAGCGCGGGGCCGATCGACATCGCGCGATCCACATCCTCCACGTCCAGCACCCCATCCACCACCAGCTGGATGCACTCCCGCCAGACCGCCGCGCTCATCCGCGTCGCGAAGTTGCCCGTGATCTCCTTCTTGAAGACGATCGGCGAGCGACCCAGCATGCCGAGCCAGAAACGGATGTCCTCGACGCACTCCGGGTCGGTCTTGGCCGTGGGCACGACCTCGACCAGAGGGGTCAACTCGACCGGGTTCTGCGGACGGGCCAGGAGGAAGCGTTCGGGGCGGTCGAGCCGGCTGGCGAGCTCCGTGGGACTGATCCCGCTGGCGCAGCTGGTCATGATGGCGGCCTGCCGGGCCACCTGTTCGATCAGGCCCAGCACCTTGAGCTTGACGGTGAGGTCATCGGGCACCGCCTCGATGATCCAGTCCGCCGCTTCCACCGTCTGCAGCAGGCTCCGGCCCACCCGCATCTGGTTGAGCGCATCCTCCGCCACCTGTCCCTGGGCCCGCTTCAGGCGCACCAGCGACACCACCCGATCGCCGATGGCTTCCGCGGCAGGGCCCAGCAGTTCGGCGTCGGCATCGTAGATGGCCACGGGCCAGCCGGAAGCGACGGCGAGCGCGGCCCAGCCCCGGCCGATCTCCCCGGCCCCGACGATGGCGACGCGTGGCGTCTCAAAGCGTGTCATGTGTGTACCTACGATAACGTTGGAAGGGCCGAGCGCCAAGCGTGAGTAGATTGCAATGCGCGCCGAACGCCTTTCCGCCGGCCGCCAAACCTCGATCGGACCGCATGCACCTCGGACTGCTGCTCGCCGCCCTCCTCCTCGGCGCCCCCGACTCGATCCCCGGCGCGGCCACCCGGCTCCCCCCCCCGCTATCCACCGTGGCGCTCGAGCGGCGCCTCGCCGCCCGGCTCGGCGCCAGGGTGGGAGACACCCTGACTATCGGGCTGGAGTCAGGCACACCGGCGCGCCGGGTCGTGGTGGCCGCCATCTACGAGCCCGCCCGGGACCCCTCCGCGATCACCAAGCGCGAGTACAACCTCCGTCTCCACCTGCCGGAGTTGGCCGCCCTCCTCGGCGCTCCCGATCGGGTCGATCGCTTCGGCATCGGCCTCCAGCCGGGGGTTCGCACCGAGGCCGCAGCGGCGGAGCTGAATCGGGTCGCCTTTGGCTACCGGGCCTATCCCTCCGCCGAGATCGCCAGCCAATCCTCCCAGACCTTTCGGGTGGTGAGCCGGTTCCACGAGGCGATCGCCGTCATCTCGGTCGTGGCCAGCGCCATCTTCCTGCTCTGCATCATGCTGCTCAAGGTCGAGGAGCGGCGGCTCGACGCCGCGGTGATGCGCTTCATCGGGATCCGCCGCGCGCACGATCTTCTCGCGCGCTCCTCCTCGAGGCGCTGCCTGGTCGCGGCCGTCGGCTCGGGCCTGGGCGCTGGGGCTCGCCGTCGCGGCCGAGTGCCGTCACCAACCCTACTACCAGCGGTTCTTCGACACCACGCCTGATCTTCTCGATGATCACCCCCGACATCGTGCCGTTTCAATCGTGCTGCTCTCGCTGGTGCTCGGCCTCGCTCGCCGGCTCGCTGGCCGCCTGGCGGCTGGTCCGCACCGAGCCGATGGCGCTCTGGGGCGCGGATGATGACGCTTCGGCTTCCGCAATCTGCTCAGGCGCCCGCCGCGGACCCGTCCTCGACCCTCGCTGGGAATCGCGGTCACCTCCGCGATGCTGCTGGACATGGTGCTGCTGGGCGGCGGCATCGAGACGAGCCTTCGAGCACCTCCTGCTGGTCGCGGCTACGAGGTCCGGATCTCGCCCAAGGGCACGCTGCCGTTCGATACCGAGGCCAGCGATCTCCGGCGGCGCCGGCTGGTCCGCGCCCTGATCGTCGCCGAGCCGGGCGTCGTGCGCGGTCGGCACCGCTGCTGGGCAGCTCGATCTACGTCCGGCGCCCGCGATGCCCTGCTCACGCTGTTCGGCTACGGCATCGATCCCGTCGAGCAGTCGATGTACCAGCTCGAGACAGGGCGCACGACCTGGCCCGGCCGATGATTCGGCGGGCGTCCTGCTCTCAGCGCCCGCCGCGGCCGGCTCCTCGGTGCCGGCTCGGGCGACACGGTCACCCTGGTCGGCGGGCTCGACCCCCAGGTGGCCGACCGGCCAGGTCGAACGCCGCCTCGTGGTGCGCGGTGTCGGTCCACTTGGCTGTACGACTACCGCGACCAGCCCTCGGTCGGGATGCTGGCTGCCGGTGCTGCAGGACCTCACCCGCCTGCGCGAGGCCGACCGGGTCTCGGCCTTCGCTCCGGCTGGTGCCGCGGCACCGACCTCGAGGCCGTCGCGCGCGGCTGCGGCCGAGTACCCGGCCCTCGAGATCAACAACGTCGGCCGACCTGGTGCGCGCACTTCCGCGACCGGCTGGTCTACTTCCGCCAGCTCTCCTACATCCTGGGCACGCATCAGCCTCGGCGTCACCCTGCTCCTGGTCGGGACCCTGCTCGACGATCACCGTCAACGAACGGCTGGCGAGATCGCCACCCTGCGCGCCATCGGCGTCGTCCCGGGCGAGCATCGTGCGCGAGCGTCATCGTCGAGGGCGCCGCGCTGACCGTGCGTCGGCGGCCCGCTGCGGCACCGCTCCTCGGCGCCTGGTCACCGCGCGCTACCTCGACCGGATCCTGACCTCCTTCCCCGGCCTCCCCGCGGCGATCTCCTTCTTCGTGCCGGAGGCCCACGGAGACCTCGCCGTCGCCGCGCTGGTGCTCGCTCGCCGCCGGGATGCCTGGCGGGCGCCTATCCGGCCTGCCGCGGCGCCGCGCACCGATCGCGGCCACGCTCCGGGCGGACGCCACGTGAGCCGCCAGGGTCAGCTTCCGCTCGTCGCGCCGCTGCTCATCGCGCGGGACCTGTGCCAGGACTATCCGATGAACGGGGAGACGGTGCACGCGCTCCGCGGCGTCTCCCTGAGCGTCGCGGCCGGCGAGTACGTCGCCATCGTCGGTCCCTCCGGCTGCGGCAAGTCGACCCTGCTGCAGCTGGCTCGGCGGACTCGACGCCCCGACCGTCGGGCACGGTCGAGGTCCTGGGCACCCGGCTCGATCACGCTCTCCGATCGCGAGCTCACCCGGCTCCGGCTCACCAGGCTCGGCTTCGTCTTCCAGCGCTTCCACCTGCTGCCGGTGCTGACCGCCGCGGAAAACATCGAGCTGCCGATGGCCGAAGCGGGAGTGCACCGGGCCGAGCGCCGGGCGCGGGCGGCGGAGCTGCTGGGGTACGTCGGCCTGGCGCACCGGGCGGGCCACCGCGCCACCGAGCTCTCCGGCGGCGAGATGCAGCGGGTCGCCATCGCGCGGGCCCTGGCCAACCGGCCGGCGCTGGTGCTGGCGGACGAGCCGACCGGCGAGCTCGACGCCGCCACCGGCCGCGAGATCCTCACCCTCTTCCGGCGGCTCAACCAGGATGGGATGACGCTGCGTGGTCGTGACCCACGACGAGCGGCTGGCGGCGGAGGCGGGGCGGGTGGTGCAGATGCTGGATGGGCGGATCGATGCGAGACGGAGCGACCGGGAGCTGGAACGGACTGATGCGACTCCTGGCTCCATGCTCCTCACCTCGCGTTTCGGCACCTGCGTGGTGCGGCCGGGCGGGCCGCTCGTGCTCCTGCTCGGCTACGCCCTCGGCGTGGGCGTGATGATCGTGCTGCTCTCGGTCGGCGAGGCGATGCTCGATCAGTCGCGCGACGTCTCGCTGGTCGGCGGCGGCGAAGTGACGGTGCTGCCCGAGGGGATCGACATCGAGGCGATGCGGACCGGTGGCGTGAGCGGGATGTTCTTCTGCGATCGACCGGGCCCGGTTCCTCACCCGGCAGCTGATCGGCGGGCCCGCGCTGGCGACGGCATGGTCCGCGCCGTCTCGCCGGTGATCGAGCGCAAGCTGCTCTACCTCGGCTCGGCGGGCGGCTCGTCGCGGTGCGGGCCGGCGGCGAGATCCCGAGCCGGGCGGCCGCGTTAGGCGCGGGGCTCAGCTGCTGAGCGGGAGCTGGACCGACGCCGCCGCCGACTCGGCCTGGATCGCGCCCACGCCGGCCAGCTGTACGACGAGCTCGATCACTTCCACCTGCCGGCGGTGGCGGACTCGAGCTGGGGGGAGTGGCACTACTTCAACCTCGCTACCGGTCCGGGCGAGTGGTGGTACCTCACCTACCTGGTCGGTGGCCGGGTGCGGCAGGGGCGCTGGGGCGGGCAGCTGCTGCTGTCCCACCGGAGGCCCGACGGCGGCTACGACCGCTTCGCGGCGGTGGTGCCGCCCGATTCCATCCGGCTCGATACCGCCCGCGCCGACCTGACGCTCGGCGCCAGCACGGTCCGCCAACGGGACGGGCGCTACACCCTCGCGGCTCAGGCCACCGGCGAGGCGGGGACAGTCACGCTGCACCTCACCCTCTCCCCCGACCCCAACCGCTACTTCCCGTCCGTCGATCTCCGCGAGGGCGAGCATCGCTCCGGCTACGTCGTGCCGATGCTCTCCGGCGTCGCTACCGGGCGCATCTGTGTCAACGATCGCTGTACAGCGGTGCGCGGTGCGCCGGCCTATCACGACCACAACTGGGGAGTCTGGCGCAACGTCACCTGGGACTGGGGCGCCGCGCGCGGCCGCCGCTTCAACCTCCTCTACGGCGCCGTCTACGCCCCCGACGACTCGCTCCGGACCGGCGACAGCGGCACTCCGCGGATCTTCGTGGCGCTGGTGGATTCCCTCGGCGTGCGCCAGATCCTGCGGGCGCGCGAGGTGCGCTACCAGCGGCCGCCCTCCGCCCCCGGGAACGCCCATCTCCGTCCGCCGACCGGCTTCAGCTTCATCGCCGCACGCGACGATGACACCCTGCGGGTGACCGCGCGCATCGCCGACGTCCAGTCGACCGGGGTGACGGCGGCGGGGATGGGGCGGAGCTTCCTGCAGATGCGCGGGAGCTTCGAGCTGGAGGGGAAGATCGGCGGCGCGGTCGTGACGGATGCGGGGACGGGGTTCTTCGAGACCTATCTGGGCGAGAAGCGGTAACCTGACCGCGTGATTGTCGTCCCTGGGGAGTGGAGCGACCGAGGCATCTGCCGGGGTTCGGCACCGACCCGTCAGACTCCGCCCGCCCTCCGGATCTCCTGTACCTGCTCCGCGTGCCGGTTGGCGTGCGCCGCCAGGAACTCCAGCCACTGCAGCGCATCGAGCGGGCCGAACAGCGGGTGGGGCGCGCCGATCGAGCGGAGATTTACGGGGCAGGAGCGCGCCCACCCGATCAGCCCATCGCTGTACCCCACGAAGTCCGCGATGAACTCCTCCCGCGTCGGCCACCGCCCCTTCGGCTTCACCAGCTCCGGCGCCGGCAGCGGCCGGCCGCGGTCCGCCATCTGCCGGGTGGCGTCGCCATCGCGTACCCGCCGCGACGGGTCGTCGGCCGCGAGCGGCATGGCGAGGATCTTCGTAGCGCAGAGCCGCTCCACCCCGCGTAGTACGACCGCGGTATGCTCCGCCGTGTCGCTGATCGACCACCGCTCCGGGGCGGTGCGATAGCCCCAGTGTTCCGTCGAGAGGCCGTCGAGCGTTGCGACGAAGCCGTGGGTCGAGGCGCCGAGCGCCGACAGCACCGCGGTGAGGTCGTTCATTCTACGAGGTCGGCATCGGCGTGTCCTGGCCGGGGTCGTAGAAGAAGGTCTCCTCCGCGATGCGTTCCCCCTCCCAGCGCTGCACGGCGACCTCCTCGATCCGGGTGACCGTCCCTTCCAGCCACTCGAACCGGAACACCCAGCGGATGACCACCCGATCTCCATTCACGAACACCGGCCGCACGCACTGCGACATGATGTTGCGTGCCCGCGCGCGGACCTCCCGCTCCTTCAGCACGTGGGAGTCCCGCCCGACCCGCGGCGCCGATTGATTCTCCTGGATGCTGGCATTCGCGGTATAGAACTCCTCGAGTGCCTCGACGTGGGCATTGGCCTCGACGCGGGCGATGAAGCGTTCCAGGGTGACGGCAGTGGGCATGGTCGTGACGAGTAGAGGGAAAGGATGTCGCTTCGGTCCGGCGTGCCCCCTGCTACAACCCCAGCCGCAGGCTCAAGGCAGCGGTATAGTAGCGGAACGCCCCGGTCGTGCTGCTCACCGCGCTGGTGGAGAAACCGCCTGACAGAGCGAGCTCGTCGATTGTCGCCCACCGCCGCGCCAGCCGGGCCTCCGCGTGCCACTCCGACTGCGCCCGCCCCTGCCGCGCCACCTGCTGCGCCCCGACGCCGCCCGAGAGCTTCGCCTCCCACCGCGGCCGCCCGTAGGTGTAGGAGCCCCGCGCCTCTCCCACCAGGAACCGGTTCGGCGCAAAGTACCCCACCCCCGCCTGCCCGAAGCCAAGCGCCCTGCCGTACACTCCGATCGTGAACCGCTGCGCCACCCGCTGAGTCAGCGCCACCACCACCGACCTCCGCCGGTTCCCGTCCGAGATGAACCCGAGCCCCGCCCCCACCCCCAGCGACAGCGTCGGCGTCAGCTCGGCGTCGGCATCCATCGAGAGCTCGTCGATGTCGATCCGGTTGCCGACCAGGAACGCCGTCTCATCGAAGCTGTAGTGGGCGTAGCCGGCGCCGATGCCCGCTCCAGGGCTGAGCTGATAGCTCGCGCTGGCCCGCCAGGTCCCCAGCGACCGGTCGGTGCCGAAGCTGTTGCTGAGCCGCCGGCCGCCGAGTGCGGCGGTGACGCTCGCGTTGCCATGCCCGTACGTCGCCCCCACCTCGCCGGTGAGCCGAGTGCCCTGCTGCACCCGGTCACGGAGCTCCATCACACCCGCCCCCGCAAAGGCGCGGAGCCCGGGCCCCACCATCATCGAGGTGGCCACCGTCTGCCACAAGGCGTTGTTCCGATCCGAGTCGTGGCTGTAGCCGAGCCCGATCTCGAGTCTCGGCCGGCGGAGCGCGCGTACCTGCGCCTGCACCTCGCGCGCGGAGCGATCCTCGGGCGCGACCGCGAGCGCCATCAGGGCGAAGTGGGCCGCCTCATCGGTCCGGCCCTGCCACTGCCGGAGCTGCGCCAGCGCGACCAGCGCCTCGGCGTCCTTCGGGTCCCGCTCCACCAGCGCCCGCAGCTCCCGGTCCGCCTTCTGGTACCGGCCCGACCAGGCCCACGCCTGCGCCCGCCCGAACCGGGCATCCCGATTGTCAGGCCGCTCCGCCAGCAGCGAGTCGTAGCGGACCACCGCCGCGGAGTAGTCGCCCTTCCACGCGAACATCTTTGCCTGATACAGCCGTACGTCCGGGTCCGCCGGTTCGATCTCGCGGGCATCGGCCAGCAGCGCCAGCGCCGAGTCGAGGCCGCCGCGCCAGGAGGCGAGGACCGCCAGCCGGTACAGCGCGCGGACATACCCGGGGTCGTCGTGCAGCTTCTGCTCGTAGGCCCGCTGGGCCGCGGGGAAATTGCCGGCGACCCAGAGCGAGTCGGCCGTGGCGGATTGGGCGGCGACGGGAGCGACGAGGAGCGAAGTGAACACCAGCGTCATCCCGAGGGAGCGGAGCGACCGAGGGATCTCTCCCTGTCTCGCTGTGCTGGCTCGGGGCGCTGGCTCGGGGCGCCGGCTCGGGAGGACAGCATCGTCGGCTTGCAGCAGGCTCATCGCGCCCACACCGCCTTCAGGGAGTCATACACCGGCTTCAGGCGCTCATGATAGCGGGGAACCGACCAGGTCGGCCACTCCCACGAGGTGAAGCTCCGCGCCTCCCACCGGCCCTCGACGTTCAGCTCCGGCAGCGCCGCCGCCACCCGACCGTCCTCGCCGAGCAGCGCGAGTCCGATCCGGAAGCCGTCGGAGTGCACCGTCCCGATCTCGCCCTCCTCCTTTTCCTCATAGAGCAGCGTGCCGGTCGACGGATCGCTCACATTGAGCAGGTTCCAGGGGAGGCGCAGCTCCAGCACGCCAGCCTGCCGGTCCCAGTACCAGTCGGAGAGCGAGGAGTCCGCGAGCGTGCCGTACCGGAGCCGGCCCCGATTGTACCCGGACGTCGCGATGAACTGGCCGTCGCGGGCAAAGCGCGCCCGGTTGGTGATCACGAACATCGAGTCGAACCGGCCATCGTCCCGGGGCAGGGTGGTGATCGGCCGCCGGGAGAAGCGGCCGTAGTCGTCGCCATCCCTGATCCGGTCGGCCCCCACGTACGGCGCTGTAGTCAGGCGTGATCCGCAGCTCGGCGTCCGTGCTGTCCCGGAAGATCGCCACGAACTCGAATCCGACATCGCCGCGCAGCACCCCGCCCGGGCAGCGACCGCTGGCCCAGATCGGCGCGATAGGTATCCAGCGCCAGCATGAGGCGCCTGGTGCCCCACGGAAACCCGCTCCCCGCCAGCCCCGGGAACTCCGCCGCCAGATAGAGATACGACTCGTCGCTCCCGGCGCGAAGCGCGGCGGGCCGGTCCGGCGACCGCAGCGTCGCCGGCGTCGCGATCGGAGCGAGCCCGTGCCAGCGCCCCACCTCGCCGCCGAGCTCCGGCGTGGTCGCCGCCTCGCCGGCGTACATGCCGAGGATGCCGTAGTTCTGCTCGGCGTCCATCACGTTGTGCCACTGGCGGGTGTTCTCCAGCGGAATCTCGTAATCGATCACGATCCAGTTCTTCTTGAACCACTCGTCGATCCACGCAAAGATGATCCCGCCGGCCGCGCCGCTCTCCCGGATCTCGCGTGTCAGGCGGGCATCGATGTGCGGCCATGGCAGACTCGTCGTGTCCGCCATGGTGCCACCCCTGCGGCTGCAGGTGCGCCAGCCCCGCGGCTCGACGGCACCCCGTACTCCGACAATAGCAGCGGCATTCCGGCATGATGGTGCTTGAGCTCCCGCAGGTAGCCGAAGTAGTTGGAGCGCCCCTCGCTGGAGCTCGCCCTGCCATATCCGGCGTCGTACAGCATGAAGTCGGGATAGTAGGGATAGGCGTGGTAGCTCGCGAACCACCCCGCCGGATTCTTCGGTGTGGCGCGGATCAGCATCGCGTCGAGGCCGATGGCGTCATTCTCGTACTCGATCGGATCCCGCGGCGTCGGCCGGCCCACCCGCAGCCGCCACGCCGACTCTTCGGGGCCGTTCGACTCGGTGCGGTGGGTGAGCGGATCGAGCGTCGGCCAGTTGGTGTAGGCGATCGGCCGGATCGTGTTGTACCGGTCGACCTCGTAGCCGACCAGGTAGTCGCACTGCTCCGCCATCCACCGGTCCGTCGCCGGCGCAGCACCGCGGGTGGCGAGGTAGCGGCCGCGGAACGCCGCCGCCGGATGCCGCGCGTCGAACTCCTTCACCGCGTACGGCTCCCACTCCCGCCCCAGGATGTAGCCGAGCGTCCACTCCGACACGTCGGCGTCGTAGCGGCCCCCGGCGTGCCCGGGGCGCACCGGAATCGTGGCCTGCCCATGCAGCAGATCCACCACCCGGCGCATCTCCTGGCGGAACTCCCCTTTCCACTCGGCGTTCGTCGAAGTCCTGCTCCGGCGGCAGCTCGGTCCAGACCCCGTGCATCAGCCAGAGCGCCCGGTCCGCGTGGTTGCTGTTCCATGCCCTGAGCGCCCGGTAGAAGCTCGGCGGCAGGATGGTGTACATGCGGAGCGTGTTGGCGTGCATCCCGGCGAGCAGTGCGAACCACTCCGCGTACGTCGCCGAGTCAGGCGGGAACTCCGACGGGAACTTTCCCGGCAGCGCCACGCCCATGTTGACGCCGTTCACATAGAAGCGCCGCCACGATCCCGCGGCGCCCGGCACCTCGAAGAAGTCGCCCCGCACCCGTGCGTCGGCGCGCAGCGTCAGGCGCCGGCCGGGCGCGGTCCGGGCGTGGCGATCCCAGTCGGGATCGATCTGCGCCAGAAGATCCCTCGTCGTCTGATTGGTGGGGTGGAGCCGGAGTGCCCGCCTGCCGGCGGTGAGCGCCGCGGGGCGATCTCCCCTCCGCCACCCGGTGAGGGTCAGCCCGTCCCAGGCATCGCCGTTGCCGCTGTCGACCGCGACCACCAGGCGGAAGATCGAGTCGGCGCCGCCGACCCGGCTCTGCCGGAGCCAGGCGTAGGCGAGCCCGACCTTGGCATCGAGGTTGTCGTCACACAGCTGGTCGGCCTCGGCGAACCGCTCGGCGGCGACGGCGATGGAATCGGCCCGGTACGCCGACCAGGCGGAGCCCACAAGCAGCGCGGCCTCGGGCGGGCAGGGCGCCGCGCAGGCGAGGCCGAGGAGAATTAGATTCGTCCCCATGGTAGGTGCCGAATCTTAGCGACGGAGAGATCACCGCGCATGACGGAAACAACCGAGCAGTCGATCCGCACGCTGGGTCGGACCCTGGTGGATGAGTTCGGCCGCGGCTGGGCCCGGGGCAAGCCCGAGGTGATGATGAGTGTCTTCGCACCCGAGGCCGCCTTCGTCGCCGGCCCCTTCGAGGAGCCGCTCCGCGGCATCGAGGCGGTGAAGGGGTACTGGGTCGATGTGCCGCTCTATCAGGCCGAGATCACCTTCACCGCAGGAGAGATCTTCGTCGTCGGCCCCTGGTTCTCGACCGAGTTCAAGTGCACCTACCGCCGCCGCCGCACCGGCGAATGGGTGGATGCCCGCGGCTCGATCTTCTGCGAGACCAACGGCACCCTGATCACCGAGATGCGGATGTACTGGGAGCGGCGGTAGGGCCCCCGATAGAGTAGGGGCGGGCCTCCGCGCCCGCCCCGCACCTGATCGCGTTGGGGCGGGCCTCCGCGCCCGCCCCGCACCTGATCGCGTTGGGGCGGGCCTCCGCGCCCGCTCCGCACCTGATCGTGTTGGGGCGTGCCCCCGCGCCCGCCCCGCACACTACGCCCGGTGTTGCTCCACGTACCGCAGCGCCCACTGCAGCAGCTCGGGGCTCCGGAGTCCCACCCGCGTCGCGATCGCGACGGCGTCCTCCTGCTCCATCTGCTCGTCGAGCATCAGGAAGGGGATCAGCGCCCCCCCGACCCGGTTGGCGCTGGCACAATGAAAGTAGACGCTGCGCGCCCGGTTCTCCCTGAGCACGGCGCGCACCCGGTCGAGTGTGGCATCATTGAGGTCGCGCGGCCCCACAGGTACGTTCACATACTCCATGCCGAGGCTCTGCACCGTGGCCGCCTCGTCGAAGGGGTGCGGTTCGGCATGCGGCCGGAGATTGAGGACGACGGCGCCCCCGGCAGCCTTGAGCGCCTCGAGGTGCGTGCGGTCCGGCTGACCGCCGGTGACGACGGTCGGTGTGGCCTGACAGGCGTTGAGCACGCCCCGGATGGCTTCGATCGGTGACGGCATCTGGATTCCACGATACAGAGACGATTCGGACGCCCGGTACGGGCTCGGGATTCGAGCGGAAAGTAAAGGATGCGCGCATGATCTGGTACATCGCCTTCGGCAGCGCCCTCGGCGGGGCGCTGCGCTACCTGCTGGGTGGCCTCATCCAGCGGGCGACGCCGGGCACCTTTCCGCTCGGCACCCTGGTCATCAACATCACCGGCTCGTTTCTGCTGGGGCTGCTCTTCCGCTACTCCTCCGAATCCGCGGCCATCACCCCGGAAGTCCGGGCGATGCTGACCATCGGCCTCTGCGGCGGGTACACCACCTTTTCCACCTTCAGCTACGAGACCGTGCGCCTTGCTGGAGGATGGCGAATTCGGCCGAGCCCTGACTCTATGTCGGCCTGAGCGTGGTCGTCGCCGTCGCGGCGGCGATGCTCGGCCTGGTCGCCGGACGGGAACTGCTCGCCCTGCGGCGAGCCTGAGCCAGCGGGAGAATGACGATGCATGGCCTGACGGGTGAACGGACCCTGATGCGGATCCATCTCGGCGAGCGCGATCGCTTCGAGGGCCAGCCGCTCTACTAGGCGATCGTCGAGCTGCTGCGCCAGCGGCAGTTCGCCGGCGCCACCGTGACCCGCGCGATCATGGGCTTCGGCGCCACCGCCCGGGTGCACACCGACAAGGTGCTGCGCCTCTCGGTGGACCTGCCCGATCATCGTCGAGTGCGTCGACAGCGAGGAGAAGATCAGCGAGATCCTCCCCGAGCTCGACACCATGATCGGCGGCGGGCTGGTCACCCTCGAGAAGGTGAGGGTGATCATGTACCGCGGCGAGAACGGAGCGGGAGTGAGAGGTGCTGCAGATCGCCATCTGCCCAGCTTCCGCCCTCGACAAGCGGCGCCTATCCCGCTAGATTACCTGGCCCATGCGTCCGCCTCGCGATCGTCCAGTTCCGCCCCGACAAGGGCGACTACGCCGGCAATCTCGCCCGCCTGGGCGCGGTGCTGCGCGAGGTGGGCGCCTGGCCGAGCCGCCGGGCTGCTCCTCCTCCCCGAGGCGGCCCTCACCGGCTACTTCCTCGAAGGCGGCGTCCGCGAGCTGGCCCGCCCCGCCGAGCAGATGTTCGACGACCTGGCCCGGGTGCACCGCGAGTCCGGCGCCCCGCCACTCGACCTGGCCCTCGGCTTCTACGAGGTCTGGCGCAACCGGCTCTACAACTCCGCGCTCTACGCCACGCCTCGGCGGCACCGACGCCGGCATCCGCCACGTCCATCGCAAGGTCTTCCTGCCGACCTACGGCGTCTTCGACGAGGAGCGCTTCGTCGAGCCGGGCCGCAGCATCCAGGCCTTCGACACCCGGTGGGGCCGCTGCCGCGCTCCTGGTCTGCGAGGACGCCTGGCACTCGCTGATGCCGACCCTGGCGGCCCTCGACGGCGCCCAGCTGATCCTGATTCCGAGCGCCACGCCGGCCCGCGGACTGACGCCCAAGGCCGGGCGGAGTCGCGCCCCGCCAATCTCGACCGCTGGGACCGCCTGGCCCAGGGCATCGCGGAGGAGCACGGCGTCTTCGTGGCCGTGGCGCACCTCGTCGGCTTCGAAGGGGGCAAGGGCTTCGTCGGGCGGGTCGATCGTCACCGGGCCCCGCGGCGACGTCTCGCCGCACGGCGCCGCTGTTCGAGCCGGCCATCGTCCAGGTGACGCTCGAATTCGAGGAGATCACCCGGGCCCGCGCCGACGCGCCGCTGCTCTGAGCGATCTGGAGCGCGGTTTCCCGCATCTCCTCGAGAGTCTGGCGGACAGGCGGACAGGCGGACAGGCGGACGGGATGACCGGCGCGGTTGCACCAGCCGGGCGTGACGCCGATCCGTCTTCCGTCGGTTCGGCCGAGCGCTTCAGTCGCCGCCATACGTGCTGACCGCCCGTCCGCCCGTCCGCCTGTCCGCCCGGCGACCCCCTCGCCATCGACCCCGAGCTCACCCGCCGCTGGCTGGTGGAGTTCATCCGCGATGAGTTCCAGCGCCGTCGCGGGTTCGACAAGGCGGTGATCGGCCTCTCGGGCGGCGTGGACAGCGCGCTGGTGACCTTTCTGGCCGCCGAGGCGCTCGGGCCGGAGAACGTCACGGCGATCCGGATGCCGTACCGGACCTCGAGTCCGGAGAGCCTGGCCGCACGCCCAGCTGGTGATCGATCAGCTCGGTATCCAGAGCCGGACCGTCGACATCAGCGCGGGGGTCGACGGGCTCGTGGCGGCCATCGGCGGCGAGAGCCGACCCGGCCCGCCGGGGCAACGTCATGGCGCGGATGCGGATGATCACCCTGTTCGATCTCTCCGCCGAGCTCCGGGCCCTGCCGCTCGGCACCGGCAACAAGACCGAGCGGCTGTTCGGCTACTTCACCTGGCACGCCGACGATCGCCCGCCGGTCAATCCCGATCGGCGACCTGTTCAAGAGCCAGGTCTGGGCCCTCGCCAGGCACGTCGGCGTCCCCGATGTCATCGTGACCAAGCCGGCCACCGCCGACCTGATCCACGGCCAGACCGACGAGGGCGACTTCGGCATCTCCTACCCCAAGGCCGACGGCATCCTGCACTGGCTGCTGCTGGGCTACTCGACCGGGGCAGATCGCGGTCGCTGGGCTTCACCGCGCGAGGAGGTCGACCTGGTCCGGAAGCGGCTGGAGTCGACCCACTGGAAGCGGCGGCTGCCGACGGTGGCGATGCTCAGCCAGACCGCGATCGGCGAGTACTATCTGAGACCGGTGGACTACTGATCCGTCTTTGTCTGCCTCGTTGGGCGGGCACGGAGGCCCGCCCTACACCTTCTATCCTTATCTTCTCCCCATGACCCGCCCATCCGATTCCCGTCCGATGTCCTACTCCCGTGCCGAGCTCACCTCGCTCGTCATGCCGAACATGCTGAACGTCCTCAACGACCTCTTCGGCGGGCATCTGCTGTCGATGGTCGACCAGGCGGCGGCGGTCGCGGCGATCCGTCACGCCGGCGGCCCCGCGGTGACGGCGAGCTTCGACCGGGTGGACTTCCGTGACCGGATCGGCGTCGGCGCACTGGTGACCTGCGTCGCGACGGTCGACTACGTCGGCAACACCTCGATGGACGTCTCGGTCGAGGTCTACGCCGAGCATGTGCCGACCGGGGTGCGCCGGCATACTCATTCCGCTCACGTCGTCTTTGTGGCGATCGACGCGACCGGCAAGCCGACGCGGGTGCCGCGGCTCGTGCCCGAGACGCCCGAGGAGCACGCGCGCTACGACCATGCGAAGCAGCACAGAGAGGGACGCCAGCGGTGAACGGTGAGCCCGTAGGGTCGCCCCTCCGTGGGCGACCAGACGCGGAGGTCGTAGGGTCGCCCCTCCGTGGGCGACCCGACGCGACGGCAGCCGCCCCTCCAAACTCGTCGCCGTCTTCGGTGGCGGCGGCGCCAAGGCGGCCGCGCACATCGGCGCCTTTCGCGCGCTCGAGGAGGCGGCCCTCATCCCCTCGCACATCGTCGCCACTTCGATGGGCGCCGTCTTCTCGGCGCTCTTCGCATCGGGGCTCTCCGCCCGGGAGGCGCTCACCCGGGTGGAGAGCATCGGCGAACACGACATCGTCCGGACCGAGCCCTTCGCCTTTCTCAAGGGACTCTGGGCCCGGGCGCTGCTGCAGCCGGCGCCGTTCCGGCGTTCGATGGAGCGGATGCTCGGCACCCGCCGCTTCCAGGATCTCAAGATTCCCCTCACCGTCACCGCCACCGATCTCGAGACCGGTGAGCTGACCCTCTTCGGCGCCGGCGGCCGCGACATCCCGCTGCTCGACGCGCTCTACGCCACCTGTGCGCTGCCGCTCTTCCTGCCGCCGGCGATCATCGAGGGCCGCCGCTATGGTGATGGCGGGCTCCGCGCCGTCCTCCCCCTCGAGCCCGCGGCGCTCATCCCCGCCTGGCTCGTCGTCGCGGTCGATGTCGGCCCCGGATTCGATGAGGCGCCGGGCGGCGCCTCCGGGCTCCCTCCGGTGGTGGAGATGCACAACGAGGCCACCGGCATCCTGATGGCGGGACAGACGGCGCAGGCGCTGGCGCTGTGGCGCGGCAATCCCAACCGGCCCCCGCTGCTCTACGTGCGGCCGCGGGTGGAGAAGGGCGCTACCTTTCGCGTCGATCAGGTGCGACGCTACGTGGAAGAGGGATATGCCACGACCCGCGTGGCCCTCGCGGGCTTGAATTCGCCGCCGCAATAGGCAAATTGGCTGGACAGCTCACCCGCACGGGAAATAATGAAAGCCTCTGACGCGATGGTCCCCAGCCCCTTCGTCGCGGTCGCGAACGCCTCCGCCAGCGAGGTGGCGATCATGTTCCGCAGCCGCAACATCTCGGTCGTGCCGGTGGTCGATGACCATCGCACCCGCCGCTTCCTCGGCGTGATCAGCGATCGCGATCTGGTGACCCGCTGCCTCGCCATCGGCAACGACCCGACCCAGACCCGGGCCGACGGCATCATGCGCACCGACAGCCCCGTGGTCGGCAGCGACACCGAGCTCGACGGTTTCGCCGTCTACATGAACCAGGACCCCAGCGAGTCTCACCTCCGCGCCACCATCACCGTGGTGGACTCCGAGCACCGCGTCGTCGGATTCATCAGTCACCCGGAGCAGGTCGCCGGGATCAAGCTGATCTGGCGTTGAGCATGCCCGGGCCCCGCATCTACACCGTGAAGGAGGCCGACGCCACCCTGCCGCTGGTGAAGGGCATCGTCGCCGACCTGCTCACCACCCATCGCCGCTGGACCGAGCGCATCGCCCGCTACGAGCTGCTCACCGGTCCGCTCAAGGCGGAGGAGGGGGAGCCGCTGGAGCTGGTGGCGCTCCGGGACAGCGCCGCCCGCGACGCGGAGCGCATCAGCGCCTGCCTCAGCGAGCTCGAGGAGCTCGGCGCCGTGTTCAAGGGATTCGACCCCGGCCTGGTCGACTTCTACGCCCTGAAGGACGACCGGCTGGTCTACCTCTGCTGGCAGCCGGGCGAAGACCACATCACTCACTGGCATGAGGTCGACGCCGGGTTCGCCGGCCGTCAACCCATCGATGCCCACATGCTCGCGGAAACGGTAATCGGATGACTCTCTGGTACCTCGCTCATATCGGCGGCTTCACCCTCTGGCTCGGAGGCGGCCTCGCCGCCATGCTCATCGGCATCCGCGGCCGCGCCGAAGATCGCCCCACCCAGGCCGTGATCGTCCGGATGCTCGGCGGGATTCATCGCGTCGTGATGTTCCCCGGGATCGTGCTGACCATCATCTCCGGCGGATACCTCTCCCCATCCGCCGCCGCGGCCGGCATGCCCAGCTCCTGGCTGATGGCCATGCAGCTCTCGGGCGTCTTCGCCGCGCTCCTCGTCCTCTTCGTCTCCCTCCCCACCCTCGGCCGCCTCAACCGCATCGCCCCCACCGGCGATACCGCGCTGCTCTTCGACGCGCTCCGCAAACGGCAGGCGATGTCGGGGATGATCGCCGGAAACCTCGGGCTCATCGCGCTGGTCGCAGGCGTGCTGCTGAAACACTGACAGGGAAGGCGGACGCAGGGGGCGGGACTCCGCGCTCTCCCTGTCATCCCGAGGGAGCAAAGCGACCGAGGGATCTCTTGAGGCGGGCACCGGAGGCCCGCCCTACACCTTCGGCGGGCACCGGAGGCCCGCCCTACACCTTCGGCGGACACCGGAGGCCCGCCCTACATTCTTTCCCCTTTCCCCTTTTTCCCGGTCCAGCACACTCCCCGCACCGGGCACTCCGCGCATCGCGCCACCCGCGCCGTACACACCATCGCTCCCAGCTCCATGATCCCCTGGTTGAAGGTCCACGCCGCGTTCCCGCGCCGCGGCTGCAGCCGGAGCCCGGCAGTCGCCCACAGCTTCCTGTCGTTGGGTCGGGCCTCCGGCGCGGGGTGGAAGGCGCGGCGGATACCCGGGCGACGTTGGTGTCCACCGTCGGCGCCGGCCGCTCGTAGGCAAAGCTGGCCACCGCGCCGGCGGTGTAGCGGCCCACGCCGGGGAGCCGCTGCAGTTCCTCCAGCGCTTCCGGCAGCACTCCTCCCCGTTCTGTCACGACCAGCTGCGCCAGCTGGTGCAGATTGGCCGCGCGCCGGTAGTAGCCCAGTCCCTCCCAGCTCTCCCGCACCGCGGCGGGCGTCGCGGCGGCGAGTCGTTCGATGGTCGGATACCGTGACAGGAAGCGCGGGTAGAACTGCTCCACCCGCGAGACCTGGGTCTGCTGCAGCATGAACTCCGAGACCAGCATCCGGTACGGATCCCGGGTGCGCCGCCATGGCAGGTCGCGCCCTTGGCGGCGGAACCAGGCCAGCAGCCGGCGCCGAAAGCGCAGAATGTCAGGGGTGGACTTCGGTCGGGCATCGGGGGCGAAGATAAGGAAGTCGTGAGTCGCGAGTCGTGAGTCGAGCTTTCTTCGACTCACGACCTCGACTTCACGACTCCACCATGACAGCTACGACCCTCGACTCCGCCGCCCCTCGGCACGTCGTGCTCGGCGCCCTGGCCCATGTGGGGCGGCTGAGCCTGATGGTGGCCGAGATGGTGCGCGGGCCTGCGCCGACTGGCGGATCTGGATCCCGCTCACGGTGATCGAGGCGTACAACATCGGCGCCGGCAGCCTGTTCATCGTGCTGCTGGTCTCCGGCTTCGCCGGCGCGGTCACCGCGCTGCAGACCGGCTACCAGTTCACCGGCAACATTCCCTACTACGTCGCCGGCTCGCTGATCGTCGAGTCGGTGGTGCTCGAGCTGGCCCCGGTGCTCACCGCGCTGGTCCTGGCGGGCCGGATCGGGGCCCGCTACGCCGCCGAGCTCGGCACCATGCGGGTCACCGAGCAGATCGACGCCCTGGAGACGCTGGGCCGCTCGCCGGCGAGCCACCTGATGATTCCCCGGGTGCTGGGCGGCATCATCATGATCCCGGTGCTCACCGTCGTGGCCAACATCTTCGGCGTGGTCTGCGCGGCTGGTTGGCGGTCAAGTCGGTGCTGCCGGTGACCAACTCACGACTTCGAGTACGGGGCCCGGTTCTTCTGGCAGCCGTTCGACGCCTACTACTCGATCATCAAGGCCTTCGCCTTCGCGGTCTGCATCACGATCATCTCCTGCTACTACGGCTTCAGCACCGAGCAGGGCGCCCAGGGCGTCGGCAAGTCCACGACCGTCGGCGGTGGTGGTGAGCTGCGTCATGATCCTGCTGCTCGACACCCTGCTGGCCAAGCTGCTGCTCAAGTAGCCGATGATCGAACTCCGCGGGGTCAAGAAGCGGTTCGGCACCCAGGTGGTGCTCGACGGGGTCGACTTCACCGTGAAGGACGGCGAGACCGTCGCCCTGCTGGGCCCGTCGGGCACCGGCAAGAGCGTGCTGCTCAAGCACATCGTCGGCCTGATCCGGCCCGACTCCGGCACCGTGATCGGTGGACGGCAAGGACGTCGACCGCGCTCAAGCGCGAGCCCCTCCGGCAGCTGCGGTCCACCATCGGCTACGTCTTCCAGAACGGCGCCCTGTTCGACTCGATCACCGTGTTCGAGAATATCCGGCTGGGGATCACCAACGAGGAGCAGTACTCCGACATGGAGTACTGCCAGGAGCGGGTCCAGCGCAGCCTCAAGCTGGTCAACCTCACGCCCGACACCGCCGAGAAGCTGCCCGGCCCAGCTCTCCGGCGGGATGCGCAAGCGGGTGGGCATCGCCCGGGCCATCGCGGGGACGCCGAAGTACCTGCTGTACGACGAGCCCACCTCGGGGCTCGACCCGGTCAACGCCGACATCATCGACGACCTGGTCAAGAGCCTGGCCGGCGAGCTGGGCGTCACCAGCGTCATGGTGACCCACGACGTGCGGGGCTCGTTCAAGGTGGCGGACCGGCTGGCGCTGCTGACCAACGGCCAGATCGTGCAGGAAGGCACCCCGCAGGAGTTCATGAAGTCCACCGTTCCCGAAGTCCGCGAGTTCCTCGAGCGCGACTTCGGCAACCTCACCTTCGCGGCCTGAGTCATGGACCTGCACTATCAGAAGGAAATCACCGTCGGCACCCTGGTGCTGGCCGGCATCGGACTGTTCGTGGCGCGGCACCATGTGGCTCAAGGGGGCGACCTTCAAGCCGGACGCCGGCCACACCGCGCGGATCCAGTTCGCCGACATCGGCGGACTGAAGCAGGACAACGAGGTCGACCGTCTCCGGCTACCGGTGGGCAAGGTGAGTCAAGGTCGAGTTCATGGAGCCGGGCCAGGTGCTCGTCACCATCAGCCTCCCTCCCGACCTCCCCTCCAGACCGACGCCTCGGCGCGATGTCGTCACCAGCCTCTTCGCCAGCGGCGCCAAGCTCAATCTCCGCCCCGGCACCCCCGGCGCGCCCGAGCTGCCGCCGGGCCAGGTGATCCTCGGTGCCCAGAGCGGCGATCTCTTCGCCAAGGGCGCCCTCCTCGCCGATCGGGCCGACTGCGTCCTGATCGGGGTGCAGGCCATCGCCAACCAGCAGACCGCCGACGAGCTGGGCAAGACCCTCCAGTCGCTGCAGCGGACCCTGAACATCATGAACGCCAGACTCCCGGCGACCACCGACGAGGCGGAGCGCACCATGGTCGCCTTCGCCAGCTGACCGAGCGGCTCGACACCACCGTCGCCACCCTGCCCGTCGACACGCCATCGAGCGGGCCGACACCCTCACCCGCAATCTGTCGACCATGTCGGTCCAGTTCACCACCACCGGTGCCCGGCTCGACTCCCTGCTGCAGCGATCATCGCGGCGCAGGGCACCCTCGGCAAGTTCGCCACCGACAGCGGACTCTACGCCGACACCCGCGCCGCGCTGAGTCCTCAAGCTGCTGATCGACGAGCTCAAGAAGCACCCCGGCAAGCTCAGGGTGCAGGTGAAGCTGTTCTGACGGCGGGGAACGGCAGGGTGCAGGGCGGGCCTCCGTGCCCTCCCTGCACCCTGTACCTTTCACCTCCCCGGCTCCTCCGTTCCCCGGTTCCTCAGTTCGCCGTCCGCCCATGCCCGAACACGGCACCACCATCCTCCTCAGCCCCAAGTTCACCGAGGCCCTGCTCTACGCCGGTGAGCTGCACGGCCGCCAGCGCCGCAAGGGCAGTGGCATTCCCTTCATGGCCCACCTGCTCGGCGTCACCGCGATCGTGCATGGAGGATGGTGGAGACGAAGAGGAGGGGATCAGCGCGCTGCTCCACGATGCGGTCGAGGATCACCCCCGCGCCGGCCTCACCCAGCGGGAGATCCGCGACCGCTTCGGCGCCAGGGTTCACGGCATCGTGATGGGCTGCACCGAGCCCGATCCCCACGCGCTGGTCGACGGCACCAAGGGGCCGTGGGAGGAGCGCAAGCGGGGCTACATCGAACAGTCTGCGCGATCACGCCAAGCGTCGAGGTGATCCGCGTCTCCACCGCCGACAAGCTCTACAACGCCCGCGCCATCCTCAACGACATGCGCCTCGTCGGCGAAGCGGTCTGGCAGCGCTTCAGCGTGCCCGCGCGAGAAGACCCTCTGGTATTATCGCGAGGTCACCGCCGCGCTCGTCGGCGCCACCGCCCCCGACCGGACCCGCCTGGTCCGCGAGCTCGGTGGCATCGTCCGGGCCATGGAGCGGGGCGTGCAGCGGCTCTAGCGGGGCCCGATTCGTCGTGGGCGGGCACGGAGGCCCGCCCGACATAGGCGGGCACGGAGGCCCGCCCTACGCCTCCGTTTCCCCGATCCTCGATCTTCCCTTACTTTCCCCCCATGCTCAAGCTCACCTTCCTCGGCACCGGCGCCGCCTGTCCCACGCCTCGAGCGCAACGTCTCCTCCCTCGTCCTGAGCCGCGAAGGCGAGACGCTGGTGTTCGACTGCGGCGAGGGGACCCAGCGCCAGATGATGCGCTACGGCATCAGCTTCGGCTTCCGGGAGATCTTCTTCACCCACTTCCACTCCGACCACATGCTGGGGCGTCACCGGGCTGCTCCGGACCATGGGGCTGCTCAACGTGTTCGGCGAGAGGCCGACCGCGAGACGGCTGACCCTCTACGGCCCCAAGGGCGCCGAAGCAGATCCTCGACGCCGCGCTCTCGATCGGGCTCGAGCGGACCAAGTTCCCGGTGGCGATCGTACGAACTCAAGGACGGGCGACGTGCTCAAGCGGAAGGAGTACGACATCTGCGCCTTTGCCACCGAGCACCGGCCGACACGCTGGGGTATGCGCTGGTGGAGCACGACCGGATGGGCCGCTTCGATCCCGACCAGGCCCGGGCCCTGGGCATTCCCGAGGGGCCGCTCTGGGGCCGGATCCACAAGGGCGAGGCGATCACGCCTGCAGGACGGCCGCAGGATCGACGCCGGCCGAGCTGGTCGGGTCCGCCGCGCGCCGGGCGCACCGTGGTGATCTCGGGAGACACCCGGCCCGTCGGCGGCGCTGCGCGAGGCGGCGCAGCGGCGCCGACCTCCTGGTCCACGAGGCGACCTTCACCCACGACGACGCGCGCGGGCCCGCGAGACCGGCCACTCCACCGCCCGCGAGGCGGCTCAGCTGGCCCGCGACGCCAGGTGTGAAGCGGCTGGTGCTCACCCACATCTCGCCCCGCTACAGCCGCGAGGCGCCGGAGCTGCTGGCCGAGGCGCGGGCGATCTTTCCGGAGACGGTGATCGCGCGGGATGGGCTGGAGATCGAAGTGCCGTTCGAGGGCGAGTCGTAGGGCGGGCCTCCGTGCCCGCCCTTCGTTCGTTTGTCCGTTCGTGCGTGGGCGGGCACGGAGGCCCGCCCTACATCCTTACCCCATCTGGTATATGCGCCCAACCTTCCTCGTCGCCGTCCTCGCCGTGCTGGTCTGGTCCGGCATCGCCCCGCACGACCGCTTCACCTGGTTCATCGAAGTCGTCCCGGTGCTCATCGGGCTGCCGGTCGTCGTCCTGGCGTCGAAGCGCTTTCCGCTCACGCCGCTGGTCTACACCCTGCTCGCGCTCCACGCCTGCATCCTGATGGTCGGGCGGCAAGTACACCTACGCCGAGGTGCCGCTGGGCTACTGGATGGATACCATCACCGGCTGGACCCGCAACAACTACGACCGGATCGGCCACCTGGCGCAGGGCTTCGTGCCGGCGATCCTCGGGCGGGAGATGCTGCTGCGGACCACGCCGCTCAAGCCAGGCCGGTGGCTCGCCTTCATCGTCGTCTGCTTCTGCCTCGCGCTGAGCGCCTGCTACGAGCTGCTCGAGTGGCGCACCGCCGTCGCCACCGGCGGCGCCGCCGACGCCTTCCTCGGCACCCAGGGCGATGTCTGGGACACGCAGGAGGACATGGTGATGGCGGGGATCGGCGCGATCCTGGCACTCCTCACCCTCTCCTCCGCGCACAACAAGCAGATCGATAAACTGCGACCTGCCTAGCACGAGCGCCGCGAAACGCAGATTCGTACGGGCGATCTCGTACCGTCAACCCAACGGGTCGCCCTGGTCGCCCTTCTCGCCCTTCGCCCTCATCGCCCTTCGCACCCCGCTCCCCCTTCACACCCCCTTCACATTCTCAAGCCGCCCCGTCCAATGGCCGATGCTCGTGGGGACCTAACTCTCGTCCTCACTTCTTCGGAGCTCTTCTATGCGCACCGTAGCGCGTCTGGGCCGTCTGGCCCTCACTCTCTCCGCCATCCTCCTCCTTGCCGACTGTGGCGCCGGTGATTCCACCGGGTCGGGTGGCTCCGCGATCGTGCCCCTCCTGATTCGTCTCGGTGGCGTCGGCGGGCTGCAGGCGGCGAACATCGTGCGGGTGAACGGCGCGCCGACCGCGGCGCCGCACTGGACCAGCGCCGTCTCCATCCAGTCGCTGCAGGTTCCGATTCGGGAGATCACCGTCGGCAACTCGCCGACTGGTGGCGGCACCCGGGTCTATTATTGTGCGGCCGACACCAACGACGCCTGCCTCGTCGAGCTCAACGGCACCGCGCTGCAGGATCTCCTCGGCGCCAGCCCGGTCAGCGTCCCGTCAGGCAGCTACACCGTCCTCCGGGTCGGCACCTGCCGCCAGGAGGGGAGCTACCAGAGCTACATCACCGCCACGGCCAGCCTGAACGGCCTGACCTGGTACACCCGTACCACGGGCATCATGGACACCGTTGGCCCGGCGCAGCCGGTGGCGATCACCTACAGCGGCTGTGTGCGCACCTACCAGCTCCCCGAGGCGGTCGTCGTCACTGATAGTGCGGTCGCGGTGCGGCTCTTCTTCGATCTGCAGGATGTCGCGTGGGCCGGGCTTAACGAGGCCCAGACCAGCAACGGCTGGGTGCCCGGGAGCTGTGCCGGCCCGCAGCCCGGCACCGGGACCGACCCGTTCGTCTGCACCGGGTATCCCGATGTCGCCGGCCTGCTGGACGTCGCGCCACCCATCGAGGAGCGCTATCGGATCGATAACGGCGCAACCATCGGGCTCTTCTTCCGGACCTCCGATCAGGCCCCGCTCACCGGCTACAGCCGGCGGTTCTTCACCGAGAGCGTCAACTCCACCGTCGGCTTCAGCGCCGACACGCCGGTCTTCCAGTTCCTCGACAACGGCGACAGCACCTACACGCTCTCCACCTACGGTGGCTCGGCCGACGGCTCGAATCCGTCGTTCTATACCACCGGTTTCCGCCGGAGAGACCACAGCGCCAGCTTCACCAGCCTCGGTGTGTCAGGCGGCACCTACAACGCGGTGAAGCTGCCGTAAACGACCGGCGCTTGGCTGGGGGCGGGGCGGGCGCGGGGGCGGGCACGGAGGGAGCGGCACGGAGGGGGTGGGCACGGAGGCCCGCCCTACGCCGTTCCGCTGCAGTACTTCAGGTTGACCTACTTCGTGCCGAGCACTAGGTTCCCGTCCCCAATCGGGGCTGTAGCTCAGCTGGGAGAGCGCTGCAATCGCACTGCAGAGGTCAGGGGTTCGATCCCCCTCAGCTCCATATAGTCTGTCATCAGGGCACGGCGAGGGATCTCTCAAGGCGGGCATCCTGCCGCCCCTGAAGGGATCCCTCGGTCGTTTCACTCCCTAGGGATGACAACGGGGAACCCAACCGCCCAACCCCCCAACCCCCCAACCCCCCAATCGCCTAATCGCCCAATCGCCCAATCGCCCAATCCCCCAATCGCCTAATCGCCCAATCCCCCAATCGCCCAACCGCCCACCCCCCCAACCCCCAATCGCCCAATCGCCCAATCGCCCAATCGCCTAATCGCCCAATCGCCACCCCCCCAATCCCCCAATCGCCCAACCGCCCAACCGCCCAATCGCCCAACCGCCCAACCGCCCAACCCCCCAATCGCCTAATCGCCTAATCGCCTAATCGCCTCCCCCCCCGGCCCCGATTTTGCCTTTTAATTCGCCGTGACCCTCATTCTCAACGACTTAGCCCCTGCCGGCAGCCTCCGATCCGGCACTTTGCCCTGGCTGGACCGCCGGGCCGACACCGTCACCGCCGATGTCCGGCTGGCGGAGGTCGTCTCCGCCCTGTCCCATGCCCTGGACATCACCGAGGGGCAGCCGGCGGGACACGCCGTCCGGACCTGCGTCATCGGCATGCGGCTCGCCGACCTGATCCGCCTCTCCCCCGACGAGAAATCCGCCCTCTATTACGCCCTGCTCCTGAAGGACCTCGGCTGTTCCAGCAACGCCTCCCGTCTCGCTCGCCTCTTCAAGGCGGACGACCTGGCCCTCAAGCGGGCCCATAAGCTCACCGACTGGTCCAGAGGCGCCGACGCCACCCGCTACGCCTATCAGCAGGCCCGCCCCACCGAGGGCCCGCTCGTGCGGGCCTGGCACACCCTGATGATGGGGATGACCGAACAGGGCAGCGGCCGGCAGATGACCGAGACCCGCTGCGAGCGCGGCGCCGATATCGCCAGGCTGCTGGGCCTCGAGCAAGGCCACTCAGGAGCGCCATCCGGGCGCTGGATGAGCATTGGGATGGGCGGGGCATGCCGTACTATCGTCGCGGTGACGACATCCCTCTGCTCGGGCGGATTGCGGGGTTGGCGCAGACCGTCGAGGTCTTCGCCAGCCGGTTCGGCGTCGGGACGGCGCTTCGAGGTGGTACGGGCGCGGAGCGGCACCTGGTTCGATCCGGCGCTGGTGCAGGTCCTCGAGGACATTCGAGGGGGACTCACACCTTCTGGTGCACCCTGGTCGCCACCGACCAGCTCGAGTTCATGTCGCCGACCTCGAGCCAGAGGACAAGCGTCCTCCTCGCCGACGAGACCCGGCTCGACCAGGTGGCCGAGGCCTTTGCGCGGGTCATCGATGCCAAGTCCCCCTATACCGCGTTGCACTCGGAGGGGGTTGCCTCGGTGGCGGTCGCGATCGGGCGGGGGATGGGGTATTCGCGAGAGGAGCTGATCACGCTGCGTCGCGCCGGCCTGCTGCACGACATCGGCAAGCTGGGGGTGTGCAATCAGATCCTGGACAAGCCGGGGCGGCTGACGCGGCGGAGATGGTGGAGGTGCAGCAGCATCCCCGACATACGCTGGAGATCCTGGTGCGGGTGCGGCGCTTTGCGGAGTTTGCGGAGATGGCGGCGGCGCATCATGAGACGCTGGACGGCAGCGGCTATCACCTGGGGCTGCTGGGGCCTGCAGCTCGTCGCCGCTGGCGCGGATCCTGGCGGTGGCGGACATCTGCGAGGCGCTGAGTGCCGAACGGCCGTATCGGAAGGCGCTGCCGCGGGACGAGGTGCTGCAGCATCATGCAGAAGCAGGTCGGCACCGGGCTCTGCCCGATCGCGTTCGAGGTGCTGGAGAGCCTGCCGGGGCTGGGGCTGGTGGGGGCGCCGGAGCCGTAGGGCCGGCCTCCGTGCCGGCCAGACAAGGCGCAGCGACCTCCGGTTGACGCTACGACGAGGGGTCCGGTGCCTGAAGTCAGATCGCCGACCCGCCGCTGACGCGGTACCCGCCCTCACCGCCCTGAATACCGAGCACCACGCCATGCTTGACAATCGCCCGGTCGCTCCCCGGTGAGACAGATCCTCCGATCGCTGCGTATTATGCCCTGAACGAACCCGCTTCCCGGCCCGTTCGCGCAGTTCATATTCTCGTTGACCGCGCAGTTCCCGCACTCTCACAATCGATGTAACTCAGGTCAGGGTGCTAGGATGGCTCCTTCCGACCAGGAACTCTTCGCCATAGCGCGCCGCGCCGCCAAGGCCTTTGCGGGGCTGCCCAACGTGCACGCCGTCGGGGTCGGTGGCCGGGAACGCGACGGCAGGCCGACCGGCGAGATCGTGCTGAAGGTCCTCGTCGACCAGAAGCTCTCTACCGACAAGCTGCAGCCCGGCACCCAGATCCCCAGCCAGTTCGAAGGCATCCCGACCGATGTCATCAGGGCGGGGCGGCCTCGCAAGTTCGCCGCGCCGATTGGCTACAAGCCGGGACCGGCGCCGCCGGTCAAGGATGAAGCGCGGGAGCGTCCGCTCAAGGGTGGCACCCTTATCATCGCGGAGGACGAGCGCGCGTGGGGAACGCTCGGCTTCATCGTCGAGGCGCTCGAGGACGATCGCAAGGTCTTCGGCGTGACCAACACCCACGTCCTCTTCGACGGGGCGGTGGTGCCTGACTTCAAGGTGGGGCAGCCGGACATGAAGGACAGCTGCACCGCCTGCTGCCGCAGCGTCATCGGTCGCTACATCGGCGGCAAGAAGTCGCCGCTGATGCACAACGATCCCCAGGCGATCGACTATGCGCTCATCCAGCTCGACCCCGGCCTGGAGTGGCTCAACGAGATCAAGGACATCGGCGTGGTGGAGGACGCCTACGATGTCACGGCCCCCGACATCGCCGGCCTCGACTACCAGGTGGTGAAGCGGGGCGCCTTTACCCGGGTCACCGGCGGGACGATCCAGGGCATCGGGATCGTCACGGTGCCGCACACCGAGCCGGACATCATCAACGATCCGCTGCAGTGGGATCAGCACTATGCCGACTACTCCATGCTGATCCGGCCCAATCCCGATCCAGCGGCCCCCGCCGATCCGGTGATCTTCTGTACCCACGGGGACTCCGGCTCCGCCATCCTGACGCCGGGGCGCAAGGTGGTGGCGCTGCTGTGGGGTGGTGAGAACGACCACACGATGACCGGGGCCGACCCCACCACCGAACATTGGGGGTACTGCTACGCGATCCCCATCGCCCGGATCGTGAGCGACATGAGCAACAACCTCGGCTACACCCTGCGGATTCTCCCCACCGCCGGCGAGGGCATCGTCAACACGGTGCCTGACATGGCAGGGGCGACGGCGGTCCGTGCCGAAGGGGGCCTGCAGCGCGACCTCGACGCGACCGAGCGCGGCCGCGCCTTCCTCCAGGTCTGGCTGCGCCACTCCGATGAGCTCAACGGCATCGTGCAGAGCCAGCGCCGTGTGGCCACGGTCTGGCAGCGGCACAACGGGCCGGCGCTGCTCCGCCTCGTCGCCCGGGCGCCGCTCGAACCGACGATGATTCTCCCCGACGCTCTCGACGGCGTCCCGGTGCGGGAGGGACTCGCCACCTTCCTGGATCAGGTCGAGCGCTACGCGAGCGCGGAGCTGCAGCGCGAACTGGTCGCCCACCGCGACCTGCTGCTGTCGCTCCCGGGCCGGAGCTACCAGGAGGTCATGCGGGACTTCGGCGGAGGGCGGCACTGATGCGACGCACCGAAGAGGAGTACCGCAGCCTGGCAAGACGCGCCGCCGAACAGCTGCTCAAGCTTCCCGGCGTGCACAACGTCGGCATCGGTGGCCGGATGAAGGCTGGGCACCCCACCGGCGAGCTGGTCATCAAGGTGCTGGTCACCCGCAAGCGCCCGGTGTCGGAGCTGGAACCTGGCGCCCGCATCCCCGCCGAATTCGATGGCGTGCCGACCGACGTGGAGGAGTGCCCCCCTTCGAGGACAAGGTCATTCCCGGGAAGCCGGCCTTTCCCGATATGGCGCAGGGCTACCTCTATGGCGATCGCGACCGGGAGCGGCCCGTCCGCGGAGGCACCCACCTCGAGTCCAAGGCGAGCATCGGCGCCGGAACGCTCGGCTTTCTGGCGCGGGTCCCCGCCGATCCCAGGCGGATCATGGCCGTGACCAACCACCACGTCGTGTTCGACACGGTCCTCCCGACCCTCGGAACCCTGGTAGGCCAGCCCGAGCCCAACGACAGCTGCACCAGGTGCTGCCGGGGACTCATCGGCAACTGTGTGGCCAGCCATTACGACGACGATGTCGATGCGGCGCTGATCCAGCTCGACGCGGAGCTCGAATGGCTGGCCGAGATCAAGGAGATCGGGTTCGTCCGGGGGCGGCACGACCTCACCACGATGGAGGCGCAGACCCAGCTCTATCAGATCCAGATGCGGGGCCGGACCCTCGGGCTGATCGGGGGGACGCTCAAGTCCATCAACAATGTCGGCACGATGAACGGACGCAACTACACCAACGGCATCGTGATCCAGCCCAACCCCGATGCCTCGGTGACATCCAAGGTGTACTTCGGCGACTTCGGCGACTCCGGGTCCGCGCTGGTGAATGACAACCACGAGGTCGTCGGTCTCTACACCGGCGGGCCGATCAGCGGCAGCGAAGAGGGCTGGGGCAAGGGTTTCCCGATCAAGGATCTCATCGACAAGTTCAAGGCCGCCGACAGCATCACCATCGAAGTCGCCACCGCGACCCGGATGGGCCAGACCCAGATCGTCCCCAAGGCGGCAATCGCCGGCCCCGCCGCCGCCGAGGTGATACCTCCCGGCCTCAGGCGCATCCAGTCCGACTTCGATCGCACCGAGCGCGGCCGCGACCTCATCGCCGTCTGGCTGCGTCACTCCCGCGAACTCAATCACCTGGTCAACTCCCACCGCCGCGTCGCCGCAGCATGGCGACGTGCCAACGGGCCCGCCCTCTTCCGCCTGGTGATCACCGCGGCCGAGGATCCGGGCCGCCCACTGCCCCGGGAATTCGACGGCGTCTCCACCGACCAGGCTCTCGATGCCTTCCTGGCCCAGGTGCATCGCTTCGCCAGCCCCCAGCTCCGCGCCGACCTGGTGCGCAACCGCCCGCTGCTCGATTCGCTGCCGGGCAAGTGCTACGATGAGATCGTCCGCGATCTGCACTGACGCCCCCGCCCCCGGGGGCCGGAAGGACGCCGCATGAGCGGTCAAGCCGGCACGCTGGAACAGCTCGCCATCGAGCTCGCAGGCATCCTGGGCCAGATCGGTTCCCGGATGCAGAGCGGCCGCGTGCAGGAGACCCTCGGCCTCCTCGGGCTCTACTTCCCCGATCAGCTCCTCGCCGACGCACCCTTCGTCACCGCCACCAACGCGACCGCCGCCGCCGCCCAGGCCCTCGGACCGGAGGTCACCGCCCTCGTCGCCGCGATCGAGGCGGAGAATACGGCGCAGATCGTCACCCGCGTCGCGACGGTGCTGACCAAGACCGGGCAGACGATTCAGTCGTTCACCACCGTCGCCAACCGGCTGCAGGCCATCGGCGCGACCCTCCCCGGCGTCACTGCGCCGCAGGTGACGGAACTGGTGGCGAATCTCCCGCGCAAACTGCTCGATCTCTTCGTCACCACCTCGCTCGGCTCCGTGCCCGGTGTGGACGGCGCGCTGACCCTCTTCGGTATCATCGACCGGACCGAGATCCCCGGCGATCCCAACGACGCCACCAAGCCGACTCACCAGAAGTCGGAACTCCACCTCGAGCGGTTGCTCGACCTCGCGAACCGCCCGGGCGACTACCTCACCAATCGCTTCGCGTGGGGGCAGCCAGGCTTCGATGGCACGGTGCTGCTGCAGGGGCTCGCGCAGCTGCTCGACCGGCTGAACCTCCCCGCGACATACTACCCCCCGGGCGGCGGCAAGCCCGCAAAGCTCGACGCCTTTGCCTTCGACATCTCGGCCGACACCACCGTCTCGCCGCCGGGGCTCCTCTTCGAGGTGTTCCTGCCGATCGGCGGCAACATCGATTTTCCGTTCCCCTCGCCGCACCCTGCCTGGCTCTTCCGCGCCAAGTTCGACGGTTCCCTCACCGTCGGTGCCAAAGCGAGGCTGCGCCCGCCCTTCACGCTCGACATCACCCCGCCGAGTGGCAAGGTGGAGGGAAAGGCGAGCCTGACGGTGCAGGGGCAGCCGATCGATCCGTTCATCCTCCTCGGACAGGCCGGCGGGAGCCGCCTCGAGGTGAAGCGGGTGGATGGCGAGATCGGGGTGAGCTTCGCGTGGGACTCGGTGACGCAGAAGGCGACGGTCGCTCCGATCGCGGCGGCCAGCGTCACCGGCGGGCGTCTCCTCATCGACGGGAGCCAGGGCGACGGCTTCCTCACGACGATCCTCTCCGGCATCAAGATCGACGCCCCGTTCGATTTCGGATTCACCTGGAGCCTGGCCGGTGGGGTCCAGTTCACCGGCAGCGGGATGCTCGAGATCCAGATCCCGCTCAACAAGTCGCTCGGCCCCGTCACCTTCCTGCGCGCCTATCTCGGGGCCGGCTTCAAGAACGGCACTGTCCCGCTCGAGCTCTCCGCCGCCATCGCCGCGACGATCGGCCCGATCGCCGCGTCGGTGGACCGACTGGGCGTGACCGCGACGCTGTCATTCCCGCCGGGCGGCGGGAATGTCGGCCCGGTCCAGTTCGACATCGGCTTCAAGCCCCCCACCGGCGTCGGCCTCGAGGTCAACGCCGGACCGATCACCGGCGGCGGCTTCATCTCCTTCGATCCGGACGCCGGCCGCTACGCCGGGGTGCTCGCCCTCGAAGTCTTCAGCGTGAAGGTCAGCGCCATCGGGCTGATCGACACCAGGCTCCCCGACGGGCGCCCCGGCTACTCCTTCCTGATCATCATCGCGGTCGAGTTCTTCCCGATCCAGCTCGGCTTCGGCTTCACCCTGCTCGGCGTCGGCGGGATCTGCGGCATCCACCGCACCATCGACGCCGAAGCGCTCCGCATGGGGGTGTACGCCGGGAGCCTCGACTCGATCATGTTCCCGCGCGACCCGGTGCGGAACGCCCCGCAGCTCATCAGCGACCTCAGCCGCATCTTCCCGCCGGCGGAGGGCCAGTTCGTCTTCGGCCCGATGGCTAAGCTCGGCTGGGGCACGCCCACTCTGGTCGAGATCTCGCTCGGCATCATCATCGAGCTCCCCGACCCGATCCGCATCGCGCTGCTCGGACAGATCGCCGCCTTTTTCCCGGAACGCGACGCGGCGATCGTCGAGATCCACCTCGACTTCGTCGCCCTGATCGATTTCGGCGCCAAGCTGCTCTCGCTCGACGCCACCCTCCGCGACTCCCGCATCGTGGTCTGGACCCTCACCGGCGACATGGCGCTCCGGCTCTGCTGGGGCGACCCGCCGAGCTTCGCGATCGCCCTGGGCGGCTTCCATCCGCACTTCACCCCGCCGCCCGGCTTCCCCCCCCTCCGGCGCCTGACACTGGCGCTCGGTGCCGGCGACTACATCCGCATCAGCTGCCAGACCTATCAGGCGCTCACCAGCAATTCGCTCCAGTTCGGCGCCCGGGCGGAGCTGTACATCAACGTCGGGGTCTATGTCCGCGGCTGGATGGGTTTCGACGCGCTGCTCATCTTCTCGCCCTTCGGCTTCGAGGTGGACTTCACCGCCGGCCTCGAGATCGGCGTTGGCGACATCCAGCTCGCCGGCATCAGCTTCGACGGCAGCCTCTCCGGGACCACCCCGTGGCGGGTCCGCGGGACCGCGACCATCTCGCTCCTCTTCTTCGAGGTGTCGGTCCACCCCGACGTGAAGTTCGGCAGCGAGGATCAGGCGACCATCCCGGCCACCGACCCCTGGCCGCCGCTCCTCGCCGCACTCAAGGATCCCCGCAACTGGGCCGCGCTCCCCTCCGCCGGCACCGTGGCCGTCACCACCCTCGCACTCCCCGCCGGCACCACCGCGACGGTGATCGACCCCGCCGGCCGCATGACGTGGAAGGAAACGGTCGCCCCGCTGGACCGCACCCTGACCCGATTCGGCAGCGGCGCACCGCCCGCGCCGGTGAAGTTCACGGTCGACCAGGTGATCGTGGGGACCAGCCCCGCCACCGCGGCCCCCATCCGCGACTTCTTCGCCGCGGCGCAGTTCGAGGAGCTGACCGACCAGGAGAAGCTCTCCCGGCCTTCCTTCGAGCTGATGCAGGCCGGACTCGAGATCGCGAGCGCGACGGTCAAGGCGGGGCCCTCGATCTCCGCCCCGCTCACCTACGAGACGGAGTACAAGGATCCGGAGCATCGCCGCCATCTGCGTCCGATCTTCACCCTGCCGCTCTGGATGCAGCAGGGCTCGCTCCGGGCCGGCGCCGCCGGCATCGGTGGCGCAGGCACCCGCGCCTACGCCGCGGCCCCGAAGCTGGCGCAGCTGGAGGAGCAGTTTGTGGTGGTCTCCACCGGCGACCTCGGCATGCAGCCGGGCGTCACCGCGCCGACCACCAAGGGGGCGGCGATGCAGGCGCTCAAGGAGCATCTCGCCAGCAATCCCGGCGACCGCGACGCCCTGCAGGTGGTCCCCCTGCACGAGCTGGAGGCGGTATGACGCTCACCACCGGGCAGTACGCCTTTCTCCCCTGGCTCAAGACCGGCGTCGGCGCCGAGATCGCCCGGGTCGATGGCACCGCCGGCACCGAGCCCCGCGTCACCCTGCCGATCAACGTCCGCTTCAACGGCGACCCCGGCCTCGCCGACGGGGTCACCCTGGAGCTGTACGGACCGGGCGAGGTGACCGCCTTTGACAGTCGCACCGTGGTGCGCACCTGGCCCCGGTCGGGGGTGATGGACGCCGAGCCGAACTACTTCCCGGTCATCGAATTCGATCAGGCCGATCTTCCTTGGCGCTACACCCCGGCCCGCGCCACCGGCGCCGACCGCCTGACACCGTGGCTCACCCTCATCGTGCTCGAGGACAGCGAGATGAAGCGCCTGGTGCAGCCGGCCGGCGACGGGCACCTCGGCGCGGTGGAGATCAGGGACGCCAGGGTGCTCCCGAAGAGCCACCAGCTCTGGGCGTGGGCGCATGTGCAGGTCGCGGGGGAGACGACGGTCGATGAGAGCCGCGCGGCGCAGCTGATGTCGGCCCGGTCCGGAGCGATCCGCGCCCGGCTCGTCGCACCCCGTCGGATGGAGGCGCATCGCGGCTATACCGCCCTCGTCGTTCCCGCCTTTCAGCGGGGCGTCCTCGCCGGTCTCGGGCAGGATCCCGGCGCGCTTGATGCCCTGACACTCGCCTGGAGCGATACACCGTCGGGTCCCCTCACCCTGCCGGTCTACTATGCCTGGCGCTTCGGCACCGGCCCCGACGGAGACTTCGAGTCTCTGGCCCGGCTGATCGAACCGTTCGAGGCGCCCGACTCGATCGGCATCCGCGACATGGACGTCGCCGCCGCCTCCCCCGGCTTCCCCGTCGCCAACCCGCTGCCGCTCGGGCTCCGCGGGATGCTCACCGCGCTCAAGACGCCGGACACGGTGTGGCAGCCGGCGGCGCGCGGCACCTGGATCACCAGGCTCAAGGCGTTGCTCAATCTCCCCGCCGATCGCGCCAGGACGCCGGGCACGCCGCGCACGGTGGTGCCGCCACTCTACGGCCAGTGGCCCGCCGCGACCGATCGCTGTGACGCCGATGCGCTCCCCGAGCGGCCGCTCTGGTTCCAGGAGCTCTCGGTCGACCCCCGCCTCCGCACCGGCGCGGGGCTCGGCACCCGGGTCATCCAGGTGCACCAGGAGGCGCTCATGGCGAGCGCCTGGGATCAGGTCGATCGCGTCCGCCAGCTCAACGAGGAGCTGCGTCAGGCGCAGCTCGCTCGCGAGCTCGCCACCCGGGTGGCAAACCGCCACCTCTTCACCGGCAACGCCGAGACGGTGTTGCACCTCACCGCCCCGCTCCACGCCCGCGTCAAGGCGAGCCCCACCACGGTGCGCGCGGTGCTGGCACAGAGCGCGGTTCCCCGCGGCGCCCTCGAGGCCGCCTTCCGTCGCCTGACGCGACCCCTCGGTCCGCTCGGCCGCCGCCAGGGACGAGCGCCCGGCGCTCCCGTGCGGCTCCTCGCCCGCCTCAACAGCGGTACCCTCAGCGCCGCGCCCGCACCGAAGCCGCCCGGGAAGCTCGCCAGCCTTCCCCGGCTCGGCGACGCGATCGCCCCTGCGGGCGTGACCGCGACGACAGTGGCCAGTCTCAAGGCCCGCGCCAGCCGGCTCGGCACGGCGTGGTGGGTGGTGCTCCTGCTCGGTGGGATTCTGCTGCTCTTCGGCCTCTGGCCCCTGGCCCTTGTGGCCGGTGCGGCGGGGGCCGCGCTGCGCGTGATGGCGACGCAGGCCGCCACCAGAGCCACCGACCTCGCCAACCGGGTTGCGCTCCGCGACGGCGTCCCCTCGGGCGCGCTGATCCGGAGCGCCGAGACTGCGCCGAGTTATGCACCGGCGGAGGCACCGCCGGGCGGAGCACCGCACACCCTGCCGAGTGTGCCGCCCGGCGGCAGCGCGCCCCTCGCCGAGATCGCGGCGCTCAAGGGGGCCATGGGCACCATGCTGGACCGGATGCAGCCCCCCACCATGCCGCTCCGCACCATGAGGGAGGCGAATCTCACCGCGCTCAGCCGGTCGCTGGTCACCACACTCGACCCGCAGCTCACGATCGCCCAGGCGATGAAGGGCCGCTACGATCTCGCCGCCGGCGTCCGCTTCCAGCCGAAGGATCCGCTGCAGGAGGTCTTCGCCGCGCCGGAATTTCCCCAGCCGATGTACAAGCCCCTCGCCGCGCTCAACAATGAGTGGCTGCTCCCCGGCTTCGACAAGATCCCGCCCAACTCGGCCACGCTGCTCAAGACCAACCAGCGGATGATCGAGGCCTACATGACCGGCCTCAATCACGAGATGGCGCGCGAGCTGCTCTGGCGCGAGTACCCGACCACCCAGCGCGCGACCTACTTCCGGCAGTTCTGGGATACCGCCGGCTACGCCGCACCCCCCGGCGGCGGCGTCACGCCGGAGGAGCTGAAGGACATCACCCAGATCCACACCTGGAACCCGTCGAGCGATCTGGGCACCCACTCGCCCCGGCCGCCGGTGAACGGCTCCGCGGACTACCTGGTGCTCTTCCTCCGCGGCGATCTCCTCCGCCGCTATCCCAACACCGAGGTGTACGCGGTCCAGGCCAGATGGGGGAACGATGGCCGCGAGCTGGACGACCCTGCGGACGATACCGAATCCATGGTGAAGGTCGCGCACCCGATGTTCTCCGGGGCGATGGACCCCGACGCCAACTTCTATGGCTTCCGCCTCACACCGGAGCAGGTACTTGGTGATGGCGTCCGGAACGGCTCCGCCCCCGGCTGGTACTTCGTGCTGGCGGAGCCGAGTGGCGAACCCCGCTTCGGCATGGACGCCGCGGACGACACCCTCCCCGACGCCCAGTTCGGGCTGCCGGTCACCGGCGCGGACTGGAACAACCTGGGCTGGGCCAACCTCGCGAGCAGTCGTGTGGCACTCGCCCAGATCACGGCGGTGAATCTCGACGCGTCGCTGCCTGACACCACCGCCGTCGGTGATCCTCGGCCCTATCACGCCGACCAGGGCCCGGGCAAGCACGGCGCCAAGGCGTCCGATCTGGCGTTCATCACCCTGCAGCGCCCGATGCGGATCGCGATCCACGCCTCCGAGATGATCCCCTGATGACCGCCCCCATCAACTCCGCCGCCGGCCCGCGCCCCGTCGATCACCAGCGCGCCCTGCTGGATGACGCCCGCTACGAACTCCGCCGCGCCGCCGTCGCCCTCAAAAACGCCAACGCCGCCGTCGCCACCGCCCGTAGGGGCGGCGTCCCTGCCGGCCCCAACGGCGATCCCGCAGGCAACGGCGAGAATGCTGCCGGCCGGGCAAAGGAGGCGCAGGCCACCCTGGCCGCCGCCCGCCAGCGCGCCACCACCGAACGCACCGCGCTGGGCGATCATCTGCGCCAGATCATCGCACCCACGCCGGTCGAGGAGGTGGCCCGCCTCTCCGCCGATCAGCCCCTGGTGCTGCTGCCGGTCCGCATCGAGACGCGATTCGCGGGTACCGACCTCCTGCTCCGGGTCTACCCCGACGACATCTTTGCCGACAGCTTCGAGCCGGAGCTCACTGATGAGGAGATCGCCGACGGCACCACCTTCTGGGCCGCCGCCTGGCCCGGCGAGACCGAGGAACGCGCCGCCTGGAAGACCCTGGTCAGCGCCCTCGGTGCCGCGCGCGCGGCGTGGGTCGCCGACCGGTGTACGCCGACTAACCTCGCAACGCGCCCCGCAGGGAAGCCCCTGCCTCCCATGGTCACCCGGCGCGAACAGAGCTGGACCCGCCCCGCGGAGGCACGGCTCCTCCCCGATCGCTGGCACGTGCTGCTCCAGCTCGGCGCCAGTGAACGGATCGTCAGCGGGGCCGCGATCGTCGAGCCGCTCGCGCTCACCTTCTCCCCCGATCCGAGCGACGCCACCTCGCCGTTAGGCGAGGACGGCCTCAAACTGAGCGACGACGTCCGCTGGACGGTGGACTTCGAGGCGGCCGTGAAGGTCGGGATGGCGCTCCGCATTGCGCTGCCCCCCGCGGAACGCGCCGGTTTCAGGCGCGTGGTGGTCTTCGGGGTGAAGTCCTCGCTCGCCCCCGATGTGAGCGCCACCAGCCTGGGCGAGCTGCTTACCCACCATCGGCACGACCGGGGCCTGGCGCTGGTGCCGCAGGGCACCCCGACGAACAACACGTCGCAGGGAGCCGCGCCCTTCCCCGCGGCCGATCCCGATGGCCGCCGGAGCTACGAGGTGGAGCGGGTCGGCATCACCGCCGCGCCCACCCGCGACGGCCCGCGCTGGGCCTCCCTCCTCGGCCTGCCGAGCGACATGGCGACCCATCTCGACGGAGCGGATGGCAGGGAAGGGGAGCGTGCCGGAGCGATGGCCCGCGCCCTCTGGTCCGTGACCTGGGGCTACTTCCTGCGCGAACTCATGGCTCCGGTCTTCGACGACGCATCGATCGAGTCGGCGCGCCAGCTCTTCGTGAATCATGTGCGGGGCCGCGGCCCGGTCGCCGCCTTCCGGATCGGGAACACCCCGTATGGCGTGCTCCCGATCAGCGCCCTCGATCAGTGGCAGCCGAATGGCCGCGGAGATGCCGCCGACCACGAACTCCCCGCCGCGCTCCAGACCCTCAGAGGCATGTGGAGCGATCACCTGGCGCAGGTGGCGCGCATCGGGAAGAGCGCCGACCCCGATCAGGACCGATGGAGACCCTGGGACTCGACGCCAGCGCCCGCGAGGTGCGGGTGCGGCCGGTGATGGGAGAGGACGCCACCTGGAACATGATGGGCATCCTCGGCCTCGGATCCCTCTGGCCCCATTCCGGACTACGGCCAAGCCCTCGCGACCGACATCTTCCGCCGCCTCGGCCAACTCGAATGGCTGCCGCGCATCGGCCGGGTGAACTTCAACCCCGACACCTGGCCCTTCCGGTATCACCTCGTCACCGAGGACCCGGTCTCCGAGACGGCGGCACTCGCGCCGAACTACATCGACTGGATCCGCGGTGCTCGGTGTGCCCTCGCTGGTCCAGCAGGACTGGCCCGCCGGCACCGATCGCCCGGTCTCGCTCCTCTACCGGCTGCTCCGCCACGCCGCGCTGCTGGAGTACCACCGGAGCGCGAATCTGATCGGCCAGCGCTTCGCGCTGTTCAACCCCGGCGACGGCGCGGAGCGGGAACTCAGCGGCGTCGCCTCGCTGCCGCAGAAGCCCAATCGCCTGACGCAGATGATGGTGGCGGTTCCCGCCGTGACCGGTACGGAACCCCTGCACAGCTTCCTTGCCAACCCGGCAAACGCCGCGATCGTCCTCGGCCTCCTCCCCCAGGAATCGGTGGTCGGCTTCCGCGATGCGCTCGGGATGTTGTCAGGCGCGCCCACCGCCGAGCTGGAGCGGCTCTTCACCGAGACCCTGGATCTCGCCTCTCACCGGCTCGACGGCTGGATCACCGCGCTCAGCAGCAAGCGGCTGGGGCAGATGCGCGCTGCCGTCCCCGCCGGCTGCCACCTCGGCGCCTACGGCTGGGTGGAGGATCTCCGCCCCAAGCCGGCGGAGAGTCTCCACCCGGTGGAGTTGAGCGGCGGGCGGAGTGCGGTCCGGCAGGATGGGAACGGCGGCTATGTTCACGCCCCGTCGATGACCCATGCGGCCGCCGCCGCCGTGCTCCGGAACGGCTATCTCTCCCGTACCGGCGACGATCAGAAGGCCTACGCCATCGATCTCTCCAGCGCCCGGGTGCGCGCCGCGCGCTTCGTGCTCGATGCCGTGCGTGAGGGCCAGCCCATCGGCGCCGTGTTCGGCTACCAGATGGAGCGCGGCCTGCACGACCGGCTGCTCGACAGGTACATCGACCCGCTCCGCGCCCGCTTCCCCCTCGTGGCGGGCAAGAGCGGCGACCCCGACGACTTCGACGCCAACGATCCCGAGCAGCCCAAGCAGCACATCGCCGCCCGCAACGTGGTCGACGGCCTGACGCTCCGCACCGCCGCCGCCGCCGGCACCATTCCCTGGGGGACACTCGGCCTCCCGGCCGGCGGCGCCGACCGCGCCGGCATCGAGGCAGAGCTGGGACGCCTCGACCAGACCGTGGACGCCGTCTCCGATCTGCTCCTCTCCGAAAGCGTCTACCAGCTCGTGAAGGGGAGTCCGAGCGTCGCCGCCGCAACCCTGGATGCGATGGCGCAGGGCTCCGTGCGCCCCCCCGATCCCGAGATCGCCACCCAGCCACGCCGCGGCACACCGCTCACCCACAAGACGGTGCTCCTCGCCGGCGGCGACGGCGCGCCTCTCCCCGCCGGCTACCCCGCGCTTCCGACGCCGCGTGCGATCCTCGAGCCGCGGCTCGACGCCTGGCTCGGCCAGCTCTTCGGCCCCGCCGCCCGCTACGAGTGCAGCGTGGAGTTCGGACCCCAGGAGGCGCCGAGCGGATTCGCCCAGGTGACCCTCGAGGATCTCGCCCTCCGCCCCATCGATCTCCAGCTCCTCGCCGACGCCTCGGTCGCGTCCTCCACCCCTGCTCCCGGTGCCACGGCCGCGCAGGCGACGGAACTCGATCGGCGGATCCTCGAGATTGCCCACCTCAAGCTGGGGCTCGCCGTCGAGACCCAGGCCCGGATCACCTATGGGCGGCCCGCCGGCTTCGATCCCGCCACCGATCGGAGCTTCGACGATTTCCTCGAGCTGGCGCGCGCCGCGCGGGTGGTGCTCGCGCGGAGCCGCCCGCTCACCCCCGAGGACCTCATCGCGGAGGATCGCGCCGACGATGCTCAGGCCGCCGACCACCGCCTCGCCGAGACGCTCACCCGCGTGACCGACCAGCGAGACGCACTCGATCTTGCAGGGCAGGGGCTGCTGCCGCTCGTGGCCGCGGCCAAGGCGGCCGCGCCAGGCGCCCCCTTTGACCTCACCGCTCTCCGCACCGCACTCCGCGGCCTCGCCGCACTCGGCGTCAGCGGCGCCTGGCCGGCCAGCAGCTTCGAGCACACCCTGCCGCTCCGGCTCACGCTCATCGCGCAGGGAGAGAGCGTCGCAGCGGAGGTCGCGCGCCGCGTCGCCAAGTCGGGGGCGATCCTCAGCGAGGCGGCCAAGCCCATCCACGCGACCGATCCCCGCTTCGTACTCGGCGCCGCACGGGATGCGCTCGATCTCCTCGTCGGCGCCGCGATGCCATTTCTCCCCCGCTTCGAGGTCCCCGCCAAGGCGGAACTCGCCAATGCGCTCCTCCACGGCGCCTCCGCCGCCTTTATCGACGCCGACCCGCTCAAACGCCGCGCGGCGTTGCGGCAGTTCGAACTGGGGGCGAGCCGAGTGCGGCCCGGGCTCGATGCCTGGCGCAGACTGGAGATCCAGAGTGGGACCCTCGGCCGCCCCGCTGCACCCCGTGCGCTCGCCCAGGTCCCCCACGACGCGACCGCACCCTGGGCCGCGCTCCCCTTCGCCGACGAGACCAAACGCCCCAGCCCGGGAAAGACCTCGCTGCTCTTCTATCAGGCCGATGCGCCGACTGTGAATGTGCCGTGGGCTGGCCTGCTGCTGGACCAGTGGGTCGAGAATATTCCGCTCCCCACCGAGCAGACCGGTGTCGCTTTCCATTATGACGATCCCGGCGCCGAGGCACCGCAGGCGGTGCTGGTGGCGGTGCCGCCGGTTCCCAACGCCGAGTCGTGGCAGCTCCCCTGGCTCCTCGGTGCGCTCAAGGAGACGCTCGACCTCGTCCGCATCCGCGGGGTCGATGGCGAGCTGCTCGGTGAGTTCGGCCAACTGCTGCCGGCGATCTGCCTCGCCGACAGCACCGACGACGTGACCATCCGTAGCAGCTTCACCGAGGCCATCGCCCGCGAGCCGATCCTGGTGCGGGCCGGAGTGATGCCATGACCACCGCCATTGCGCCGAATCTCCAGGCCGCGGTGCTCGCGCAGCCGCTCGCCGTCACTTGGTGGAACCGGCTGGAGCCGCGGCCTCGCTCGCCGGAGGTGCAGGAGACCGTCGCCGCCAAGGTGCGGGATCCGCTCTGGTTTCTCACTCGGCAGTGGCAGTTCGGGGAGTTCCAGGGAGAGGACGCCGGCTCACCGGCGTGGATCGCCATGCGTGCCCGCACCGCGCCCTTTACGGGCTGGCGCCCTGGCGCGGCGGGCCGCGCCCCCGCACCGATGCAGCCGATCGACCGGCCTCTCGAGGAGCTGGTGGAGACTGAGGGATTCACGCCGGATCTCTCGGTGCAGGCCGAATTCGGCGTGCTCTTCGGCCAGTTGCTCGTCGAGCGCGGGCTCACCGAGGGTCAGCGCGACGGTGTGCTCGCCGCCGCCCGGGTCGACTTCCCCCTGGACCTCTCCGCGGTAGAGGCGGTGGATGCGAACGCGGCGCGATTCCTCGCGGTGTGCGGCGGCCGCGCCATCGATGGCACCGCCCTCGCGGCTGCCGGGGCCACGCCGGCGCTCCTCGCCCGGCCCGCCGTCGCGCCTTTTGCCGCGCAGGTCACCGCTGTGCTCGCGGAGCTCGCCGCGCTGGTGAGCGCCACCCTTGGTGCTGTCGGGGACGACACCGGCACCGCCTGGGTGAGCGATCATCTGGAGTATCAGGTGGACCTGGGCGCGGGGGATCCCGCCGGTGGTGGCGTAGTGCTCACCGCTCAGCCGGATCGCGACGCCACCTTCGAGTGGTACACCATGGATCTCGCGAGGCGCACCGAGGCCTCGGTCGAGCAGCCCGACCAGATCACCGAGCTCCGCGCCAGCCGACTGCCCACCTTTGTGCGCTTCCGCGGGATGCCCAATCACCGCTGGTGGGACTTCGAGCGGGGGACGAGCGACTTCGGCAGCGTCATCCCCGACAAGCGGGACCTCGCCAAGCTGCTGGTCATGGACTTCATGCTGATCCACGGGAACGACTACTTCGTCGTCCCCTTCGATCTCCCCGTCGGGAGCATCGCGCGGATCGACGAACTGTTGGTGCACGATGTCTTCGGGGGCGCCACCCTGGTGGAGCGGGCCGACCAGGCGCCGGCGCCGGCCGATGCACGGTGGACCTGCTTCTCGATCACCATGCCGGGTCAGGCCGGGGCGCCGGCCGACTTCTTTGTGCTCCCGCCGAGTGCGGCGGCGGTGCGGGTGAGCAGCGAGGCGGTGGAGGATGTGCGGATTGCGCGGGACGAGCAGGCCAATCTTGTCTGGGCCATCGAGCAGACCACGGAGGGGGGCGATGGCCGTCCCTGGGCTGGCCGGGAGCGGCATGTGGCGGAGATCGTCCGGGAGCCGAAGCTGGTGTTCCCGCCGACCACCGCGCCGCTGCGATATCTGTTGCAGAGCTTTGTACCGTGGCACTGGTTCCCGATGCTTCCGGTGCGCCTGAGCGAACTCACCGGCGAGACTGTGCTGGAGCGGGGGCAGATGGTCCGGCCCGACGGCGTCACCAGTCCGCAGCCTGTCGGCCGGCTGCTGGCGCGGCGGGGGATCGACCCCTATCGGGTGCGGGAGGAGGCGGTGCCGCGGACCGGGCTCAAGGTCACCCGGGAGGTCGTCCGCAGCCGCTGGCTCTCCGGGGAGACCTACCTGTGGATTGCCCGCCGGAAGACCGCCGGGCGGGGGGAAGGGGCGAGCGGCTTGCGGTACGATGAGGCGCGGGAGACGGGGGGTGCCTAGGCACTAAGCGGCAGGCACTATGAGGCTTAGGCCCGACCCTACCGTTCCCCTCCGTCGGTCGCTAGCTTAGTGCCCTCCTGATGCCCCTTGGTGTAACTGGCAACACGCCTGACTCTGGATCAGGAGAGTCCTGGTTCGAGCCCAGGAGGGGCAATGCCCACCGTGAAAACGGTGGGCCTTTGTTTTTGGGCTCGGCCTTCGAGTGGACGGTGTAGGGGCGGGCGTCCCCGCCCGCCCCTCACCCACGGTGCAGAACCGTGGGCCTTTGTTTTTGGGCTCGGCCTTCGAGTGGACGGTGTAGGGGCGGGCGTCCCCGCCCGCCCCTCACCCACGGTGCAGAACCGTGGGCCTTTGTTTTTGGGCTCGGCCTTCGGCTCGAGCCCAGCCCTGTCCCGAGTCGCCGCGAGGGAATGGGCAATCGAAAGCTCTGCAACGACTTCCGTTGTGGAGCTTTTCTCTTTTTTGCGCCCTCTGGTGTGTGCTCCGTTGTGAGTGACCGCATGTCATCCCGAGGGAACGGAGCGACCGAGGGATCCCTCAAACTGCGAGCCCTTTGTCATCCCTTCGCCTCCGGCAACGCCGTTCAGGTCGTCCGAATCGCCGCAGGGCGCCTGGACTTCACCTTTACCCCCCTTTGGACCACGCGTACGAGCGAGGGGGAAAGCAGCAACGGTTTGAAGTACTCCTGCGAGTACAGGTAGTCCTCACCCGATTCGTCGACTACCCGCATCTGGCCGTGGCCCTCAGCATCGTCGTCCGGCAGGACCCGGTAAATCTTCAACCGCTCGAGCGAAGCGGGGTACGCCCTGTTGTCCAGACACAAGGCGAAGCGCTGGCGTGTCTTAGTTCGTTTCATGGTCATGGTCACAGGTATCGTTTGATCTTGAATTCCTTTTTGCCGATTCCGGTTGCCTCGTACCAATGTAGCTCAGCCAGCATCGTGATTCCATCCGGCAACCGTACTCGGGCGATTCCCTTTCGCTTGCGCCAGCGACCCTTTCCGTAGGCCTTTACAAGACGCTTCCGCTCGCGAATCGCGCTGCCGACAGCGATCGTCTCAACGCCACGGAAAACAGTCAGGATACTGAATTCCATTCCCTAGCACCCTCAGTGCGTGGAGATCCGATTCGCACCTACCTCGCCGCCGCCAGCCTCATCGTCGGGTTCAGCACCACCTGCATGATGGTCTCCGCATCCGTCCGGAGGTACGACGCCAGCAGGGTCGGCGTATCCCGGGCCGAGCAGACGATGGATGACTCTCGAGTCTGACTTGGGATAGTGGCGGCGTTTCGGGCTTCGAGTAGGGGCGGGCGAATACGTCCACCCCTGCACGGAACCACCCCGCTCACCGCGTGCCCTCGCGCAATTTGTCATCCCGAGCCAACGCCCCGAGCCAACGCCCCGAGCGGAGCGAGGGGGAGGCGAGGGGGAAGCGAGGGGACAGCGAGGGATCGCTCCGCTCCGAGCCAAGCCCCAAGAGATCCCTCGGTCCCCCTCGCGCTGCTCGGGGTCCCTCGGGATGACAGCGACAGGGCGCGATTCACGCCCTCAGATCACGGCCTGGCCGTGCGCCGCCTCGTAGAGCAGATAGGGGTCGACATCCGCGCCGTTGGGCCACTCGATATGGCCCCATTCCGGGTTGATCACCACTGCGGCGAAGCGCGCGGGGTCCCGGAGCTCGGCGAAGCATCCGGTGTCCCGTTCAAAGACCAGGTGCGTGAAATCCACCACGCCGCTGGTGCCGTCATCGAAGCTGACGGCTATGCGATAGCCTGCTCGCGTCTCGATCGCGACTGCCTTGGGCTGCATCGCTCACTCCAATGGTGCGATGCTGGCGGGCGCCTCCCCGGCGCTCAGCCGGTGCCAGTTCTCCACCAGCTCCAATTCATGCAGCATAGCCCACTCAAGCACGAGCCTCAAGCCGCGCTGCGGCAGGTCGCTGTCCATCACTTCAATGGGGTCGACACGGACCCGCGCGGTTTCATCGCCATATCGGGCGTGGAAATGGGGGGGGCATGATCGTTGGCGTACATTTGGATCACGATCCCGAAGAATCGGGAGATCTCGGGCACTCGGCCAAGCTGCCACAGCGCCCCGCCACTGGAATAACCGATTCCAACGTCCGGCGGCCCGCCGAAACGCGGGGCGCTCCTACCGGTTGTCACCCCGAGCCAACGCCCCGAGCGCAGCGAAGGGACGGCAAGGAACCTCTCCGCGCTCCGAGCCGAGCCCCAGGAGATCCCTCGGTCCCCCTCGCTCTGCTCGGGGCCCCTCGGGATGACAGCATGCAGGGGGAGCCGGGTGTTGGGGCCGCGATGAATCGCGGCCCCCACGGCCCCCCCCTTCCCATACCCCGCACCAGGCACTCGGAGCCGGGACCTCGCTTCCGCCTTGCACCCGCTCGAGTATTACCGGATATTACTCGCATGAAACGCCCCCGGATCGCCCGGATCTCGATGACCCTGCCCGCCGACCTCCTGCGTCAGACCGACCAGGAGGCGAAGCGGCTGGGTCGCTCCCGCAGCTGGGTGATCGCGGAGGCGCTTCGGCGCATGCAGGCGGGGACTGGGGCTTCTCCGGGACTGGTACGGGAGGCGGGCACTGCTTCGCCATACTTCGCGGTTCACGAGGAGATGGAAGTTGCCCGCGATCGACGGCTCCGGGCCGCCCTGGCGCTGAGCCCCGCCGAGCGACTCCGCCAGGCGGGCGAACTGCTGCGTCTGGCCCGCGCCGTTCGCCCCGCGCGGAGCCGCACGCAGGTGATCGCCTTTGACACTTTCGAGGATTACTGGCTATGGAAGCGAGCCCACCGGGCCGCTGGAGCCGTCCGGAGCTGACCGCCGCCGAGCTCGGTGGAGTGCTCAACCGGGAAGGCGCGCGGTATCTCATCATCGGCGGCATCGCCTGCATCCTGCATGGCCACGTCCGCGCCACGACCGACATGGATATCCTGATCGCTCGGACCCGGGAGAACGCCGAACGGGTCCTCGAAGCGCTGGCCCAGGTCGGATATGGTTTCGCGCGCGAGTGGCTGCCGGAGGAGATTCTGCGGAAGCCGGTCACCATCATCGGCGATGATCCGGCGGTGGACATCTTCACCATCGCATGGAGCGTCAACTACGAGGACGCCGTGACCCGCTCCAGTACGGTGGAGGTGGAGGGCGTCTCCCTCCCCCTCATCAGCCTCGACGACCTCATCGCCACCAAACGGACCGGCCGGGCGATTGATGCCGCCGACATCGAAGTCCTGGAGGAGATCAAGCGGCTGCGCGGGCTGGGCTGAGGCCTGGGCGACGAGCTCGGTACACCGCGGGGAGCGTTGAGCGTATCGCACTCGGAACCCGGAACTCTCACCCCATCGCCCGGCGGCCACCCACCGGGTCCCCGGACGGGGGGCAACTTGCATATGCAAACTTAGCCAGCTATTTTTGTATTTCGATTGCGGCTATGAAAAGCTCCTCTCGGCCCTGCCCTGTGAAAGGAACAGGCTCAGGACTTTCACAGCGGAAATGGCCATGAAGAGTTCGACCGCACGGCGCGGCACCGGGGCCGCTGGTTCGGGACCCGGGAGATCGACACGGGCAGGACGACTCGTGCGCCAGCAGGGCGGGCGGGAGGCCTACTCCGCCTTCATCCCTGCTCCTCTCCCCCCGGACCCCCCGCTCGAGTTCGACGCCGAGTTACGGGAGGCGCTAGAGGGGGCCAGCCATGCCCTGGGACGGCTGGATGGCGTTTCGGCATCCCTGGAGCCGGACCTTCTCCTCTACATGTACGTGCGGAAAGAGGCGGTCCTGTCCAGCCAGATCGAGGGGACCGAGTCCACCCTGACCGACCTTCTGCAATACGAAAATGCTGAGGCGCCAGGAGTCCCCACCGAGGACGTCCGGGGGGTCTCCCGATATGTGGCTGCGCTTCAGCATGGCTTTGGTCGGATGCGGAAAGGGATGCCGATCAGTCTCAGGCTCCTCCGCGAAGTCCACGGCGTCCTCCTCAAGGGCGGGCGCGGGGGTAACCAGGTCCCTGGCGAGTTCCGCCGAAGCCAGAACTGGATCGGCGGTCCCCGTCCGGCCAAAGCGCGCTTTGTGCCTCCCCCGCCCCACGAGATGCTGGCGGCGCTGGACAACCTGGAGAAGTTCCTGCACGATGAGCGGGGGAGGACCCCGCCCCTCATCAAGGCGGGGCTGGCGCACGCACAATTCGAGACGATCCACCCATTTCTGGACGGCAACGGCCGGGTCGGGCGCCTTCTCATCACGCTCCTCTTGTGCGCGGAGGAGCTACTCTCCCAGCCGTTCCTCTATCTCAGCCTCTACTTCAAGCAGAACCGGGCCGACTACTACGACACCCTCCAGCGGGTCCGCACCCACGGGGACTGGGAGGGATGGCTTCGGTTCTACCTGGTCGGAGTCGAAGCGGTCGCGGCCCAGGCAACCACCACGGCGCGCGCCCTCCTGGCGCTCTTCGAGGCTGACCGCGCGCGCGTCCGGAAAGTGGGGCGCGGAGCAGCATCGGCCCTGAACGTGTACGAGCTTCTCCGGCAGAAGATCATCGTCTCGATCCCGCGGGCCGCCGAGACGACGGGGCTCTCCCGGCCGACGGTCACCGCAGCGCTGGAAAGGCTGAGCGCCCTCGGCATCACCAGGGAGATCACGGGCAGAGCGCGGGACCGGCAATTCGTATACGGCCAGCATTTGGCAGTGCTGGACAAGGGCATCGACGACTGAAACGGCAACTCTGACATCTGGCCATCAAGATTTCCGACTTGGTGGCTTTCATGATGTAGTCCCGGTTGAGCTGGTCGTATGCCCGGAGACGGGCCGGGCAGGTCTCGAGACTATATGTCAGCACTGACATAGGAGCGAGCGACGCGGTGATGGGGGTACCGGTGGTCGGTACCGGTGGTCGGAGAGGTGGGGAAGGCGCTCGGGCGGACCAGTCTACTCCTGACGCGCCCGACTCACGGAACCAATTCACCGCCGCCGCGGGTCAGATCGACGCCGTCAGGCTCCCCGTGAGTCGCGGCTTCAGCCGCGAGCTCATGCGAGGCCGTCGCGGCAATCTGGGTCCGCGTTCCGAGACCCGACGCGAGGCAGTCCGTTCGAGCTCGGCGTCCGATCCAGAGGCTAAAGCCTCGGCTCGGCAACAGCTGTCGCTGAAGCGACGGCGCATCTCAACCTCGCGCGGCGGGGCCTCCAGGTGCTGAAGTTCGGGTCGCGCCCCCGCGCCCCCGCGCCCCCGCGCCCCCACGCCCCTCCCCCTTCCCGCCTTTCCTCTCACCCCATCGCCCGCGCGATATCCTTCCGCTTGGCGCCCAGCCTGAGGAGCCAGCGGCGCGGAGAACTCTCCCTACCGCTCCCGTGCAAAGACTCCGCCGGCCCACTTCGTGACCGCTTCGACATCGTCGACATTCACGTCATCGCACTGGTCACAGCAAAAGTCGGGTTCGTCGGAGACGGACGGACCGCGAGAGCAACCATTCCACAATCCGTACCGCGATGGTTCTGTGCCGAGGCGACGAGACTTCCCCAAAGTACGCAAGAATATTGGCGCGAACGCACGACCCCTCTCGACGTCGCAATGCGTCCCATTTCCTTGATTGCGTAGCGCTTGGCTTCGAGCACCGACGCCTTGGACGCGGCATCGCCGCTTGCCATCTCGGATGTTTTCCTGGCCATGAACTCCGAGCAATCCTTCGTCCTTCTCTCCGGTGAACATGACAGCGACCGAAGGCTTGCGATCCCGACCAGCGCGTCCGAATTCCTGCAGGTAGTCTTCCACCGACGCGGGATACTGCCAGTGAACCACCAGGCGAACGTCAGGCAGATCGAGCCCCATGCCGAACGCATTGGTACAGATGACGACGTTCACGGGTGGCTCGGTGCGGCCTGTGAACTGGCCCAGCAGCATGTCGCGGTCGTTGGCCGTGCCGAGTTTGGAGTGGAAGAACGGAATGTCCAACCCCAACGACCGAAGGCCGGCCTGCAGCCGCTTTCCGGTATTGACTGTGGGCACGAACAGCATGGCACGACCATGCGGCATGATCCTGAGGAGGTTCATGATCAGGAGATACCGCGCCTCGTCCTTCACGTCCGGCAGACGGACGAACTTGATGTTCGGCCGGTCAACCCCGGTCACCACCACGCGGGCGTCTGGTATTCCGAGCGATTCGAGGATGCGTCGCTGGCTCTGCCTTCCGGCGGTGGCGGTGAACGCCAATACCGGTGGGCTGCCAAGTGCCTGGCGGATTGCCCCCAACTTGCCGTAGTTCGGGCGGAAGTCGTTTCCCCATCGATCGATGCAGTGCGCTTCGTCGATCACCAGGTATGCCGGTCGGGTGCGGACGATTTCGTCCACCTCAGCCTGGCGCACCATGCTCGGATCGAAGCGCTCCGGCGTGCAATACAGGAACTTGATGGCGCCATCCCTTAGCAGTTGATAGCGGATCTTCTTTTCCTGGGGGCCGAGGTCACCGTTGATGAAGGTGCCCGGGATCTTCTTCGTCGTGAGGTCGGCCACCTGCTGGCTCATGAGTGCCTTCAGCGGGGAGATCACGAACCCGCACCCGTGGCTCAACAGGATCGGCAGCTGAAAACAGAGCGACTTTCCAGAGCCGGTCGCGCTGACGAGAAGCAGCGACTCGCCTCGAAGGGCCGCGAGGATCACGTCGAGCTGGTGGAGTGCGCAGATGGGTAACTCCAAGCCGCCGCATCGCCGCGCCGAGCGATTCATCGACACCAGCCAACTCCTGTCGATAGTCCAGCGCCCGGGCCAGCCTCAATCCCCAGCGCTCGATCATTCGCCGAGCAAGCGTGCCTTGAAGGTTCGGGTGGTGGGCGGCGTGACAGCCATCGCACAGTGTGATCAGGTTGCCGGGGTCATCGACCCCACCGGCGGCGTGGGGGATCAGGTGGTGAACGTCGGCTTCGCCCTGGGAGCATGTTTCGCCGCAGGCCTTGCAGGCGTGCGAGTCGCGAGCGAGAACGACGGCGCGAACGGCGCGCCATTGCTCAAGCCCTGCTTGGGCAACGGGAACGGGCATAGCATCCTGGTGGGGAATCCACGGCTACTGGAGCGAATCGCAGGTGAAATAAAGCGAGGCGATACCATGGCGACCACCTGTGGGACTCGCCCCGGGATCTGGTGTGTTGCCCAGGCTTGGCGCAGGGCATCGCACGGAGGCGGCTGCCCGCCCGTCCGCCTGTCCGCCTGTCCGCCCGTCCGCCCGTCCGCCCGTCCGCCCGTCCGCCCGTCCGCCAGTCCGCCAGTCCGCCCGTCCGCCAGTTCGCCTACCCCCTCTATGGGCTCCCCTAGTCCTCCGCGACCCCGCATCTGAGGGCTGGCCAACCGCTTGGTCAGGCGGCATCTTCACCAGGGATGCCTCCCGCCCCCCTCGATCACGACTGGCAGCTCCGTCTCGCCGCCATGGCAGCGCTCCGCGCGATCACCGATCGATCCGGAGGGGTCATGACCCGTGGCCAGATGACCGAGGGATTCCAGTTCGAGGGGGAGAGAGTACCGTTCGCGAATCGAGCGCGGGGGATCTGGAAACCGGCTCGGCTCGGCGCCCAAGGGGCGGCGCTCTCCATTACCACTGCCTCCATTCGCCGCGGTGTCACACCCCGGTACGATGATCAAATTGGTTCCGACGACGACTGGTTCGAGTACCGCTATCAGGGGAATGACCCGCGGGCGTCGGACAATCGAGCCGTGCGCCAGGCCCACGCCCTCGGTCGCCCCCTCATTTACTTCTACGGTGTGGGCCCAGGACACTACGAGGCGGTTGTTCCGGTATACGTGGTGGGTGATGAGCCGAGCCGGCTCACCTTCAAGATTGCGGCAGATGCCACAGGTGTGGGCGATCCGCGGCTGATGCGTGGAGGGGCCGAGGCACCGCTCAAGGCCTACGCCACCGCGGTGGTGAAACGACGTTTGCACCAACACCGGTTCCGGGAACTTGTCGTAGCCGCCTACGGCGAGAGCTGCGCCATCTGCAGGTTGCACCATCCAGAGTTGCTGGACGCGGCGCACATTCTCGAGGACCGTGACGTACGCGGGCGCCCGGAGGTCCCGAATGGCCTAGCGCTCAGCAAGCTCCATCACGGTGCCTATGACACGAATATCCTTGGGGTGGCCCCAGATTACCGTGTACATATCAGGCGTGACATTCTCGACGAAACGGACGGCCCAATGCTGCGGCATGGCTTGCAGGCGATGAACAACGCTGCCATCCATGTCCCAACAAACAAGCGCCTCCAACCGAGGCCGGACTACCTCGATGCGCGATACTCGAAGTTCCTCGCGGCGTGATCCCCGTCCGCCGGACGGATCACATCGCTCTGATTTGAACCGCATTATACTTTGTCCGCGAGGCTTGATTGACTGTTACTCCATCGGCCGTCAAGGCGCAGCGAAGGGAGAGTGTTCGCGTGCAAAGCGCACCGACCAGATTCCGACCAGCAAGACCAACCGAACCAGTACAGGCAA